>NZ_CAWNZA010000048.1:0-301599 GCF_963878885.1 Pseudomonas sp. R9.37 | reverse complement strand
GAGTGAGGGCACACCGAGCCCAGGCGAGGTGCCGAGTGGTGGGGCAAAGACCTTTTGGTTACTTTTGGCTGGGCCGGCATTCCGGGCGTTTGCCAAAAGTGACCCGCTGTAAGAGCGGAACCCTAAGACGCCGTGACCGCAGCAACGGATATGTACACCAAACATCCCATTTGACTCCCCTCCCACCCCCATGCTCTCCTACACACCTTGTTTCGGGTGCCCTTCACAGGGTGAAACGGGAAACCGGTGACTTATGCCTGCGCATGAGAAGTCCGGTGCTGCCCCCGCAACGGTAAGCGAGCGAAGCATCATAACCACTGTGCCTGTAAGGCATGGGAAGGCGATGCTTTTTAGACCCAGCGTCCCTCGCAAGCCCGGAGACCGGCCCGAAAAAATTCAGATAACAAACCCGCGGTGGGCGGGCGCTGTTCAGACCCTGCGTGCCCGGCTCGCAGGGTTTTCATGCGCTCGTTTCACCCCGAAACCCGAAGGGACGCGCCCATGTCGATCATCAGCAGCACCTCGCACTCCGCCAGTAGCACCGCCACCCTGAGCCAACGCCTGATCGCCGCCATCGGTGCGTCGATCCTCGGCGCGTGCCTGGTGTATTTCGCCGGTTTCTCGCATATCGAGGCGGTGCACAACGCTGCCCACGATACCCGCCACAGCGCGGCGTTCCCCTGCCACTGAGAACTGCCGACATGATCAAGCGCATCGCCCAAACCGCAGGCTTCACCGGCTTGCTCGCCGCCCTGCTGCTGACCCTGCTGCAAAGCTTCTGGGTCGCCCCGCTGATTCTGCAGGCGGAAACCTTTGAAAACGCCCCGGCCGCTGCCGAAGTCGTGCCCCATGTGCACGCTGAAGGCGCCGCCGCTCACACCCACGACGCCGAAGCCTGGGAGCCGGAAAACGGCTGGCAACGCGTGCTGTCCACCACTGGCGGTAACTTGGTGGTTGCGGTCGGTTTCGCATTGATGCTGGCCGGCCTTTACACCTTGCGCGCGCCAACCCGCACCGCTCAAGGGCTGCTGTGGGGCTTGGCCGGTTACGTGACGTTTGTACTGGCGCCCACCCTGGGCCTGCCACCGGAGTTGCCGGGCACCGCTGCCGCCGATCTGGCGCAGCGGCAGATCTGGTGGATCGGCACGGCGGCGTCCACGGCTGCGGGTATCGCGCTGCTGGTGTTTGGTCGCAATTGGCTGCTCAAAGGGCTGGGTGTGGCGATCCTGGCCGTGCCGCATGTGATCGGCGCGCCGCAACCTGAAGTGCATTCGATGCTGGCTCCAGAAGCGTTGGAAGCCCAGTTCAAGATCGCCTCGCAACTGACCAACGTCGCGTTCTGGCTGGCACTGGGTCTGATCAGCGCCTGGCTGTTTCGCCGCAACCGCGACGATCAATACTCGGCATGACGCTGGTGGTCGGGCTGGGTTGCCAGCGCGGGTGCGATGTTCACACCCTGCTCGGCCTGTTTGACGCCGCCCTGGCCGAGGGCGGTATCGAGCGCCAGCGCATCACCGCGCTGGCCAGTATCGACCGCAAGCGGGATGAACCGGGGCTGCTTGCCCTGTCGAACATGTTGAACCTGCCGTTGCGGTGTTTCAGCGCAACGCAATTGGCGCTGTTTGAACCGCGCCTCAGTCACAGATCGGCGGTCGCGTTTGCCCATACCGGCTGTTACGGCATCGCCGAAAGTGCCGCCCTGGCCTTGGCTGAACAGCTGTCTCACCGCCCCGCCCGCCTGCTGATCACGCGCAAAAAAGTCGCCCAGGCCACCTTTGCATTGGCCTGCGCCGACTAAAAACCCGATAATTGCCCTTCTCGATCATGAGCAATCTTCATGCTCGCCCGTTTTTCAACAGGAATTCCCATGACCGTCTACTTCATCGGCGCAGGCCCCGGCGACCCGGAATTGATTACCGTCAAAGGCCAACGGTTGATCCGCAGTTGCCCGGTGATCATCTATGCCGGCTCATTGGTGCCAGCGGCGGTGTTGGAAGGTCACCAGGCGGAACAGGTGGTCAATAGCGCCGAATTGCACCTGGAACAGATCATCGACCTGATCAAGGCTGCCCATGCCAAGGGCCAGGATGTGGCACGCGTGCACTCCGGCGACCCCAGCCTGTACGGGGCGATTGGCGAGCAGATTCGCTGCTTGCGCGAGTTGGGCATACCGTTCCAGATCATCCCGGGCGTCACGGCGGTGGCGGCGTGTGCGGCGTTGCTGGAGACCGAGCTGACCCTGCCGGATATCGCGCAAAGCGTGATCCTGACGCGCTATGCGGATAAAACCAGCATGCCGGCGGGTGAAGACTTCGACAGCCTGGCGCGCCACGGCACGACCATGGCGATTCACTTGGGGGTGAATCATCTGGCCAAGATCGTCGCCGAGCTGCTGCCGCATTACGGCGCAGACTGCCCGATTGCCGTGGTGCACCGGGCGACGTGGCCAGATCAGGATTGGGTGGTGGGTACGCTGAGTGATATTGCCGAGAAAGTGGCGGCTAAAGGCTTTCGGCGTACGGCACTGATTGTGGTCGGGCGGGTGCTGGCGAATGACAGCTTCAGTGAGTCCTCGCTGTACCGTGCAGGCCACGCGCACCTTTATCGCCCCTGAAGCAATGCGCTCAAACAATGTGGGAGCGGGCTTGCTCGCGAAGACGGTGGGTCAGTTGCAGATGTACTGACTGATACACCGCATTTGCGAGCAATGCGCTCCCACAGTTAATCTTATTTGGCAGGAATACCGCGCAAGACTCTGAATTTTAAGCATAAAAAAACGGCGCTCACGGGGCGCCGTTTTTTTGTTCGCAGCGAACACCTTACTCAGTAGTAGGCGTTTTCTTTCTGCGTGTGGTCGGTGACGTCGCGTACGCCCTTGAGCTCGGGGATGCGCTCGAGCAAGGTGCGCTCGATGCCTTCACGCAAGGTCACGTCTGCCTGGCCGCAGCCCTGGCAACCGCCGCCGAACTTGAGTACGGCAATACCGTCTTCGACGACATCAATCAGGCTGACCTGACCGCCGTGGCTGGCCAGCCCCGGGTTGATCTCGGTTTGCAGGTAGTAGTTGATGCGCTCGTTGACCGGGCTGTCAGCGTTGACATTCGGCACCTTGGCGTTGGGCGCCTTGATGGTCAACTGGCCGCCCATGCGGTCGGTGGCATAGTCGACCACGGCGTCATCGAGGAAGGCTTCGCTGAAGTTGTCGATGTACGCGGTGAAGCTTTTCAGCCCCAGGGCGGTGTCTTCAGGCTTCTCTTCTCCGGGCTTGCAGTAGGCAATGCAAGTCTCGGCGTATTGGGTGCCGGGCTGGGTGATAAAGACGCGGATGCCGATACCTGGGGTGTTCTGCTTGGACAGCAGGTCGGCCAGGTAATCATGGGCGGCGTCGGTAATGGTTATGGCAGTCATGGAAACTCCTCACAGGCTTGCGGGCAGTTTACGCCAAATCATTACAGAGGTACAAAGTCCTAGTGTTTTTGTCGGGATAAATTCGACCGCTCGTCGCCATCAAACCAACCTTTGAGGACGCGATAACTGCCCTGCTCCAGCCATCGGTAGCTGCCCATGGCGCTCAGGCCGATGATCACCACGCACACGGCCAGCACGGCATAAGGGTTCAGGGCGTAACGCTGGGCCAGATAACCGCCGGCCGAAAGCACCAGCACATGCAGCAAATACACCGAATAGGAGCAGTCCCCGAGTACTTTAAACAGACGATAGTTGACGAAGAATCGCTCAAGCGCCACGCACGCCACCACCAACACCGCGCTGGGCAGGCCCCAGGTCAAGGCGCGGGGCGAGGCCGGCCAATGATAGATCGCCAGCAGCGCTGCGACGATTCCCAGCAGCGGCAGCCATAACCCCGGGCGAATCCAGCCCTTGCGGTAGAGCATGCCGATGCCGATGCCCATCAGAAATTCGACGACAATGTCCGAGCGATAGAACTCACTGATCCAGCCAAACGAGGTCCAGGCCTCGCAGACCGCAAACAGCAACGCCGCCACCACCAGCAGTCGCCATTGCCGACGGAACAGCAAGGCCCAGGCAAACAGCAGGTAAAAAAGCATCTCGTAGTTCAGCGTCCAACCGACGTTAAGGGTCGGGTACACGCCATAACCGCCGGGGTTTTGCGAAGGAATAAACAACAGCGACATCAACACATGGGCGGCATCGACGCTCTGGTCCGGCAGCATTGGCCGGGCGACCACCACCAGTAATGCCATCAGCAGCGTGTAGAACCAGTAGGCCGGCACGATGCGCAGCAGACGGTACAACAGAAAACGCCAGGGCGGCAGGTCCTTGTCCTGGGTAGACAGGAAAATCACCAGGCCGCTGATGACAAAAAACACGTCCACGCCCGCGGCGCCTTTTTCGACAAATAACCTTCCCAAGGCCGTGTCCGCCTTGAAACCGAAGAAAATCTGCATGAAGTGGTGCCCTACCACCGTCCAGGCCGCCAGCGCGCGCAACGCCTGTACCGAGATCAACATTGTTTGCCGCCCTTCCCAACTCATCTAGATGAAGTTGGGACCATGGCGGACGGTCAAAGGTCGATCAAAGATTCTCGTAGCGGTTCATGTCCAGCACGCCTTCTTCCACCGGCGTGGTTTCGCGGATGTACCGCGACGCGTCATGGAAATACTGCCAGAACAGCGGATGGCTGCGGCGCACGCCCCAGCGATCGACGATCTTCTCGAAGCGCTTGGCGTCCCTGGCATTTTCCATTGCCGCCACAAACTCCGGCACTTCCTGCGCGGGGATATTGAAGATGAAGTTCGGGTAGCTGCTGAGCACACCGGGGTAGATGGTCACAGTGTCCAGGCCCGGTTGATAGCGATAAGCCTCACCCAACAGGAACGCCACATTACTGTACGCCCGGTTGCGCAGCATGCTGTAGAACTCGCGTTTGCCATTGGCCGTTTCGATCCGCAGCAGGCTCGCCTCGGGCAATTGATCAATCACCTTGAGCCCCGCTGCCGGCCTCGACGTCAGGCGACTGAGCGCCTGCTCCGCATCCTGCAACGCCGGCTCAATGCCGTCGCGCGAGCAATAGGCACTGGTGCAGCGGTTGATCGGATCCGGGCTGGCATTCAAGTAGCCATAACGCGTCAGCAACTGCTTGGCAAAATCGCGCTTCGGGTCCTTTTCATCCAGGTGCAAGCCGCTCGGCTTGTCATCATCAATCGCTTCATAGTCCAGCCACAGCTTGAGCTTGCCGCTGTTCTGGTACCAATCGTCCATAAAATCATCGCGGGTATCCGCCGGCATCAGACGCAGGAAGTTCTGCTCGGCGCCATTGCGGATCAGGTCGAAATACAGCCGGGTCTGGGCCTGATGCGACACGTTGCCGAACACATCGAAGTTCACCGCCAACTGGTAATAAGTGCGTTCCAGCAACGGGTAATCGAACAACCACATCGTTTGCGGCACCTCGCCGATCAGGCCCTTGGTCACCGAGGCACTGTCGAAATGGCGGAAAATGCTCAACAAGGCATTGTCGTTACCCGCCCACAGGGTCGACCAACTCGGCGGCGGCAAGTCTGCGTAGCTGTCACGGCGCAAGGCCTCGTACTGGTTACGCTTGTCGCGATAGGCCAGCCACAGGCCGAGCACGCTGCCCACGTCGTCGTTCTGCCCCGGCATCGCCAGCAATGGCGTGGCCTGGCCGCGATAACGCGCATCGGTGATGTACAGGTCGTGGTCCGGGTCCTGGAACAGGGTCCAGAAATTATCGCGAATCACGTCCGTGGCGATCTGCCCACGGCACACCGGCCCGCGAATAAAGGTGCGCACGAAGTATTCGGCGTTATCGAGCATGAACTGGTAACGCGCCTTGGCCGGAATCGCCTCAAAGGTCTCGAACGGGTTGGCCCGGCGCCCCGGACCATAGCCCGGCAAGGCGTTGACCTGCCAGTCACCGGCGTAGAACAGCGCTTTGATGCGCGCCATTTTCGCCGCGCTGAACGGGTAAGTGATGTGCGTTTTGTGCACGATCACGCCCTGCACCGGCCAGAGACGGTAATAAACATTGGTGCCTGGATCATCGTTGGGGCGACGGGTGGCGATCAGATCAATCGGCTGGCCGCTCGGCGTGCGTGAGCGCACCCACTGGAAGAAATGCCCCGGCTCGCCGTTCTCGAAGTAAATGTGCGCCAGGAACAAATGCTCATACAACCAGCGCGCCACCAGGCTTTCGCGGGCGCCGGGCTGGTTGAACAGGTTTTCCCACTGCTGCACCTGCAAGGCTTCCCTGGCGCTGGGCGCCAGGCCTTGCTCATCAATCGGGGCGCCGGAGGCCAGCCAGCGCTGCAGCGTCCGGTATTGCTGGTCGGTCAGGCCGGTGACGGCCAGCGGCATGCCTTCCTTGGGATGCGCGCCGGCGTAGGCATTGAACTCGCCGGGCATGGCGCACAGGTTCTGGCGGTTCAGGCCCAGCATGATCTCGTCGGGCAATTTGGCATTGGGTTTAAGTGGCGCGTTATGACCCAGCTCCAGCATGCGCGCCATCAACGCGGCCTGGCTGCCCTGGGCGTCCAGCACCGAGTAGAAGCCCTTCTGCTGCCAGGCCTGCTTGCCGAAGGCGTCTGAGAACAAACGGGTGGTCGGTGCGGCCTGGCTGCGTTCGCCGTCGTAGACCGGCATTTTGGTCGCGCCGCGCGCCGCGCCCTCGGCACTGCCCAGGTTGAGCTGGCAGGCTGAGTCGTAACAGGCGTGGCAGGCCACGCACTTCTCGGTGAAGATCGGTTGGACGTCGCGAGTATAGGAGATCGCCGGGACGGGACTGTTGACCGGTAAAGCCTGTGCCTGAGCGCAGCTGGCTATCAAGGCCAGAACGGCGCTGATGATGAGGCGAAGTGACATGTATCCGGTCCCGATTCAATGCGTGCGATATAAAAGTGCCAGCAGTCTACCGGGCCATGCTACCCGCCAACATGAACGATATTCATGCAAAACCTGGACATGCTCTAAATCGGCACAGGTTTGTTATGATTCACGCCCTCCGAAATGCCTGACCAGAGTAGTCCCATGTCCGATCGTAGCGCTCGTCTGCAAGCCCTTCACCAAGCCCTCAAGGAACGCATCCTGATCCTCGACGGCGGCATGGGCACGATGATCCAGAGCTACAAGCTTGAGGAAAACGACTACCGCGGCAAACGCTTTGCCGATTGGCCGAGTGACGTCAAGGGCAACAACGACCTGCTGGTGCTCACCCGCCCCGACGTGATCGGCGGCATCGAAAAGGCCTACCTGGATGCCGGTGCCGACATTCTGGAAACCAACACCTTCAACGCCACGCGTATTTCCATGGCCGATTACGGCATGGAAGAACTGGCCTATGAATTAAACGTAGAAGGCGCGCGACTGGCACGCAAGATCGCCGACGCCAAGACCCTGGAAAACCCGGCCAAGCCGCGTTTTGTCGCCGGCGTGCTTGGCCCGACCAGCCGTACCTGCTCGCTGTCGCCCGATGTGAACAACCCCGGCTACCGCAACGTGACCTTCGATGAGCTGGTGGAAAACTACACCGAAGCCACCAAGGGCCTGATCGAGGGCGGCGCCGACCTGATCCTGATCGAGACCATTTTCGACACCCTCAACGCCAAGGCCGCGATCTTCGCCGTACAGGGCGTGTTCGAGGAACTGAACGTCGAACTGCCGATCATGATTTCCGGCACCATCACCGACGCCTCCGGCCGTACCCTGTCGGGCCAGACCACCGAAGCGTTCTGGAACTCCGTCAGCCACGCCAAGCCACTGTCCGTGGGCCTCAACTGCGCCCTGGGCGCCAGCGAACTGCGTCCGTACCTGGAAGATCTGTCGAACAAGGCCAATACCCACGTCTCGGCGCACCCGAACGCCGGCCTGCCCAACGAATTCGGCGAATATGACGAGTTGCCGTCGCAAACCGCCAAGGTCATCGAAGAGTTCGCCCAGAGCGGCTTCCTGAACATCGTCGGCGGCTGCTGCGGTACCACGCCAGGCCACATTGAAGCCATCGCCAAGGCCGTGGCCGGCTACGCGCCGCGCCCGATCCCGGACATTCCCAAGGCCTGCCGCCTGTCGGGCCTGGAACCGTTCACGATTGATCGCAGCTCGTTGTTCGTCAACGTCGGCGAGCGCACCAACATCACCGGTTCCGCCCGCTTCGCCCGGTTGATTCGTGAAGACAACTACACCGAAGCCCTGGAAGTCGCCCTGCAGCAGGTGGAAGCCGGCGCCCAGGTGATCGACATCAACATGGACGAGGGCATGCTCGATTCGAAGAAGGCCATGGTGACCTTCCTCAATCTGATTGCCGGCGAGCCGGACATCTCTCGCGTACCGATCATGATCGACTCCTCCAAGTGGGAAGTGATTGAAGCCGGCCTCAAGTGCATCCAGGGCAAGGGCATCGTCAACTCCATCAGCATGAAGGAAGGCGTCGAGCAGTTCATTCACCACGCCAAACTGTGCAAGCGTTATGGCGCGGCGGTGGTGGTAATGGCCTTCGACGAAGCCGGCCAGGCCGACACCGAAGCGCGCAAGAAAGAAATCTGCAAACGCTCCTACGACATCCTGGTCAATGACGTCGGCTTCCCGCCGGAAGACATCATCTTCGACCCGAACATCTTCGCGGTCGCCACCGGTATCGAGGAGCACAACAACTACGCCGTCGACTTCATCAACGCCTGCGCCTACATCCGCGACGAGCTGCCGTATGCGCTGACCTCGGGTGGCGTGTCCAACGTGTCGTTCTCGTTCCGCGGCAACAACCCGGTGCGTGAGGCGATTCACTCGGTGTTTTTGCTGTATGCGATCCGCAACGGCCTGAGCATGGGTATCGTCAACGCCGGCCAACTGGAGATCTACGACCAGATCCCGGCCGAGCTGCGCGATGCGGTAGAAGACGTGGTGCTCAACCGCACGCTGGAAGGCACTGACGCCCTGCTGGCCATTGCCGACAAGTACAAGGGCGACGGCAGCGTCAAAGAGGCCGAGACCGAAGAATGGCGTGGCTGGGACGTCAACAAGCGCCTGGAACACGCGCTGGTCAAAGGCATCACCACGCACATCGTTGAAGACACCGAAGAATCGCGCCAGTCGTTCGCGCGCCCGATCGAAGTGATCGAAGGCCCGCTGATGTCCGGCATGAACATCGTCGGCGACCTGTTCGGCGCCGGCAAGATGTTCCTGCCCCAGGTGGTGAAATCGGCCCGGGTGATGAAGCAGGCCGTGGCCCACTTGATTCCGTTTATCGAGCTGGAAAAAGGCGACAAACCGGAAGCCAAGGGCAAGATCCTGATGGCCACGGTGAAGGGCGACGTGCACGACATCGGCAAGAACATTGTCGGCGTGGTGCTCGGTTGCAACGGCTATGACATTGTCGACCTGGGCGTGATGGTGCCGGCGGAGAAGATCCTGCAGGTGGCCAGGGAACAGAAGTGCGACATCATCGGCCTGTCCGGGCTGATCACGCCGTCGCTGGATGAGATGGTTCACGTGGCCCGCGAGATGCAGCGCCAGGACTTCCACCTGCCGCTGATGATCGGTGGCGCCACCACCTCCAAGGCCCACACGGCGGTCAAGATCGAGCCCAAGTACAGCAACGACGCAGTGATCTACGTCACCGACGCTTCGCGCGCAGTGGGCGTGGCCACGCAATTGCTGTCCAAGGAGCTGAAGGCCGGCTTCGTCGAGAAAACCCGCATGGAATACATCGACGTGCGCGAGCGTACGTCTAACCGCAGCGCCCGCACAGAGCGCCTGAGCTACCCGGCGGCCATCGCCAAGAAGCCGCAGTTCGACTGGAGTACCTATACCCCGGTGAAGCCGACTTTTACCGGCGCCAAGGTGCTGGACAATATCGACCTCAAGGTGCTGGCCGAGTACATCGACTGGACGCCGTTCTTTATCTCCTGGGACCTGGCCGGCAAGTTTCCGCGCATCCTCGAAGACGAAGTGGTCGGTGAAGCGGCCACCGCGCTCTACGCCGATGCCCAGGAAATGCTCAAGAAGCTGATCGACGAAAAACTCATCAGCGCCCGCGCGGTATTCGGTTTCTGGCCGACCAACCAGGTGCAGGACGATGACCTGGAAGTCTACGGCGACGATGGCCAGCCGATTGCCAGGCTGCATCACCTGCGCCAGCAGATCATCAAGACCGACGGCAAGCCGAACTTCTCCCTGGCCGACTTCGTGGCGCCAAAAGACAGCGGCGTGACCGACTACATCGGTGGTTTCATCACCACCGCCGGCATCGGCGCAGAAGAAGTCGCCAAGGCCTATCAGGACGCGGGCGACGACTACAACTCGATCATGGTCAAGGCCCTGGCCGACCGCCTGGCCGAAGCCTGCGCCGAGTGGCTGCACCAGCAAGTGCGTAAAGAGCACTGGGGTTACGCCAAGGACGAGCAACTGGACAACGAAGCGCTGATCAAGGAGCAATACAGCGGCATCCGCCCTGCTCCCGGCTACCCGGCGTGCCCTGATCACACCGAGAAGGCCCAGCTGTTCCAACTGCTGGACCCCGAGGCGCGCGAAATGCACGCCGGGCGCAGCGGCGTGTTCCTCACCGAGCACTACGCGATGTTCCCGGCGGCGGCGGTCAGTGGCTGGTACTTCGCCCATCCACAGGCGCAGTACTTTGCCGTGGGCAAGGTCGACAAGGACCAGGTCGCAAGCTACACCGCGCGCAAAGGCCAGGACCTGGCCGTGACCGAGCGCTGGCTGGCGCCGAACCTGGGTTACGACAACTGATCGGCTACTGGCCCAGCGCGGCGATCTCCCGCGCTGACAGCACGTTTATCAAGGCCTGGCGCTGCACCTTGTTGGCCTTCTGCAACGCCTCCATCTGCTGGAGGTACGCCGAATTCATGTCGGGGTAGCGATCCTCCAGCGCCGAGGCGCTGTCCGCCAGCGTCTGCTGCACCCGGGCGAACGCGTCCGGGTATTGTTGCTGCAGATAATCGACCCAGTACGTGCGCGCCGTCAGTTGCTCGATGAACAGCGATGTCTGTTCGCGGGCCATGATCGTCGTATAGGCCGCCTCCAGATCGACTGGCCGTACTCCGGAAAGACCTTCGTAGAGCATGCTTGCAGGTTGCCTGGGCAAAGCCAGGCGCCGGGCCAGGCCGATACGATAGGCCAAGCGTATTTCGGCCGGGTCGGTGCCCGGGTTTTCGCGAATCCGCACGCTCGCCACTTCCTCCAGCTGGTCCAGGCGGAATAAGCCTCTGGACAGGTTCAACAGGGCGCGCCCCTTATTGGTGGGGTCGATGGCACGCAGGGCATTGAACTCATAGACTTCGACTTCCAGCGCGTTGAACAACAGCATCCGCCCATCTCCACAGGTCACCGCAAGCCTGGAAGCACGCGCGATGCCCATCAGCCGCTCGCACAAGGCTGCATCGCCATAGGCCGCCTCCAGCACTTGCCAAACCCGCCCGGCCAGGTCGGCGCGGTCGAGTTCAAAGTCTCGGGTATTACGCAGTTGCGCCAGTATGTTGGAGAAATCACCGCTGTCGTCACGGGCGATCACCGTGTCCCATATCCTGTGTTTTTCCGAGTCGAGGGCCACGCCGGCAAACCAGCGGGCCTTTTGCACGTCTGCCGGCTCAAGCTCAGGGTGAACGTCAGGATGTTCGTCATCGGACTCGGCCCCATACCCCGCCAGTTGATCGTCAATTTCCTCGGCACTGAAACCCAGCCCACGCCCGGTTTCGCGTTGATACTCACGCAGGCGGATGAACGCTTCCTCCAGCAGCAGGTTGTCGGACAGATCGGTACCGGCCATCAAGGCAGCATGTTGTGGCTCAAATGCCTCGGCAGGGATGACGGCTATCGGGTAGTTGCTCCTGAGATCCAGACGGGTCAGCGCGGGAGCTTCCAATGCGCCGGTGGGCCATTCAGACAGCCGGTTGCGACTCAGATCCAGGCTTTGCAGGCGGTCGAGACCGGTGAGGTCGAAGGTACTCAGGGCGTTGCGCCCCAAGTCCAACACTTGCAGGCGCGGCAAGTCACGCAGTTGGCGCTGCAACGGCACGTTGGCCGCCAGCGCGTTGTCGTTAATGCCCAGCTCGGTCAGGTCTGCCATCTGCGTTACGGCCTCGGGCAGCGTGCCCATGCGGTTGCCGTTGAGCATCAGGCGGTTCACGCGCGCAAAGGCGCGTAAAAAATCGTTCGAGGCGGCCGTAAGGCGTACACCGCTCAGGTCCAGCGCCCGCACATGGTTGAAGGTAACCGGCAGCGCCGGCAGGTCACCGAGGATCAGGCCGCTCAAGTCCAGCGCAGCGTCACTGGCGGGTGTCTCGATGCCCCGCACGTCGCTCAGCGTCTCTCGCCAGCAGGCCAGCAGCCGATCAGCAGCGCGCCGGCGGTCGGTCGCGTTCACCCACTCGTTACGGTTGCGCACGGCTGGCCTGTCAATCCAGCCATTCAACCGCTCGATCATCTGGGTGTGCTGCGCCTGCCATTGGCGCAGCGCCGTTTCGATCTGCGTGGCACTGACGTCCTGCGCCAGCCATGTGTCGATTCGCTTGCCGGCCTGGGTGGCATCCAGCTGTGGATCCAGGCGCTGCAAGCGCTCGGCCGAGGTCAGCGACGCCTCGGTGGCTTTTGGCGCCAATGCCAGTGGCACTATCAGGTCCGGTTGCTGCGACACCTCGACCGGGAAGAACAGGGGATCGCCGCCGGTCATGCCGGCCGCCAGTACGTTTCGATCAATTCCGAACGGCCTGACAAACATGCTCGCCATGGGTTTTCCGGCGCTGGTGCGGCGGGCAAAAGCCTGCGCAACGGCCAGCGCCGCCGGGCTCAAGCGGCAACCGCGCAAGGTGGTACCGGCCAGCAGCGCATCGTGCCCCGCCAGCGCCGCCTCGGGAATGCCGGTGACCGCACTGTGGCTGAGGTCGAGGAAGCCCAGGCGCGGCAGGTTCAGCACGCCCTCGGGCCAGTCGAGGATCGCGGTCTGCCCCAGGTTCAGCGACACCAGTTCCGTCAGCGACGTGACGCTCAGCCGGCCGACGCGGTTCATCGACAAGTCCAGCCGTCGCAGTGCCTGGAGGCGGTTGAGCCGCGTCTGGGTAGGCGTGGTGATCGTCAGTTCGTTGCCACAAAGATTCAGGTCGCTCAGGTGCTCCAGCGTCTCAAGGGCCTGAGGCAACTCGGTCAGGCGGTTGTGACTCAGGTCCAGTTCGCGCAGCTGCACAAACCGGCCCACGAACGCATTCACCTGCGCCGCCGTGAGCTTTGCGCCGGCCAGGATCAAACGCCGGATCTGCGGGAACACCGTATCGCCCAGCGCCGGTAAATCGCCCGGCGCACCGTATTCGCGCAAGTCCAACGTTTCTCTCATCGGCTCGCCACGGCCTCGCGACGGACCCGCCAGCGGCTCGCGGGCCGCGTACCGGGCAGCCAAAGCGTCACGCCAGCACACGCGCAGCCTGTCCGCCAGCGTCTGGCGATGATGGGAGGGCATCTGCTCGCCCTCGACGCGCACCCCATCGCGGCTCTGCCATTCAACCAGTGGCGCATCCCAGGCGCGATACTCCGCGTGCAGCGCCTCGACTTTATCCAGCAACGCACGGCCGGCCAGGCCGTCCTCGCTGAACGCGGCGAGTGCATTGGCGGCGAAGGCCGGTACGTGCGGCACCAGCGCCTCCAGGCGCCGCTCACAGTGCTGCGCGACGATGTAGGGCTCGTCCACCAGGTGCGCCGGATTGCCCTGCACGTAGTCAAACGCCTTCCGGAACGCCTGCGGTTCCAGCGCCTTCCAGTTCAACCTCAAGCGGCGCCACAAACGCTCATGCCCCGTGAACAGTTCATCGGGCAGTGAGGCGATCTGCACACCGGTCAGGTCCGCCGATTCAAGCGCCTCAAGCGCCAGCAGCCCTGCCGGCCATTCACGCAGGTTGCCGGCCAGCCGCAGCGTACGCAAACGTGGCAGCGCACGGTAATCCAGGGCCGGAAGACTGCCGGTCAGGTGCAACTGCTCCAGCTGGTTCATGCCTTGAAGGGCCTGGGTCAATGCCGGCGAATACTCACCGAAAAACGTCGGCAGTTCGAGCTTGAGCTCAGTGATGCGGGTGAGGCCCGGCAGCGCGTCGGCAAATGCAGCCATGTTGGCTGAGTCAATGAAAACATCGAGGGCTTCAAGCGCGCCAAACTGTTCGAAAAGCGCACCTGCGGCGAGCTGTGAACTGTTGATTCGCAGCTTGCGCACATGGGAAAAATCGGCAGCCCAGGTCGGCAACGGCTCGGTGCCCAACAGATTGAGCTCGAACAACGGCGCTTGCCCGCGGTACACACCGTTTCTCCAGCCGTCAATGAGCCGCTCGGCGATATCGCGTCGGGTTGGCCAGTTGGTTCCGCGAGGATACGCAGGCACGTCGCTTTCGACCCAGGTGTCCAGCGCTGCGCGCAAGCCCTCGAACTCCCTGCGCCGGTTCTCCAACAGGTGAAACACCTGCTGGTCGGAGTCACCGGCAAGCAGTCGACTCCTGACGAACTGCAACGCCTGCTGATCATCCAGATTGGGATAAATGTCCCGCACCCTGGCAACCAACGGCTCGTCGGCAAACCCCACCGCATCACCGCTGGCCGCGTAACCCAGTTGACTGGTAGGGCTTCGGACCCGGCGACCGGCGCCGGGTGTGAGCGGCTCGCGCTTGAGGATGCGCGACATGGCCTCGCGGTGGCTGCACGCGTAGTCCGCCACGTGTTTGCGCAACGCCTCAGCCGGCTCGCCCTGTAAGGACGCGCGTAGCGTCTCGGGCAGCGCGTGCAGCAGCGACTCAAACAGATTGCGACCGTACCGGGGAAGGCTATTGAGTGCCCTGCCCTCGGCATCCAGCAGGCGAAAACTCTCCCCCGCCTTGATCAGGTAATACCGCGTTGCGGCCTGCTCAGTGCCGATGCTGTCCACCAGCGGCCCGTTGATGCCGAGGGACCGTTCTTCTATGCGTATAGCCGGCGACCAACCGGGCAGTTGCTCGAGGCTGTGCAGCGCCAAGCGGTCACTGGCCGCAGAGGCCAGGTTGTCGCGGTACACGCCTGCCAAGGCGCGGCTCACACTGCCCCGATGCAGGTGCTGGCGAATGGCTTTGGCCAGGCGCAGGGACACCCGGCCGCTGCTGCGCAGTTGGCTCAACTCAGCAGCGCCGGCACTGGCCAGCACCCGCTGCGCGGCTTCTGGCGACAGCGACGTAAAACTGCGCTGCAGCGCGCGAATATCCGCCTCTGGCGGCGCTCGTCGGCTCAGGAGGCTGTCGAACAGGGCCTTCTTGCGAGCCTGCGCCTGATCGGCCAGACGCTCTCTGAACACCTGCACCGGATCGGCGCCGGCCGGCATGCTTTCGCGGCCGAGCAAACGGCTGATTTGCGCCTCATTGAGGGCTGCCAGCACGTGCACCGGCAATTGCCCGGCATCGACTTGCGCCTGGGTCATCTTGATCGTGGGCCTTGCGCTGCCCGGCGACTCTGCGCCGAACCGCTGGGAAGTGCCCCAGGGTTCAGGGCCGCTGAACACCTCCACCACCTCCTCGGCCGGCCAGCCCGGCATGTCCACGGCCAGCGGCACCATGAACCGGCAGAGGTCCTCCAGGCAGGCGCCTTCGCGGATTTGTTTAATTACCTCGTCCGCCTGACGGTCTGCCTCGAATAACCGGGCTATCTCCAACAACTCTGGCGGCGGCGCCTGTTGATCCATGTGCAGCTTGCGCAATTGATCATCACTGATCCCGCAGACGTCGGCGATCTGTTCCAGTTGTGCATCGGAAAATGGCTCCATGTGCAGTCCGCAGCGGCGCAGCAACGTGCTGCGACGCCATGCCAACGGCCGCTCGAGCGTGTGCCGCCAGGCACCGTGCCCGTTGTGTTGCACAACCGGCTGATAGGCGTCGATTTCAGTCGGGTGCTTGATCCGCCATTGCTTGCGCACCGGGTCGAAAGTCTTTTCGTAAACATTGCCCTCCAGCGCAATGTAGGTTTTGCCTGCTACCGGGTATTGCCCCAATGCGTTGGGTTCAAGCCCCTTGAGCGAGACGCTGCTTTTGTAGGCCGTAAGGTCGGGATGCCACAAGCGCAGCTTGCCGAACGGCGTGACCACCCGGCTCATGCCGTTGACGAAGCGCGACGGCACAACCGGTGGCGCCCTGCCCGCCACGGCACCCAGCGCGGCCATGAACGCGACGTTCTGCATCACCGAGGCAAGATGCGCCCAGGCCTCTTCGCTGTCGCCAGCGTTCCACGCCTCCACGCCTTGATAAACTTCATAGCCGAGCTGTACGGCGGTGACGGCCATCATCACTTCGCCCAGACCCGGCACCAAAAACGCCGCAACATTGAGTAGGTTCAAGCCCCGCTCGGCCCAGTGCTTGAGGCGATTGACCCAAGCATCGTGATCGACTTGCGCGGTGGGCACCGCCAGCAACTTCGCGTTGGACTTGAGGCGCGCAAGGTGCCGTTCGTACAGATGGCCGAACACCTCGGCGTTGATGAAGGTTTCTTCGGGCCGCAGGTTGACGCTGTCGTTCCAGACTTCTTCGTACATCCCGTGGGCATAGGCCGCAGGGTTGTAATTGGGCCCTGTGGGCAGCGGGTTGGGGTTCCAGCGCATGGTCTTCAATTGGCTTTTAAGCCGCCGAAGAAACGTCTGCGCTTCATCCTGGGCCAAGAAGCCGGTAAAAAAACGCTGGTAGCCCACCGAGCGCAAATTGAGCGCCAACTGCGCGGTGAACGCCTTGAGCGATGCGTACTCCCTGACGGGGTTACGCGGATCACCGGGTATCCACACGATGATTCGACTGTCGCCAACCTGGGGTTTGAGCAGCCCGGCCGCCGGCAGGACAACGTCGATGAGCGTCATCGCGCCCGGCAACGGCTTGCGCGCGCTGGCGCCGATGATCAGCACCTCGCTCACCTGCGTGCCCAACAGGTTCAACTGGCTGTAAGCCACCGGCTTGCCATCCAGGCTCGGTGCGGGATGGGCATCGAGTATCGCCTGCAACGTGGCGTGGGCCGTGGCGCTGAGGGTGCAGCGCAGGCGTGCGATGTGGGCTTGCACGCGCAGCGTGTCTTTGTTTGCCTCGATCATCTGCCGGCGCACCTGCGCCGCAGTGGCTGGCGTCTCAAATACGCAGCTCAGATGTTGCTGGTACTGCTGACCCAGGTCCAGCTCGCGGCACAGGCTGGCAAAATCCGCAGGCTTGATCGACAGCTTGTCGCGCAGGCGGTAACGCCATTTCGCAAACGGATAACGGTCGATTTCATCGTGCGCCAGGGTGTCCAGCGACCCCGCTGGCGCCAACGCGCTGGTTTCCTGCAGCGCGGTTTCATCAAACCGTTCACCGTCTTCGAAGTTGCGCAGCGCGGCTTGCAACAGCGACTGCTGTTCAACCTGATTGGGCGCGCGCAGGTGGAACAGCGCGGTGGTGTTGACGTCGGGTGTTTGGGCGAATGCCTTGTGCAATGCCTCGACCAGCAACGGCTCGGCAAACTCGGTGATGCCTTTGAAGTCTTTCAATGTTGCTGCCAGGGCCTGGCTGGAGGCCTGGCGCCGGCTGCCGCTGTCTTCCAGGGCTTGGCGCAATGCTGGGCTGGCGGCGGCAAATGCCTCGGGGCAGGCGCTCTTGAAGCGCTGCACCGGGTCGCGGGCGCGCTTGAGGGCCTCGATATCCGGCGCGGCCAGGTGTTTGATCCACCCGGGCAAACGGGCCTTGATGAAGGGAGCATGAAGTGAAGGGATGGGCATGTTTGCAGATTCCTGATGCGTCTTGAGGAAGCATCAGAAAATCACGCTGGCGCCCCCCCGAAGCGGTGCACTTTTATGGCCTGCTGCGGGGAATTGACTATGCTTGCTCAGGATCGACCGGATCCGCATGACGAGGGTTTTATGAACGACTCACCCAATAAGCCCCCTACTTTCTGGCAAATGCTGCACAGCGTGATGGCCGCGGCCTTCGGAGTGCAAAGCGGGAAGAACCGCGCGCGCGATTTCACGCATGGCAAGCCCAGCCACTTCGTGATCCTGGGAATTGTGTTCACGGCGGTGTTTGCGCTGACCCTGTTCGCCATCGTCAAGCTGGTGCTGCACCTGGCAGGCGTTTGAGTGCGCTCAAGGCGTTAACAGCTGCAAGCCGAACGGGTAAACGTAACCGGCGGGTTTGCCCTGGGCCGACAGTGCCCGAAAATTCACGCCGTAGACCTGCGCCGCGTTGATGTCCAGCAGACGCTGGGCAAGGTCCGGGCCGATCAACTCAAACAGATCGAGCTTGCGTTCATTCACGCCGTTCTGGCGGATATCCAGCCCCAGCGCATCGTCATGCAGCAATACCATCGCCCAGCCGCCGAGGGTGAAGTGCCCTGCCACCAAAACGCTCAAGCGCCCATCAAGGCGAGCCCGCACTACCTCGGGCGAACTGTTGACGGCGCTGAACAGCACGTCCTTGCCCGGCGTACGCCCAGTGGCTTGCAGCGCCGCCATCGCGCCCAGCGCCATTTCATCATTGGCCGACCACACCAAGGCGGTTTGCGGATAACGTTTGAACAGTTGCGTGGCCTGTTCGAACGCGCGCTGGCGGCTCCACTCGCCATACACCAGCTGGCGCATACGCACGTAGGGGAAATCGACCAGGGCCCGCCGTAAACCCTGCTCGCGCAGCTGCGCCGCCGGCGTGGTCTTGACCCCGGAAAACGCCAGCAGATCGAGGGTTTGGCCGGGTGCGACGGGGCCATGCTGACGCAGCAGCTCTGTGAGCATCAGGTAACCGGCCTCATCATCATTGGCGATAAGACTGCCGAGCCAGTTGGGATAGCTGTGGGCATCCAGCAGTTGCACCTGGTCGCTGGTCAGGGCGTTATTCACGATCAGCAACTTGACCCGGCTGCCCTGAGCCATGCGCAGAATCTGCGGGGCGACGTATTGCTCATTCACCAGCACCAGGTAATCAGGCCGCTCGCTGCCTTGCAGCGCTTCCCGGGCCTGGGCCAGGGTGTTACGAGGATCGCGCTCGGAATAACGCACGCGCAAATCCAGGCCGAGGTCCTTGGCGGCGGCCTGCATGAATTGCGCGTAGTTGACCCAGAAGGTTTCCGTGGACGTGCCAGGGTTGAGAAACACCACCGACGCGGCGTGGGCCATGGCCCCGTACGTCGATCCCAGCAACCACGCACACGTAATAAGAACCTTCAACATAGTTGTCTGAACCTTGAACGTTGACGGCCATGATAGTGGCAATACGACAGTCAATCGAGGTCCAATCAACGCGAGTTTATTGGTGGCTGACCCAGAATACGGCGGTTCCTACCACCAGGATTATCAGAAACAAAATCGCCCAGGCATCAACGGTACTGTCGGGTTTACGGGCTTTGGTCGGATTGCTCATTGCATCGCCTCTTATCGGTTTTATAGGTGATTGCACTCAAACACGATCACAGTAAAGTTGATGATTGCCCGCATGACAAATGTGGGTATCGCGATAACCGTTCTCATTAGTCAATTTGGTTATTTACATATACTCAAACATCACTTTTGCGCATAAACGCAAACTGGTATCGTGCGCCGGCTCCGTTGGGAGTGCGCGGCCGTGCGCGCAGATTTGCCGAGAACAGGACCTATATGTACGTATACGACGAATACGATCAGCGCATCATCGAGGACCGCGTCAAGCAGTTCCGTGATCAGACCCGACGCTACCTAGCAGGTGAACTGAGCGAAGAAGAGTTCCGCCCTCTGCGCCTGCAAAATGGCCTTTATGTTCAGCGCTTTGCGCCGATGCTGCGGGTTGCCGTGCCTTATGGCCAACTGACTTCCCGTCAGACGCGCATGATGGCCAAGATAGCCCGCGACTTCGACAAGGGCTACGCCCACATCAGTACCCGCCAGAACGTCCAGTTCAACTGGCCGGCGCTGGAAGACGTGCCGGACATCCTGGCCGAGCTGGCCACGGTACAGATGCACGCCATTCAGACCAGCGGTAACTGCCTGCGCAACGTGACCACTGACCAATTCGCCGGCGTGGCCGCCGATGAGCTGATCGACCCTCGTCCGTGGTGCGAAATCGTCCGTCAATGGACCACCTTCCACCCGGAGTTCGCCTACCTGCCGCGCAAGTTCAAGATCGCCATCAATGGCTCGACCTCGGACCGCGCAGCCATCGAAGTGCACGATATCGGCCTTGAGCCGGTGCACAACGCAGCCGGCGAGCTGGGTTTCCGCGTGCTGGTCGGTGGTGGCCTGGGCCGTACGCCGGTCGTTGGCGCGTTCATCAATGAGTTCCTGCCCTGGCAAGACCTGTTGAGCTACCTCGACGCCATCCTGCGGGTCTACAACCGCTACGGCCGTCGTGACAACAAATACAAGGCCCGGATCAAGATCCTGGTCAAGGCGCTGACCCCTGAGGTATTCGCGCAGAAAGTCGACGCCGAAATGGAACACCTGCGCGGTGGCCAGACCACGCTGACCGAAGCCGAAGTACACCGCGTGGCCAAGCACTTCGTCGATCCTGAGTACAAGGCCCTGAGCAATCAGGATGCCGAGTTGGCTGCACTCGATCAGCAGCA
Organism: Pseudomonas sp. R9.37; assembly: GCF_963878885.1. Classification (NCBI taxonomy): domain Bacteria; kingdom Pseudomonadati; phylum Pseudomonadota; class Gammaproteobacteria; order Pseudomonadales; family Pseudomonadaceae; genus Pseudomonas; species Pseudomonas sp. R9.37. The sequence continues at coordinate 281,061 of NZ_CAWNZA010000048.1, read as the reverse complement.
CCCAGGTTTCGCCCGCTGGCGCACCCGCAACACCCTGGCGCATAAAAAGCCGGGCTATGTCGCCGTGACCCTGTCGCTCAAACCCACCGGCGTGGCGCCGGGTGACATCACCGACAAGCAGCTGGACGCCGTCGCCGACCTGGCCGAGCGTTACAGCTTTGGCCAACTGCGCACCTCCCACGAGCAAAACATCATTCTCGCGGACGTCGAGCAAAGCCAACTGTTCACCCTGTGGGGCGAGCTGCGCGAAGGCGGTTTCGCCACGCCGAACATCGGCTTGCTGACCGACATCATCTGCTGCCCCGGCGGCGATTTCTGCTCCCTGGCCAACGCCAAATCGATCCCGATTGCCGAATCGATCCAGCGCCGTTTCGACGACCTGGACTACCTGTTCGACATCGGCGAGCTGGACCTGAACATCTCCGGTTGCATGAACGCCTGTGGTCACCACCACGTCGGCCACATCGGCATCCTGGGCGTGGACAAGAAAGGCGAAGAATTCTACCAAGTGTCCCTGGGTGGCAGCGCCAGCCGCGATGCGAGCCTGGGCAAGATCCTCGGCCCGTCCTTCGCCCAGGAAGCCATGCCCGAGGTGATCGGCAAACTGATCGATGTGTACATCGAACAGCGCACCGAAGATGAGCGTTTCATCGACACCTACCAGCGCATCGGCATCGACCTGTTCAAGGAGCGCGTCTATGCAGCGAATCATTAAGAACAACGAAGTCCTCGACGAAACCTGGCACCTGCTGCCCAAGGACGCGAGCTTCGACGGCATTTCCAACTGCGACGACCTGATCGTGCCGCTGGCCCTGTGGCGCGAGCACGGCCATGCCCTCAAGGCCCGCGACGGCGGCCTGGGTGTGTGGCTGGACGCCGATGAAGAAGCCGAAGAGATCGGCGACGACGTGGAGCACTTCCAGGTCATCGCCCTGAACTTCCCGGCCTTCACCGACGGGCGCAACTACTCCAACGCACGCCTGCTGCGTGACCGCTACGGTTTCAAAGGCGAGCTGCGCGCGATTGGCGACGTGCTGCGCGACCAGCTGTTTTATCTGCACCGTTGCGGGTTCGACGCCTTTGCCTTGCGTGCCGACAAAGACCCGTACGAAGCGCTGGAAAGCCTCAAGGATTTCTCGGTGACGTACCAGGCTGCCACGGATGAGCCGTTGCCGCTGTTTCGTCGCCGTTAAGTTTTCGCGACTGAAAAAGCCCTGGCCTGCCAGGGCTTTTTTTATGGCTTGAGTTTGATTGGTGCCCGCACCGCCTCAATGACGCCGAGCCACGCCAGGGCGGATATTGCCAGTACCGATGACGTAATCTTCACACTCGCAGGTGAACATCCGCCGTGATCGAGCTGTCCTCTACTGATCAGCAGCTTTTAACTCACTGACGATTGGAGTTCTTCATGGCGAAAATCAACCTGGCCCAGCAATTGGCGACCACCCTTGAACAGGCGGGCATCAAGCGCATCTGGGGCCTGACCGGCGACAGCCTCAATGGCTTGACCGACGCCTTGCGCACCATGGACAGCATCGAGTGGATGCACGTGCGCCACGAAGAGGTGGCTGCGTTTGCCGCCGGTGCCGAAGCCGCCGCCACCGGCGAATTGACGGTGTGCGCCGGCAGCTGCGGGCCGGGCAACCTGCACTTGATCAATGGCCTGTTCGACTGCCATCGCAACCACGTGCCGGTGCTGGCCATTGCTGCGCAAATCCCCTCCTCCGAAATCGGCTTGAACTACTTTCAGGAAACCCATCCCCAGGAGCTGTTCAAGGAGTGCAGCCACTTTATCGAGTTGGTGACCAACCCTGCGCAAATGCCTCAAGTGCTGCACCGCGCCATGCGCTCGGCGATTCTTAACCGTGGCGTGGCGGTGGTCGTCATTCCAGGCGACGTGTCGTTGCTGGAAGTGGAAAACACCCTCAAGCCGTGGCCGGCCCTGCATGCGCCGCGCACCTTGCCGGCCGAACAGGACCTGCAACGCCTCAGCGAAATCCTGCAAAGCAGCGAGAAAGTCACCCTGCTGTGCGGCAGCGGCTGCGCCGGTGCCCATGACCAGGTCGTGGCCCTGGCCGATGCCCTTGGCGCGCCGGTGGTGCACGCCTTGCGCGGCAAAGAGCACGTGGAATGGGACAACCCGTTTGACGTGGGCATGACTGGCCTGATCGGGTTCAGTTCGGGTTACCACGCCATGCTCAACTGCGACACGCTGATCATGCTCGGCACCGACTTCCCCTACCGCCAGTTCTACCCCACCGACGCAAAAATCATCCAGGTCGACCGCAATCCGCAGGCGCTCGGGCGTCGGGCCACGCTGGACCTGGGCATTGCCGCCGACGTCAGCGAAACCATCAACGCGCTGCTGCCACGCCTGACGCGCAAAACCGATCGCAGCTTCCTCGAGACTTCGCTGAAGCATTACGAAAAAGCCCGCCAAGGCCTGGACGACCTGGCAGAACCTTCGAAGGCCGACCGGCCGATCCACCCACAGTACGTCGCACGCTTGCTCAGTGAGTTGGCGGACGACGATGCCATCTTCACGGCCGATGTCGGCTCGCCCACCGTGTGGGCCGCGCGCTACCTGAAGATGAACGGCAAACGCCGCTTGATCGGCTCGTTCAATCACGGCTCGATGGCGAATGCGATGCCTCAGGCCATCGGCGCTCAGGCGGCCTTTCCCGGACGCCAGGTGATTTCGATGTCCGGCGACGGCGGCTTCGCCATGCTGATGGGCGATTTCATCTCGTTGGCGCAACTGAAACTGCCGGTCAAAGTCATTGTGTTCGATAACTCATCACTGGGTTTCGTCGCCATGGAAATGAAAGCCGCAGGCTACCTCGATACCGGCACCGAGCTGAAAAACCCGGACTTTGCGGCCATGTCCAACGCGATGGGCATCCTGGGCATCCGCGTGGAGCAATCCGAAGACCTCGAGCCGGCCTTGCGTCGCGCCCTGGCCCATGACGGCCCGGTGCTGGTGGACGTGGTCACGGCCACGCAGGAGCTGGTCATGCCGCCGAGCATCAAGCTGGAACAGGCCAAGGGTTTCAGCCTGTACATGCTCAAGGCAGTGATGAGCGGGCGTGGCGACGAGGTGATCGAGCTGGCGCGTACCAACTGGTTGCGCTGAGCTTCCGTCGCAGGGTGTTTCAGTGGCGCCGGGCCGCGCCATAGCGGACCACCACCTGGGTGACGACCTCGACCATGCGCGGGTCGGCATCCGGCGCGCTGAACAGGCGAAACTCGGCATCGGGCAACGCGGGCAACCCGTGCTCGGCGCCGAGGACCGCCAAGCCTGGGCCCACTTGGCTTTGCGCCATCGGGGCCACGGCAAAACCGGCCGATGCCGCGGCGTGCAACGCCGCATAGCTGGCGCACTGCATGGCGGTACGCTGAGCAATTCCAGCTTGGGCAAGCCGCGACAGCGCCGCCTCGCGGTACGGACAGGGCTCGGGGAACAAGGCCAGTGGCAACGGCGTCGGCAATGCCGCCAGCGGTTGCGCCGACCAGGCCCACACCAACGGCTCGCGCCATAACGCCAGGCCCGGCTCGCTGGACTCGCACAACGAACCAACCACCACATCCAGTTCGCCTTGTTTCATCAAACTCAGCAACGAACCGGGAATGCCCACTTGCACGCTGATATGCAGGCCAGGGTACTGCGCGGCAACATCCTGTAGCTCCCGCAACAAACGCGCCTCTGCGAACTCCTCCGACACGCCTACACGTAGGCTTCCTTCAAACGCGGAACGCGTCAGTTCTGCCCAGGCATCACGATGCAGCGCCAGGATGCCGCGCGCGTAGGCGATTAATCGCTGACCATCGGGCGTCAACTGTTGGGAACGCGTGGTGCGCGTCAGCAGTGGCTTGCCGACCTGTTCTTCGAGGCGCCGCAAATGCCCGCTGACGGCCGATTGCGTCAGGTGCAGGCGCTCACCGGCGCGACTGAAGCCGCCTTCGTCCACGACCGCGACGAAGGTCTTGAGTAGCAAGGCATCAAACATATTCTGATAGGTGATCAATAGGCGATGGAAATACGATTTATATTTCATCGAGCGCTATGTTGCAATGTTCAGGTCATCATTCCTGAGGCCTGTCATGACCACTCTTCTGCATATTGAATGCTCGCCGCGCAAACAGCGCTCTGCGTCGCTGGAAATCGCCCGACAATTTATCGCGCGTTATCAGCACAACGTCCCGGACACCCGCGTGGTGACGCTGGACCTTTGGGCTCTGGACCTGCCGGAGTTTGATGGCCCGATCATGGAGGCCAAATACGCCGGCCTCAGCGGCACGGCATTGACCGAGGAACAGGCGGCGGCCTGGGACTCACTGATGTCGCTGGCGACCCATCTGCACGAGGCCGATCTGCTGGTGTTCTCGGTGCCGCTGTGGAATTTCGCGCTGCCCTACAAGCTCAAGCACTTTATCGACGTAGTCTCGCAGAAGGGCGTGCTGTTCGAGTTCAGCCCGGAGCATGGTTTGCGCGGGTTGCTGCATGACAAGACGGCGGTGAATGTGTATGCGCGGGGCATGGATTTTTCAGCGCCCGACGCTCAGCCGATGGACTTTCAGAAGCCGTACATGGAAGCCTGGCTGGGCTTTATCGGCGTGACCGATGTGCACTCGCTGTCTGTGGAAAAAACTATCCTGGGGCCAGAGGTGGATCAGGCGTCTCGCCAGGCAGCCACCGCGCAGGCCCTGGCGCTGGCGGACCGCCTCGCTTGACTGCGGACCGCGGCAGGCGCCAGCTTGCCGGCGAAGGCGATGTGATGAGCAGCGCCAGGCGTGAGGGCCACTCGCCGACAGGCAGGTTCCTACGCAGGCAGACGCATCAGGCGGACTGCTTTTCTACCCACTTGCCGTAGGCGTCGATAAACGCCTGCAGGAACGGCCTGGTCTTTTCCGAAAGTTTTCCTGCGTCATCAAACACGCTGCCCGCGCCCCCCAGGTACGCTTCTGGTTGCTGCATGCACGGCACATCAAGGAACACCAGCGACTGGCGCAGGTGGTGGTTGGCACCAAAGCCGCCAATCGCTCCGGGCGACACGCTGATGACCGCACCCGGCTTGCCGCCCCAGACACTTTGCCCGTAAGGACGAGACCCTACGTCAATGGCATTCTTCAACGGTGCGGGCACGGAACGGTTGTATTCGGGCGTCACAAACAACACCGCGTCGGATGAACGTACTTGCTGACGGAAACTACTGTAGGCTGCGGGCGGCGATGCTCCCTCGAGGTCTTCGTTGTAGAGCGGCAAATCGCCAATTTCCACAATGTTCAATTTGAGAGTGGCAGGGGCCAGTTCGGCCAGTGCCAGGGCGACCTTGCGGTTGATCGACTCTTTTCTCAAGCTGCCAACCAGGACGGCAATCGTGTAGACCTTGCTCATTGAGGTTTTCCCGACGTTTGACTAAGGAGCTTGCAGTTATAAAGTCTTCGCGGCAGGTTCACCAGAAGGTTTTGATAAATCCGCAGACGTTTGCCGAGCAGTGACTTGCGTAGGAAGACTCTGAAAATATCAACGAATAGTATTTTTTTTCCATAGGTAAACTACCCCGCTCCATGACGGTCTACAGAACCGCAAATCGAGTGTTTATCTCCAGAGGTTCTAAACAGATGGCTGCAGTACTTGTCGGACAGTTCCATGCCAGAGACGCGGAAGGACGCGTGTATTCGGTGCATGAGTTCCAGGAATCCAACCCGGTGCAAGGCGACCTGGCTGGCTCGGCGCCTACCACTACCTACAAGCTGGCCATTGGCGATCGTGTAGAGAAACTGGAAGGCGATGAATTCAAATTGATCCAGTCGGGGACCATTATCGTCCGCGAATCGCAAACGACCCTCGCGTCATAAGATCTCGGCTTATCGACCTGCTCAGTCCTGGCCATTGATGGCATTGACTGGGCTGGGTGATCACGGCCGGCGTATCTGCGTCACTTCCACGCCCTGCTCGCCCTCCATCTGCTTGAGCGTCACCATCAAACGCCCCCGCTCGCCTTCAACCGCATACAACGAACGTTTGTAACCTGGCGCGCCGTTAGCGGGATAGGCCACCACTTGCCTGACCAACACCACCTCCAGCACTGCCCCCACCTGCGCATCCACCTGTTCCTGGGAACGGATAAACGCCTCGAGTGCGCGGCTTTCCGGTGTGTGTTCATCGTGATTATCGAAGAGATAAGCAGCCACGCACCCCACGGTCACCAGCACCAGGAGTTGCTTGGCCGTTACCCCGAAGAAACGTGAGGGAATAGGCATTCCAGACCAGACCTGTTTTTGTTGTATTGGTCGTTATTGATCAGCGCAGCCATTCTAATCAGCTCGATGGCTAATGCCAGATGAATCAGTTGTCGCCGTAGGTAATGTCCTTGTTATCGCCGACCCCGCCCAGCGTACGGTCCTTGCCGAACGAAAACAGGTCGAACGCCGTGTTGGGCTGGGTTGCCGGGTAGTGGTACTGATAGGCAACGCCCCACGGGTCGGTCAACAATTCGTCACTGACATAGGGCCCTTTCCACTGGGCGTCCTGCGCAGGGGGCGTGGTCAGCGCCTCCAGACCTTCCTCATCGGTGGGGTAGCGACCCGTGTCTTGGTGAAACTGCTCAACCGCCTTGCCCAGCTCGGCCACCTGGGCCTTGGCCGTCGCGATCTCTGCCAGCGTTACATCACCAAACAAGCGCGGCCCCACCGCCAGGGCCAGCAAGCCAATGATGACCAGTACCACCAGCACCGCCCAGCGTGTAAAACCTTGCTGGGGTTGCGGTTTGCCTGTGACTGCGGTGTATCCGGGCATTGGAAGGGCTCCCTGTTGAACCTCGGTTGATACGCTCTTTATATGACCCGCTCGTTGCAGCGCACGCAAGGTGAACGTTAGACGACGCGCATCAAGGCCCGCGCTGTTTTTTTCCCAGCCATTGAATCCACGCCCCGCTGACCCTAGACTCCGGCGATGCGTTTACGTCATATCGAAGTGATTCAGGCCATCTTGCAGACCGGACACCTCGGCACGGCCGCCGAGTGGTTGCAACTTCCCGTGGGCGATGTAGACGCAACGCTCAGGGATGCCGAGCAGCAACTGGGCTTCATGCTGTTTGCCAGTGTGCGCGGGCGTTTGCAAGCGACGCGCGAAACACTCGAACTGCAGGTACACATCAGTCACCTCTATGAGGCGCTGGAGCCGGTGCAACGCCTGGCCAGCCGCTTGAAACTCCACCATGCTCCGGCCTTGCGCGCGCTGTGCACCCCGCCGCTGGCCAATCAGTTGCTGCCGCAAAGCATCGCCGTACTGCGCCGGCGCTTCCAGGACACGCCGTGCAACCTGTCGAGCCAGCCGACCCGCGAGATTGTCAGAAGCCTGCTGCTGCACGAAGCCGATGTGGGCCTGAGCCTGCATGACCCGCAGCACCCGCAAATCCAGAGCAGCGTGTTGGCCGAGGGCAAGTTGCAATTGCTCGCGCCCCATGGCTGGCTGAAACCCAAACAAAAGTACATCGCCCTGCAGGACCTGGCCGGGCAATCGCTGATCGGGCTTGAAGGGCATGACCCCTTGAGCCGCGTGCTGGATGCCAAGCTGCAGGCCCTGCGCCCGCTGCCGGTGGTGCAGACGCGGGTGCAGACCTACCAGATGATGCGCAGCATGGTGGAAGCCGGCGAAGGCCTGGCGATTGTCGACCCGTTCACCGCGTCCGGTGCACGCGAAGCTGGGCTGGATGCATGCCCGGTGTCGCCGCCGATCATGGTCAGCCTGTACGCACTGACTCTCAGGGACGCCCAGACGTCACCGGCACTCAATGCGTTGCTGGACATTGTCACGCAGAAGGCCGATAGCCTGCTGGCGAGTTAAACCTGTTCGAGTTCAGTCTTGAACAACCGGTACCAGAAAATCGCCACTTCACGCGTCTGCGGATCGATGCCGCGATAACGCAGCTGATCAATCCCGCCCATCACATAACCGCAACGCTCATACAGTCGGCAGGCGCCGAGGTTGTTGTTCTGGGTTTCCAGCATCATGCCCGGCAGGTTTTTCTTGCGACTCCAGAACTGCGCCACGTCCAGCAAGGCCTTGGCCACCCCATGACGGCGCGCAGGCAAGGCCACCGCCAGCTCATCGACGTGGGCAAAGCCGTTCCAGTTGGTGCTGACCACGATATGACCCACCGCACGGTCATCCAGATACGCCATGAAGATCGCGCTGTCGGGCGCATCGCGAAAACTGGCGAATTCCTCCGGGTCGATGCCATAACATTTGCGGTACGGCAGGATGCGCTCAACGGCCCACTGGTCGACGCGTGTGCCCATCTCCGGTACGCCGTAGGCACTGACTTCAAAACTGAAATCATTGCCCCACACGTAGGCATCAAAACCTTCGTCGGCGACCCGTACGCTGAGCCCCGGGTACTTCGGGTTCATTACAGCTTGCATAAACATCCTTTACCCTTTGATGCAATCGACGGTGTAACAACGACCACTGCCGTCGTCTTCGTGTTGCAATCCATGAACATCGGCGACAAAACCGGGAAAACTGCTATCGAACGTCCTCGCGAACGCCAGGTAGTCAATGATCGATCGGGTCGACTCGGTAAAGCGCTCACCCGGCATGATCAACGGAATGCCCGGCGGATAGGGCACCAGCATCACGGCTGCGATGCGACCTGGCAAGGCGTCAATCGACACCGCCTCCACTTCACCCCTGACCAACTGGTCGTAGGCGTCAGCCGGTTTCATCGCGATTTCCGGCAACACCGTGTACATGCGCTTGAGGTGTTTGGCCGTGGCATTGCTGCGATAACAGCCGTGAAGCTGATCACACAGGTCGCGCAAACCGAGGTTCTGATAGCGCGCCGGCCCTTGTTTAAACACCGAGGGCAAGCAACTGGCCAGGCTGACATTGGCGTCGTAATTGCGCTTGAACTCCAGCAGTTCGGTGAGCAAGGTACTCCATTTGCCTTTGGTGATGCCCATGGAAAACAGCACAAGGAAGGAATACAGGCCGGTTTTTTCCACCACCAGCCCACGCTCCCAGAGGAACTTGCTGACCACTGCAGCGGGAATCCCGCAGTCGCTCAAGGCGCCGCCGGCGTTCAGGCCGGGCATCACCAGGGTCACTTTGATCGGGTCAAGCAGCACATAATCTTCGGCCACATCGCCAAAACCGTGCCAGTCGTCCTGCGGATGCAACAGCCAGTCCGCGGTGACAACCCGGTCGATACCCGCTACCGAAGGTGGCTGCCAGATGGAGAACCACCAGTCCTCGGCAGCGATGTGCTGGCGCAGGTTGGCCAGGGCGCGCCGAAAACTCAACGCCTCATCAAACATTTCCTGCAGCAGTGAACGCCCGGCGGGGCCCTCCATCATCGCCGAGGCCACGTCCAGCGATGCGATGATGCTGTACTGCGGCGAGGTGGAGATATGCATCATGAACGCTTCGTTGAAACGATCACGGTCCAGCTGCCGCGCGCCGCCGTCCTGCACATGAATCATCGAGGCCTGGCTGAAGGCCGCCAGCAGCTTATGGGTTGAGTGCGTGGTAAACACCAGAGGGCTGTCGGGCGTGCGTGAAGTGCCCATGCCGTAACGCCCGGCAAAGAACTCGTGAAACGCCGCGTAGGCGTACCAGGCCTCGTCAAAATGCAACACCTCGACACTGTTGCCCAATTGTTGCTTGATCAGCTCGGCGTTGTAGCACAGGCCGTCATAGGTGGAGTTAGTGACCACCGCCATCTTCACTTTCGGTGGCCGGCCACGCGTCAAAGGGCTGGCTGCGATTTTGGCGCGGATCGACTCGGGGCTGAACTCGCTCAAGGGGATCGGGCCGATGATCCCCAGTTCGTTACGTTCCGGGCACAGGTACAGCGGGATCGCACCGGTCATGATGATCGAGTGCAGCACCGACTTGTGGCAGTTGCGGTCCACCAGCACCAGGTCGTCCCGGCCGACCATGGAGTGCCAGACGATCTTGTTGGCCGTGGAGGTGCCGTTGATCACAAAGAACGTATGATCGGCGCCAAAGTTACGCGCGGCACGGGCCTCGGCTTCGGCCAACGGCCCGGTGTGATCGAGCAGCGAGCCGAGTTCCGGCACCGACACGGACAAGTCCGAGCGCAGCGTGTTTTCGCCGAAGAACTGATGAAACGCCTGCCCCACCGGGCTTTTACGATACGCCACGCCGCCACCATGGCCGGGCGTGTGCCAGGAGTAATTGGAGTCGGCGGTGTGTTGCACCAGGGCTTTGAAGAAAGGCGGCAACAAGCCATCCAGGTAAGCGCGCGCCGCGCGAGCCACTTGTCGGGCCAGAAACGGCACGGTGTCTTCAAACAGATAAAGAATGCCGCGCAACTGGTTGAGCTCACTCATGGCATCGGCGGGCGCGTTTTCCAGCGTGACTTGCTCGCCCAGGGCAAAGATCGGCAGGTTGGGCGCCCGCACCCGCGCCAGGCGGATCAGTTCGACCATGTTTTGCAACAGGTGAGTATTTTCCCCGGCACCTTCAGCGGCGATCAACATACACGCCAGCCCGTGATGGGTAGAAGCGACCAGGCGGCCTTCGGCGTAATCCACTGCAGAAAAAATGCTGAAGCCTTCTTGTTCCAGTTCTTGGGCGATACCTCGAACCCGGTCACCGGCAACGGTGTCGGCCTTGATATCACGGTGCACAATCAGAACAGGAAACTTCAGGTCTTTGTACATGAGTGCGGGCAGTCCCCAGGGCTATGTACTCAGGGTAGAAGCTGGGAGCGGATGTGGCGAATGAAGATTTCCAAGGCGCTGCAAATCAATCGTGGGAGCTGGCTTGCCTGCGATGGCGATGGATCAGTCACAGATAGGTTGGCTGGCCTGCCGCTATCGCAGGCAAGCCAGCTCCCACATTTTTTAACCGTGTTCGACCGAGGCTATTGCTGGGTCAGCTGCGACCACAACGCCGGCGCACCCGCCGACTTGGCAATCGCTTCCAGACGCGCCGCGTGCTCAGCCAGATCCTGCTCACTGGCACGGATGATGGTGGTCGGCTTGCGATCAGCCGGCAGGCGGCGGATTTCTGAAGGGCGATTACCCGAACCTTCTGCCGAGCCGGTGCCGTCGGAGGCATTACCGGCCAGGGACAGGCTGGTTTGCCCGCCGGTCATGGTCAGGTAAACGTCGGCCAGAATCTCGGAGTCGAGCAAGGCGCCGTGGAGTTCACGGCCGGAGTTGTCGACGCCGTAGCGTTTGCACAAGGCATCCAGGCTGTTGCGCTGGCCTGGGTGACGCTCGCGCGCCATCATCAAGGTGTCGAGGATCGAGCAATGCTGGGAAATATCCGCACGCTCGGTCTGCCCCATCAGGGCAAATTCGTTATTGATGAAGCCGACGTCGAACGCCGCGTTGTGGATGATCAGTTGGGCGCCGTTGATGAATTCGAAAAACTCGTCGGCCACTTCGGCGAAGCGCGGCTTGCCCTTGAGGAACTCATCGGTGATGCCGTGGACGCCGATCGCGCCCTCGTCACTGTCACGGTCCGGTTGCAGGTAGACGTGGAAGTGACGCCCGGTAAGACGGCGACCTATCAATTCGACACAGCCGATTTCGATGATCCGGTGACCATCGGTCACCGGCATGCCGGTGGTTTCGGTATCGAGTACAACAGATCGGATGGCCATCAGGGTTCAGCTCTCAACGGTGGTATGCAGTGTGGTGTGCGTCAAAGGGCGCGATGTTAACACGTCAGTCGGCTCAGCTCTGTTTGTAGCCGCGCACTTCATCCACACCCCGGTTGGCCAGTTGGTCGGCGCGCTCGTTGCCGGGGTGACCGATGTGCCCACGCACCCATTTCCAGGTGATGTTATGGCGATTGCATTGCTCATCGAGCAACTGCCAGAGGTCGGCATTCTTCACCGGTTCCTTGGCCGCGGTTTTCCAGCCGCGCTTTTTCCAGTTGACCATCCACTCGTTGATGCCCTTCATCACGTACTGCGAGTCGGTCACCAACAGCACGTCGCAACGGCGCTTGAGCTCTTCCAGGCCACGAATGGCACCCATCAGCTCCATGCGGTTGTTGGTGGTGTTGGCTTCGCCGCCCCACAATTCCTTCTCCACGCCCTTGCACACCAGCAAGGCGCCCCAGCCGCCGGGGCCGGGGTTGCCTTTGCAGGCGCCATCGGTGAAGAGTTCTACGCTATCGGTCATCGGTTGCATCCATCAAAACGGGCTGGCGATCATCGACCGACAGTATCCCGAGGCCGAAAAATTCGGCGGGTCATCAAAAAGAGGTTTACGGTTCGCTTTGCTTGCGATTGACCTTGGCCATCGGCATCGGCACCAGCTTGCCCATGGGCTGGCGCAGCACCTGACGCACCGGCCGCAGCCCGACCACGATCTTGCGCGCGACCAATAAATAGAAGCCGCCACCCGACAATTGCCAGGCGCCCGCCCGGCGCTCCCAGCCCGCCAGACGGCCTTGCCACTTGGCCGACGCAAGCGGCGGACGATAGCACCCGAAGCGGCGTTTCTCCAGCGCAAAGCCCAGCAGGTTCAGCCAGTCGCCCACCCGCGACGGCGAGATGCAGCGTGCCTGGCGCAGGCCATCATGGGCAAACACATGGCGAAGGCCCCAGCTGCTCCAGGGGTTGATGCCGACAATCAGCAAATGGCCCCCAGGGCGCACACTGCTCGCGGCTTCGCGCAACAAACCATGGGGCGACAGGCAAAAATCCAGGCCATGCTGCAACACCACCACGTCGGCGGCATGCTCGCTCAAAGGCCAGGCCTGCTCCTCGCAGACGATCTCCACACCCGGCAACGGCGCACCGAGGCGCACATTGCGCTGCACCTGCGGCGCAGAAGGCGGCGTCTGCGCAGACGGGCCGTAATGCACCAGATAGCCACCAAAGAAGCGGCCCAGCTCGTCTTCGAGCATGCGCCGTTCTTCATCCAGCAAAAATTGCCCGATCGGCCCGGACAGCCATTCACGGGCTGCGCCGATCAGGGCCAGCCACTCAGGATCGGCCTGGGCGAACGCTTTATCAGTCATTGCATTCTCCAACTCGCCTAGACGTTCTAAGATGCACCAATGTGTTCAGCTTGGCGAATCGAAGAATGATACAGATCAGTGCCCTACCCGCCTTCACCGACAACTACATCTGGTTGTTACAAGACCCGCACACCCAGCGCTGCGCCGTGGTCGACCCCGGCGATGCCGCGCCGGTACTGGCCTGGCTCAGGCAAAATCCGCAGTGGGCCCTCAGCGACATCCTGATCACCCACCATCACCATGATCATGTCGGCGGCGTCGAGCAACTCAAACGTGTGACAAACGCCAAGGTCTACGGCCCGGCAAACGAGAACATCCCGGCGCGGGACGTCGCATTGCAGGACAACGACCGCATCAGCGTACTGGGCCTGGACTTCGACGTTTATAGCGTGCCGGGCCATACCCTCGGCCATATCGCCTTTTACCATCAAGGCCTGCTGTTTTGTGGCGACACGCTGTTTTCCGCCGGTTGCGGCCGTCTGTTCGAAGGCACGCCGCAACAGATGTACACCTCGCTGGAACGCCTCGCCGCCCTGCCAGCCGAGACCCTGGTGTACTGCACCCACGAATACACACAAAGTAACCTCAAATTTGCCCAGGCGGTGGAGCCTGACAACGGCGATATCGCCGAACGGGTCGAACAGGTCAAGCAATTGCGGGCCCGCGGCGAGATGACGCTGCCGTCCAATCTCGCCCTGGAAAAACGTACTAACCCTTTTCTTCGTACCGCCGAAACATCCGTTAAACAAAAAGCGGACGAACGGAATGGGCGCGATAACCGCGCTGGGGCCGAGGTGTTTGCTAGCTTGAGGGCGTGGAAAGATAAGTTCTAAGCGGATGCAATCTGATACGGATTTTCTGAATGGTTGACCGGAACCAAAGCGCTTTCTAGAATCGCCCGACATTTTTGCCCGGAACTTACTTCCAGCCAATGTCGTCATCTATTCGTAAATCCATTTCTTCAGACGCATTGACCCGCCTGGCTCAAGCCGTGGCGGTGGCTGTGTCCGCTACTCTGGCGGGCTGCCAATCGACTCATTTCGCTGCACAATCCACCGTGCAACCCAAACCCAATCTTGCCGCCAAGATCAAGCAAAAACCTATTTGGCTCTCAGAGAAGCCCAGCCCCGAAGTCCCCCAGGATGTCTGGGAACGCATGCGACGGGGCTTTCAATTGCAGGACGGCCTGGGCGTCAACCCGCGCATCGAGCAACAGCGTTTGTGGTTCGCCAGCAACCCGTCCTTTTTGGAGAACGCCGGAGAACGCGGCAGCCTCTACATTCATTACATCGTCGAACGCCTTGAAGAACGCAACATGCCCCTGGAGCTGGCGCTGCTGCCAGTGATTGAAAGTGCCTACAACCCAATGGCCTACTCGCGCAGCGATGCAGTCGGCTTGTGGCAGTTCATTCCCTCCACCGGGCGTTACTTCAACCTGCGTCAGACCCGCGCCTACGACGGGCGCCGCGACATCACCGCCTCCACCACCGCCGCCCTGGACTACCTGACACGCCTGCATGACATGTTCAACGGCGACTGGTTGCTGGCCCTGGCGGCGTACAACGCCGGTGAAGGCACGGTCAGCCGGGCCATCGAGCGTAACGAAAAGCTCGGCCTGCCGACCGACTACTGGAACCTGCCCCTGCCCCAGGAAACCAAAGACTACGTGCCCAAGTTCCTGGCATTGTCCCAGGTGGTGCTGGCCCCCGAGGCCTATGGCGTCAACCTGAACCCGATCGCCAACACCCCGTACTTTGAAGTGGTTGAAGTCAAGCAAAGCATGGACCTGTCACGGGTTGCCGCGCTGGCTGAAATCGATGAAGACGAACTGTTCCAGCTCAACCCGGCCCTGAAACAACGCACCACCCTCGACGGCCCCCAGCACTTGCTGGTGCCGAGTTCCAAGGCGCATCTGCTTACCAGCACGCTTTCGACGATGAAGCCCGAAGAACTGCTGGCCATGCGCCCGAAAAAGCAGGTGTTCGACGAAGTCGAGACCGCGCGCGTGGCCGGGCGCAGCCGCAGCTACAAAGTGCGCAATGGCGACAACCTCACGCTGATCGCCAAGGCGAACAGGGTCGATGTGCATGACCTGCAGCGCTGGAACAAGCTCAACGGCCAGGCCCTCAAGGTCGGCCAGACCCTGGTGATGCAGGACACGCGCAAGCTGGTGGCCAAGGCTGACAGCAAGAAGCCGGTGCAGTACAAGGTCAAAAAAGGCGACTCGCTGTACATCGTCGCCAAGCGCTTCAACGTTGAGATGCAACATCTCAAGCGTTGGAACCCGCGCACGGGCCAGGCACTCAAGCCAGGCCAGATGCTGGTGGTTTCCGGGCCAAGGTAAACCTGCGTAAGCGCTGGCCTGTGTGGGAGCTGGCTTGCCTGCGATGCAAACACCTCGGTGCATCCGTTGCACCGAGGTGTTTGCATCGCGGGCAAGCCCGCTCCCACATTTGCTCTGCACACCGTTCAAACCCTTATCGGCCCCTGACCGGGGGCTTTCCAACAGCCTTTTTCCAGCCGGAACAAGCTGTTACTGTACCGATCATAAAGCCCAAGCCGCCTGGATCGGATCTCTGACTTGAAGCGTCCCCTCCTTCTACTAATAAGTCTGGCCTTGAGCTTTGCGGCGAACGCGACAATTACCGAGAGCCACGGTTATACGCAGTTCGGCACGCTCAAGTACCCGGCCAAATTCACCCACTTCGATTGGGTAAACCCTGCAGCGCCAAAAGGCGGGACACTGCGGGTCATGGCATTTGGCACCTTCGATACGCTCAACCCCTACACCTTCAAGGGCTCAAGCCCGGTTTCCACGCCCAATTTCCTGCAATACGGCGTCAATGAGCTGAACGAGCCGTTGATGGTCGGCACCGGCCAGTACGCGCCGTCCGGCGATGAGCCCACCTCCAGCTACGGGCTGATCGCCCAGTCGGTGGAGTACAGCGAGGACCGCAGTTGGGTGGTGTTCAACCTGCGCCCCGAAGCACGTTTCCACGATGGCAAGCCGATCACCGCCTATGACGTGGCGTTTTCCTATCGCACCCTGCTGACCGAAGGCCACCCGCAATACCGCACCAACCTGCAGGAAGTGGCGCGGGTCGATATCCTCAACCGTCATCGCATTCGTTTTGTGTTCAAGCGCGCCGGCAACCCGCTGCTGATCCTGCGCCTGGGCGAACTGCCGGTATTGCCCCAGCACTACTGGAAAAACCGCGACTTCAAGGCCACGACCTTCGAGCCACCATTGGGCAGCGGGCCCTACCGCATCACCAAGGTCACGCCTGGCCGGCAGCTGGTGTTCGAACGGGTCAAGGATTACTGGGGCAAAGACCTGCCGGTGAACCAGGGTTTCTACAACTACGATAACGTCGAGGTGGAGTTCTACCGCGACAGCGACGTGGCCTTTGAAGCCTTCAAGGCCGGCGAATTCGATATCTATATCGAGCACCAGGCCAAGAACTGGGCCACCGGCTATAACTTCCCGGCGGTCAACCGCGGCGACGTGATCAAGGCGCAGATCGCCCACCAGATCCCGACCCAGAGCCAGGGCCTGTTCATGAACACACGGCGGCCGACCTTCGCCCAGACCAAGGTGCGCGAGGCCCTGGGGTTGATGTTCGACTTTGAATGGACCAACCGCACCCTGTTCAGCAGCGCCTATAAACGCACCCTGAGTTACTACCCCAACAGCGAGTTTTCCGCGACTGGCGTACCGGTGGGCCATGAGTGGCTGATGCTCTCGCCGTACCGCGACCAGTTGCCGCCCAACCTGTTTACGCAAGCCTTCAGCCTGCCGCAGACCGACGGTCGCGGCATTCCGCGCCAAACCATGCGCCGCGCCCTGGCCTTGCTGGGTGAAGCCGGCTGCAAGCTGTCGGGACAGCGCCTGCTCAACAGTGACGGGCAACCGCTGCGCTTCGAAATTCTGCTGGTCAACCCGAATCTGGAGCGCATCCTGCAGCCGTATGTCGAGAACCTCATCAGCATCGGCATCGACGCACGCCTGCGTACCGTTGACCGGGCGCAATACAAACAGCGCCTGGATCAGTTCGACTTCGACATGATCCTGATCACCCTCAACCAAACCTTGAGCCCAGGCCTTGAGCAGTGGCAGTACTTCCACTCCAGCCAGGCCAGTATCAAGGGCAGCAAGAACTACGCCGGCATCGCCAACCCGGTGGTCGACCGCCTGCTGGAACAACTGCTGGCGGCGCAGACCCGCGAAGAACAACTGGCCGCCGGCCGCGCCCTTGACCGGGTGCTGCTGTGGCAGCACTACAGCATTCCCAATTGGTACCTCAACTATCATCGCTTGGCGTACCGCAACCGGTTCGCCTTTGTCACCACGCCGCCTTACAGCCTGGGCCTGAGCGCGTGGTGGCTGAAAGCTTCGGAGAAAGCCCAATGATGAAATTGCGCACCGCATTCCTGAGCAGCCTGTTGCTGTGCAGCGCGGCCAACGCCGCGCCGCAACACGCGTTGACCCTCTACAACGAGCCTCCCAAGTACCCCGCCGACTTCAAGCACTTCGACTACGTAAACCCCGAGGCGCCCAAGGGCGGCACCTTTCGCGAATCGAGCATGGGCGGCTTCGACAGCCTCAACCCCTACATCAGCAAGGGCGTGCCCGCAGACAACCTGCCGTTGATCTACGACACCCTGGCCATGCAAAGCCTGGACGAGCCTGTGACTGAATACGGGCTGGTGGCCGGCAAGATCGAAAAGGCCCCGGACAACAGTTGGGTGCGGTTCTACCTGCGCCCCGAAGCGCGCTTTCACGATGGGCACCCGATCCGCGCCGAAGACGTCGTCTTCACTTTCCAGACCTTGCTCAAGGACGGCTCGCCGCTCTACCGCACCTACTACGCCGACGTTGATGAAGTGGTGGCCGAAGACCCGCTGCGCGTGCTGTTCAAGTTCAAGCGCACCAATAACCGTGAGTTGCCACTGATCCTCGGCCAGTTGCCGGTATTGCCCAAGCATTTTTGGGCCACCCGTGACTTTGCCAAGGGCAACCTGGAAATACCGCTGGGCAGCGGGCCGTACAAGGTGGCGCAGGTCAAGGCCGGGCGCATGGTTCGCTATGAACGCGTCAAGGATTACTGGGCCAAGGACCTGCCGGTCACCCAGGGTTTCTACAATTTCGATAACCGCATCACTGACTATTACCGCGACAGCACCGTGGCGCTCGAAGCCTTGAAAGCCGGGCAATTCGACTACTGGCTGGAATTCAGCGCGAAGAACTGGGCCAACGCCTACAACATCCCGGCCGTCACCGAAGGAAGGCTGATCAAGGAAGAAATCCCCAACGGCAACCCCACCGGCATGCAGGGTTTTGTGTTCAACACACGCAAGCCGATGTTTCAGGATGTGCGGGTGCGCAAGGCGATCAGCCTGCTGCTGGATTTCGAGTGGAGCAACAAACAGCTGTTCAACGGCGCCTACACGCGTACCCGCAGTTACTTTGAAAACTCGGAAATGGCCGCCACCGGCCTGCCCGGGCCGGATGAAACGGCAATCCTGGAACCGTTTCGCGACAAGCTCCCCGCCGAAGTCTTCACCCAGGCGTTCGCGCCTGCCAAGACCGACGGCAGCGGCATGATCCGAACCCAGCAGCGCGAGGCCTACCAGTTGCTGCAAGAAGCCGGCTGGAAGATCGTCGACGACAAGATGGTCGACACCACCGGCACACCGGTGACCATCGAGTTTCTGCTGACCCAGACCGACTTCGAACGCGTATTGCTGCCGTTCAAACGCAACCTGGCGGACCTGGGCATCAATCTGGTGATCCGCCGCGTTGACGTCTCGCAGTACATCAACCGCTTGCGCTCACGCGACTTCGACATGCTGGTGGGCAGTTTCCCGCAGTCGACCTCACCGGGTAACGAACAACGGGAATTCTGGGCGTCTTCCAGTGCCGACAAACCCGGCAGCCGCAATTACATGGGCCTCAAGGACCCGGTCATCGACCAACTGGTCGAAGAGCTGATCGATGCAGACTCGCGTAAAAGCCTGGTGGCCCACGCCAAAGCCCTCGACCGGGTATTGCAGTTCGGCTACTACGTGATCCCCAACTGGCACATCAAAACCTTCCGTGTGGCCTATTGGGATCACTTGGGCCACCCCAAAGTCTCGCCACGCTACGACGTCGGCACCGCGACCTGGTGGGCCAAACCTGACGTAAAACCAGCCGTAACCCTGGACACAAGCGCCGATCCGGCGAGCGGAGGCGATTAAATGCTGGCTTATATTGTTCGCCGTCTGTTGCTGATTATCCCCACGCTGTTCGGGATTTTGCTGATCAACTTCATCATCATCCAGGCCGCTCCCGGGGGGCCGGTGGAACAGATGATCGCCAAACTCGAAGGGTTTGAAGGCGCCACCAGCCGCATCGCCGGCGGCGGTGCCGAAGTGTCGGTGGCCGGTTCCAGCTACCGCGGCGCCCAGGGCCTGGACCCGGCGCTGATCAAGGAAATCGAGCAGATGTACGGCTTCGACAAATCGGCGCCGGAACGGTTGTGGATCATGGTCAAGAACTACGCCCGACTGGATTTCGGCGACAGCTTCTTTCGTGACGCCAAAGTCATCGACCTGATCAAGGAAAAGATGCCGGTGTCCATTTCCCTCGGGTTATGGAGCACGCTGATCATGTACCTGGTGTCGATTCCGCTGGGGATCGCCAAGGCCACGCGCCACGGCAGTCACTTCGACGTGTGGACCAGTTCGGCGATCATCGTCGGTTATGCGATCCCGGCGTTCCTGTTTGCGATCCTGCTGATCGTGGTGTTTGCCGGCGGCAGCTACCTGGACTGGTTCCCCCTGCGCGGGCTCACCTCGAACAATTTCGACGAACTGAGCTGGAGCGGCAAGATCCTCGATTACTTCTGGCATTTGGCCCTGCCCGTCACAGCGCTGGTGATCGGCAACTTTGCGACCATGACGCTGCTGACCAAAAACAGCTTCCTTGACGAGATCAACAAACAGTACGTGGTCACCGCCAAGGCCAAGGGTCTGACCCACCACCGCGTGCTCTACGGCCACGTGTTTCGCAACGCGATGCTGTTGGTGATTGCCGGCTTCCCGTCTGCCTTTATCGGTATCTTCTTCACCGGCTCGTTGCTGGTGGAAGTGATCTTCTCCCTCGACGGCCTGGGCCTGATGAGCTTTGAAGCAGCGATCAACCGCGACTACCCGGTGGTGTTCGGCACGCTGTTTATCTTCACCTTGCTGGGGCTGGTGGTGAAACTGATCGGCGACCTCACTTACACCCTGGTCGATCCGCGTATCGACTTTGCCAGCCGGGAGCATTGAGATGAACCTGTCCCCCCTCAATCGCCGTCGGTTCGAGCGTTTCAAGGCCAACAAGCGTGGCTGGTGGTCGCTGTGGCTGTTCCTGATCCTATTCGTACTGAGCCTGGGCGCGGAGTTGATCGCCAACGACAAGCCATTGGCCGTGCACTTCGACGGTGACTGGTACTTCCCGGCACTCAAGCGCTACCCGGAAACCGCCTTTGGCGGCGAATTCCCGCTGGAGGCCAACTACAAGAGCCCGTACATCCAGGAACTGCTCAAGGCCAAGGACGCCTGGACGCTGTGGGCGCCGATCCCGTTCAGCTACCAGAGCATCAACTACGACCTGAAAGTGCCGGCCCCCGCCCCGCCCTCTTCGGTCAACCTGCTGGGCACCGATGACCAGGGCCGCGATGTTTTGGCGCGAGTGATCTACGGGTTCCGCGTGTCGGTGCTGTTCGCCCTGACCCTCACCGTGCTCAGCTCAATCATCGGCGTGATCGCAGGCGCCTTACAGGGGTTCTACGGTGGCTGGGTCGACCTCGCCGGGCAGCGCTTTCTGGAGATCTGGTCCGGCTTGCCGGTGCTGTACCTGTTGATCATCCTCGCCAGCTTTGTGCAGCCCAACTTCTGGTGGCTGCTGGGGATCATGCTGCTGTTTTCGTGGATGAGCCTGGTCGATGTGGTGCGTGCCGAATTCCTGCGCGGGCGCA
This sequence comes from Pseudomonas sp. R9.37, assembly GCF_963878885.1. Taxonomy (NCBI): domain Bacteria; kingdom Pseudomonadati; phylum Pseudomonadota; class Gammaproteobacteria; order Pseudomonadales; family Pseudomonadaceae; genus Pseudomonas; species Pseudomonas sp. R9.37. The sequence continues at coordinate 260,043 of NZ_CAWNZA010000048.1, read as the reverse complement.
ACCTTGAATACGTGCGCGCGGCTCGCGCGCTGGGCATGCAGAACGGCGCGATCATGTTCCGGCACATCCTGCCCAATGCCATGGTGTCGACCATGACCTTCATGCCGTTCATCCTCACCGGCGCCATCGGCACCCTCACCGCGCTGGATTTTCTCGGTTTCGGCCTGCCAGCCGGCTCGCCGTCGCTGGGCGAACTGGTGGCCCAGGGCAAATCCAACCTGCAAGCGCCGTGGCTGGGCATCAGTGCCTTTGCCGTACTGGCGATCATGTTGAGTTTGCTGGTGTTTATCGGCGAGTCCGCTCGCGATGCCTTCGACCCGAGGAAATGAGATGAATCAGGACAATCTGATCGAAGTTCGCGACCTGTGTGTCGAGTTCGTCACCGGCGACCATCACCACCGGGTGGTCAATAACGTCAATTTCGATATCAAACGCGGCGAAACCCTCGCCCTGGTCGGCGAAAGCGGCTCGGGCAAATCGGTCACTGCCCACTCGATCCTGCGCCTGCTGCCCTACCCGCTGGCCCGCCACCCGGCCGGCACCATCACCTATTCCGGGCAGGACTTGCTGACGCTCAAAGAAAAAACCATCCGGCATATTCGCGGCAACCGTATTGCGATGATCTTCCAGGAGCCGATGACCTCGTTGAACCCGCTGCATTCGATTGAAAAGCAGATCAACGAAGTGCTCGGCCTGCACAAGGGGCTCACTGGCAAGGTCGCCACCCGGCGCACCCTGGAACTGCTCGAGCTGGTGGGCATTCCCGAGCCGCACAAGCGCCTCAAGGCCTTGCCCCACGAGCTGTCCGGCGGCCAGCGGCAGCGGGTGATGATCGCGATGGCCCTGGCCAACGAACCGGAGTTGTTGATCGCGGATGAACCGACCACGGCCCTCGACGTGACGGTGCAGTTGAAGATTCTTGAGCTGCTCAAGGAATTGCAGGCGCGCCTTGGCATGGCGTTGTTGCTGATCAGCCATGACTTGAACCTGGTGCGGCGCATCGCCCACCGCGTGTGCGTGATGCAGAAGGGTTGCATCGTCGAGCAGGCTGACTGCGAGACGCTGTTCCAGGCGCCCCAGCACCCTTACACCCAGGAGTTGCTGGCGGCGGAACCCAGTGGCGGGCCGGCGACCAATGACGTCGGGCCGCCCTTGCTGGAGGTTGATGACCTGAAGGTGTGGTTTCCAATCAAGAAGGGCTTTTTGCGTAACACCGTGGATTACGTCAAGGCGGTGGACGGTATCAATTTCAGCCTGCCCCAAGGGCAAACCCTGGGCATTGTCGGCGAGAGCGGTTCGGGCAAATCCACCTTGGGCCTGGCAATTCTGCGTTTGATTGCCAGCAAAGGTGGGATTCGTTTTGAGGGCCAGCAGTTGGACCGGCTGACTCAGCAGCAGGTGCGCCCGTTGCGGCGGGAAATGCAGGTGGTGTTTCAGGACCCGTTTGGCAGCTTGAGCCCGAGGATGAGTGTCAGCGAGATTGTTGGCGAGGGATTGCGGATTCACAAGATGGGCACGGCTGTTGAGCAGGAGGCCGCGATTATTGCGGCGCTGCGTGAGGTTGGGCTGGATCCGGAGTCGCGGCATCGTTATCCGCATGAGTTTTCCGGGGGGCAGCGGCAGCGGATTGCTATCGCCCGGGCGTTGGTGCTCAAGCCACGCCTGATTTTGCTGGATGAGCCGACGTCGGCGCTGGACCGTACGGTGCAGCGGCAGGTGGTGGAGTTGTTGCGCAGTTTGCAGGCCAAGTACAACCTCACTTACCTGTTTATCAGCCATGATTTGGCGGTGGTGAAGGCGTTGAGTCACCAGTTGATGGTGGTCAAGCATGGGCAGGTGGTGGAACAGGGGGAGGCTTCGGCGATTTTTGCTGAGCCGCAGCATGTTTATACGCGGCAGTTGTTGGAGGCGGCGTTTTTGGTGCCGGCTGGGGTACGGGCGTGACGGGGTGTATATCCGTTATTGGGTGATGGCTGAGATGGGTTCCGCCCTTACGGCGGGTCACTTTGGAAAAGCCCCAAAGTAACCAAAGGGCTCTTGCCCCACCACTCGGCACCTCGCCTGGGCTCGGTGTGCCCTCACTCCGGCTTGAATCCGTTGGCCGCCGTGACGGGCCATCCATGGCCCAACACGGCTAACCCGGCGTCCTGCCGGGTTACCCACGGATTCAAGCCTGCGTTCGGCCAGCGTGGTTTAACGGGGCGCCTAAGATCAAGATCAAAAGCAGATCAAGATCAAAAGCAGAGCACGGCGGCCTGGTAGCCGACCTGAGTGGTTAGATCAAAAGCGGACGCGAGGCGGCCTGACAGCCGACCTGATCTTGGAAGCTGAACTCAATCAAAGGTGGGAGCTGGCTTGCCTGCGATGGCATCGGCTGGTTGTGTCTGATAGACCGAGGTGCCTGCATCGCAGGCAAGCCAGCTCCCACAGAAAAGCCAAGCACTGCGGTGCTAGCAGCTCAACTCGGTCAACTTGTGGGAGCGGGCTTGCTCGCGAAGGCGGTGGGTCAGTGACACATGAGCTGACTGAACCACCGCCTTCGCGAGCAAGCCCGCTCCCACATTTAGATCTCTGTGCATCAGACAAAGAGGTGTTGCTGTGCTGTTGCCCTGCTTTTGCTTCTACCACTCAGGTCGGCTACTAGGCCGCCGTGCTTTTGCTTTTGCTTTTGATCTTGCTTTTGATCTGACAGGCCCCGTCAACCACGCTGGCCGAACGCAGGCTTGAATCCGTGGGTAACCCGGCAGGACGCCGGGTTAGCCGCGTTGGGCCATGGATGGGCCGTCGCGGCGGCCCACGGATTCAAGCCGGAGTGAGGGCACACCGAGCCCAAGCGAGGGGCCGAGTGGTGGGGCAAAGACCTTTTGGTTACTTTTGGCTGGGCCGGCATTCCGGGCGTTTGCCAAAAGTGACCCGCTGTAAGAGCGGAACCCTAAGCCGCCGTTACCGCAGCAACGGATATGCACTCACTCCCACAGCACAAACCAAAGCCCACCCCTCACTTCATACTCGTAAACGCAAGCTTCACACCAATCGCAATCAAAACCGCCCCCATGGTCCGATCAAACCAATGCCCCATCCGCGCAAATCCCGCGCGTACCCGCTGCTGACTGAACAACATAGCCACCAGGCAAAACCACAACGCCGTCGCCACCGCCAGGTACACACCGTACCCAGCCTGGATCGCCAGCGGCGTGTGCGGGTTGATCACCACAGTAAACAGCGACAGGAAAAACAGCGTGGCCTTGGGGTTCAAACCATTGGTCACAAACCCCGCTGTAAACGCCGCACGCGGAGTGCGCTCACCCACTTCAGGCCGCAACTCGCCCTCGGCAACCGGCTTGGCCGGCTGCGCACGCAACGCTTTGAAACCGATGTACAACAAGTACGCCGCCGCCGCCCACTTCAGTGCGTTAAACAGCACAATGGACTGCGACACGATCAAACCAATCCCCAGCAGCGAATAGCCCACGTGCAGGAAAATCGCCGAGCCCACACCCAAAGCGGTCCAGGTGCCGGCGCGACGGCCATGGGTCACACTCTCGCGCACCACCACGGCGAAATCCGGGCCGGGGCTGGCCACCGCCAACAAGTGAATCAAGGCTACGGTCAAAAACTCGGCGGCGTACATGCTCACTCCATTAAGTAACTGATTATTTCATCTGATAGGCTCGGCAGATTACGCCTTCGAACCCTGTCGCAAAAGGTACAGTTGATGACGAACAATCGCCGCGCCGTCTTCCTTGATCACCCGTCCCTGGACCTGGGGGACCTGGACCTCAGCGAATTGCGCAACAGCTTCAGCGACCTGCAGCTTTACGCGCACACCACGCCGCAGAATGTGGTCGAACGCCTGCAAGGCGCTCAAGTGGTCATCAGCAACAAGATCGCGCTGAATACCGAAACGCTGCAAGCCTGCCCCGAACTCAAGCTGATCCTGGTATCGGCCACCGGCACCAACAACGTCGACCTCGCCGCCGCCCGCGCCCACGGCATCACCGTGAGCAACTGCCAGGGCTACGGCACGCCGTCGGTGGCGCAGCATACGATCATGTTGCTGCTGAACCTGGCGACGCGTCTGAAGGACTATCAACGCGACGTCAGCGCCGGCAAATGGCAACAAGCCAAACAGTTTTGCCTGCTGGATTACCCGATTGTCGAGCTGGAGGGCAAAACCCTCGGCCTGCTCGGCCACGGCGAACTGGGCAGCGCCGTCGCGCGCCTGGCCGAAGCCTTCGGCATGCGCGTGGTGCTCGGCGCGATTCCGGGCCGCCCTGCCCGCGCTGACCGCGTGCCACTGGATGAACTGCTCGCGCAAGTCGACGCGCTGACCCTGCACTGCCCGCTCAATGAACACACCCGCGACTTTATCGGCGCCCGCGAATTGGCGCTGCTCAAGCCCGGCGCGTTTATCGTCAACACCGCGCGCGGTGGCTTGATCAACGAACAAGCCCTGGCGGACGCGTTGCGCAGCGGCCATCTGGGCGGTGCGGCCACCGATGTGCTGAGCGTGGAGCCACCGGTAAACGGCAACCCGCTGCTGGCCGGCGACATTCCTCGCCTGATCGTGACGCCCCACAACGCCTGGGGCAGTCGCGAAGCGCGGCAGCGCATCGTTGGCCAACTGGCGGAAAACGCCCGCGGCTTTTTCAACGGCACCCCGCTGCGCGTCGTCAGTTGATAAACTGCGCCCCTTTTCAAGGAGCAGACCATGGATCCGCGCAGTGAAGTACTGCTTCGTCAGGCCGAACTTTTTCAAGGCAACCTGCTGCTGGTAGGTTTGCCCGCCGACGACTTGCTCGGCCGCCTGCCCAATGCCCACGGCTGGAGCTGGCATGCCGGCGACCAGGCGGCGCTCGACGCACGCTTCCCCGAACGCAGCCATTTCGGCGTGAACGTGCCCGAACGCGGGTTTGATGCGGCGGTGATTTTCCTGCCCAAATCCAAGGACCTCACCGATTACCTGCTCAACGCCGTAGCCGCACGCCTGCCCGGCGCCGAGCTGTTTCTGGTCGGCGAGAAAAAAGGCGGTATCGAAAGCGCCGCCAAGCAGATGATTCCGTTCGGCAAGCCCCGCAAGCTCGACAACGCGCGGCACTGCCAGCTGTGGCAGGTCACCGTGGCCAATGCCCCGCAAGCGGTCGAACTGCAAAGCCTGGCGCAGGTGTTTGAAGTACCGCTGGCCGAAGGGCCGCTCAAGGTGGTGAGCCTGCCGGGCGTGTTCAGCCACGGTCGCCTGGATCGCGGCACCGAGCTGTTGCTTGCACACCTGGACAAGTTGCCCAGCGGGCACTTGCTCGACTTTGGCTGCGGCGCCGGCGTGCTGGGCGCTGCGGTCAAGCGTCGCTACCCGCACAACACGGTGACGATGCTTGACGTGGATGCGTTCGCCGCCGCCAGCAGCCGCCTGACCTTGGCGGCCAATGGCCTGGAAGCCGAGGTGTTGACCGGTGACGGCATCGACGCTGCGCCGATGGGTTTGAACGCGATTTTGAGCAACCCGCCGTTCCATGTCGGCGTGCACACCGATTACTTCGCTACGGAAAACTTGCTGCGAAAAGCGGCGAAACACCTGGCAAAAGGCGGCGAACTTCGCTTGGTGGCCAACAGCTTCCTCAAGTACCAACCGCTGATCGAAGAGCACTTGGGCGTGTGTGCAATCAAGGCCGAAGGCAACGGTTTTCGCATTTATGGTGCCAAACGCGGCTGATGGCTTTTTGAAAAAGAAGGCTTGCCGAATGGATTTTGCCTAGGCAGAATCCGCTCCGTCCTAGGGGAGTAGTCTCCCACGAGCGCCACGCTCGTCCGGCATACGTCAACATACTTGGTCAGCAGACCATGGCGTATGCGACCCAGGAGTCCGCACAGACGGACCGGGGTTTGACAAGACCTATGACACGCACACCTTACCCGGGGCGGGAAGGCTGTACGTGTCATAGCCGTGTCGACCCGCCCCTGGAAACTTACCTGATGCTGGATTCATTACTCGTTCCTACCGCAATCGTTGCCTTGGCCGAAATCGGCGACAAGACGCAACTGCTCGCGCTCATCCTTGCTGCTCGCTTCCGCAAACCCTGGCCCATCATCGCCGGCATCGTCGCCGCGACCCTGGCCAACCATGCGGCTGCCGGTGCCGTGGGCGCCTGGTTCGGCAGTTTCTTCTCGGATGCGGTGTTGCACTGGATCCTCGCGGCGAGCTTCTGCGCTACGGCGCTGTGGACCCTGGTGCCGGACAAACTTGACGACGACGAAGCCAGTACCACGCGCAAGTTCGGCCCGTTTCTGACCACGCTGATTGCGTTCTTCCTCGCCGAGATCGGTGACAAGACGCAGATCGCCACGGTGATGCTGGCGGCGCAATACCCTGAGCTGTGGCTGGTGATTATCGGCACCACCCTGGGCATGCTGATTGCCAACGTGCCGGTGGTTCTGGCGGGGAATTTCGCCGCGGAGAAACTGCCGCTGACCCTGATTCGTCGACTGGCGGCTACGGCGTTTTTCGTTCTGGCAGTGGTGGCGGTGTACAAGGCCATGCAAAGCAGCGGCTGGATCTAGACCTGTAAACCCCATCCAATGTGGGAGCTGGCTTGCCTGCGATAGCATCAACTCGGTATTTCTGAAGGACCGAGCCGCCTGCATCGCAGGCAAGCCAGCTCCCACAGGGGTCCGCGTTAACTCAGGATTTTTTGGCCTGCTGGTAAAGCGGCATTACTTTCGGAATCGCCGCCTGCAATGAGGCGATCCGGCTGTCGGAGGCCGGGTGCGTGCTCATGAACTCCGGTGGAGAACCTTCCGACGCCTTGGCCATCTTGTTCCACAACGTGATGGCCGCGTTCGGGTTGTAACCGGCCCGAGCCGAGAGCTCCAGGCCGATCAGGTCGGCTTCGTTTTCATTGGCGCGGCTGTTGGGCAGCGTCATGCCGTAGTTGGCCACCGTATCGGCCAGCGCCAGGCTGTCCTGGCCCAGACCGAACAAGGCACCGGCGCCCTGCTTGGCCATCTCGATGCCGTAGGCCTTGGACATGGCTTCACGGCCGTGTTCGCGCAAGGCGTGCGCGATTTCATGGCCCATCACCGCGGCCAGTTCGTCATCGGTGAGCTTGAGGTTGTCGATCAACGCGCTGTACACGAAGATCTTGCCGCCAGGCCCGCAGTTGGCGTTCATCTCATCACTTTTGATCAGGTTCACCTCCCACTTCCATTGCGCCGCATCCGGGCGAAAGGTCGGCGCCTGGGCGATCAGTCGATTGGCGATGGCCTGCACGCGCTTGGCGTTGGCACTGGTTTTATCGAGCATGCCTTTGCCGCTCGCCTCACCCAGCGTCTGCTGGTAGGACTGGGCATACATCTGGTCGACTTCCTGGCTCGACAACATGCTGAACATGTACTGCTTGCGCTCTACCCCGACGGCGCCGCCGCTGGTGGTGTTCACCGACTGGCAACCCGCCAGCAGCATCGCCGCAACCAACCCACTTACCGCCAATGACTTCTTCATGAACACGCTCCCTGAAAACATGGCGCGTATCCTAGGCGCTCATGTGTATCGGCGCCAGATACAACAGACGTGTAACCGCTAACTTTCAGATACATCCCACATGCCCACAGCGGCGGCCAACAGTCCATTTGCGACATCCGGCACTATTTCACCCGCCGAGCCTTAAGCCTCCCGAGCCCGTGGCCGATACACAAAGGCAGCCCACCTGCCCCTGCGCCCGGAGCTTTCATGAAATTCAAGTCGATTCAGTTTTCTGTCGCAGCACTGACCGGGGCCATCGTGCTGAGTGTGGTCGCCGTTTTGGTGCTCTACGCGGTGTTCGCCGGCGCGCGCACCCAGGAACTGGTGCAGGAACGCACCCAGGCGCAGTTCGAGCAGATCATCGAGCAACGGCTCACCGCCCTGGCGCAAACCCAGGCCACGTTGATCCAGCGTGAATTGGAAGCACCCTTGGTGACCGCCAAAGGCCTGGCCACGGCCAACGCCCTGCTCGGCATGAAAGACGCCAAGGGCGAACCGGCCTTGCAAGTGGGCCGCGAACAACTGATCAACCTGTTGCACGAAACCGTGGTGCGCAACCCGAAAATCCTCGGCGCCTATATCGGCTGGGAACCCAATGCGATCGACCATAACGACGCCGCCTACGTGAACACGCCGATCGTCGGCATGGCCGCCGACGGGCGCTTCCTGCCGTGGTGGTACCGCAACGCCGATGGCAGCCTGGGCCTGGACAAACTCGCCGACGTCAACGACCAGAACATCCTCGCCACCGGCGTGCGGGCCAGTGAGTACTACCTGTGCTCCAAAGAGAGCAAGAAGCCCTGCGCCATCGACCCTGCGCCTTACAAGGTCGGCAATGCGATGGTGATGCTGGCCTCGTTTATCGAACCGATCATGATCGACGGCGCCTTCCAGGGTATCGTCGGCGCCGACCTGTCGGTGAACTTCATCCAAGACATGCTCACCCGCGCCGACCAGAACCTCTACAACGGCGCCGGCGAACTGGCGCTGATTTCCAGTAACGGTCGCCTGGTGGCCTACACCAAGGACGCGAGCAAGCTGGGCGAAAAAGCCGCTGACTTGCTCGACAGCAACGCGCTGGCCAATCTCGGCCAGTTGAAAGTCGGCGAAGTGCGCTACGACATCGATAAGGAACACGGGCATATCGAGCTGTTCCTGCCCTTCAACATCGGCCAGGCCGAAGCGCGCTGGACCTTGATGCTGCAACTGCCACTGAGCGCGGTGATGGCCGATTCGCAAAAACTGCAAAGCGACCTGCAAGCCCAGCGCAAGACCGACACCTTCGGCATGGCCATGGTGGGCCTGTTGATTGCCGGCCTCGGCTTGCTGGTGATCTGGCTGGTGGGCCACGGCATCGCCCGCCCCCTCAAGCAAATGGTGGCCATGCTCAATGACATCGCTCAGGGCGAAGGCGACCTGACGCGCCGCCTGACCAGTGACCGGGCCGATGAACTGGGCGCGATTGCCACCGGCTTCAATACTTTCCTGATCAAGCTGCAGGGCATGATCACCCAGGTGGTGAGTTCGGTGCAGAAGGTCAGCGATTCGTCGGAGCACACCGCCGACATCGCGATTCGCACCAACCAGGGCGTGCACAAACAGATGGTCGAGATCGACCAGGTGGCCACTGCCGTGCATGAGATGACGGCCACCGCCCAGGACGTGGCGCGCAACGCCACCCAGGCCGCGCAAGCCGCCAGCCACGCTGACCAGGCCGCAAGCCAGGGCATGCGCATCGTGCGTGATACCTCGACGTCTATCGGGGTATTGGCGCAGGAAATCGGTAAAGCGGTGGGCGTGGTGCAAACGCTGGCCAAGGACAGCGAGAACATCAACGCGATCCTCACAGCGATTCGCGGGATCGCCGAGCAGACCAACCTGCTGGCGCTTAACGCCGCCATCGAGGCAGCGCGGGCCGGCGAGCAAGGCCGTGGTTTTGCGGTGGTGGCAGATGAAGTGCGCAACCTGGCGCAGAAGACGCAGAAGGCCACCGAAGAAATCCAGACCATGATCCAGCAGTTGCAACAAGGCACGCGCGATGTGGTTAAGGTGATGGAAGACAGCCAGAACCGCACCGATGAAAGCGTGCAGCATGCGGCGAAGGCGGCCGAGGCGCTGGAGACGATCACTCAGGCGGTGTCGGTGATCAACGACATGAATACCCAGATCGCCAGCGCCGCCGAGGAGCAGAGCGCGGTGGCCGAGGACATCAATCGCAATGTGATCAATATCGGCCAGGTGGCCAATGAAGTGGCGGGCGGCGCGGATGAATCGAGCGCAGCCAGTGCGGAGTTGACCAAGCTGGCGGAGCAGCAGCGGCGCTTGATCAATCAGTTTAAGGTTTAGGAATTGGCGGTGGTCTTCAGGCCGCTGTCGCAGGCAAGCCAGCTCCCACATTTTGATGTGCGATCACCTTCAAATGTAGGAGCTGGCTTGCCTGCGATGGGGCCGTGAATCCAACTCAACCCGGTGTCAGGCACTCCGGCCCATTCAGTTTCGGATCATTGACCATATTGGCCAACACCCGCTCGCGCAACGCAGCCGGCTCACTGGCCAGCAAACCCTGCAACACCGGCAACGGCGTCTGCGGATTCAGCCACGCCTCCTGCCCCGCCGCATCCAGGATCAACGGCCGCCGCTGACTCTGCGCCGCCTGGGTCACCACCGCGGTGCTCAGCCACACCTGTTCCTGCACCGGATACGCTTCCCAGATCGCCGCAAAAAACAGCGTCGAGCCCTCGCCCGGCGTCAGCCAGTACGGACGCTTGCGCTGGGTGCCGCGCCATTCGTAAAACCCGTTGGCGGGCAGCAGGCAGCGGCGCTGGCGGAAGGCTTCGCGGAACATCGGTTGCTCGGCCAGGGTTTCGGCGCGGGCGTGGGCCGGGGTACGGGAAAGGTCAGTCAGCCAGGGCGGCGTCAGGCCCCAGCGCGCCCGCGCCAAGGTGCGCTGGCCTTCGCTCAAGCGCTGAATCAGCACCGAATCATTCGGGGAGATGTTCCACTGCGCCTGCTGGTCGGCCGGGAAGCCCGGCAAGGCAGCAAACGTAGGGTTCCAGCGAAACAGGGCATAACGTCCACACATGGGGTAACACGACTCTTGGGTAAACCGACCGACAGCCTAACAGACCAATACGTCGGGAAAGCTGTCGGGTTCGTCGCCGGGCAACGGTTGCGCACCGATGTAGGCCGTAATCAGCTCACGGGCGTAAACGGCCTGGTCGTTGTCCACCTCCAGGCCCAGCAGGCCGAAAATCGGCAATTCGCCGGTACCGCCGAGCAAATGGCGCCCCACCAGGTGCGCCTCGATGCCCTCGCTGGCGAGCATTTGTTGCAGCAACTCGCCTTCCATCAGGTTTTCCGGTTCATAGATTCGCTGCATGCGCGTACCTGTTACTCGTTTTCGCTGCGGACCGTGAGCATCCATTCGTCATCGTGTACCTGCAGATCAAAGATTATTGGCCGGCAACACACCGGGCAGTCTTCAATGTATGACTGATCGCCGCCGGAAAGGTCCAGCACGGCCTCAGCCGGCTCACCACAATAAGGACAATCGTACGACTCGGTTTCCAGCATCGCGGTCTCCCAGGTGACTTGTGCGTATAATCGCCGGTCTATTTACAGGGCTATTCACGGCAGAGCCAATATTGCGGCCGCACCCTGATATTTCCTTTACTTACACTAGCCGTTTCTAACAAGAGAGCATGATGGGCGAATTCGATACCATCCGACCTTACAACGACAGCGAAGTCCCGGCAGTGCTGGCGCGTCTGTTCAGTGACAAGGCCTTTCTGGACATCCTGACCCACTTCCGCTTCCCGCGCTTTGCCGGCGCCCTGGGCTGGCTGCTCAAGCCGATGATCGCCCGCAAGCTGCGCCGCGAGTTCGCCGGTGTCACCACCGTGGCCACGCTGCAGGACAAAGTCGAATATTACGTCGACCACACCATTGACCGCGCAACCGACGGGGTGACGTACACCGGCGTCGAACAGCTGAAGTCGGGCACCGCCTACCTGTTTCTGGCCAACCATCGCGACATCGTGATGGACCCCGCCTTCGTCAACTACGCCGTGTACCACGCCGGCCTGCCGACGCCGCGCATTGCCATTGGCGACAACCTGCTGCAAAAGCCGTTTGTCAGCGACCTGATGCGCCTGAACAAGAGCTTCATCGTGCACCGCTCGATCACCGGGCGAAAGGAAAAGATGGCGGCGTATAACCTGCTGTCGGCCTACATCAACCATTCGATCCGCAACGACTGTCAGTCGATCTGGATCGCCCAGGCCGAAGGCCGGGCCAAGGATGGCGACGATCGCACCGAGTCGGCGATCCTCAAGATGTTTCACGTCAGCCGCAAGGATGAGCCGTTTGCCGAGGTGATCCAGTCGCTGAACCTGACGCCGGTGTCGATCAGCTACGAATACGACCCCTGCGACACGGCCAAGGCCCGCGAACTGTATATCCGCGCCACCACCGGCACCTACAGCAAGGCGCCGGGCGAGGATGATGTGAGCATCGCCCTGGGCATCACCGGCTACAAGGGCCGTGTGCATGTGAACTTTGCGCCGCCGATCACCGAGCGTTTCGAGGACACCAAGTTGCTGGCGGTGGAAATGGACCGGCAGATTCTCGGCGGCTATCGCCTGTTCCCGGTGCATTACCTGGCGTACGCGCAGTGGAGCGACGCCGACCCGCAATTGCAGGTGCCGACGGCGGCCGAGGTGTTCCCGGCCGACGAGCTGGCCAAGGCGCAAGCGGAGTGGGAACGGCGCTTGAGTGAGTGCCCGGCCGAGCACCGGCCGTATCTGGTGGTGCAGTACGCGACGCCGGTGAGGAATCAATATCGGGTTAAAGCCGGGATTGCACTGTAAACACCGAAGCAAAATGTGGGAGCGGGCTTGCACGCGAAAGCGCGGGTTCAGTCAAGGATGTATCGACTGAGACCCTGCCTTCGCGGGCAAGCCCGCTCCCACATTTGTTTTGTGGTGTTTTTTAGAGGTGAGTACTGAGCCAGGACGTGGCCAGCGCCAGCCCGAGGCAGGCAAACCCTAAGCGATAAGCCAGACGATGCGCCCGTTCGGTGCGCACATCCAGAAACAACATCGGCTGGTCAATCGCGCGATCTTCGCTTTGCGCGGTCAGATCGGCCAGTGCGCGCTGCTCGCGCAAACGGGTGATGAACAGCAGCGCTGCGCCTGGGCAGGCCACCAGTAGAGCCACAACATTGATCAGCAGTGCAGGCAGCGCCATCGCAAACCTCAGTCGTACAGTGTGCTGGTATCAATTCAGATACAAACCTGAGTGATATTGGCCTCCTGCCGCTGAAACGTTCCGTCCCCCAAGTACGATCAATGTATCCATTAATTTACAGCGTCACCTGAACGTCACCTTAACAAGCCACGCTGTTGCCCTTCGAACATCCGGGAGCTTGTCATGCTGCATGCGCAAAACCAGGATCGGCTGTATTTGATCGCCCCAAACGATGAGCAAGAGGCGCTGGTTGGCGCACTCGCCTTCAACGTCCAGGATCGCCACTGGCTGGTGTATTGCGCGCTGGGCGGGCACCAGCACGCCGACCTGCCGGAGCTGGACCTGCTCACCGGTGTGAGTGTGCTGGACTTTTATGTCGAAACCGCGGCTTGAAGCGACAGGCGTAAAAAAACCGGGCTCATCGCTGAGCCCGGTTTTTTTATGCAGGGTTACTGCGCGCTGAGCAGTTGGCCGATGCTTGGGTCTTTGAACAGGCGAGTCAGGGCGTCACTGAGGACGTCGCTGACCAGCTTGGTGTTGGTCTCTTGATTGGGCGACATGCCGAAACGCTGATTCAGCGATGCGCCGTAGCGGCCGCTGTAGCGACGGGTGCCGGCACTGACGTCGGACTTGAACGTCGCGCCAATGGAGGCTTCAGTCACGTACAAGCCTTCTTTGGGCGACTGGTATTTCAGTTCGGCCAGGGTGATGGTCAGCTGAGGCGCGCCCGGCGAGTTGGCCGGTGTGAAGCCCAACAGGCGCACGGCGGCTTCGGCCTGGGCCTGCAGCTTGGGCAGCACGTCTTGACCGGTGACCGAAATAAGCGCGGTCTCAGGGTACAGCCCACCACGCGAACCCAGCGTCGGCGACGGACGACCGTCCACCACACGCACCGATACCGGCTGGCCGTGACCGACAGGCGCCAGCTGCGCGGTGACTTTAGGTTGCGGGCTGAGTTGTTGCGGGCTGTTGGCGCAGCCAACCAGGGTCAAACTGGTCACAGTGATCAAACCGAACAACAGGCGTTGCAACATACTCATTTCTCCAGGACTAGATGCAAACAGGGCGCCAGTATAACGGTGCATGCGCGCCACTCACCAGCCATCCTGAACGGCAGCTGAAGGCATGTTCAAATTACAATTTCGCATAAATCCGTCATTCCAATGTCATGCCACACTGGCAACCTTCAAGCATGTAACGCAACAGGTACAAAGCCATGCGCCTTCTCAAGTCATTGTTCATGCAACACACCCGTCATCGCCACTATGCGCTGCTTGATGCGCACGGCCATTGCCTGGCGTTCAAGCAGTGCAGCCTGCCGCCTGTCGGCGAAGGTTGGGTGGAAGTCTCGGAGACTCATCTGGGCTGGATGCACCGCCCGCTGCCGGCAAGCGCGCGGGTCACCCCGAAGGTTATGCACGCACAACCCCGGCATGCGTTGGCCTCCTGACCGAGACACGAATAAAAGTCATAAAACACGCCCATTTCCCCGGCGTTCTTCGCTACAATCTCCCCCCGATTATAAGGACGTCTCCTGATCGGGCCTCGCAGCATCGTTAATGCCTCGGTATTAACCCATGAATCGCCCACAGAGAGCCGCCCACACAGATCGAGTGAAGCTGGCGCGCTTGCTGTTTTCTTTGCAACCCACCCGCCTTACCGAATCTGCCAGAGCTGCCATTGCGCTCGGCCACTTGAGTTGTTTGCCCGTTTTGCCGCGTGTCGGCAGAGGTTTGCGGGCCAGGTGCCAGGCTGGGGCAGCCCTTTTTTGAGGTTCACGTCTTCAAAAGAGCGTGAAAAAACGGGTTTTCACAACTTCACAAGAGTGTGGCGAGCAAATGAATAGTTTGGCGTTTGTACAAGCACCATCAGCGTCTGGAACAGCCCAACCACACAGGACCGAGCACTCCTCAAACACCGGAGCTTGAGCCTGTCCGCTACGGATTGGTTGCACAAATCGCACGCTTTGACCATAAGTCGAATTGCCACAGGCGCCTATGAATGCGTTCATAGGCAGATTAGCCCGGCAGGAAGCGTGTGCTGAAGTTGCAAAGAATTGCGAATCGGACATGGCGATCCTGGCCATGGGTAATCTGGGGCAACACGTGAACCGCCCCGTCACTCCTGGCAGCCATGCCGTCAATTTGGTGCTGCAGATTTTGGAGACGCGTTAAATGGCGCATAACGAAGCAGTCGACGTAGTACTGGTAGGGGCCGGCATCATGAGTGCCACCCTGGCCGTACTGCTCAAAGAGCTCGACCCCGGCCTCAAGCTGGAAGTCGTTGAGCTGATGGATTCGGGTGCCGCGGAAAGTTCCAACCCGTGGAACAACGCCGGTACCGGTCACGCCGGGCTGTGTGAGCTGAACTACACACCGCAGGCCGCTGACGGCTCCATCGATATCAAGAAAGCCGTGCACATCAACACCCAGTTCGAGGTGTCGAAGCAGTTCTGGGCGTACCTGACCAAAAAAGGCACCTTTGGCTCGTCCAAATCCTTTATCAGCCCGGTGCCGCACCTGAGCTTCGTGCAGGGCGACAAGGGCGTGTCCTTCCTCAAGAAGCGCTTTGAAACCCTCAGCCAGCACCACGCGTTCTCGGACATGCACTACACCGAAGACCGCAGCGAGATGGCCGAGTGGATGCCGCTGATGATGCCGGGCCGCCCGCTCGACGAAAAAATCGCTGCCACCCGCGTGATGAATGGCACCGACGTCAACTTCGGCGCCCTGACCAATCAATTGCTGTCGCACCTGACCAGCGCACCGGATGCCCAGGTCAAGTACTGCAAGCGCGTCACTGGCCTCAAGCGCAACGGTGCGGGCTGGACCGTGAGCATCAAGGACGTCAACAGCGGCAACAGCCGTGAAGTCGACGCCAAGTTCGTGTTCCTCGGCGCCGGTGGCGCGGCCCTGCCGCTGCTGCAAGCCTCGGGCATCGAAGAAAGCAAAGGCTTCGGCGGCTTCCCGGTCAGCGGCCAGTGGCTGCGTTGCGACAACCCGGAGGTGGTCAAGCACCACCAGGCCAAGGTCTACAGCCAGGCCGCGGTAGGTTCGCCGCCGATGTCCGTGCCGCACCTGGACACCCGCGTGGTGGATGGCAAGAAGTCCCTGCTGTTCGGGCCCTATGCCGGCTTTACCACCAAGTTCCTCAAGCACGGCTCGTTCCTGGACCTGCCAATGTCGATTCGCGCCGGCAACATCGGCCCGATGCTGGCCGTGGCTCGCGACAACATGGACCTGACCAAGTACCTGGTCAGCGAAGTGCGCCAATCCATGGAGCAGCGCCTGGAATCCCTGCGCCGCTTCTACCCTGAGGCGAAAGCCGAAGACTGGCGCCTGGAAGTGGCCGGTCAGCGGGTGCAGATCATCAAGAAAGACCCGAAAAAAGGCGGCGTGCTGCAATTTGGCACCGAGCTGGTTGCAGCCAAAGACGGCTCGCTGGCCGCTCTGCTGGGCGCGTCTCCAGGGGCTTCGGTGACCGTGTCGATCATGCTGGAACTGATCGAGCGCTGCTTCCCGCAAAAGGCTGCGGGCGAGTGGGCGGCCAAACTGCACGAGATCTTCCCGGCGCGCGAAAAAGTCCTGGAGACCGATGCCGAGCTGTATCGCAAGATCAATACGCAGAACAACATCAGCCTGGAACTGGTTGAGCAAAGCAACGAAGCCGAAAGCTACGCATAAGGCTTCGACGCAATAAAAAACGCCCCGCTCTCGGCATGAGAACGGGGCGTTTTTGTGTGGCTTGGATAATCAGCCGCGAGCGTTGTCGATCAGCTCAATGTACTCGGCGGCGTTACGCTGATCCTTGATCAGGTCAACGAAGGTCTGGCCATGCTCGTCCTTGCCGTCCAGATCCAGGCCGGCTTCCTTGAAAAAGCCCAGGAACCGCGCGAAGTCGTCGATACGCAAGCCACGGTAGGCTTTGATCAGTTTGTGCAGGGACGGTGAAGTTGCGTCAACCGGCTCGAAGTCCAGGAACAACTTGATCTGGTCGTCGCCAATCTCGTCACCAATCACCTGTTTCTTATCTTTACGCATTACCGACTCCAGCCTGCAGACATTACACGGGAAACGCAGTTTACCTGCGGCACACACGCTTCGGAAGCGACCAAGAACCTATGGGGGAGCTGGCTTGCCTGCGATGGCGGTGCATCAGTGACAGTTGGGCGCACTGACCCGCCACCATCGCAGCATAAAAGGCCGCCACAAAAGCTCGCCTGCTACAGATTTTGTGTTCGCCAACAGTTGTGTAGATACCTGCGGTCCCACTATTTAGCGCGAACGGCGCCGGTGTGCAGGTCGGCCCAAATGTGCCCATTGGCATAGCTGAGGAACTGCACATACACCGTGTCGTTGCGTAGCAGGTCGACGATCACGCGGTACTGGGCCATCGGGTAAGACAAGGTCAGGGTCTTACTGCTCTCATCGAACACCGGCTTTTTCAGGCTTTTGCTTTCGGCGTCAAAATTGAGCACCACCTGGGCGATGGTCGCGCCTTTGTTCAAGGGTTTGCCCTTGAGGCGAATCATCAGCGGCGACGTCACCGGGATCGGCTGCTGAGTCGATTGACGCTGATTGCCAACCACCACCGCATATTCGGTGATTTGCAGCAGTTGCTGCTGATCGGGCGTGGCGGCACGCAAGGTGAGGTCGTCGGGCGGCAGGAACTGGCTGTGCATCGGCGCAGGCGCCGCAGCCAGCGGCAAGCTGAGGGTCAACGCCAGGGCGGCGCAGGTGCGTTTCAACAGGCTCATGGGCCGCTCCGAGAGAGATGGCCGAGCACTGTAGCTCAATCGAACTGGGCGAGCATCCAGCGTCGATACTCGGCAACGCCGGCATCGCCTTCGTGTGGCGCCCAGTCAGCCAACTCGCCCTCGCCTACGGGTCGATACGGCCCGGCCTTGCATTCAAACATCACGCTGTCGGGCTCCAGCACCACCAGGCCGTGAAATACGCCGGGCGGCAGGTCGACACCTGCACACTCGCCGCCCGCCCGCAGGACGCGCTTGGCGATCACCTCACCGGTTTCGCTGAAAACCAGCAGGCCCAGGGTGCCCTTGAGCACCATCAGGGTCTCTGCCTTGTCTGCACTCAGGTGCCGATGCGGCGGCACATAGGTGTCGGGTTGCATGCCAACGGCCAGGCGATGGCAAGGCTCTTCCATCTGATGAAAGTTATGATGGTGCCGGCCACGGGGGCTGGCGGCCGCTTTCTCGGCCAGTTCGGTGAACAGTGTTTGATCAAGAAAGCGGACCATGGCTTACATCCCTTTGACGGCGAAGATCCCATTGGCATTACGCCAGTAGCCTTTGTAGTCCATGCCGTAACCGAAAATGTAGCGGTCGATGCATGGCAGACCGACGTAATCGGCTTTCAGGTCCGGACGTGCTTTGCGGTCATGGTCTTTGTCGATCAGCACGGCGGTGTGCACTTTGCGCGCGCCGGCGTGTTTGCAGAAGTCGATGATCGCGCCCAGGGTGTGCCCTTCATCGAGGATGTCGTCGATGATCAGCACGTCGCGGTCGATGAACGAGACTTCCGGCTTGGCTTTCCAGAACAGGTCGCCGCCGCTGGTTTCGTTGCGATAACGGGTGGCGTGCAGATAGGAGGCTTCCAGCGGGAACTGCAGGTGAGTCAGCAGTTTGCCGGCGAAGATCAGGCCACCGTTCATCACGCAAAAGACCACCGGGTTGGTGTCGGCCATTTCGCGGGTGATGTGCGCGCCGACCTTGGCGATCGCCTCTTCGACTTGCGCTTCGGTGTACAGGCAGTCAGCCTCGCGCATGATTTGACGGATATGCTCGAGATCAGCGGACATGGCGCTCTCCAAGGGGGTGCTGTGGCAAGAAAAGCGGGCAAAGGTACGCATGTGAGGCGCAACGATCAAGCCTTAATGGACTAACGTACTAGATGTCTATAGGACAACACCCTCGGATAGATTAATCTAGGCCGGTTTTTTTGCCCGCCGCCGGAGCTTTTCCCATGCCCACTCGCGAGATCCGCCACCCGCTGATCAGACACAAACTCGGCCTTATGCGCCGTGCCGACATTAGCACGAAGAACTTCCGTGAGCTTGCTCAGGAAGTCGGAGCGCTGCTCACTTACGAAGCAACCAAAGATTTGCCCCTGGAAACCTACGAGATTCCTGGTTGGGCCGGCCCCGTCCAGGTCGAGAAAATCGCCGGTAAGAAAATCACCGTGGTACCGATCCTGCGCGCCGGTATCGGCATGCTCGAGGGCGTGCTCAGCCTGATCCCGGGCGCCAAAGTCAGCGCCGTCGGCGTGGCCCGTAATGAGGAAACCTTGCAGGCTCACACCTACCTGGAAAAACTCGTTCCGGAAATCAACGAGCGCCTGGCGATGATCATCGACCCGATGCTCGCCACCGGCAGTTCCATGGTCGCCACCATCGACCTGCTGAAAAAAGCCGGCTGCAAAGACATCCGCGCCATGGTGCTGGTGGCTGCGCCCGAAGGCATCGCTGCCGTCGAGAAGGCCCACCCGGACGTGCAGATCTACACCGCGTCCATCGATGAGCGCCTGAACGAACACGGCTACATCATCCCAGGCCTGGGCGATGCCGGTGACAAGATCTTCGGCACCAAGCAGAAGGACGCGTGAGCATGCAGGATGATTTCAACGACCCGCTTTGGCGCCAGATCCTGTCTGGCGCACAGATGCTCTTCGTAGCATTTGGCGCGTTGGTGTTGATGCCGCTGATCACAGGTCTTGATCCAAACGTCGCACTGTTTACCGCTGGCCTGGGCACGTTGCTGTTCCAGGTGGTAACAGGGCGGCAGGTGCCGGTATTCCTGGCATCGAGCTTTGCGTTTATCACTCCGATCATTCTCGCCAAGGGCCAGTTCGGCCTCGCGGCGACCATGGGCGGGGTGATGGCGGCCGGTTTCGTTTATACCTTCCTCGGCCTGGCAGTGAAGGTCAAAGGCACCGGTTTCATCGACCGGCTGCTGCCGCCGGTGGTCATCGGCCCGGTGATCATTTCCATCGGCCTGGCCATGGCGCCGATTGCCGCCAACATGGCAATGGGCAAAGCCGGGGATGGCAGCGAGCTGATCCATTACCAGACGGCGATGCTGATCTCGATGCCGGCGCTGCTGACCACGTTGATCGTGGCGGTGTTCGGCAAAGGCATATTCCGCCTGGTGCCGATCATTTCCGGTGTGCTGGTGGGCTTTGCCATGTCGTTCTACTTTGGTGTAGTCGACACGGCGAAGATCGCCGCTGCGCCCTGGTTCGCCCTGCCCCACTTCACCGCGCCGGAGTTCAACTGGCAGGCGATTCTGTTCATCGTCCCGGTGGCCCTGGCCCCGGCGATCGAGCATATCGGCGGTGTAATTGCGGTGGGCAGCGTGACCGGGCGCGACTACCTGAAGAAACCTGGCCTGCATCGCACGCTATTGGGTGACGGCATTGCCACCACGGCCGCCGGCCTGTTTGGCGGCCCGCCGAATACCACCTACGCCGAAGTGACCGGCGCGGTGATGCTGACCAAGAACTACAACCCGAAAATCATGACCTGGGCGGCGGTATTTGCCATCAGCCTGGCGTTTATCGGTAAGTTCGGCGCACTGCTGCAAAGCATCCCGGTGCCGGTGATGGGCGGCATTCTGTGCCTGCTGTTCGGCTCGATTGCGGCGGTGGGCATGAACACGCTGATCCGCCACAAGATCGACCTCGGCGAGGCGCGCAATCTGGTGATTGTGTCGGTGACCCTGGTGTTCGGGATTGGCGGTGTGCTGGTCGGCACCGGCACCGGCCCGGATGATTTCGGCCTCAAGGGCATTGCCCTGTGCGCGGTGGTAGCGATTGGTTTGAACCTGCTGCTGCCGGGCAATGATGGCTGGAAGAACAAGAAGCCGGATGAGCCGCTGATCTAACTGCCAACGCAACACGAATGTGGGAGCGGGCTTGCTCGGGAATGCAGTGTGTCATTGAGCACATCAGTGACTGAACCCCTGCATTCGCGAGCAAGCCCGCTCCCACATTTTTTAAGCTTCAGTGTGGCTTAGAGCTCGCCCAACGCATCAATCAGCGCCTGGTTCTGCTCAGGCGTGCCAATACTGATCCGCAGGAACTGGGCAATCCGCTCCTGCTTGAAGTGCCGCACAATCACCCCCTGCTCCCGCACTTTGGCCGCCAGCCCGGCAGCGTCGTGCCCTGGATGCCGAGCAAAGATGAAGTTGGCCGCAGACGGCAGTACGTCAAACCCCTTGGCTTCCAGTTGCGCCACCAGCTTTTCACGGCTGTCGATCACCAATTGGCAGGTCTTCTGGAAGTACTCACGGTCTTCAAACGCCGCCGCCGCGCCGACAATCGCCAAGCGATCCAGCGGGTAGGAGTTGAAGCTGTTCTTGACCCGCTCCAGCGCCTCGATCAGGTCCGGATGCCCCACCGCCAGGCCTACACGCAGACCGGCCAGTGAGCGCGATTTGGACAGGGTCTGGGTCACCAGCAGGTTCGGGTAACGGTCTACCAGGCTGATAGCGGTTTCGCCGCCGAAGTCGATATAGGCTTCATCGACCACCACCACCGAGTCCGGGCTGGCCTTGAGGATTTGCTCCACCGCGTCCAGCGCCAGTACGCAGCCGGTAGGCGCGTTCGGGTTGGGGAAGATGATCCCGCCATTGGGCTTCGCGTAGTCGGCCACACGAATCTGGAACTGCTCGTCCAGCGGCACCGGTTCAGACGTGATGCCGTAGAGCCCGCAGTAGACCGGATAGAAGCTGTAGCTGATGTCCGGGAACAACAACGGCAAGTCGTGCTGGAACAGGCCGTGGAAGATGTGCGCCAGGACTTCATCGGAACCGTTACCGAGAAAGACCTTGCCGGCGTCGATTCCGTAATACTTGGCTACCGCCTGCTTGAGCAGGTCGCTGTTGGGGTCCGGGTACAGGCGCAAGTTGTCGTTCAACTCGACCTGCATTGCCGCGAGCGCCTTGGGCGATGGGCCGTAGGGGTTCTCGTTGGTGTTGAGCTTGACCAGCTTGGTCAGCTTCGGCTGCTCGCCGGGCACGTACGGCACGAGATCCTTGACGAAGGGGCTCCAGAATTTGCTCATGTCTCAGTTCCCCTCTTCAAGGATGCGGTATTCGGCGCTGCGGGCGTGAGCGCTCAGGGACTCACCACGGGCCAGCACCGAGGCGGTCTTGCCCAGCTCGGAAGCGCCTTGTGGCGAGCAGAAGATGATCGAGGAGCGCTTCTGGAAGTCATAAACGCCGAGCGGCGACGAGAAACGCGCGGTGCCGGAGGTCGGCAGCACGTGGTTCGGGCCGGCGCAGTAGTCGCCCAGGGCTTCACTGGTGTGGCGGCCCATGAAGATCGCGCCAGCGTGGCGAATCGACGGCAGCCAGGCTTGTGGGTCGGCCACGGACAACTCCAGGTGCTCCGGCGCGATGCGGTTGGCCACCTCGATGGCCTGCTCCATGTCGCGTACCAGGATCAGCGCGCCCCGGCCATTGATCGACTTCTCGATGATCTCGGCGCGATCCATGGTTGGCAGCAGCTTGTCGATGCTGGCGGCGACCTTGTCGAGGAACTCGGCGTCGGGGCTGACCAGGATCGCCTGGGCATCCTCGTCATGCTCGGCCTGGGAGAACAGGTCCATGGCGATCCAGTCCGGGTCGGTCTGGCCGTCACATACCACGAGGATTTCCGAAGGGCCGGCGATCATGTCGATGCCGACCTGGCCAAATACATGGCGCTTGGCCGTGGCTACGTAAATGTTGCCCGGGCCGACCACTTTGTCGACCTTCGGCACACTTTCGGTGCCGTAGGCCAGGGCCGCGACAGCTTGAGCGCCGCCGATGGTGAACACGCGGTCAACCCCGGCGATGCACGCGGCAGCCAGCACCAGCTCGTTGATTTCGCCACGCGGCGTTGGCACGACCATGACCACTTCGGTCACGCCCGCCACTTTGGCCGGGATAGCGTTCATCAACACCGACGACGGGTACGAAGCTTTACCGCCCGGCACGTACAGCCCCGCGCGGTCCAGCGGCGTGACCTTCTGGCCCAGCACGGTGCCGTCGGCCTCGGTGTAGCTCCAGGAATCCTGTTTCTGTTTTTCGTGGTAGCTGCGTACGCGTGCCGCTGCCACTTCCAGGGCTTCACGCTGCGGCGCGGTAATGCGTGTGAGGGCCAGCTCCAGGCGCTCGCGCGGCAGGATCAGGTCGGACATCGACGCGACGTCGAGGCCGTCGAACTGGCGGGTGAAATCCACCAGCGCCGCATCACCGCGCTCGCGCACGGCCTTGATGATGTCGAGCACCCGCTGGTTGACCGAGTCGTCGGACACGCTTTCCCAGCTCAGCAGATGATCCAGATGATGGGCGAAATCCGGGTCGGCAGCGTTGAGTCGGGCAATTGCAGTGGACGTGGTCATAGCGAGGGCCTCATAGGATTGGCAAAAATGCTCAGGCGCCGAACGTTAGCAGTCGATCCGCTTGGGCACCTGAGAATTCTGGCTATGAGGCGGATAGACGGGCGCGACCTAGGGTCGCGCAGGTGAGTCAACCGCGGTGTCGAGACTCCACTGCCTTGCGCAGGGTTTCGATCAACGCCTGGATACGGGCGTGTTGCATTTTCATCGAAGCTTTGTTGACGATCAGTCGCGAGCTGATGTCGGCAATGAAATCCTGAGGCTCAAGACCGTTGGCACGCAGCGTGTTGCCGGTGTCGACTACGTCGATGATCTTGTCGGCCAGGCCGATCAGCGGTGCCAGTTCCATCGAGCCGTAGAGCTTGATGATGTCGACCTGGCGACCCTGCTCGGCATAGTAACGCTTGGCAACGTTGACGAACTTGGTCGCCACGCGCAGGCGGCCTTTGGGTTCGACGTCACCGACACGGCCGGCGGTCATCAGCTTGCACAGGGCAATACGCAGGTCCAATGGCTCGTACAGGCCCTGGCCGCCGTATTCCATCAACACGTCTTTACCCGCGACACCGAGGTCGGCCGCGCCATGTTCAACGTAAGTCGGCACGTCAGTGGCACGCACGATCAGCAGGCGAACGTCGTCCTGGGTCGTGGGGATGATCAGCTTGCGGCTCTTGTCCGGATTCTCGGTCGGCACGATGCCCGCTTCAGCCAGAAGCGGCAAAGTGTCGTCAAGGATGCGGCCCTTGGACAGTGCGATGGTCAACATGGGAAACGTCAGTCCTTCATCAGGCTATTGCTGTCCGGTCGCAGACGGCGCCAGACACAGATCGAGGCCATTACAGCCTCGATTTGAAACAAATTCAGCAGGGACACACTCAGTTAACAGCAAAACACCATCCCGTGGCGAGCGGGCTTGTCCAACGCTGGACTGCATGGCAGTCCCGTCTTGGAGGGCGCTACGCGTCCGGCACGACGACTCGACAAGCCCGTTCGCCACAGTGACGGTGTTTACCGCTACTGCGACTAGCCCGGTACGCGGCGGATCTTGGCGCCGAGCATCTGCAGTTTCTCTTCGATGCACTCGTAACCACGGTCTATGTGGTAGATGCGGTCGATCAGCGTGTCGCCGTCAGCGCACAGTGCCGAGATGACCAGGCTGGCCGACGCGCGCAGGTCGGTAGCCATCACTGGCGCGCCCTTGAGCTTGTCGATACCGGTGACGATGGCGGTGTTGCCTTCGACCTGGATCTTGGCGCCCATGCGGTGCAGTTCATACACGTGCATGAAGCGGTTTTCGAAAATGGTTTCGATCACGGCACCGGTGCCTTCGGCAATCGCGTTCAAGGAAATGAACTGCGCTTGCATGTCGGTCGGGAACGCCGGGTAAGGAGCGGTCCGCACGTTGACGGCTTTTGGCCGCTTGCCGTGCATGTTCAGCTCGATCCAGTCGGCACCGGTGGTGATTTCAGCACCGGCTTCCTTGAGTTTTTCCAGGACGGCTTCAAGGATGGTCGGATCGGTGTCCTTGACCTTGACGCGGCCACCTGTAACGGCAGCAGCCACCAGGTAGGTGCCGGTCTCGATACGGTCCGGCATCACTTTATAAGTGGCCGAGTGCAGACGCTTAACACCGTCGATGGTGATGGTGTCAGTGCCGGCGCCGGTGATATTGGCACCCATGGCGATCAGGAAGTTGGCCAGGTCGACTACTTCCGGCTCGCGCGCGGCGTTTTGCAGGACGCTGCGGCCGTTGGCCAGGGCTGCGGCCATCATGATGTTCTCGGTACCGGTCACGCTGACGGTATCAAAGAAGAAGTTGGCACCACGCAGGCCGCCTTCCGGCGCCTTGGCCTTGATGTAGCCGCCTTCGACGTCGATGGTTGCGCCCATGGCCTCAAGGCCACGGATGTGCAGGTCGACCGGACGCGAACCGATGGCGCAACCGCCAGGCAGTGCCACTTCGGCCTCACCGAAACGGGCAACCATAGGGCCCAGCACCAGGATCGATGCGCGCATGGTTTTCACCAGCTCGTACGGAGCGATCAGAGTCTTGATGGTGCGCGGGTCGATTTCGACGGACAGTTTCTCGTCGATCACAGGCTCAATGCCCATGCGACCGAACAGCTCGATCATGGTGGTGATGTCGTGCAAGTGCGGCAGGTTGGCCACAGTCACCGGGCCATCGCACAGCAGGGTCGCTGCCAGAATCGGCAAGGCAGAGTTTTTCGCACCGGAAATGCGGATCTCGCCATCAAGGCGGGCACCGCCGGTAATAATCAATTTATCCATAAGAATCTCGACGCCTTGGGGGCTCAGGTGCGCTCGGCCCAGGCCGCGCGGCTGAAAAATTTCATAGTGACCGCGTGGATGCTGCCATCGGTGATCCACGGGTTTAAATGGGCATAGATCTGCTGTTGACGCTTGACCGGGCTCAATGCCGCCAGTTCATCGCTAATCACGTTCAGCTGGAAATTGCAGCCTTCGCCTTCAACTTCTACGTTCGTTTCGGGCAGCTTTCCTTCAAGGAAGCTTTTAACTTCTAGGGCCTGCATGCTCAACCTCTATCGGCGCCCAGTGCGCACGGGTCGCACATCATACAAAAAAGCCCCGCGCCTGCGAACCCCGCATAGCAGGACTCTGACGGGGGGCTTCCTTGATATTGGCTATTAAGGATGCGCCAGAAGCTCGGTCAGACCGGAAACTTCGGCAATTTCGCGCATGTCCTCAGGCAACGCACGGATGCTGACCGGCTTTTTGACCGCCTCGGCATCACGCATGAAGCACAGCAACAATGACAAACCGACGCTGCTGGACTTGGTCACTGCCGAGCAGTCCAGCACCAGCGCAGGCGCGTTGCTGCTGTTGATCAGCGCCTGGCCCTGCTTGCGCAGGTCAGGCCCGGAGCGGTAATCGAGCACGCCGCTCAGAAATAACTCGCCAGCGTCGCCAAGCCGAACAGCCGACTCGGTCATTGCGCAGGCTTCCCGGCAGCTTGTTTGTCGGTTTCTTCCTTGGCCTTGGCGACTTCACCGGCCCAACCATTGATGGTTTTGTTCAGGTCGTTGCCATTGCGCTGCATGGCGTCAGCGAACTGATCGCGGAACAGCTTGCCAATGTTGATGCCGTTGATGATCACGTTGCGCAGTTTCCACTCGCCTTTGACCTTCTCCAGCGTGTACTGCACAGGGTAGACGGCGCCGTTGGTGCCTTTGACGGTCATGTTGACGCTGGTGCGGTCACCTGA
The DNA here is from genome assembly GCF_963878885.1 of Pseudomonas sp. R9.37. Lineage (NCBI taxonomy): Bacteria > Pseudomonadati > Pseudomonadota > Gammaproteobacteria > Pseudomonadales > Pseudomonadaceae > Pseudomonas > Pseudomonas sp. R9.37. The sequence continues at coordinate 233,635 of NZ_CAWNZA010000048.1, read as the reverse complement.
CTCATCCCCGGCCGGAGCAACGGTAATCCCCTGGTTGTTGTATTCCAGCAGGGCATTACCGTAGAACTGGAACAGGCCCTTTTTGAAGTTTTCCTGGAAGGTCTGCATCTGCGCAGGCGTTGCCTTGCGCGAATACTTGACCGTCATGATGCTGCGGGAAATGCCTTCGGCATCAACCACTGGCCCGACAATGGTGTTGAGCGCATCGTAGAACTTGCTTGGGTCTTGCTTGTACTGCTCTTTATTGGCAGTCAGGTCAGCCAACATTTTGTTGGTCGTGTCCTGCACCAGATCGTGCGCAGAACCCGCCGCGTTGGCCATCAAGGGCAGCGCTGCAAGCAGCACCAGCAGGCCACGTCGCAAGGTAGAGATCATGAACAGATTCCTCATTTGGCGTCTTTATTGACCGTATTGAGCAGGAATTTACCGATCAAGTCTTCAAGCACCAGCGACGACTGTGTGTCGTGGATTGTCGAACCATCCTTGAGCAGGGCTGTTTCCCCGCCCACGCTGACGCCGATGTACTTCTCGCCCAGCAGACCCGCAGTGAGAATAGATGCAGTGGAGTCAGTCGGCAGATTATCTACCTTCTTGTCTACCTGCATGGTTACTCGCCCGGTGAAGCTGTCGCGATCCAGATCGATTGCCGTGACCTTGCCGATGGTCACACCGGCCATGGTCACTTTAGCTCTGACAGTCAAACCGGCGATATTGTCGAAGTAAGCGTAAAGTTTATAAGTATCGGCGGTCGGGCTGGCCGAAAGGCCACTGACTCGCAGGGCCAGCAACAGTAAAGCCAGGATGCCAGCCAGCAAGAAAAGGCCGACACCGATTTCCACAGTGCGGTTTTGCATCAGAAATCTCCAAACATCAAGGCGGTCAAAATGAAGTCAAGGCCCAGTACCGCCAGCGAGGCGTACACAACGGTCTTGGTGGTGGCGCGACTGATCCCCTCTGAAGTGGGCTCACAGTCATAGCCTTGGAATACGGCGATCCAGGTCACTACAAAGGCGAAAACGATGCTTTTGATGATGCCATTGAGCACGTCGCCGCTGAAGGTCACGCTGTTTTGCATGTTGCCCCAGTACGAGCCGTCATAGACGCCCAACCAGTCAACCGCCACCCACGAACCGCCCCAGATGCCTACCACGCTGAAAATCATCGCCAGCAGTGGCAGGGAAATGAAGCCGGCCCACAGGCGCGGGGCAACGATGTACTTGAGCGGGTCCACGCCAATCATTTCCAGGCTGGACAACTGCTCGGTAGACTTCATATTGCCGATCTCGGCAGTCAGCGCAGAACCTGCGCGCCCGGCAAACAGCAAGGCGGTGACCACCGGGCCCAGTTCACGCAACAGCGTCAGGGCGACCATCTGCCCCACTGCCTGCTCCGAGCCGTAGCTGGAGAGGATGTTGAACCCCTGCAACGCCAGCACCATGCCGATGAAAATCCCGGAAACCACGATGATGACCAGGGACATCACGCCCACGGAGTGCAGTTGTTTGAGCAGCAGGCCAAAGCCGCCACCAATGCCGCCGCGACCGAGCAACGCGTGAAACAGGAAAATCGTCGAACGCCCAAGCACTTCGACCATGTCGATGCCCGAGCGACCGAAAAGGCGAACCTTTTCGATGAGAGATGTCTTGCGCATCAGCGCTTCCCCAGAAGATCTGAGCGGTAGTCCGCTGCCGGAAAATGAAAAGGCACCGGGCCATCGGGATCGCCGGTCATGAATTGGCGAATACGCGGGTTGTCAGCGTTCATCAGCTCTTCAGGCGTGCCCTGCCCCAGCACCTGACCATCGCCTACTACATAAAGGTAGTCGGCGATGCTCGCGGTTTCAGCCAGGTCGTGGGACACCACGATACTGGTGATGCCGAGCGCATCGTTGAGCAGGCGGATCAACCGCACCAACACGCCCATGGCGATGGGGTCCTGACCGACGAAAGGCTCGTCATACATGAGAATCTGCGGATCGAGAGCAATGGCACGCGCCAAAGCGACACGGCGCTTCATGCCGCCGGACAATTCATCAGGCATCAGGTCGATGGCGCCGCGAAGGCCAACGGCCTGCAGTTTCAGCAACACGATGTCACGAATCATTTCATCGGACAGCTGGGTATGCACCCGCAGCGGAAACGCCACGTTTTCGAAAACATCGAGGTCGGTGAACAAGGCGCCGCTCTGGAACAGCACGCCCATGTGCTTGCGGGCATCGAACAGATCGCTGCGCGACAGCGTCGGCAGGTTCTGGCCGTTGACCCACACTTCGCCGGCGCTAGGGCGCAATTGCATGCCCATCAGGCGCAACAGGGTGGTCTTGCCGCAACCGGAAGGCCCCATGATGCCCGTGACTTTACCGCGGGGAATGCGAATATCGACGTTATTGAAGATGCTGCGCGTCCCGCGCTTGAAGGTAAGGCCCTTCAGCTCGACCGCGTAGGCGTTATCGGCACTCATCTAATCTCCTTGGGATGCAGCCTTTCACTCAGACACCATGTTTGCGACATTCGTTTGCAATGGTCGCGCAATAGTTTGCAACGGGTGCGCATTATTTAGTCACATGGGTTGGGCGGACCGAACTGGCGGCGAACTATATCACTGCTGGTACAGAGCCCCCAAGGCCGGAACAGCGCTCGTTCAGATTCGGGACAGGGAAAAAAACCCTGCCGGGCATGATTCTCTTGCTCAAGCAGAATAAACCCTGACGAACTTGCGTGAGGGAATTGATCATTACCGCTATAATCGCCGACTTTTCGTCAGGCTATACGATTTCAGACATGAGCCAATCCAGCGACCTTATTCAATCCGCACAACGCACCATCCGTCTCGAGCTAGAAGCCGTAGAAGGCTTGCTGGCCCATATCGACGCGGATTTCGTACGTGCCTGCGAGATGATTCTGGCCAGCAAAGGCCGCGTTGTCGTGGTTGGCATGGGCAAGTCAGGCCACGTCGGCAACAAGATTGCCGCTACGTTGGCCAGCACCGGAACCACGGCTTTTTTCGTACACCCGGCCGAAGCCAGCCACGGTGACATGGGCATGATCACCAAGGATGACATCATCCTGGCATTGTCTAACTCCGGCACCACCAACGAAATCGTGACCCTGCTGCCGCTGATCAAGCGCCTGGGCATCAAGATGGTCAGTATTACCGGCAACCCGGATTCGACACTGGCCAAGGCCGCGGAAGTGAACTTGAATGTTCACGTCGCCCACGAGGCCTGCCCGCTGAACCTGGCGCCGACGTCCTCGACCACCGCTGCCCTGGTGATGGGCGATGCCTTGGCCGTGGCGCTCTTGGAGGCCCGCGGTTTTACCGCTGAAGATTTCGCGTTTTCGCATCCAGGCGGCGCTCTCGGCCGTCGCTTGCTGCTGAAAGTGGAAAACGTCATGCATTCGGGCGATGAACTGCCCCACGTCCAGCGCGGCACCCTGCTAAAGGACGCGCTGATGGAAATGACCCTCAAACGCCTGGGCATGACTGTCATTCTGGAGTCCGACGGGCGTCTGGCCGGCGTTTTCACTGACGGTGACCTGCGCCGTACGCTGGACCGCAATCTCGACATTCAAACGGCGACGATCGATGAAGTCATGACCCCTCACGGCAAGACCGCACGCCCGGAAATGCTCGCGGCCGAAGCGTTGAAGATCATGGAAGACCACAAGATTCTTGCGCTGGTAGTCGTCGACGGCGACGATCACCCGGTTGGCGCCCTGAACATGCACGACTTGCTGCGTGCGGGAGTGATGTAAATGACCAGCGACCTGCTGCAACGCGGTAAACACATCAAACTGGCGATTTTCGACGTCGATGGCGTGCTGACCGACGGCCGCCTGTACTTCCTCGAAGATGGCAGTGAATTCAAGACGTTCAACACCCTCGACGGCCAAGGCATCAAAATGTTGATGGCCGCGGGCGTGCAAACTGCGATTATCAGCGGTCGAAAAACACCGGTTGTGGAACGCCGTGCACAAAACCTGGGTATTCCTCACCTGTATCAGGGCCGTGAGGATAAACTGGTGGTTCTGGACGAGCTTCTTGGCCAACTCAACCTAAGCTATGAGCAGGTCGCCTACTTGGGCGATGACCTGCCCGACCTCCCGGTTATCCGCCGCGTAGGTCTGGGCATGGCCGTTGCCAATGCGGCGACCTTTGTTCGCGAGCACGCCCATGGCATCACCACGGCCCGTGGCGGCGAAGGTGCCGCCCGCGAGTTCTGTGAATTGATCCTGCGTGCCCAGGGCAGCCTTGAAGCGGCACACGCCGCCTACTTATAGAGCGTTTTATGCTGAGCAAAAAGATTCGCAATTTCCTGCTGTTCGGGGTCATCGCCGCGCTGTTTCTGGCGGTAGGCTACTGGAATATCAGCCCCGAACGCTTTCTCGACAGGTCTGGCGCGCAGGTTGACGAAGGCGCTATCGACTATTACGCCATCAATGCCTACAGCGTGCAGTTCCTGCCGGATGGCAAGCTTCAATACGAGATGAACTCGGACAAAGTCGAGCACTTGAAGTCGTCCGATGTCACGTTGCTGACCAACCCGGACATGAACTTGTACCGCGGCACTGAGTTCCCTTGGCATGTCACCAGCAAGCATGGCGAAGTCAACCCGGACGGCACTCAGGTAGAACTGATCGACTCGGTACGTGTTGCACGTACTGACGATAAGAACCGCGACACTATTATTACCAGCAGTCGCATGACCGTTTTCCCACAACAGCAATATGCGCAGACCGAGCAAGACGTTAGAATCGACGGCGCTGGCGGTGTATCGACTGGCAAGGGAATGAAAGCGTATTTGAAAGAAAGCAGGATACACCTGCTATCGAACGTAAGAGGACAGTATGAGGCTCGTTAAAACCCTCCCTATTTTGCTCGGTCTGGGCGCAGCACTGGGAAGCGTGAGCGCCTGGGCTCTGCCGAACGATAGCCAGCAACCGATCCACATTCAGGCTGACGATGCGCAGCTGGATGACAAGCAAGGCGTTGCAACCTATACCGGCGCCGTGATCATCACCCAAGGTTCGATGAAGATTACCGGCAACACGGTGACGCTCACGCGTACGCCTGCGGGTGACATCGACGTGGTGACTTCGGTGGGTAACCTGGCCTATTTCGAACAGAGGCAGGCTGCTGCAGATCCTGCTCCGATGAAGGGCTACGGCAAGACCATCCAGTATCACGCCCAGCAGAACCGTATCATCCTGATCGATCAGGCCAGGGTTGTGAGCAGCGACGGCAATACCACGGACGGTGAGAAAATCACCTATGACACCGTGAAGCAGATCGCTCAGGCTGGTCGTGCCACCGGCGCGAAGATCGGCACGCCGAAGCCGCGTATCGACATGGTTATCCAGCCCAAGCAGAAAGACGCTGCCGCTCAGCCTGCGGCTAAACCCGCTGCGAAGAAGGCGAACTAATGGCAACCCTCAAAGCCCAGCATCTGGCCAAGGCTTACAAAAGCCGTCAGGTCGTGCGCGACGTCAGCCTGTCGATCGACAGTGGCCAGATCGTCGGCCTGCTCGGCCCTAACGGTGCCGGCAAAACCACATGCTTCTATATGATCGTCGGGCTGGTCCAGGCGGATCAGGGCCGTGTATTGATCGACGACCTCGACGTGAGCCACCAGCCAATGCACGGTCGCGCACGCGCAGGTATCGGCTATCTCCCCCAGGAGGCGTCGATCTTTCGCAAACTGTCGGTGTCGGACAACATCATGGCGATCCTCGAGACCCGCAAGGAACTCGACCGTGACGGCCGCCGCAAGGAGCTGGAAAGCCTGCTTCAGGAATTCCACATCAACCACATTCGCGACAACCTCGGCATGAGCCTGTCCGGTGGTGAGCGCCGTCGCGTGGAAATCGCACGTGCACTGGCAACCGCACCGAAGTTCATCCTGCTGGACGAACCGTTTGCCGGCGTTGACCCGATCTCGGTCGGCGATATCAAACAGATCATCCATCACCTCAAAGCCAAGGGCATCGGCGTGTTGATCACTGACCACAACGTCCGTGAAACCCTCGATATCTGTGAGACGGCTTATATCGTCAACGATGGCCAGTTGATCGCCGAAGGCGATTCCGCCACCATCCTGGCTAACGAACTGGTCAAGGAAGTGTACCTGGGCCACGAGTTCCGCCTGTAAGCATCGTGGTGTCACGGCTGTTCGCCAAGGCGCGCGGGAGTCAATAAAAACCTCGTTTTTTTATTGTTACCGCGCTCTAGGCAAAGCCCCCGACATCAGGCATATAATTTGCTTATGTTTGGCGCTCACGCGCCCTGTCGTGGATGGCGCATTGCGCCGGCGAATAAGGTGTTAAGCCCCTGCCATGAAACCATCGCTAGTCCTGAGAATGGGCCAGCAGCTGACGATGACACCGCAGCTGCAACAGGCCATCCGCCTGCTCCAATTGTCGACCCTGGACCTGCAACAGGAAATCCAGGAGGCCCTGGAGTCCAATCCGATGCTCGAACGCCAGGAAGAAGGCGACGACTTCGATAATGCAGACCCGCTGGCCGACAACATCGAGCAAAAACCCAACTCCGACGTGCAGGAACCCTCCTACCAGGAAACCGCCCCAACGGTGGATAACCTTGAGGAAGGCGAATGGAACGAACGCATTCCCAACGACCTCCCCGTGGATACCGCGTGGGAAGACGTTTACCAGACCAGCGCCAGCAGCCTGCCCAGCAATGACGATGACGAATGGGATTTCACCACCCGCACGTCCGCTGGCGAAAGCCTGCAAAGCCATTTGCTGTGGCAACTTAACCTCGCGCCGATGTCCGACACCGATCGCCTGATCGCTGTCACCCTGATCGACTGCATTAATAACCAGGGCTACCTGGACGAAACCCTTGATGAAATTCTCGAGGCCTTCGACCCGGAATTGGACATCGAGCTGGACGAAATCGAAGCCGTCCTTCACCGCATTCAACAGTTTGAGCCCGCCGGCATTGGCGCCCGCACCCTCAGCGAGTGCCTGCTGCTGCAATTGCGTCAACTGCCCGCCAAGACACCTTGGCTCGCCGAGGCCCAGCGCCTGGTCACCGACTACATCGACCTGCTGGGCAGCCGCGACTACAGCCAGTTGATGCGCCGCATGAAGCTCAAGGAGGACGACCTGCGCCAGGTCATCGAGCTGGTACAGAGCCTCAATCCGCGCCCAGGCTCGCAAATCGAGTCCAGCGAAGCCGAATACGTCGTTCCCGACGTGATCGTTCGCAAGGACAACGAACGCTGGCTGGTGGAGCTTAACCAGGAATCGGTGCCACGTCTGCGCGTCAACCCACAATACGCAGGCTTTGTGCGCCGCGCCGACACCAGTGCCGACAACACCTTCATGCGCAACCAGTTGCAGGAAGCGCGCTGGTTCATCAAGAGCCTGCAAAGCCGCAACGAAACCCTGATGAAAGTGGCCACCCAGATCGTCGAGCACCAGCGCGGCTTCCTGGAATATGGCGACGAGGCAATGAAACCGTTGGTGCTGCATGACATCGCCGAGGCGGTAGGCATGCACGAATCAACGATTTCCCGGGTGACCACGCAGAAGTTCATGCATACCCCACGGGGTATTTATGAGTTGAAATACTTTTTCTCCAGCCATGTCAGCACCTCCGAAGGCGGCGAATGCTCGTCCACGGCGATCCGCGCGATCATCAAAAAACTGGTTGCTGCGGAAAATCAGAAAAAGCCGTTGAGTGACAGCAAGATCGCTGGTTTACTGGAGGCACAAGGCATTCAGGTCGCCCGTCGAACCGTCGCCAAGTACCGCGAGTCCCTCGGGATCGCGCCTTCCAGCGAGCGTAAGCGTTTGATGTGACGGGCGGGCCATAGCGTTCCAGTGGCGGGTATTCCTACCCGCCGCTTTATGCACTGGCAACGAAGGAGAAGCTGTATGCAAGTCAACATCAGTGGACACCAACTAGAAGTTACCAAGCCCCTGCGTGAGTACACCGAGAGCAAGCTGAACAAGCTTGCGGGGCATTTTGACAAGATCACCAACGTGCAGGTCATCATGGAGGTCGACAAGCTCAAGCAAAAAATCGAGGCCACCCTGCACGTACCGAATGCGAAGCTAGTCGCCAATGCGGAGCATGAAGACATGTACGCAGCGATTGACTCGCTCTACGACAAGCTGGACCGCCAACTCATAAAGCATAAGGAAAAGTATCTGCACCTGATGCAAGGTACAGGTCGTTAACTCTCCCCCATGATCCAACTTGAAACCATCCTGACCCCCGGCCGTTCACTCGTGAACGCGCCGGGCGGCAGCAAGAAGAAAGCCCTCGAACACATCGCTAACCTGATCAGCCGTGAAGTGCCTGAGCTGGATGAGCAAGTTGTGTTCAAGGCCCTGATTGACCGTGAAAAGCTGGGTTCGACCGGTTTTGGTAACGGCATCGCCATTCCTCACTGCCGCCTTGAAGGCTGCACTTCGCCCGTAAGTGCACTTTTACACCTGCAAGAAAAAATCGATTTTGATGCCATCGACGGCGCCCCGGTTGACCTGCTGTTCGTTCTGCTGGTCCCGCAGGCCGCCACCGATGCACACCTGGAGCTGCTCCGGCAGATCGCCAGCATGCTCGACCGCAAGGAAGTACGCGACAAACTGCGCAGTGCCAGCAGCAACGAGGCGCTCTATCAGGTTGTCCTGGATGAACAAAACAGGCAGTAAACATGCGTTTGATCATCGTCAGCGGCCGTTCCGGCTCGGGTAAAAGCACCGCACTCAATGTCCTTGAAGACAACGGCTTCTATTGCATCGACAACCTGCCCGCCGGCCTGCTGCCGGAATTGGCCGAGCGTGCGCTGATTCATACTGAGTTGGCGCAGCCGTTGGTTGCCGTTTCAATTGATGCCCGTAATCTGCCCAGCCACCTCTCGCGATTTCCTGAATTGCTCGAAGAAGTGCGGGCCAAGCACATCAATTGCGACGTGCTGTACCTGGATGCCGACGAAGAGACGCTGCTCAAGCGCTTCTCCGAAACCCGTCGACGCCATCCTCTGAGCAGCCCTCACCGCTCGCTGGCCGAGGCCATTGAGGACGAGACCACGCTGCTGGGGCCGATCATCGACCTCGCCGATCTCAAGATCAACACCACCGGCCTGAACTTGTATCAGCTGCGCGACGCCATCAAGCTACGCCTGCTGAATCAACCAGAGCCCGGCACGGCATTTCTCGTCGAGTCGTTTGGCTTCAAACGAGGCATGCCGGTCGATGCCGACCTGGTGTTCGACGTTCGCTGCCTGCCCAACCCTTACTGGAAGCCGGAGCTGCGTGATCAGTCCGGGCTGGATCAGCCGGTGGCCGAGTACCTGGCTGCGCAACCGGACGTCGAAGAGATGTTCCAGGACATTTCCAGCTACCTGCTTAAATGGTTGCCACGTTTTGCCGCGAGTAATCGTGCCTATGTCACTATCGCCATCGGCTGCACCGGCGGCCATCATCGTTCTGTCTACCTGACTGAACGCCTGGGCCAGGTGCTGCAACAAACCCTCAAGAACGTCCAGGTTCGCCACCGCGACCTTAGCTGAAAGGAACACCTGCGCGATGCCCGCTTTGGAAATCGAAATCATCAACAAGCTGGGCCTGCACGCTCGCGCTTCCGCCAAATTCGTCGGTGTGGCCGGGCAGTTCCCCTGTCAGATCCGGGCTGGGCGCACGCCCGAATCCATGGTCGACGGCAAGAGCATCATGGCCATGATGATGCTGGCTGCCGGCAAGGGCACCAGGATTCACTTAAAGACTGAGGGTGAGCAAGAACAGGAAGCGATGGACGCTCTGGTAAAGCTGATCAATAACTTCTTTGACGAAGGCGAATAACCGCGTCTAGGCACTCGGCTTGTTGGCAGGACGCCCTCAAGCCTTACCTTCACCGGGCGACCGTCACCAAGCCTGGCCTGTGATAGTGGGCTGAGGTTTATCCCAGAGCAGTATCCATCACCATCATCAAACAGAACCCGATGCACAGCCCCAGGCTGGCAAGCTTTTCGTGACCATTGCGGCGCGATTCGGGAATCACTTCGTGCGTCACCACGAGCAACATCGCCCCAGCTGCCAGCGCGAGCCCCAGCGGCAACAAAATTTCCGCCAGGCTCACCAGCCAGGCGCAGAGCACCGCAAATACCGGTTCGACCAACCCTGACGCAGCGCCGATCAGGAACGCTTTGGTCCGCGACATCCCTGCCCCGGCCAAGACCAGTGCAATCACTAGACCTTCCGGAACATCCTGCAGGGCGATGCCCATGGCCAGGCTGTCGGCATCCGGCATGCCGCCACCCGCGGAAACACCTACGGCCATGCCCTCCGGAATGTTGTGGGCAATGATGGCAAACACGAACAACCAAATACGCGGTGGAATCACCGGCTTGTCCGGCGTGCCCACCAGCATTTCCGGGCTGGCGCCGGAGACCTTGCAGTCAACCAGGTACAACCCGAACGCACCGAGCATGATGCCGAAGCTGATCAAACCACTGGCTCCCCAAGGCGATAGCCCAAGACCTTCAGCGGCCGCAATACCCGGCACGATCAGCGAAAAGGCCGTCGCCGCCAACATCACACCGGCGCCAAATCCCAGCAAGGTATCGCTGAGCGCCACTGGCATCCGACGAATCACCAGCACCGGGACTGCGCCCAGTGCCGTGCCAAGCGCGCAGATCGCCCCGCCCTGCAAGGCACGCAGGATGCGCGGTTCCAGATCCAGCCAGGCCAGCCCGTGGGCCACCAGCAATGCAGTACCTGCCAATAGCAGCAGCGAACCAAACGCATAGCGAAACATTCGTCCGCTGCTGATCGCCAGTGTTTCAGTGCCCATAGTCGGCCTTAGATCTTGTTATTGGATGAATATCAGGCCAAGGCGGCCTGGTAGCGTGCGGCGACTTCCGGCCAGTTGATGACGCTGTAGAAGGCGTTGATGTATTCCGGGCGGCGGTTCTGGTAGAGCAAGTAGTAGGCGTGCTCCCAGACGTCCAGGCCGAGGATCGGCGTGTTGCCGTTCATCAGTGGGCTGTCCTGGTTGCCGCTGCTCTCGACCACCAGAGTCTTTTGTGGCGTGACGCTCAACCAGGCCCAGCCGCTGCCGAATCGGGTCAAGGCCGCCTTGGTGAAGGCTTCCTTGAAACTGTCGAAGCCGCCCAGTTGGGTCTCGATCGCTGTGCCTAGTGCACCCTCGGGTTTGCCGCCGCCTTTGGGCGACATCACCGCCCAGAACAACGAATGGTTAGCGTGACCGCCACCTTGGTTGATCACCGCGGCGCGAAGTTTTTCCGGCAGTTGCTGGACGCTGGAGACCAGCTTTTCAACCGGCCAGCCCGCAAACTCGGTGCCCTCGACCGCTGCATTCAGGTTGTTGATGTAGGTCTGGTGATGCTTGGTGTAGTGGATTTCCATGGTCTGCGCATCGATATGCGGCTCCAGGGCATCATAGGCGTAGGGCAAAGCAGGCAAGGTGTAGGACATATCAATGTGCTCCGTAGTAGGGACTGTTGCGGGTCGACGCTTGCGGTTGCGCCGCAGTGCCACCCAGCAAGCGATGGGTCCGCGGGTATTCGCCGTGATCACTGATGAAGTTCAACAGTTCGACGTAGGTCTTGCTGCTCTGGCGCAGCGCCGCCTCGCGCAATTGCGGGCTCAGGCGCGGGTCCTGCATGGTCTGCAACAGGCGTTGGTGGATAGCGCACAGGTATTCCGCGCTTTCCTCGGGCTGGTTCAGGCGCAGGTGCAAGTCCGCCAGGTTGTGGTGGGAGATGACGCAAGCCGCCACTGCTTCGTCGGCATCCGCCCAGCGCTCGAATAACACTTGAGCCAGGGCCAGGGCTTGCAAATAAGCCTCGCGAGCGTCAACCAATTCGCCCTGCATAAAGCAGCGATTAGCTCGTTCGATCGTGCGTTTCCAGTGATCCATGGTGAGCCTCCAAAGCAGAGTCGGTGATTACACGCCGCCGGCCGTGAGCTTTTCAGGATCCAGCAGGATCTCGAGTTGGCTACGTGACAAGTCGGTGTACTCAAGGGCGACATCCATTACCGGGCGGCCTTGCTGGTAGGCCTTCTTGGCAATTTCAGCGGCTTTTTGGTAACCAATGATCGGGTTGAGGGCCGTGACCAGGATCGGGTTGCGCGACAGCGCTTCCTTGAGCTTGGCCTCGTTGACTTTGAAGCTGGCGATGGCCTTGTCCGCCAGCAATCGGCTGGAATTAGCCAGCAGTTCGAGGCTGCTGAGCAGGTTTTGGGCAATGATCGGCAGCATCACGTTGAGTTCAAAGTTGCCGGACTGGCCCGCAACAGTGATCACGGTGTCATTGCCGATGACTTGCGCAGCAACCATGGCAGTCGCTTCGGGGATCACCGGATTGACCTTGCCAGGCATGATCGAAGAGCCCGGCTGCAAGCCCTCCAGTTCAATTTCACCCAGGCCTGCGAGCGGTCCGGAGTTCATCCAGCGCAAGTCGTTGGCAATTTTCATCAGCGAAACGGCGGTGGCTTTCAACTGGCCGGAGACGGCCACGGCGGTGTCCTGAGAGCCAATCAACGCGAACAGGTTCTTGCCCGGTGTGAATTTCACGCCGGTCAGGGTGCTCAGTTGCAGGCTGAAACGCGCAGCGAATTCCGGGTGTGCGTTGATCCCGGTGCCGACCGCCGTGCCGCCCTGAGCCAGGGCTTGCAAGCTCGGCAGCAAGTCCTGCAGGTGACCGATATTGGCTTTGAGTTGTTGTGCCCAGCCGTTGAGCACTTGGCTCATACGCACCGGCATGGCGTCCATCAAGTGGGTGCGTCCGGTTTTGATGAACGGGTGGACCTCCTCGGCCTTGCGTTCGATCACCTGCACCAAGTGCAGCAAGGCCGGCAGCGTTTGCTCGTGCAGCACCAATGCGGCGCTGACGTGAATGGTGGTCGGGATGATGTCGTTGCTGCTTTGGCCGCAGTTCACGTGGTCATTGGGGTTGACCGCCTCGCCCAGCAAACGGCTGGCGAGGGTCGCGATCACTTCGTTGGCGTTCATGTTGGAGCTGGTGCCGGAACCGGTCTGGAAGATATCCACCGGAAAGTGCGGCATGTAATCACCTTCCAGCAAACCCTGGGCGGCATCGACGATGGCTTTGCCTTGCCCTTCACTGATCTGTTTGAGGTCGACGTTGACCTTAGCCGCGGCGGCCTTGGCCAGAATCAGGGCGCGAATGAATTGCGCTGGCATACGCAGGTTGCTGATCGGGAAGTTGTTCACCGCGCGCTGGGTTTGCGCGCCATACAAGGCCCCGGCAGGCACTTGCAGTTCGCCCATGCTGTCGCGTTCGATACGGGTGTTACTCATCGGAAGATCCTTGCACCAGGTCAGAAACGGAAAGGGAGGGCAGCAATTCGCAGGTCGCCAATTGCCAGGCAAAGGTCTGCCAGCGCTTGAGGCGGCAGGCACAGTGAGAGAGTTTTTCCAGGTCACGCAGCGGGCGCCACGCCTGGTCCAGGCATATGGATCGCCAATGCCAGGGCAAGGCGACATCGCTGGCGGTGTCGATCAACAAACGGAATGAGGTTTCAGCGATCGTCCACGGATGGGTCGCGGTGCAGCACGCCAGGTATCGACCCTCACTGAGGTAATGTTCGATCAGGCGAGGTTCATTGGGATCGAGGCCGCAGCGAATCTGACGACTCATCCAGCGCCAGCTTTCCAGGTACGGATCCTCATGCAGGACAGAACTCATGATCCACACTCATTCGGTAATGATATTTATTATTAAATGATATTGAGAATCAAAACAAGGGTGGCACGTGAATCCAGCCGTGACGCGAGCATAAAAAAGGCGCGCCATCTGTAGGATGGCGCGCCTTTTTTGAGACGTTGAGTGTTTAGCTGCCGGCGACGGTCATCCGCTCGATCAACACCGACCCCGTGCGAATATTGCTGCGCAGCTCCAAATCGTTACCGATGGCAACGATCTGCTTGAACATGTCGCGCATGTTGCCGGCGATAGTCACTTCCTGGACAGCGAACTGAATCTCGCCGTTTTCCACCCAGAAACCGGCGGCGCCGCGGGAATAGTCACCTGTCACCATATTCAGGCCACTGCCCATCAATTCAGTCACCAGCAGGCCGCGGCCCATGCGACGCAGCAGCGCAGCCTGGTCTTCATCGCCATGGGTCACGAACAGGTTGTGCACGCCTCCGGAGTTGGCCGTGCTCGGCAGACCCAGCTTGCGACCGGCGTAAGTGCCCAACACGTACGAGACCAGCTCGCCCTTCTCGACGAACGGCTTGGCATAGGTCGCCAGGCCGTCACCGTCAAAGGCGGAACTGCCCATGGCACGCATCAGATGAGGACGCTCATCGATGGTCAGCCACTCAGGGAACAACTTCTGGCCGATTGCACCCTCAAGGAACGAGGACTTGCGGTACAGGTTCCCACCGGAAATCGCCCCCAGGAAGCTGCCAAACAGGCCGCCGGCAAGTTCGGCCGAGAACAGCACCGGCACTTCACATGTCGGCACCGGACGCGCACCCAAACGGCTCGCCGCGCGCTGTGCAGCGCGCTGACCAATACTGACCGGGTTCGCCAGCAATTCACCCTGGCGGCTCACGTCGTACCAATAATCACGCTGCATCTGGCCATCGGCTTCGGCGATCATCACGCAGCTCAAGCTATGGCGAGTGGAGGCGTAACCGCCGATAAAACCGTGGCTGTTACCGTAAACACGGCAACCCTGATGGGTGCTCAGGGTGGTGCCATCAGCATTCTTGATACGGGGATCGGCATCAAATGCCGCGGCTTCGCAGATCAGCGCTTGCTCGATAGCCTGCTCAGGCGTGATGTCCCAGGCGTGAAAGAGGTCGAAATCCTTCAAGTCCTTGGCCATAAGCGCTTTGTCGGCCAAACCCGAGCTTTCATCTTCGGACGTGTGCTTGGCAATCGCCAATGCAGCAGCGACAGTTTCGCGTATCGCTTCCGGCCCGCTGGCTGACGTACTCGCCGAGCCTTTGCGCTGCCCCGAATACAAGGTGATACCAAAACCCTGATCGCGATTGAATTCGACAGTTTCCACTTCCCGCTGGCGCACCGACGTCGACAGCCCCTGCTCCAGCGATACGGCCACTTCACAGGCACTGGCACCCTGGCGCTTGGCTTCGGCAAGGATCTGCTCGACTTGTTCCTGCAGTGCCGGTAACGCTTGCGGACCGACGCTTTGGGCTGCACTCATGGTTTTCTCCACTCAAATTCTGCTTTCGGTTAAGGCCATCGAGCGACCGGGCCGGACAAGCGGCCCCCGACTGGTTATCATGGCGGCGTTTCTTTGCGGACTGCCACCATGGTTGATTCTTACGACGACTCCCTCGATGGGGAGAAAAGCAAAACCCAGGTCAAACGCGAGCTGCATGCTCTGGTCGACCTTGGCGAGCGCCTTACAACGCTCAAGCCGGATTTGGTTGCAAAACTGCCACTGACCGACGAAATGCGCCGGGCCCTGGCGGATGCGCCTAAGCACACCGCGAATATCGCGCGTAAACGGCACATCATGTTTATCGGCAAATTGATGCGCGATCAGGACACTGACGCCATTCTGACTTTGCTCGATCAACTCGATGCCTCCACTCGCCAGTACAACGAACGCTTCCATAACCTGGAACGTTGGCGTGACCGCCTGATTTCGGGCGATGACGCTGTACTGGAGAAATTTGTGGTGGACTACCCGGACGCGGACCGCCAGCAACTGCGCTCCCTGATCCGTCAGGCCCAGCACGAACTGGCGCAAAACAAGGCTCCGGCCACCAGCCGTAAAATTTTCAAGTACATCCGTGAGCTGGACGAGACTCAACGCGGCCTGCGCTGATCCTCTTCCCCGGGTGGCGTTCTGCGCCACCCGAAGCTCCACCGCTTACGACCCCGTGCCACCCACGGTGATCGCATCAATCTTCAACGTTGGCTGGCCAACGCCGACCGGCACCGACTGCCCATCCTTGCCGCACGTGCCCACGCCGCTGTCCAGCGACAGGTCGTTACCGACCATCGACACCTTGCTCATGGCTTCCGGCCCGTTACCAATCAACGTCGCCCCTTTGACCGGCGCGGTAATCTTGCCGTCTTCGATCAGGTACGCCTCGCTGGTGGAGAACACAAACTTGCCGCTGGTGATATCCACCTGGCCGCCGCCGAGGTTCGCGCAGTAGATCCCGCGTTTGACCGAGGCGATGATTTCCGCCGGATCGCTTTCGCCACCGAGCATGTAGGTGTTGGTCATACGTGGCATCGGCAAGTGCGCGTAGGACTCGCGGCGACCGTTACCGGTGCGCGCCACGCCCATCAGGCGCGCATTGAGTTTGTCCTGCATGTAGCCCTTGAGCACACCGTTTTCAATCAGCGTGGTGCACTCGGTCGGCGTGCCTTCGTCGTCAACGCTCAACGAACCACGGCGACCCGCCAAGGTGCCGTCGTCGACGATAGTGCACAGCTTGGACGCGACCATCTCGCCCATGCGCCCACTGTAGGCCGAACTGCCCTTGCGGTTGAAGTCACCCTCCAGGCCGTGGCCCACCGCTTCGTGCAGCAAAACCCCGGACCAACCCGAGCCCAATACCACCGGCAAGGTACCGGCCGGTGCAGGAATGGCTTCCAGGTTAACCAGCGCCTGGCGCAGCGCCTCGCGGGCGTAGCCCATGGCGCGGTCATCGGAAAGGAAATACCGGTAGTCGGTACGCCCGCCGCCGCCATGGCCACCGCGCTCGCGACGACCATTCTGCTCGACGATCACACTGACATTGAACCGTACCAGCGGCCGTACATCCGCCGCCAGCCCACCATCGGTGGACGCCACCAGAATGCGTTCCCACACACCGGCCATGCTCACGGTCACTTGCTGTATGCGCGGGTCGAGGGCACGGGTGGCGGCGTCGATACGCTTGAGCAAATCGACCTTTTCCGCACGACTGATCACTTCCAGAGGGTTATCCGGCGCGTACAACTGCGCCACGTCCTGAGTACTGAACGCCTGCACCGTGCCGTTCTGGCCCGCGCGGGAAATCGAGCGCGCTGCGCGTGCCGCCAGACCCAGTGCTTCAAGAGTGATGGCATTACTGTAGGCAAACCCGGTCTTTTCACCGGATTGCGCACGCACGCCCACGCCCTGGTCAAGGTTGAAACTGCCTTCCTTGACGATGCCGTCTTCGAGGGCCCATGACTCGGAAATCTGCCCCTGGAAATACAGGTCCGCCGCGTCGATGCCTGGCCCGGCCAGGTCGCCGAGCACGGTTTGCAAGCTTTCGATGGTCACGCCACCGGGTGCCAGGAGGTGTTCACTGACTGAGGACAACAACTCGCTCATAGGTTTGGCCTTAAATTCATCGTTCCGAAGCAGGTCGCTGCGCGCCCTGCGAGAAAAAGCGCCGATGGTTGACCACCGGCATGCGCGTCCGTATCGACGCTTGTTCACTGCTATCGCGTTCGGCCAACAACACCGCTTCGCCTTGATCCTGTTGTGTCAGCACGCGCCCCCAAGGGTCGACAATCGCTGCGTGGCCAAAGGTTTCCCGTGGGCCTGGGTGTACGCCGCCCTGAGCAGCTGCCAGCAAGTAGCACTGGGTTTCAATGGCTCGCGCCCGAATCAGCACATCCCAATGTGCAGCGCCCGTCACCGCGGTAAAGGCCGAGGGCGCGGTAATCAATTCAGCCCCCGCCGCACGCAATTCGCTGTACAGCTCGGGGAACCTCAGGTCGTAGCACACCGTCAGGCCCAATCGCCCCACCGGCGTGTCCGCTATCACTACATTGCTCCCGAAAGCATAGTCGTCAGATTCGCGATAACGACCCCGCGCATCTGCTACATCCACATCGAACAAGTGCAGCTTGTCGTAACGGGCAACGATTTCGCCCTGATCATCGATCAGCAGCGAGCAAGCGTTGGACTTGGCGTTGGGTTGGTCCTTGGGCGGCAACGGCAAAGTACCGGCCACTATCCATAAGGTGAGGTCGCGAGCGGTCTGTTTCAACCACGGCAGGATCGGGCCTTCGCCCAAAGCTTCGGCGCGGCCGAGATCGGCTACGTCACGGCGGCCCATGGCGGCGAAGTTTTCCGGCAGTACCGCCAGCTTCGCGCCGCCCGCCGCCGCTTGCTCCAGCAAGCGCCTGGCCTGGGCCAGGTTGGCCAGAACATCGCTCTGGCTGACCATTTGAATTACCGCAAAGGACATAGGCCGACACTCCGTAAAGGGCATGCGGCCATGCTACTCCACAGCCTCTCAGTTTGGTTTTTCAAATGGCTTGTCGAAGGTGATTTTTGGATCCTTCCAAGGCCCTTGCACCTTGTACTGCACGCTGGCGAAGCGCGAAACACGATCGCCAATCAACTTGTCGATCAGGAATAACGCGCCACCAATGGCCGGTGCCCCGACAATCAAAGCGGCAATCGGCAGGTTATTGGTCACCGGCAACGTGACCAGCAGCTTGGCGTCGACGCGGTCGGCTACCAGGTCCAGCGTGCCATTGAGCTCCAGGTTGGTGGAAGGCCCGGTCATGGTGATGGGTTCACGCGTCACAAACACGCCATTGCTGGCCGCGAGCAAGCCTTTGACCCGGTCATAGCTCAAGCCTTTGCCAAGCAAGTCCGAGAAGTCCAGACGCAAGCGGCGCCCGATGGAGTTGAAGTTCAGCAAGCCAAATACCCGCAGAGCCTGCGCGCCACCTTCGACCTCAACGAACTGGCCTTTGCGGAACGCTGCATCCAGGCTACCGGAGAAGCGCTTGGGACCGACCCAAGCCGGCGAGCCCGGCCAACGACCGTCCACATCCAGATGGAAGTCCTCACTGGTTACCGTCGGCGCAAACCCCCAGCCTTTGAGCACATCGGCGATGTTCTTGCCGTCCAGGCGACCTTTGTACCAACTGCTGCTGTTACCCGGCGCGCCTTCCCAACCACCAGCGCCGTTGAGCTGCATGCCTTTGAGGCCAAGGTCCAGATTGTTAAAGGCCAGGCCTTTGGCCGTCGGCCGTACTTTCAGTGACCAGGCGCCCACCAAGTCCGGCCCCTGGAACAGTTGATTGATGGAGATATCCAGCGCTGGGATATCCTTGGGGTCGATATCCGCCAACGGGTCGGGCGCGTTTTCGTCGGCCTGTGCTTTCGGATCCACCGCCGGCAATTTCACGTACTGCAGGTTGATCGCAATAGGCGCGCCCTTGGCATCCGGAAGGTTCACAGCACCTTTGGCTTGCTGACTGTCGAACTGCAACCCCCATGCGGACGGTTTGCGATCGAGTTGCAGGTTGACCTGGTCAAATTGGGTACCAAAACCGCTCAACTTGCCCACCTTGAAATCAGCACCGCTGAGCAGTTGCTTGGCATTGCCGCCTGGGTCATTGCCGGCGTAACGGTCGACCAGTTTCTTCCAAGGGTCTATATCCAGCTCCGACAGCACGCCACGAATGCGCAAGCCTTTGGCAGCCGGCAGCACGGCATCGCCGTCCCCCAGAAACAACTCCCCGCGACCCTCATTGAATTTGTCTGGAGGCGACGCAAAGGTGAAGCTCGCCAGCTCGCCATAATCGAACCAGTAGCGGCGCTCAGCCCCCTGCAAGGTCATGCGGAACACGCTGTCGCGCCCCTGGCTGGCGGGCATGCCGAACGGTGCGGGCAGGTCGACTGCTACGCCTTTCATGTTGGAACTGACCATCAGTTGGCTGTCGGCACCGTCCAGTGTCACTTGCAATTGGTAGGGGATATCGCCGGACACCGGCAGCGGTTGGCTAATTTTCAACCAATCCGTCAAGCGCTTAACCGTGACCTGCCCTTTGGCGGTGATACGCGTGCTGATATTGCCTGGTTTGCCATCGGCAATGATCTGCGCGGTGATCGGACGATCAAACGCCTGGGCGGAGATGTTCTGGCCACTCAGCCCCTTGGTGCTGTCAAAGCGGAAATCGCCCTTGAGCTGGCTCAAGTCCAGAGTCGGCTCGGCCAATTGCAGGCGAGACTTGTCGGTCTGAAAATCCACCACAATCTTGGGTTCGGTGCCTTTGACCAGCGGAATATCCAGGTCCAGCTTGCCTTGCAGGTCGCCCTCGCCTTTCCAGCCGGCAAACGTCGAGCCGGTGCCGATCGGCGCTTCCTGAAGGATCTTCAAGCCATCCCCCAGGCCACCCGCGAATCCACCGGTGATCAGCAGATGACTGTCTTTACCGGCTGGCGCGTGAGGAATATTGACGTAGACGTCCTTGACCTTGGTGTCGAGCAATTGGCCCTTGCTCGCCAGGATGCGCACGCCGCTCTCCTCGACAAACACTTCACCATTGACCTTGCTCACATGCGGCCAGCCTGGCTGGAACGCCAGTTCGGCATCGTGCACCTTGAAAAACAGGCTGATATTGCGTGCAGCCGGCAGCGCGTCATGGTTCAGCGAACCTTGGTACTGGAAGAAACCTTGGTCAACCGCGCCTTTGAGGATCGCTGTGCGCAACCACTCATCCAGCGACGGGCTCAATACCGCCGGCAAATACTTGGGTGTAAAACGGCCATCGCCATCGACCATGCCGACCCGCAGGTCCATATAGTCTTCCTGGCTGTGATCGAAATGCAGGCGAATCAGGAAGTCTGCCGCAACCTTGCCTTCTTCGCCGAGCACCTTGATGTAGGGGGCGATCAGGGTGAAACCTTCTTTATCCAGCTTCCACGTCAGGCGTGCATTGGCCTGGATGTATTGCCACGGCTTGGCAAAAATCGGGTACAGGTGCAAGGAGAAGTCCTTGCTGTCCATGCGCAACTCACCGTGCCCCAGGTCGCCGCTGATACTGCCGGACACGTTGCGCGCAGCCGGCGCGCCGAAGTAGGCATCAAACCCGATGCGCTCGAGGTTGGCGGCAAAACTGACCTTCTGATCGCTCGTGTCCTGGGGACGGAAATCCACCAGCACGTTGCGCAGCATGCCAGTGGCCTTGAGGTGCTCGACGGCTTTTGCAAAGCCTTCCGGCAGGGGCGCCAAGGCATTCAGCAGCGGCGTAATAGGCGTGAGGTCAAGGCGGTCGGCCTGAAGTTTCCAGACCTCCAGATCCTTGTCGGTAGCCAGGCTCTGCTGCAATTGCAGGCGCGACTCCCAGCGCGTGTCACCGATGTTCATTGCCAACGAGTCAAACAGCACATTGAGGCCGCTCTCACTGCGTTGCAGGTAAGCCGTGAGGGCAAGGTTTTCGATATGGACCGGCTTGCGGTCGGCGTAGCTGCCTTTCAGCTGGGGTGAGTTGAGACGCGCCACCGCGCTTTGCACGGTGCCTTTGGCCCAGGTCAGCCAGAATTCGCCGCCGGCCTTGAACTGCGTGACTTTCCATTGCTGGGTCAGCCTGCCGGGTATCCATTTGGCCCAGTCGCTTTGCGGAAGGCTCAGGTAAGCCTGGACCTCACCGTCTTTCCAAGCGCTGGCGCGAATACGTGTACGCAGGTTGACAGCCAGTGGCTGGCCATCCGGCAGGGTCAGGCGGGCATCGAGGCGCTGGCGAGTGGCGCCGGTGTGCAGGCTGAGGCCCACGTAAGTCAGGGTCAGCGGCGCCTGGCCGAACGGTTGCAGCGTGACCTGGCTATCGAGCAACGACACGCGCTTGACCATCTGCATGCGCGTCAGCAACTGCTCAGGGTCCAATGGCTGATCGTCCTGTACCGGCAGGCCCTGGAGCGCCCAGTGGCCGTCCTTGTCTTCCTTGACGCTCAACTGCAGCCCGCTGACTTCCAGGTGGGCTATGCGCACTTCGCGGGCCATCAGGCTGGCCCAGATATCCGGCACCACTTCAACCTGGTCCAGGCGCAAGGCACTGCTGCCCTCGCCGACCATCACGTCGTGAGCCAGCAACACGGGAGCGAAACCGCTCCAGCGGCCTTCAAGGCTGCCGATTTGCACGGGCATGTCCACCGCAGCCTGAGCCTTGGCTTCGATTTCGGCGCGGTATTCAGCCACCAGCGGGGTCAATTCACGACCCAGGCTCACGTACACCGCAGCCAACACCAGCACCAAGGCACACAAGCCCAGGCCCCAACGGGTCAAAGCGGCAAAAAAGCGTATCAGACGCTCCATGTCAGGCGACCCTCAAAGCAGTTGACGGACGGCAGATCAAGGTCTGCCGTTCTCGAAGAAATTAAGCGATTGGGGATCAGAGCAGCACCACGTCATATTGTTCCTGGGAATACATGGTTTCGACCTGGAAGCGAATCGTGCGCCCGATAAAACCCTCCAGCTCGGCGACGTTACCAGACTCTTCATCGAGTAACCGATCGACGACTTTCTGGTTGGCGAGCACTCTATAACCTTCGGCCTGATAGGCGCGTGCCTCCCGTAGGATTTCGCGGAAAATCTCGTAGCAAACCGTTTCCGGGGTCTTCAGCTTGCCGCGCCCCTGGCAGCTGCTGCAGGGTTCGCAGAGCACTTGCTCAAGGCTTTCGCGGGTGCGCTTGCGGGTCATCTGCACCAGGCCCAGCTCGGTGATGCCGATGATGTTGGTCTTGGCGTGATCGCGCTCCAGTTGCTTCTCGAGGGTACGCAGCACCTGGCGCTGGTGCTCTTCGTCTTCCATGTCGATGAAGTCAATGATGATGATGCCGCCCAGGTTGCGCAGGCGCAGTTGGCGGGCAATCGCGGTGGCGGCTTCAAGGTTGGTCTTGAAGATGGTCTCTTCGAGATTGCGGTGGCCGACAAACGCGCCGGTATTGACGTCGATGGTGGTCATGGCTTCTGCCGGGTCCACGACCAGGTAGCCGCCGGATTTGAGCGGTACTTTGCGCTCCAGGGCTTTCTGGATTTCGTCTTCGACACCATAAAGATCGAAGATCGGCCGCTCGCCGGGGTAGTGCTCCAGGCGGTCGGCAATTTCCGGCATCAATTCGGCGACAAATTGTGTGGTGCGCTGGAAGGTTTCCCGCGAGTCGATGCGAATTTTCTCGATTTTCGGGCTGACCAAATCGCGCAATGTACGCAGCGCGAGGCCAAGGTCTTCATAGATCACGCTCGGCGCGCCAATGGTTTTGATCTGAGCGCCGATCTGGTCCCACAGGCGCCGCAGGTATCGGATATCCATGAGAATTTCATCGGCGCCGGCGCCTTCTGCGGCCGTGCGCAGGATGAAACCACCTGCTTCCTTGATGCCCTCGGCAGCCACACAATCGCTGACCACCTTTTTAAGGCGCTCACGCTCGGCTTCGTCCTCGATTTTCAAAGAAATACCGACATGCGCAGTGCGCGGCATGTACACGAGGTAACGCGAAGGAATCGACAGTTGAGTAGTCAGCCGCGCGCCCTTGGAACCGATCGGGTCCTTGGTGACCTGCACCACCAGGCTCTGCCCTTCGTGTACCAGCGCGCTGATGCTTTCAACCGCAGGGCCTTCGCGCAGCGAAATTTCCGATGCATGGATAAACGCGGCGCGGTCCAGGCCAATGTCGACAAATGCCGCCTGCATGCCTGGCAACACGCGCACCACTTTACCTTTATAGATATTGCCGACAATGCCGCGCTTCTGGGTGCGCTCGACGTGCACTTCTTGCAGAACACCGTTCTCTACCACCGCCACGCGCGATTCCATCGGCGTGATATTGATCAGAATCTCTTCACTCATGGCTGGGTCTCGTTCAGGCGTTTTCACAATAGTGACCGATCGCTTAAGGCTTGGCGCTGGGATACGGCGTTCAGCGCACGGTAAGGTTTTGCCAACAGGGTATGCCGAATTGACCAAGCAGTTGCGCGGTTTCGCACACGGGTAGGCCTACCACGGCGGAATAGCTGCCATTGAGCCCGGCGACAAACACCGATCCAAGCCCCTGGATAGCATAGCCGCCTGCCTTGTCCTGAGGTTCGCCGCTGTGCCAGTAGGTTGTAGCCTCCTCGACAGAAATAGCGCGAAAACGTACCCGGCTGCTTACACATCGAGTTTCGCTGCGCTCGCCGTCGGTGACAGCAATGGCGGTGAGGACGTCATGCTCGCGTCCCGACAGGGCCATCAACATCGCCAGGGCGTCGGCCTGGTCCACCGGTTTGCCAAGGATCTGACCATCAACGATCACGGCCGTGTCGGCGCCCAGCACGCAGGCGCCGGCAGTCTTTTCAAGCGCAGCAAAACCCGCCGTGGCCTTGCCGTGCGCAAGGCGCTCGACGTAGGCAACAGCGGATTCGTTTGTAAGAGGAGTTTCATCAATGGCGGCGCTGACCACGGTGAAAGGCACACCGATCTGCGTCAACAGTTCACGCCGCCTTGGGGAGCCCGAGGCCAGATAAAGCGAATTCATTGCAGACTCTCCCTGTAGGGTTCGATAACCAGGCAGAGCCTCGCAATCCATTCAATTGATTTTATAGCGGCGACGTAAACCACGTAGACCGAAGCTGACCCAAGGCCACAGCAACGCACTGACCAGGGCCGGCAATACCAGGGCCAGGGTCGGCTGGCGGTTACCGGTCAATGCGCTGAGCCACAGTTGCACCAACTGCGCCAGGCCGAAGATCACCAGGATCACCAGGCACTGCTGCCACATCGGGAACATGCGCAACCGCTGCTGCAATGACAGCACCAGGAAAGTAATCAGGGTCAGGATCAGCGCGTTCTGGCCAAGCAAGGTGCCATAGAGCACGTCTTCCGCCAAGCCCAGGCACATCGCTGTGACCATGCCTACCTTATGCGGCAAGGTCAGCGACCAGAACGCCAGGAGCAAGGCGAGCCAGAGCGGTCGCAGGATTTCCATGAATTGCGGCAACGGCGAAACGCTGAGCAGCAAGCCGATGGCGAATGTCAGCCAGACGATCCAGCCATTGCGCGAATGCGTACCGGCCATTATTCCTCCCTCTGCCGCGTGGTTGCCGGCGCTGCGGCCGCTGGTCGGGTTGCCGGCGTGGCAGGCGGTTTAGCCGCTGGCGCTGTAGCGGCTGGCGTCGCGGCCGGTGGCTTGGTCGCAGCCGGTTTGGCTGGGCGGGCGCTGTGGGCCGCAGGTTTGACAGGCGTCGCCACTGGCGCGACCGGGGTCGCGGCAGGTGCAGGTGGCCCCACAAAGGCTGGTTTTGGCACCGTGGCAGGAATGACCGGCGCGGTGCCGTTCTGCTTGTCTTCTGCTTCCTGCGCCTGGGCAGCGTCGTTGGCACGCTCTTCGGGCGTACGGTTGTCGCTGAACACCAGCAGCAGGTAACGGCTGCGGTTCAAGGCAGCCGTCGGGACCGCACGCACAATGGCGAACGGCTGGCCGGAATCGTGGATGACTTCCTTGACCGTCGCTACCGGGTAACCCGCGGGGAACCGCTGACCCAGGCCGGAACTGACCAACAGATCGCCTTCCTTGATGTCGGCAGTGTCGGCCACATGACGCAACTCAAGACGCTCCGGGTTACCGGTACCGCTGGCAATCGCACGCAAGCCGTTGCGGTTGACCTGCACCGGAATGCTGTGGGTGGTGTCCGTCAGCAGTAACACGCGCGAAGTGTAGGGCATCAGCTCGACCACCTGGCCCATCAGGCCACGGGCGTCGAGCACCGGTTGGCCCAGGACCACGCCGTCGCGCTCACCCTTGTTGATGATGATGCGATGGGTGAAGGGATTGGGGTCCATGCCGATCAACTCGGCCACTTCGACCTTCTCGTTGACCAATGCCGAAGAGTTAAGCAACTCGCGCAGCCGAACGTTCTGCTCGGTGAGGGCCGCCAGCTTTTGCATGCGCCCCTGCAAGAGCAGGTTTTCGGTCTTGAGTTTTTCGTTCTCGGCGACAAGCTCAGTGCGGCTGCCGAACTGGCTGGCCACGCCCTGATAAAGCCGTTGCGGCAGGTCGGTGATCCAGTAAGTCTGCATCAACACCAGCGACATCTGGCTACGCACGGGCTTGAGCAGTGCAAAGCGGGCATCGACCACCATCAGCGCGACCGAAAGCACGACCAGCACCAATAAGCGCACGCCCAATGAGGGGCCTTTGGCGAAAAGCGGTTTAATAAGCCGCTCCTCCCGGGCAAATGTTCTCTTTATTCATACGGCATCAAACCGGCCTGGATGCAGATTGAAGAAGATAAACGCCAACAGGCAGCACTGCAAAGTGCTGCCTGCGGGCGAAGCATGAACCATTCCGGCAATCTTATTCGCTGGAAAGCAGGTCCATGGTGTGTTTATCCATCATTTCCAGTGCACGGCCACCACCACGGGCGACGCAGGTCAGCGGGTCTTCGGCGACGATCACCGGCAGGCCTGTTTCCTGGGCCAGCAGCTTGTCGAGGTCGCGCAGCAAGGCGCCACCACCGGTCAGCACCAGGCCACGCTCGGCGATGTCGGAAGCCAGCTCCGGAGGCGATTGCTCCAGGGCGCTCTTCACTGCCTGAACGATGGTGGCCAGGGACTCTTGCAGAGCTTCCAGCACTTCATTGGAGTTCAGGGTGAAAGCACGTGGAACGCCTTCGGCCAGGTTGCGACCGCGAACATCAACTTCGCGCACTTCGCCGCCCGGGTAAGCGGTGCCGATTTCCTGCTTGATGCGCTCGGCGGTGGATTCGCCGATCAAGCTGCCGTAGTTACGACGCACATAGGTAATGATCGCTTCATCGAAACGGTCGCCGCCTACGCGCACGGATTCGGCATACACCACACCGTTCAGGGAAATCAGGGCGATTTCAGTGGTACCACCACCGATATCCACCACCATCGAACCGCGCGCTTCTTCGACCGGCAGGCCGGCGCCGATAGCGGCAGCCATAGGCTCTTCGATCAGGAATACTTCGCGGGCACCGGCGCCAAGGGCCGATTCACGGATGGCGCGACGCTCAACCTGGGTGGACTTGCATGGAACGCAGATCAGCACACGAGGGCTGGGCTGCAGGAAACTGTTTTCGTGAACCTTGTTGATGAAGTACTGCAGCATCTTCTCGCAGACGCTGAAGTCGGCGATCACGCCGTCTTTCATCGGACGAATGGCAGCGATGTTGCCTGGTGTTCGGCCGAGCATGCGCTTGGCCTCGGTGCCAACGGCAACGACACTTTTCTGATTACCGTGGGTCCGAATGGCCACAACCGATGGCTCATTCAGAACGATACCGCGCTCGCGCACGTAAATAAGGGTGTTGGCAGTGCCCAGGTCAATGGAAAGATCGCTGGAAAACATGCCACGCAGTTTCTTGAACATGGGGAAAGGACCCTAGGCAACGCGTGGGTAAAAAAGTGCGGCAAACTCTAACAACGACAGGGATTTTGGGCAAGGCGCCAATGTGCTAAATTGGCCGACTTTCTGTGCACCAACCCCCACAATCGCGGCCATATGACCGTAGAAATGCGGTAGTGTTCCGACAATCTAACACACGGACGCCCTCCGTTCTGTTTTCCACTGGAGAATCCCATGGCGCTTGAACGCTCCGACGTGGAAAAAATCGCTCATCTAGCCTCGCTTGGCCTGAATGAAGCCGATCTTCCACAGACCACCGCAGCCCTGAACAGCATTCTCGGGCTGGTTGACCAAATGCAGGCCGTCAATACCGACGGCATCGAGCCCCTGGCTCACCCGCTGGAAGCCAGCCAGCGCCTGCGCGCAGACGTTGTGACCGAGCGAAATAATCGCGAGGCCTACCAGTCCATCGCGCCAGCGGTCGAAAACGGCCTGTACCTGGTTCCGAAAGTCATCGACTAAAGGGAAAGAGCCTTTCATGCATCACATGACTCTGGCCGAGATCGCCCGCGGTCTCGCCGACAAAAAGTTTTCTTCCGAAGAGCTGACCACGACCCTGCTTGCGCGTATCGCCGAGCTTGATCCGAAGGTCAACAGCTTCATCAGCCTCACCGAAGAGCTGGCCCTGAGCCAGGCCAAGGCCGCCGACGTACGTCGCGCCAACGGTGAGAATGGCGCCCTGCTGGGCGCACCAATCGCCCACAAAGACCTGTTCTGCACCCAGGGCATTCGCACCAGTTGCGGCTCGAAGATGCTCGACAACTTCAAGGCGCCCTACGATGCAACGGTCGTGTCCAAGCTGGCCGCCGCGGGCGCCGTGACCCTGGGCAAGACCAACATGGACGAATTCGCCATGGGTTCTGCCAACGAGTCCAGCTACTACGGCGCAGTGAAAAACCCGTGGAATCTGGAGCACGTGCCAGGCGGTTCGTCCGGTGGTTCGGCTGCCGCGGTTGCCGCGCGCTTTCTGCCGGCGGCTACCGCTACCGACACCGGCGGCTCGATCCGTCAGCCCGCCGCGTTCACCAACCTCACCGGTTTGAAGCCGACCTACGGTCGTGTTTCCCGTTGGGGCATGATCGCCTACGCCTCCAGCCTGGATCAGGGCGGCCCGCTGGCACGCACGGCTGAAGACTGCGCGATTTTGTTACAAGGTATGGCCGGATTTGATAAGCAGGACTCCACCAGCATCGACGAACCGGTGCCGGACTACAGCGCCAGCCTCAATACCTCGCTCAAAGGCCTGCGTATTGGCGTGCCGAAAGAGTATTTCAGCGCCGGCCTCGACCCGCGTATCGCCGAACTGGTGCACAACAGCGTCAAGACGCTGGAACAGCTCGGCGCCGTGATCAAGGAAATCAGCCTGCCGAACAACCAGCACGCGATTCCTGCCTACTACGTGATCGCGCCGGCAGAAGCCTCTTCCAACCTGTCGCGTTTCGACGGCGTGCGCTTCGGCTATCGCTGTGAAAACCCGAAAGGCCTCGAAGACCTGTACAAACGCTCGCGCGGCGAAGGCTTTGGCGCCGAAGTCCAACGTCGGATCATGGTGGGTGCCTACGCCCTGTCCGCCGGCTACTACGACGCGTACTACCTCAAGGCGCAAAAAATCCGTCGCCTGATCAAGAACGATTTCATGGCTGCCTTCGAAGAAGTCGACGTGATCCTCGGCCCAACCACGCCGAACCCGGCCTGGAAGCTCGGCGCCAAGACCGGCGACCCGATCGCCGAGTACCTGGAAGACCTGTACACCATCACCGCCAACCTCGCGGGCTTGCCGGGCTTGTCCATGCCGGCTGGTTTCGTCGATGGCCTGCCGGTCGGCGTGCAGTTGCTCGCCCCGTACTTCCAGGAAGGCCGCCTGCTCAATGTGGCGCACCAGTACCAGTTGAACACCGACTGGCACACTCGCACCCCAACCGGCTTCTGAGGAGAACACTATGCAATGGGAAGTTGTGATCGGGCTGGAGATTCATACCCAGCTCGCCACCCAATCGAAGATTTTCTCCGGTAGCGCCACCACGTTCGGCGCAGAACCCAACACCCAGGCCAGCCTGGTCGACCTGGGCATGCCTGGCGTGCTGCCAGTGCTGAACGAGGAAGCGGTGCGCATGGCGGTGATGTTCGGCCTGGCGATTGACGCCGAGATCGGCCAGCACAACGTGTTCGCGCGCAAGAACTACTTCTACCCGGACCTGCCCAAGGGCTACCAGATCAGCCAGATGGAATTGCCGATTGTCGGCAAGGGCTACCTGGACATTCCGCTGGAAGACGGCACCATCAAACGGGTCGGCGTGACCCGCGCGCACCTGGAAGAAGACGCCGGCAAGAGCCTGCACGAAGAATTCCCCGGCGCTACCGGTATCGACTTGAACCGTGCCGGCACGCCATTGCTGGAAATCGTCTCCGAGCCGGACATGCGCAGCGCCAAGGAAGCCGTGGCCTACGTCAAGACGATCCACGCGCTGGTGCGTTACCTGGGCATCTGCGACGGCAACATGGCCGAAGGTTCGCTGCGTTGCGACTGCAACGTGTCGATCCGTCCCAAGGGCCAGGTCGAGTTCGGCACCCGCTGCGAGATCAAGAACGTCAACTCGTTCCGCTTCATCGAAAAAGCGATCAACAGCGAAGTGCGTCGCCAGATCGAACTGATCGAAGACGGCGGCAAGGTCATCCAGCAGACTCGCCTGTACGACCCGAACAAAGACGAAACCCGCGCCATGCGCAGCAAAGAGGAAGCCAACGACTACCGTTACTTCCCCGACCCGGACCTGTTGCCGGTGGTGCTTGAAGACTCGTTCCTCAATGACATCCGCGCCACCCTGCCGGAATTGCCGCAGCACAAACGCGAGCGCTTCCAGGCGCAGTTCGGCCTGTCGGTCTACGATGCCAGCGTGCTGGCTTCCAGCCGTGAGCAAGCCAACTACTTCGAAAAAGTCGTGAGCATCGCCGGCGACGCCAAGTTGGCGGCCAACTGGGTGATGGTTGAGCTGGGCAGCCTGTTGAACAAACAGGGCCTGGAAATCGACGAAGCCCCTGTCACCGCCGAGCAACTGGGCGGCATGCTGCTGCGCATCAAGGACAACACCATCTCCGGCAAAATCGCCAAGACCGTGTTTGAAGCGATGGCCGCAGGCGAAGGCAGCGCCGATGAGATCATCGAGAAGCGCGGCCTCAAGCAAGTCACCGACAGCGGCGCGATTTCGGCCGTTCTCGATGAAATGCTGGCTGCCAACGCCGAACAGGTCGAGCAATACCGCGCCGCAGACGAAGCCAAGCGCGGCAAAATGTTCGGCTTCTTTGTCGGCCAGGCGATGAAAGCCTCCAAAGGCAAAGCCAACCCGCAACAGGTGAACGAACTGCTGAAAAGCAAGCTCGAAGGCTGATTCGCGGTGAAATGGTCCGGGCGGGATTTCATGCCCAACTCGGACCCCATGTGGGAGCTGGCTTGCCTGCGATAGCAGCGCCTCGGTGCAACTGCAACACCGAGGTGCCTGTATCGCAGGCAAGCCAGCTCCCACATTTACAATGGGGACTTACTTAACGTGAAGCGTCTACTCGGCCTGCTGGCCCTGTTCTCTATGTTGGCCGGTTGCGCCAGCGGCCTCATCGACCCCAACGGCTACGACGAAACCGGCACCGCCTCCTATTACGGCGCCAAGCACCATGGCAACAAGACTGCCAGCGGTGAACCCTTCAACCAGAACACCCTGACCGCCGCCCATCGGCGCCTGCCCTTCGGCACCCAGGTCAAGGTGACCAACCTTAACAACAACAGATTCGTGGTCGTACGCGTCAACGATCGCGGACCGCATACCCGTGGGCGCCTGATCGACGTTTCACGCAAGGCTGCCGAACAACTCGGTATGCTGGGCAGCGGCACTGCACGGGTTCGCGTGCAGGCGCTGAACAACTGATAAAGGAGCCCTGGCCATTTTCGGATTAACCGCCCTCTCGCCCTGGAGCCTGATCGAACTGATCAGTGGCCTGGTGTTGCTGATCGTCGGCGCCGAGATTCTGGTGCGCGCCGCCGTGCGCCTGGCGGCCAGCCTCAAGGTGCGGCCACTGATTATCGGCTTGAGCATCGTCGCTTTCGGCAGCAGTGCGCCGCAGATGACCGTAAGCCTGCAGGCCACCCTGGCCGGCAATACCGATATCGCCGTGGGCAGCGTCATCGGCAGCAGTATCTTCAACACCCTCGTCACCCTGGGCCTGGCTGCGTTGATCATTCCGCTGCGCGTCTCGCGGCAGTTGGTGCGGCTGGACATCCCGGTGATGATTTTCGCCGGCCTCTTGGTGTTTACCCTGGCCGGCAATGAAGAACTGACACCGCTCGACGGCCTTTTCTTACTGGTTGCGCTGATAGCCTACCTCGGTGTTTTGCACTACCAGACCCGCCATTCCCGCCGTCCACGCACGTTGGACACGGTGGCCCGCGCGCCCTGGCTCAGCAGCGCATCGTTGATACTGGGCGGGTTGTTGATTCTGGTGCTGGCCGGGCATTTGCTGCTGGGCGCAGCGGTGGATGTAGCAAGCGACCTGGGCCTGTCCGAACGCATCATCGGCCTGACGCTGATCGGTGTTGGCACCTCACTGCCGTGCCTGGCCACCTCGCTGATTGCCGCGTTGCGCGGCGAGCGCGAGATTGCCGTGGGCAACGTGATTGGCAGCAACCTGTTCAACCTGCTTGGCGTACTAGGGTTCACCGCGCTGGTGGCGCCCTCGCCGTTGTCGGTGTCGCCCAACGCACTGGATTTCGACTTGCCGGTGATGCTCGGCGTGGTGGTGTTGTGCCTGCCGGTGTTCTACAGCGGCTACCGCGTCACCCGCGCTGAAGGCCTGGTGTTTCTGGGGTTGTATCTGGCGTATGGGCTGCATGTGGTGTCGTTTACCTTCGGCATGCCGCTGGCCACCCGGCTTGAACAATTGATGCTGCATTACGTCCTGCCAGCGCTGGTCGCGTTTGTGTTGTTCACCTCGCTGCAAGCCTGGCGCCGCCAACACAAGAGGGAATCGCAATGACCGAACAGAAAAAGTCCGGGGTTGAAATGCGTCGCCAGGTCATGGGCGATGTGTTCGTCGACCGCGCCCTGGGCAATGCCACCGAGTTCACCCAGCCGCTGCAGGATTTCGTCAACGAACATGCGTGGGGCAGCGTGTGGAACCGCGAAGGCCTGCCGCTGAAGACGCGCAGCCTGATCACACTGGCCGCCCTCACTGCTCTCAAATGCCCGCAGGAACTCAAGGGCCACGTGCGCGGCGCGCTGAACAATGGCTGCACAGTGGAAGAGATTCGCGAAGCACTGCTGCATTGCGCGGTGTATGCCGGCGTGCCGGCAGCGATTGATGCGTTTCGGGCGGCGCAGGAAGTGATTGAGGCGTATCAGGCGGATAAGCCGTGACGGCTGGATAGTCAGCGCAGGCAAGCCTGCGCCCACCTTTGATTGCATTCACCGATCAAACTGTGGGAGCTGGCTTGCCTGCGACTGGCCCTCAACCCCCACCACAACGTTCAGATCCAACCACCCGCCTGCAACACAAAAATCCCGATATTGGTGGTCACCGCCGCCATCAAGGTCGTAATCACAATAATCGCCGCCGCCAGCTCATGATTGCCCTCGGCCGCCCTGGCCATGACAAAACTCGCCGCCGCGGTCGGTGCGCCAAAGTACAAAAACAGAATCCCCAGCTCCGGGCCCCTAAAGCCCAGCAGCCATGCGCCCAGCGTCGCAAATAGCGGCAGGCCGATCATCTTCACCAGGCTGGCACTGAAGGCCATGCTTCCGCTTTTGCGCAAGGCCGCCAGCGACAAGGTGCCGCCGATGCAGATCAATGCCAGCGGCAAGGTCATGTCCGCCAGGTATTGCCCGGACGACTCCAGCCACCCCGGCAGGCCGATCTTGAAAATCGCGAACGGTGCGGCCGCAATCACGCTGATGATCAGCGGGTTGGCCACCACGCTTTTGAAGATGCTCCACGGGTCGGACTTGATCACCGGGCTGTACACCGCCAGCACGATGGTCGACAGGGTGTTGTAGAACAGGATCACCAGCGCCGCGAGGATCGCGCCAAGGGAAATGCCGTAGTCGCCATACATGCTGGCCGCCAGCGCCAGGCCGATCACGCCGTTGTTACCGCGAAACGCACCCTGGGTGTAGATACCGCGGTCGACGCGCGGGCAACGATAAATCGCCCAACCCCACGCCAGCGCAAAGCTCAGCAACGTGGCCAGCGCAAAGTAGATCAGCAGACCCGGCTTGAGCGCCGAGTGCAGGTCGGCGTGCAGAATGCCCAGGAACAGCAGCGCCGGCATGGTGACGTTGAAGACAAGGGAGGAAGCGGTGTGGATAAAGTTGTCGTTGATCCAGTTGATGCGCTTGAGCAGCACACCCAGAAACAGCATGGCAAACACCGGCGCGGTGATGGTGAGGGTGGTGAGGAAGATAGCCAGCATGCCGGGAAGAACCTTGGTGGGTGTCGTCAGGTGGCTAATGATAAGCCATGCGGCCGTGCGGCGTCTGGTAGGCCGCCTTCGGGGGCAAGCCCCCTCCCACAGTTGAAGGTATTCACCCATCAACTGTGGGAGCTGGCTTGCCTGCGACAGCGGAGTGTCAGCAACCGATGGGCTGACTGACACACTGCAGTCGCAGGCAAGCCTGCTCCTACAGGGGCCGCGTC
This sequence comes from Pseudomonas sp. R9.37, assembly GCF_963878885.1. Lineage (NCBI taxonomy): Bacteria > Pseudomonadati > Pseudomonadota > Gammaproteobacteria > Pseudomonadales > Pseudomonadaceae > Pseudomonas > Pseudomonas sp. R9.37. The sequence goes on along the minus strand of NZ_CAWNZA010000048.1, from coordinate 199,823 downwards.
GGTCTCAGGTGATAGGCGCCGGGTTGAACAACGTAATGTCGTTATGCAGCTTATGCCGCTCCGCCCACGTCTGCTTCTTGCCGCTGGCCACATCCAGGTAGAAGTGAAACAACTCCCAGCCCAATTCCTCAATGCTCGCACGCCCGGTGGCGATGCGTCCGGCGTCGATATCGATCAGGTCCGGCCAGCGCTGCGCCAATTCCGTACGCGTCGAGACCTTCACCACCGGCGCCATCGCCAGCCCATACGGCGTGCCGCGCCCGGTGGTGAACACATGCAGGTTCATCCCGGCCGCCAGTTGCAAGGTGCCGCAAACAAAATCACTGGCTGGCGTGGCGCAAAAGATCAGGCCTTTGCCTTTGAAGCGCTCGCCCGGGCCGAGCACGCCGTTGATCGCGCTGCTGCCGGATTTGACGATCGAGCCCAAGGACTTCTCGACGATATTCGACAACCCGCCTTTCTTGTTGCCCGGCGTGGTATTGGCACTGCGATCCGCCTCGCCTTTGGCCAGGTAGCGGTCGTACCAGTCCATTTCCCTGACCAGCGCTTGGGCCACTTCTTTGCTCTGGGCACGAGCGGTCAGCAGGTAAATGGCGTCACGCACTTCAGTCACTTCGGAAAACATCACCGTCGCCCCGGCCCGCAGCAGCAGGTCCGAGGCATAGCCGAGCGCCGGGTTGGCGGTGATGCCGGAAAACGCATCGCTGCCGCCGCACTGCATGCCCAGAATCAGCTCCGACGCCGGCACGGTTTCGCGGCGGCGCAGGTCGAGTTTCTTCAAGCGCACTTCGGCCAGCGCCATGATCTGCTCGATCATCTCGGTTAAGCCATGGCTGGAATCCTGCAGCCGATACAGCCACGGCTCGCTCAAGTCGACGGAGCTGTCGTTGTCGTGCATCACCTGCCCGGCCTGCAGCTTCTCGCAGCCCAGGCTAATCACCAGCGCTTCGCCGCCCAGGTTCGGGTTGCGCGCCAGGTTGCGCACGGTGCGGATCGGGATGTACGCATCCGTCGCAGTGATCGCCACGCCGCAGCCGTAGCTGTGGGTCAGCGCCACCACGTCATCGACATTCGGGTATTTGGGCAGCAATTCATCCTTGATGCGCTTGACCGCATGGTCCAGCACACCGGTGACGCACTGCACCGTGGTGGTGATGCCCAGAATATTGCGCGTGCCCACGGTGCCGTCGGCGTTGCGGTAACCCTCAAACGTAAAGCCTTCCAGCGGCGCCTGGGTTTCAGGCACCTCGGTGGACAGCGGCAAGCTGTCCAGCGGCGGCGCGGTGGGCATGCGCAGTTGATCTTCCTGCACCCAGCTGCCACGTGGAATCGGCGCCAGGGCGTAACCAATGGTCTGCCCGTAGCGAATAATCTGACCGCCTTCGGGGATATCTTCCAGCGTCACCTTGTGGCTCTGCGGAATGAAATCCACGGTCACCAGGCCGTCCGGGAACTCGGTCCCGGCCGGTACGCCTTGATCGTTGACCACGATCACTACGTTGTCGCGCTCGTGCAAACGGATCGAGCGCGGCGAGTCGGCATGTTCAATCAACTGCATTACATCGCCCCTCAGGAATGCGCTTGGGTAAGTTGGGTCAGCTCAGGCCCTTTGCTGCTGGGCGGCTCTTTGAGTACCACACGCTTGATCGGGCCGACGATCACCAGGTAGCTGAACACCGCCAGCAAGGCGTTGGCACCGACGAACACCAGGGCCCACTTGAACGAGCCAGTGGTGGCAATGATGTAGCCGATCACAATCGGTGTGCTGATGGAGGCCAGGTTGCCAAACATATTGAACAGACCGCCACTGAGACCGGCGATTTGTTTCGGTGAGGTGTCAGACACTACCGCCCAACCCAGTGCGCCAACGCCCTTACCGAAGAAGGCCAACGCCATGAAGCCCACCACCATCCATTCGATATCCACGTAGTTGCACGCCACGATGCTGCACGACACCAGCAACCCGCCAATGATCGGCGCCTTGCGCGCAAACGTCAGGGAATGGCCTTTGCGCAGCAGGTAATCGGAAATCAAACCACCCAACACCCCGCCGATAAACCCGCAGATGGCCGGCAACGAGGCAATGAAGCCCGCCTTGAGGATGGTCATGCCACGCTCCTGCACCAGGTACACCGGGAACCAGGTCAGGAAGAAATAGGTGATGCCATTGATGCAGTACTGGCCCAGGTACACACCGAGCATCATGCGGTTGGTCAGCAGCTGGCGGATGTAGTCCCACTTCGGACCGTCGGTTTTCTGGCCCTTGGTCTTTTCCTGGTCCATGTCGACCATCGCACCGTTCTCGCAGATGTACTTGAGTTCAGCGTCGTTGATCATCGGGTGCTGGCGCGGGCTGTGGATAATTTTCAGCCAGATCAGCGAGAACAGCACGCCAATCCCGCCCATCACGATAAACACGTGCTGCCAGCCAAAGGTGTAGACGATCCAGCCCATCAGCGGCGCGAACAGCACCGTGGCGAAGTACTGCGCCGAGTTGAAAATCGCCGAGGCCGTACCGCGTTCGGCGGTGGGGAACCAGCCGGCCACAATGCGCGCATTGCCGGGGAATGACGGCGCTTCCGCCAGGCCCACCAGAAAGCGCAGCATAAACAGCGCGACGATCGCGGTGGAGACGCCAAACTCACCGACATAGCCTTGCAGGATGGTGAACAGCGACCAGGTGAAGATGCTCAGGGCATAGACTTTTTTCGAGCCGAACCGATCCAGCAACCAGCCACCGGGGATTTGCCCGGCCACGTAGGCCCAACCGAATGCGGAGAAGATATAACCGAGGGTGACCGCGCTGATACCGAGGTCTTTTTGCAGGCTGGAGCCGGCGATGGCGATAGTGGCCCGGTCGGCGTAGTTGATCGTGGTCACCAGAAACAGCATGAGCAGGATCAAATAGCGGACGTGGGTCGGCTTGGTCGCTTGCATGAAGATGTACTCCCACTAATTATTTTTTTTGCGGGTAAGCATTCTGTTTTAAGTGCAGGAACCGCTTTCTGTGAGAGCTGGCTTGCCTGCGATGGCGGTGTATCGGTCAAACTCTCTGTGACTGATGTACCGCTATCGCAGGCGAGCCAGCTCCCACACAAGCCGGTTCCCACAGGTGTTACGTGTTACGAACCGATGTAGCTGGTCTTCACCACGGTGTAGAACTCTTGCGCATAGCGACCTTGCTCGCGCGAACCATACGAGGAGCCCTTACGGCCACCGAACGGCACGTGGTAATCCACACCGGCAGTCGGCAGGTTGACCATCACCATCCCGGCCTGGGAGTGGCGCTTGAAGTGGTTGGCGTACTTGAGCGAGGTGGTGGCAATGCCCGCCGACAGGCCGAATTCGGTGTCGTTGGCCATGGCCAGCGCCGCCTCGTAATCCGCTACGCGCACCACGTTGGCTACTGGGCCGAAGATCTCTTCACGGCTGATGCGCATGGCGGCTTCGCTGTCGGCAAACAGCGTCGGCGCCAGGTAGTAGCCTTCGGTGTCGCAGGTCACCAGGCCGCCACCGCTGACCAGCCGCGCACCTTCGCTTTGGCCGATGTCGATGTACTTCATGTCCTGGTCCAACTGGGCCTGGGAAACCACCGGGCCGATGTCGGTGCCGCTTTTCAACGCGTGGCCGACTTTGATCAACTTCATGCGCTCGGCCATGGCCGCGACGAATTGGTCGTGAATACCGGCGGTGACGATCAAGCGGCTGGAGGCAGTGCAACGCTGGCCGGTGGAGTAGAACGCGCTCTGTACCGACAGCTCGACGGCCTGCTTGAGGTCGGCGTCGTCGAGGATGATCTGCGGGTTCTTGCCGCCCATTTCCAACTGCACTTTGGCCTGGCGCGACACGCAGCTGACGGCGATCTGACGGCCCACGCCGACCGAACCGGTAAAGCTGATACCGTCGACTTTCGGGCTGTTGACCAACACGTCGCCAACCACACGGCCGCTGCCCATCACCAGGTTGAACACACCGGCAGGGAAGCCGGCGCGGGAGATAATTTCGGCCAAAGCCCAGGCGCAACCCGGCACCAATTCGGCTGGTTTGATCACTACGCAGTTGCCGTAGGCCAGCGCCGGGGCAATTTTCCAGGCAGGGATCGCAATCGGGAAGTTCCACGGGGTGATCAAGCCGACCACACCCAGGGCTTCGCGGGTGACTTCCACATTGACGCCTGGGCGCACCGATGGCACGTAGTCACCGGACAGGCGCAGGCATTCACCGGCGAAGAACTTGAAAATGTTACCAGCGCGGGTCACTTCGCCGATGGCTTCGGGCAGGGTCTTGCCCTCTTCACGGGCCAGCAAGGTGCCGAGTTCTTCACGGCGGGCGAGGATTTCACTGCCGACTTTATCCAGCGCATCGTGGCGAGCCTGGATGCCGGAGGTCGACCAGGCCGGGAAGGCGGCGCGGGCGGCATCGATGGCGGCGTTGACTTGGGCTACGTCGGCCTTGGCGTATTCGCCAATGACATCGGACAACTCCGACGGGTTGATGTTGTTGCAGTAGTCGGCACCGGCCACCCACTCGCCGTTGATGTAGTTCTCAAAACGTTTGGCTTGGGACACAAATCTTCTCCTGACGCAAAAGGCCGCTGATCTCTCAGCGGCCTTGTTGATGAGTTACTGCGGACCTTGCTTGTCGATCAGCGCGGCCAGGGCTTCGTATTCTTCCGGCAGCAGGTCGGTCAGCGGCGTGCGCACCGGGCCTGCGTCGTAGCCAGCGATTTTTGCACCGGCCTTGACGATGCTCACGGCATAACCGGCTTTGCGGTTACGGATGTCGAGGTAAGGCAGGAAGAAGTTGTCGATGATCTTGGCGACGGTGGCGTGATCGTCCTTGGCAATCGCGTGGTAGAAGTCCATCGCGGTTTTCGGGATGAAGTTGAACACCGCCGAGGAGTACACCGGCACGCCCAGGGCCTTGTAGGCAGCGGCGTAAACCTCTGCAGTCGGCAGGCCGCCGAGGTAGCTGAAACGGTCACCCAGGCGACGGCGGATCGATACCATCAACTCAATGTCACCCAGGCCGTCTTTGTAGCCGATCAGGTTCGGGCAGCGTTCAGCCAGGCGTTCCAGCAGAGGCGCAGTCAGGCGGCAAACGTTGCGGTTGTAGACCACCACGCCGATCTTGACCGACTTGCACACCGCTTCCACGTGGGCGGCGACGCCGTCCTGGCTGGCTTCAGTCAGGTAGTGCGGCAGCAACAGCAAGCCTTTGGCACCGAGGCGTTCAGCCTCTTGGGCGTACTCGATGGCCTGGCGGGTCGAACCACCCACACCAGCAAGAATCGGCACGCTGGTGGCGCAGGTATCAACAGCGGTCTTCACCACTTGGGAATATTCGCTGGCAGCCAGGGAAAAAAACTCACCGGTGCCGCCGGCGGCGAACAAGGCGGTGGCGCCGTACGGGGCGAGCCATTCCAGACGCTTGATGTAGCCGGCCTGGTGGAAGTCACCCTGCGCATTGAAATCGGTCACGGGGAAAGACAGCAGACCGTGGGAGAGGATGGACTTCAGTTCTTGTGGATTCATTATTCGAACACCCTGGGCGAAGACTTTCTGTCGAAAGGTTATTGTTGGTTTGTTGATGTCGTACGTCATCGTACAACTATAAAAGGATTCGTCAACTGCAATTCATCGGGCTTCATCCGTAGGCCGGCGTTTAAAAGCAGCTTCTTGACGTAGGAAATTATTCCTCTATGCTCCGAATAACTGTATATGCATACAGTTATTACGGAAGATTCCTACGACATAGCAAGGAGCTAACATGTCAGGTCTTGAACTCGCAGCACCCGAAAAAACCCCACCCACCCTACGTTTTGAAGGCGGTGAACACACGGCCATCGGCGATGACACCCTGCTGCGTTTCGTCAAGGACGCTCCGGCGATTCCTGCGCGGCAAGTCGAACTGCACCTGCCCAACGGCCTGGCGCTGACCTACGGCCAAGTGATCGCCCTGGGCGGCGACTTCTATGGCATTCCCGGCCAGGCCATCAGCGACGGCGCCTCACCGGCCGAGCGCGTGCAACGCTTTACCGCCGCCTTCAACACGCTGGCAGTGCTACCGGCCTCGCGTGAAGAAGCCGGGAAAATCCTCGCGGTCATGCAAAAGGAGATCAACGCAGTGAACCAGGCGATCAAGGACGGCAAACAACCGCATGAAGCCTATGACGCGCTGGGTGATACGTTGTCCGAGGAATGGAACCGCATCACTGGCGGCGGCAGTGCGGTTTCGGCGCTGATTCCACTGGGGCGCTACCTGAAATTGGCCGCAGATAACGCTGACCACTTTGGCGAATGGGCGCTGTCAGCGTATTTGGCTGGCCATACGGCGGCACTGCAACAGGCGGTCGTGGCCCATCAAACCGGCACCGATCAGGCACTGGAACTGGCCTACGCCATGAACGGCTTTGCTGATCACTTTTTGACCGACCTGTTTTCCGCTGGCCACCTGCGCGTGCCGCGCAAGCAATTGGCGGCGGTGGTGACGCCTGGCGAACTGGGCTCGCTGATCAGCCGCTTCATGCACGATGAGGACAGCAAGTTCGGGCTCAAGGTGCGCAACGCCAAGGGTGATCAATGGCACGCCTATGGGGATAAACGCTATTTCGATGCCATCGACGCGGACAATCGGGCGATGGTCAAACGGGCGGTTCAGGCCTCGGCCGATGAGGTCTTCGAGACCTTTATCAGCGGTGTGGCGCCCTCCCCGGCCAACTTCAAGGCGCCGCTGTATGTGCCGGATTTGAACGCCGCGCAGAACCCGGCGAACAACTTTTCGCCGCTGTTCAAGATGGAAGGCGACAAGGTGCTGCGCCGCAAGGACGTGAATGACCTGAACGACAAACACTGGACCAATGATTGGTGGGGTTGGAGCACTTACCTGCTGCTCAAGGACTACAAGCCCAACCAACCGGCCAATTAAGTAAACACAAAACTCCAGGCCAAGGAGGTCAAAATGTGGGAGCGGGCTTGCTCGCGAAGGCGTTGTTTCAGTTGATGCATGTGCAGACTGACACACCGCATTCGCGAGCAAGCCCGCTCCCACACTTGGATTGATTTACTCCTGACACCACTCGGTTGCCCGGTTAACCGCGCTGCGCTTCTGCCTCTTCATGGGCATGGCGCAGCCGTTCACGGCTGTTGGTCAAATGCAGGCGCATGGCCGCGCGGGCCGCGTCCGAATCCTGGCGGGCAATCGCCTCATAAATCTCTTCGTGTTCGCGGCTCAGGCGGCCCATGTAGTGCTGCTGATCATCATGGGCCAGGCGCGCCGAATTCAGGCGGGTACGCGGAATGATGCTGGTGCCCAGGTGGGTCATGATGTCGGTGAAGTAGCGGTTGCCGGTGGACAGCGCAATTTCCAGGTGAAACGCAAAGTCTGACGCCACCGCATCGCCGGCGTGGGCCGCGCTTTCATTCAGGGCATCGAGCGCCGCACGCATGGCGGCCAGTTGCTCATCGCTGCGACGTAACGCGGCAAGGCCGGCGGACTCCACTTCCAGGCTGATCCGCAGCTCCAGAATCGCCAACACATCGCGCAGCGTGACCACCGTGGCCGGGTCAATCCGGAAACCGCTCGGGCTTGGCGTGTCCAACACAAAGGTGCCGATACCGTGACGGGTTTCCACCTGCCCCGCCGCCTGTAAACGTGAGATGGCTTCACGCACGACCGTACGACTGACGCCATGGGCTTCCATGATTGCCGACTCGGTGGGCAACTTATCGCCACGTTTGAGTTGACCGTCGCGGATCTGCTCAGACAACACCGTGACCAATTCCTGGGCAAGGCTGCGGCGCTTGCGGGGAAGACGAGGGGCGGTGTTGGCGTTTTCCATGATGATCCATCTTTCTCGGCGAACTTGAGCCCGCATCATAGCCCATGGCGGTTGTACGATCACCGTTGTGTCGCGACTTTCATCCACATCCTTCGCGCAAAAAAATGCCCCGACGCGTGTCGAGGCATTTTTCAGGCTCACCCGAGGGTGAAAGCCGCTTACTTCACCACTTTCAGGCTCGGCCGGCCGCTTGGACGCGGTGGCTCGGAGTCTGGCGGTGGTACATCATCACCGCCTTCGCCTTCGATCGATTCGTCGTCCTCGAAAGGCGACTCCAGATCGAACACCATGCCTTGGCCATTCTCACGGGCATAGATCCCGAGAATCGCGCCAATCGGCACGAACAGCGTATGGGGCACGCCGCCAAAACGTCCTTCGAAGCTGACAGCCTCGTTGTCCATGTGCAGGTGGCGCACGGCACTGGGTGATACGTTCAGCACAATCTGGCCGTCACTGGCAAAGCCTTGAGGCACGTCAACCTTGGGAAATTCGGAGTTGACCAGCATGTGCGGGGTGCAATCGTTGTCCACAATCCACTCATAGAGCGCGCGGACCAAATAGGGTCGACTGGAGTTCATCAGCGGCTCCTTAAGCCTTAGCGCATATCGCGTTCGACACCAGACAGACTCGCCTGGAAAGCCTCACGCGCAAACTGGCGCTCCATGTAATCAAGCAACGGCTTGGCCGGCCGCGGCAGTTCAATGCCCAGGATCGGCAAGCGCCAGAGTATGGGTAATAGGCAGCAATCCACCAAGCTTTGTTCCTCGCTGAGGAAAAAAGGTTTGTCGGCGAACAGCGGCGAAACGCCGGTCAGGCTCTCACGCAATTCCTTGCGCGCCTGCACCCGAACGGCTTCTTTACTGCGTGAATCCAGAATCACATCCACCAGCCCGCACCAGTCACGCTGGATCCGATGGATCAGCAGGCGGCTGTTGGCACGCGCCACCGGGTACACCGGCAGCAAAGGGGGATGCGGGTAACGCTCATCCAGGTATTCCATCACCACGGTTGACTCCCACAACGCCAGGTCACGATCGACCAGGGTGGGCAAGCTGCCGTAAGGGTTCACTTCGATCAGTTTCGGCGGATGACGTCCCACCTCCACACTGATGATCTCGGCGCTGACACCCTTCTCTGCGAGCACGATGCGTACTCGGTGGGAATAGTGGTCGGCGGGGTCGGAGTAACAGGCCAACCGGTTGGTCACGCCCATGGCGGTCCTCCTCGCTTGTTGAAATTATCGAAAGCTCAAAAACGAGCGCGCCCAGAGAGCATCTCTGTAGAGCCTGGTTCAACCAGACCGCTACGTGTTCAGAGATGCCGCTGGGCGCGCAAGATTAACAGCAATTGCTTACGGTTGGATCAATGCACATCCTTCCAGTATTCGCGTTTAAGCAGATAGGCGAATACGAAAAAGAAGGCCAGGTACAGCAATACATAGGTACCGATGCGCTGATGTTGCAGTTTGACCGGGTTGGCCGAGTAGGCCAGGAAGGTCACCAGATTCTTGACCTTCTCGTCAAACTGCTCTTCGTTCAGCGTACCGGTCTTGGGCACTATGGTCAGTTGATCACACGCTTCATGCGTCAGAGGCGTGCCGGTCAACGGATCATATTGCTTCTTGCCGTCTTCAACGACCTGAACCTGCTTGCATCCTACCACTTGGCGACCCTGCAGGCCGACCAGAACGTTAGGCATACCGACGTTCGGGAAGACTTTGTTGTTCACCCCCCAAGGGCGCGTCGGGTCTTCGTAGAAGGATTTAAGGTAGCCGTACAGCCAATCGGTACCCCGCACGCGCGCCACCAGGGTCAGGTCAGGCGGTGCGGCACCGAACCAGGCCTTGGCGTCGGCAGGCTGCATGCCGATGTTCATGTGGTCGCCGATCTTGGCGCCGGTGAACACCAGTTTCTCCAGCATCAGCTCATGCGGGATACCGAGGTCATCGGCAACCCGCTCATAGCGCTGGAACTTGGCGCTGTGGCAGCCCATGCAGTAGTTGGCGAAGGTACGCGCACCATCTTGCATTGCAGCTTTGTCAGAGACGTCGATATCGACTTTTTCCAGTTCCGGGCCATGCTCGGCCGCGAAGGACAGTAGCGGCAGTGCCGCAAGCATCAAAGCAACGAATAACTTTTTCATCAGCCAGTCACCCTTTCCGGAACCGGTTTGGTCTTCTCGAGCCGGGTGTAGAACGGCATCAGAATGAAGTAGGCGAAATACAGGAAGGTGCAGACCTGCGACAGCAACGTCAGCGAAGGCGTCGGTGCCTGGACGCCGGTCCAGCCCAGTAGCATGAACGCGATGCAGAACACCACCAGCCAGATTCGGCTCAACCAGCCTTTGTAGCGCATCGACTTGACCGGGCTGCGGTCAAGCCACGGCAGGACGAACAACAGCGCAATCGACGCACCCATGGCAACAACGCCCATGAGCTTGTCTGGAATGGCCCGCAAGATCGCGTAGAACGGCGTGAAGTACCAGACCGGTGCAATGTGCTCAGGCGTCTTGAAGGCGTTGGCCTGTTCGAAGTTAGGCTTCTCGAGGAAATACCCGCCCATCTCCGGGAAAAAGAACACGATCGAGCAGAAGATGAACAAGAACACCACCACGCCGACAATGTCTTTGACGGTGTAGTACGGGTGGAACGGAATGCCGTCCAGCGGGATGCCGTTTTCGTCTTTATGCTTCTTGATGTCGACGCCATCGGGGTTGTTCGACCCCACTTCGTGCAGCGCCAGGATGTGCAGCACCACCAGGCCCAGAATCACGATCGGCAGGGCCACAACGTGCAAGGCGAAGAAGCGGTTCAAGGTGATGCCGGAGATCAGGTAGTCACCCCGAATCCACTGGGTCAGGTCGTTGCCGATGACCGGGATCGCGCCGAACAGCGAGATGATCACCTGAGCGCCCCAGTACGACATCTGACCCCATGGCAGCAGGTAACCCATGAAGGCCTCGGCCATCAGCGCCAGATAGATCAGCATGCCAAACACCCACACCAGCTCGCGGGGTTTTTGGTATGAGCCGTAGAGCAAGCCACGGAACATGTGCATGTAGACCACGATGAAGAACGCCGAGGCGCCGGTGGAGTGAAGCAAACGCAGGATCGAGCCGTACTCGACGTCGCGCATGATCCCTTCAACTGACGCAAAGGCCTCTTCAGCCGAAGGTGTGTAGCTCATCGTCAGCCAGACGCCGGTGACGAGTTGGTTGACCAGCACCAACAGTGCCAGGGAGCCGAAGAAGTAGAAGAAGTTGAAGTTTTTTGGTGCGTAATATTTGCTGAGATGGTCTTCCCACATTTTGGTAGCGGGGAAGCGCGCATCCACCCAATCCATGAACTTGCTCATCAGGCTTTCTCCCCCTCGTCGACGCCAATGACAATGACACTGTCAGTCTCGTAGTGATGTGGCGGAACTGGCAGGTTCAGTGGTGCGGGTTGTGACTTGTAGACGCGGCCGGCCAGGTCGTAGTGAGAGCCATGGCAAGGGCAGAAGTAACCACCCACCCAGTCTTTGCCCAGGTCGGCAGGAGCAACTTCAGGGCGGAAGGTAGGCGAGCAGCCGAGGTGGGTGCAGATACCGATCAGCAGCAGAATCTCTGGCTTGATCGAACGGATTTCCTTATCGACGTAGGCGGGTTGGTCGGAATTCTTCGAGTCGGGATCAGACAGCTGACCTTCGATTTTTTTCAGATTCCCCAGGATTTCCTCAGTACGACGAACGATGAAGACCGGCTGACCGCGCCACTCAGCAATCATCTGCTGGCCTGGGTCGATCTTGCTGACATTCACCTTCACCGGTGCACCTGCGGCTTTCGCCTTGGCACTGGGAAACCATGACCCCACGAACGGGACCGCAGCCCCCACCGCTCCTGCAGCACCCACCACGGATGTGGCTGCTACCAAGAAGCGACGCCGGCCTGCATTCACGCCGTCATTGCTCATTCAGTCCTCTCCCATCAGCTTTTTGGCCTGTTAAATCAGGCGTCTACTAAGTGTTGAATCTTTACTTATAAAAATTTTGCCGAATGGTAATGAAAAGCCCCACGTATGACAAGGGAATTGCCCGGGGCTCCCTCTCCAGGCCTTGTAGTATAGGGGGTCTACGGATGTGGCAAGTTGTCACGGCGAAATTTGTGCATAAATCGCAGGCAATAAAAAACGCCCAGCTCCGTGAGGAGTTGGGCGTTTTTGTGGAACGTAAAGCGAATTAACGCTTCGAGTACTGCGGACGCTTACGCGCTTTACGCAGACCGACTTTCTTACGTTCAACTTCACGAGCATCGCGAGTTACGAAGCCAGCTTTGCGCAGTGCGCCACGCAGGGTTTCGTCGTACTGCATCAGAGCGCGAGTGATACCGTGGCGGATTGCGCCAGCTTGACCACTTACACCGCCACCGATAACGGTGACGTAGATGTCGAACTTTTCAACAGTCTCGGTCAGTTCCAGCGGCTGACGAACTACCATGCGGGCAGTTTCGCGACCGAAGAAGTTGTCCAGAGTGCGGTTGTTGATCGAGATGTTACCAGTGCCCGGACGCAGGAAAACGCGTGCGGTTGCGGTTTTGCGACGGCCAGTGCCGTAATTTTGAGTCGCCGACATAATGAACTATTCCGTTAAAACTTCAGTTCTTGGGGCTGCTGAGCAGCATGAGGGTGTACAGCGCCCGCATAGACTTTCAGCTTGCGAAACATATCGCGACCCAGTGGGCCCTTCGGCAGCATGCCTTTGACCGCGATTTCGATCGGGGCTTCAGGCTTCTTGGAAATCAGGCCTTCAAAGTTCGAAGACTTGATACCGCCTGGGAAACCGGAGTGACGGTAGTACATTTTGTCTTGCGCTTTGTTGCCGGTAACACGTACCTGCTCAGCGTTGATGATCACGATGTAGTCACCGGTGTCAACGTGAGGGGTGTACTCAGGCTTGTGCTTGCCACGCAGACGGCTGGCGACTTCAGTGGCCAGACGACCCAGGGTCTGACCAGCGGCGTCGACGACAAACCAGTCGCGCTGAACTGTTTCCGGTTTTGCAGTAAAAGTTGTCATTCTTTAATAGCCTCAGGGGCCGCCCTGTAAATTAGACGGCGGATCTTACTGAATAGTGCGTACTTTGACAAGTCAAAGGCAGCCGGATACAGACGCTATCGGGGGCTCGGGTCGGCGCGTCCGTTCAACGGCAAGATTCTTCGGCAGGCGGCGCATCACTTCCACTGCAGAAAGAGGTGGGCAATTATGCAGATTGCGAAAAAAAATTCAACCTGCTTTTATGATTGTTTTCCCCGAAGGAGTACCCGATGGATTATCGACAGCTGGGCCGAACCGATCTGAACGTAAGCGCGATAGCCTTGGGCACCATGACCTGGGGTGAGCAGAACAGCGAGGCAGAGGCCTTCGCGCAGATCGAACGGGCCAAGGCCGCGGGGATCAACTTCCTCGACACGGCGGAAATGTACCCGGTGCCGCCCAAGGCCGACACCTATGCCACCACCGAGCGTTACATCGGTAATTACTTCAAAAGCCGCGGCGACCGTGCCGACTGGATCCTCGCCAGCAAGATCGCCGGCCCCGGCAACACCATCGACTACATCCGCGATGGCCACCTGCGCCACAACCGCAAGCACATTGTCGAAGCGCTGGACGCCAGCCTCAAGCGCCTGCAAACCGACTGGATCGACCTCTACCAGCTGCACTGGCCGGAACGCAGCACCAACTTCTTCGGCCAGTTGAGCTACAAGCACAAGGACGAAGACGACCTCACCCCGCTGGAAGAAACCCTCGAAGCACTGGACGAGCAGGTAAAAGCCGGCAAGATCCGCCACATCGGCCTGTCCAACGAAACCCCGTGGGGCACCATGAAGTTCCTCGCCCTGGCCGAAGCCCGTGGCTGGACCCGCGCGGTGTCGATCCAGAACCCTTACAACCTGCTCAACCGCAGCTTTGAAGTGGGCCTGGCGGAAGTGGCGATTCGTGAACAGTGCGGGCTGCTCGCGTATTCGCCCCTGGCGTTCGGCATGCTCAGCGGCAAGTACGAGAACGGCGCACGCCCGGCCAAGGCACGCCTGACCGAATACAGCCGTTTCAGCCGCTACTTCAACCCGCAGTCCGAAGCCGCGTGCAGCCGTTATGTGGCGCTGGCGCGTGAACACGGCCTGGACCCAGCGCAAATGGCCTTGGCGTTCGTGACGCAACAGCCGTTTGTGACCAGCAACATCATTGGCGCGACGTCTTTGGAGCAACTGGATAGCAACATTGCCAGCGCTGACCTGACGCTGTCCAAAGAGGTATTGGAAGGGATCGAAGCGATTCAGAAGGATCATCCGAACCCTGCGCCTTGATTGATCCCTTGTGGCGAGGGGGCTTGCCCCCGTTGGGCTGCGCAGCGCCCCCAAGCAAGACCGCCTGATTCTTTCAGTAAGATTGAGGTGTGAGGTTTGGGGCTGCTGCGCAGCCCAACGGGGGCAAGCCCGCTCGCCACAACAGCCCTTACACCCTAGGATCAAAGCGCTCGCGCAATAATCTCCTTCATGATTTCGTTAGTCCCCGCATAAATCCGCTGCACCCGCGCATCCGCCCAGGCCCGCGCGATCGGGTATTCCCACATGAAGCCGTAACCGCCGTGCAACTGCACGCACTCGTCGAGCACCTTGCACTGCAGGTCCGTGGCCCAGTACTTGGCCATCGCTGCGGTAGGCACGTCGAGCTTGCCTTCCAGGTGCAACGCCATGCACTGGTCGACAAACACGCGACCGATCTGAATCTCCGTCGCCATCTCCGCCAACTTGAACCGAGTGTTCTGGAAATCGGCAATCGCCTTGCCGAACGCCTTGCGCTCGCGCGTGTATTCCAAGGTCCATTGCAGCGCCGCCTCCGCCGATGAGAGCGCACCAATCGCCACGGTCAAACGCTCCTGCGGCAACTCCTGCATCAAATAGGCGAAGCCCATGCCCGCCTGCCCCAGCAGGTTGCCCTTGGGCACGCGCACGTCCTGGAAAAACAGCTCCGAGGTGTCCTGGGCCTTCATGCCTACCTTCTCCAGGCGCTTGCCCTTGTCGAAGCCCGGCGTGTCGGCTTCCACCACAAACAGGCTGGTGCCCTTGGCGCCGGCCTTGGGATCGGTCTTGGCCACGACGATCACCAGCTCGGCGAGAAAGCCATTGGTGATGAAGGTCTTTGAGCCATTGATCACGTACTCATCGCCGTCCAGCACCGCAGTGGTCTTCACGCCCTGCAAGTCGGAACCCGCCCCTGGCTCGGTCATGGCGATGGCCGTCACCATTTCACCGCAAATCAATTTGGGCAGGTACTTCTGCTTAAGCGCCTCACTGCCGTAATGCAGGATGTACGGCGCGACGATGTCTGAATGCAGCGAGAAACCGATGCCCGTCAAACCGAGGCGGCTGACCTCTTCGATCACCACCGCGCTGTAGAGAAAGTCGGCGCCCAGGCCGCCATACGCTTCCGGCAAATGGGAGCAGAGCATCCCCGCCTCCCCCGCCTTGCTCCACAACGCACGGTCGATATAGCCCTGTTTCTCCCATTGCCCATGGAACGGCGCGGCGTGTTTTTCAAGGAAGGTGCGCACGCTCTCGCGAAAGAGCTCGTGCTCCGAGCTGAACAAGGTTCTGGGGATCATGGGTCACCTGCGTGGATTGTCGGACAAAGACCAGACCACAGAGCCTATGCCGCGAAGCCGTCACGGGACACTGGACACATGCGACAAAAAATAAGACGATCCAGCCGTCTGGTGACCACTTTCCCCTATAAGAATAAATGAAATTATGTCTAACCAAATCTCCACGCCCCTGCGGCGCGTCAGCATTTTGGCCATTGATCGGGTATTCGCTTCCACCCTCATGCAAGCCAAGGATTTCTTCCATCTGGCCAGCCTGCGTTATGGCAAACAACAAGGCCTGGGCCTGACCCCGGCGTTTGAAACGCGTCTTGTCAGCCCCGACGGGCAATCGGTGCGCAGCTTCAGTGATGTGATCATGCCGGTGGACGGCGGCCTGGAAGACGCCGACATCATCGTGCTACCGGCCTTCTGGGACGACTTCGACGCGCTGTGCACCCGCTACCCGCAAGTGCTGCCCTGGCTGCGCCAGCAACACGCCCGCGGCGCTGTACTCTGCGGTGAGGCCACTGGTGTGTTCTGGCTGGCCGAGGCCGGATTGCTGGATGGCAAGGAAGCGACCACTTACTGGCGTTTCTTCAATGCCTTCAGCGAACGCTTCCCCAAGGTGCAGCTCAACCAGGACAAGCACCTGACCGACGCCGACAACGTGTATTGCGCTGGCGGCACCACCTCGGCGTGCGACCTTTATATCTACCTGATCGAACGCTTCTGCGGCGCCAACATCGCCCAGGCCGTGGCCCGCGACATCCTCTACGAAGTGCAACGCAGCTACGCACCGGGCCGCATTGGTTTTGGTGGGCAGAAGCTGCACCAGGACGTGATCATCCTGCAGATCCAGCACTGGCTCGAAGAGCACTTTGCCGACAAGTTCCGCTTCGAAGACGTCGCTCGGGAACACGGCATGAGCATCCGCAACTTCATGCGCCGTTTCCAGACCGCTACCGGCGACAAGCCGCTGCATTACCTGCAACGCCTGCGCATCGAGACCGCCAAAGGCTTGCTCTCGGGCAGCCGCAAAAGCATCAAGACCATCAGCTATGAGGTGGGTTACGACGATGCGAGTTTCTTTGCGCGGCTGTTCCGCCAGCACACCGAGCTGTCGCCGAACCAATACCGGCAGCAGTTCCAGCAGGCCGCTTAAGCAGGGTCAAACACCGTAAAAAAAGTGGGAGGGGGCTTGCCCCCGATAGCGGTAGCTCAGTCAGTACACCTGGCCTGAAACACCGCTATCGGGGGCAAGCCCCCTCCCACCATTTATGCGTGTCGCTTTTAGGGTTTGTGCCCGCGCGACAGGAACTCGTGGGACTGCATTTCCAGCAAGCGGCTCAGCGTGCGCTGGAACTCGAAGTTCAAGCGACCGCCCGTATAGAGGTCCTTGAGCTCGACTTCGGCCGAGATGATCAGCTTGACGTTGCGGTCGTAGAACTCGTCGACCATGTTGATAAACCGGCGCGCGATGTCGTCGGTGGTGACGCTCATCTGTTCCACGCCGCTCAGGATCACCGCGTGGAAAATCTTGCCCAGTTCGATGTAGTCGTTCTGACTGCGTGGGCCGTCGCACAGCTGGCGGAACTCGAACCAGGCCACGTCATCGCAGGTGCGCAGCGCGATGATTTCGCGGTTCTCGATCATCAGCTTGTCGTTTTCGACCGCCTTGGTGCATTCCGGCGTGAGCGCGCGGAAGCTTTTTTTCAGGCTGTCGAGCGCGGCATCGTTCAGCGGGTAGTGGTAAAGCTCCGCTTGCTCAAGGTGACGCAGGCGATAGTCGACGCCGCTGTCAACGTTGACGATCTCGGTGTTCTGCTTGATCAGCGCGATGGCCGGCAGGAAGCGCGCGCGTTGCAGGCCGTCCTTGTACAAGCCGTCGGGCACGATGTTCGAGGTCGCAACCAGGGTCACGCCGTTCTTGAACAGCTCTTCCATCAGGGTGCCGAGGATCATGGCATCGGTGATGTCGGAGACGAAGAATTCGTCGAAACAAATCACCCGCGCCTCATCGGAGAAACGCTTGGCGATGATGGTCAGCGGGTTTTTCTCGCCCGGCAGCGTCTTCATTTCTTCGTGCACGCGCTTCATGAAGCGGTGGAAGTGCGTACGCACCTTTTCCTTGAACGGCAGCGCTTCGAAGAAGGTGTCGACCAGGTAAGTCTTGCCGCGGCCCACGCCACCCCAGAAGTACAAGCCTTTGACCGGCGTATGGTCTTTCTTGCCAAACAGCTTGCTGAACATCCCTGGCTTGTTTTGCGAGGCCGCGACCAGGTCGTCGTACAGGCGCTGCAAATGACGCACCGCATTTTCCTGCGCGGCGTCATGGAAGAACTCAGGGCGTTTCAGATCAGCTTGATATCGTTCTAGGGGCGTCATAATTTCGTTAGCAAGGCAACAAAAACGGGCCGTCACTGTAACGACGGCCCTGGATAATGGCAATCAACCCTTGGTCGGGTTAATCCTCGGTAGGGGTCAACGCAACGCGCAACGCGGCGATGGCTGCATCGCGCGACGCTTCGTCGGCGAACGCGGCACTGTCAGCCACCACCGCGCCCTCCAGCCATACGCTGAAACTCAGGGCCTCAGTGCGTACATCCAGCGCGTCACCGTTTTGCAGTTGCTTGGTCACAGCACCAGCCGCTTTGCCATCGGCAAAATTGCGCGACAGCAGCAGTTGCTCGCCGTCGGCCGATAGCAAGCGGAAGCGGAAGCTGCCGTCGTCTTCGCGAAAGCTCACAAAGCGCGCGGCTTTGGCGGCTTTCTTCTTGGCAGCCACCGGCGCAGCGGCCTGATTGACGAACGAGCGCAAGCCAACCGCCTCACGCAGCTCGGCCAGGAACGGCGCCGCCACGGCGCGGGCTTTCTTGGCGCCGATCAGCAACAGGTCTTCCATGTCCGAGGGGCGCGACATCAGGTGGTGATAACGCTCGCGCGCCTCACCCAGTTGGCCGTCGAGCAGTTGGAACAGACGGTTCTTCGCCTCGCCCCAGCCCAGGCCTTGCAGCAGTTCGGCACGGAACTCTTCTTCCTGGGCCTTGGTTGCAAACGCCTGGAACAGGGTGAACAGGTGCGAGTTGTTCGGGTCCTTGGCTTCGCGAGGCGCGCGCGAGTCGGTGACGATCCGCGAGATCGCATCCTTCATGTCCTTGGCGCTGGTGAACAACGGGATGGTGTTGTCGTAGCTTTTGGACATCTTGCGGCCATCCAGGCCCGGCAAGGTGGCGACGCTTTCTTCGATCAACGCCTCGGGCATGGTGAAGAATTCTTTACCGTTGCCAAACAGGTGATTGAAGCGCTGGCCGATGTCGCGGGCCATTTCCACGTGCTGGATCTGGTCGCGGCCGACCGGCACCTTGTGCGCGTTGAACATCAGGATGTCCGCCGCCATCAGCACCGGGTAGCTGTACAAGCCCATGGTGATGCCCGCGTCCGGGTCTTCGCCGGTTTCCACGTTTTTATCCACCGAGGCCTTGTAGGCGTGGGCGCGGTTGAGCAGGCCCTTGGCGGCGACGCAGGTCAGCAGCCAGGTCAGTTCAGGGATTTCCGGGATGTCGGACTGGCGATAGAACGTCACCCGGTTCACATCCAGGCCACCGGCCAGCCAGGTCGCGGCAATTTCCATGCGCGAGCGCTGGATGCGCTGCGGGTCATCGCATTTGATCAGGGCGTGGTAGTCGGCCAGGAAGTAGAAGGAATCGGCATTGGCATCCTGGCTGGCGAGGATCGCCGGGCGGATCGCACCGGCGTAGTTGCCCAGGTGCGGCGTGCCGGTGGTGGTAATGCCGGTGAGGATACGGGTACGAGTCGTCATGGGTAATCGCTTATCAGACTGCTATCAATTCGAGAGACGCGGCAGCACCAGATCCTTGAGATCGGTCAGCTTGCCATGAAAAAAGTGTCCGCATTCTGCCACTTTCAGCAGCTCATGGGGGCGTTTCAGGGCGGCGGACCAGTCGTAGACCAGTTGTGGGTCGACCACTTCATCGGTTTGCGGCTGGATCAACGTCAATGGGCAGCCTTGGGGCAGCACGTCGGTGTCGCGCAAGCGCATCACGGCGGCGGCCACCATGAACAGGTGCGCCAGCTTTTCACCCTTGGCTTCCAGACGGCCGCCGAGGCTGGCAGCCACGTAGCCACCGAAGGAAAACCCGAGCAACGTGATCGGCAGGTCGGGGTGCTTTTCTCGCAGCCAGGTCGCGGCCGCTTCGGCGTCGTCCACCTCACCGGTGGCCATGTCGTGGGTACCGGCGCTGGCACCGACGCCACGGTAATTGAAACGTAAAGTAATCAAACCGGCATCGCGAGCGGTGCGTTGCAGGGTCGAGACAACTTTATTGAGCATGGTCCCACCCTGCACCGGGTTAGGGTGGCAGATCAGCGCCAGGCCACGTGGCTCGGGGTGATCCAGGTACAGGGCTTCCAATTGGCCAACCGGGCCATCGATCAAAACGGGGGTTTCACGCATGAGCAAGGAATGAACTCCGTGACCTCACAAAGGGTCGACTCGTCTAGCTAAAAGTCTGTGCATGGCATCATTGCGAGCTTAATCGCGGTATACAGCGCAGGTCCGAGCCGTTAACGTAAAGCAAAGCCGTTTATAGAGGAAGGACTCGTGGAACACTCGCTCTTAGTTTGGTTGTTGCCGACTCTCGCCTTGGTTGCCGGTGTCGCCATTGGATTCCTGGTTGCCCGCCTGCTGCCAAATGCCGCGCCTAACCGCACGCAGCGTCAGCTGGATGACATTCAGGAACGTTTTGACAGTTATCAGAACGAGGTTGTTACCCACTTCAACAGCACCGCGACCCTGGTCAAGAAGCTCACCCAGAGCTACCAGGACGTACAGGATCATCTCGCCGATGGCGCTAACCGCCTGGCCCTCGACGACATCACCCGTCAGCGTCTGCTGGCCGCGCTGCATTCCGATGCACCGCAAGCGCCACGGGAGCGCCTGACGCCTCCGCGGGAAAACCAGGAGCCACCACGGGACTACGCGCCAAAAACGCCGGACGCCCCGGGCATGCTGGATGAGCATTACGGCTTGAAGAAGTAAGTCTTCTCCAAGCAACAAAAAGCCCGGCTGATCGATGATCAGCCGGGCTTTTTGTTGGGCTTCACTTTCCAAGACACTGGAGATTCACCGTGGGAGCGGGCTTGCTCGCGAAGGCGGTGGGTGAGTCAGCACATCGCTAACCGACAGACCGTATTCGCGAGCAAGCCCGCTCCCACACTGACCGCACGACCTCAAGCCGGTTGCTGCTCCTGCAACAACCCACCGTCAATGCGTACATGCCGCCCATGGAAGCGCTTGAGGCTGCTGCGATGGCCGACGCTGACGATGCTCAGTCCCGGCAACTCGTCAATCAATGCTTGATACAACGTGGCCTCGTCTTCTTCATCCATCGCCGAGGTGGCTTCATCCATGTACAGCCATTGCGGCGCGAACAACAACGCACGAGCAAACGCCAGGCGCTGCTGCTCACCCGGCGAGAGCATGCGTTGCCAGTGATTGGCTTCGTCCAGGCGCGTAACCAGATGCGGCAGGCGGCACGTTTCCAGGACCTGTGCATAACGTTCGGCCGGGTACGCGCTGTCGTCTTGTGGATAACTCAACACAGCCTTCAGCGTGCCAATGGGCAAGTAAGGCTTTTGCGGCAGGAACAGGTAACGCGCAGCCGGCAGGCGAATGCTGCCGTGGCCTGCGGGCCAAAGGTGGCCCATTGCGCGCAGCAGCGTACTCTTGCCGCTACCTGAGCGCCCACTGAGCATCACGCGCTGGCCCGGCTCTACAGTCATGTCGGCGTCGGTCAGCAAGTGACGACCGTCAGCCAAATCCATGCCCAGGTTTTTCACCACCAGCCGCTCGCCCTCGGGGTGCACGTCGATGGCAGGCACACGCTGCTCGTTGTCACTCATGGCCTGATGGAAGCTGAGTAGACGATCACTGGTCGCGCGCCACGAAGCCAGCTCCGAATACGCGTTGATAAACCAGCTGAAGTTCTCTTGCACGTTGCCGAACGCCGAGTTGATTTGCATCAGCTCGCCCAGCTCGATCTTGCCGGTGAAGTAGCGTGGCGCGGCGACAATGAAGGGAAAGATGATCGCAATCTGGCTGTAGCCAGCGGTGAAAAAGGTCAGGCGCTTGGACACTTTCATGATGTCCCAGAAGTTGTGCCAGACCTTGCCAAAGCGTGCGCTCAGGCGCTGGTTCTCATTCGGCTCGCCGTTGTACAAGGCGATGCTTTCGGCGTTCTCGCGCACACGCACCATGGAGAAACGCAGGTCTGCTTCGAAGCGTTGTTGTTGGTTGCTCAGGCCGATCAAACGACGGCCGATCAAGTGGGTCAGCCAGCTACCGACGCCCGCGTAGACCAATGCGCACCAGAACATATAGCCGGGAATGGTGAAGCCAAATACTTCAATGCTGCCCGACACGCCCCACAGGATGATCGAGAACGACACCAGGCTGACCACATTACGCAGCAGGCCCAGACCAAGGCTCAAAGTGCTGGAGGTGAAGTTGTTGAGGTCTTCGGAAATCCGCTGGTCCGGGTTATCGGTGTAACCGCCCTGCTCCAGCTGGTAGTAATTCTTGTTGGCAAGCCAACGAGCGAAATGCTTTTCGGTGAGCCAGGCACGCCAGCGGATCGTCAGCATCTGGGTCAGGTAGAGGCGGTAGACCGCGCCCAGAATCGCTACGGCGGCGATCCCGCCGAAATAGCCGATCAACTGCCAGAAGGCGGCGGTGTCCTTCTTTTCCAGCGCGTTGTAGAAGTCTTTATACCAGTGGTTGATCCACACGGAGATCGCCACGCTGAACAGCGACAGGCCAATCACTGCAGCCAGCAACAACCAGGCCTTGCCCTTCTCTTCGCTGCGCCAATAGGGCGTGATCATCGCCCAGGTTCGGCGAAAGAAGTGCCCACGCACCGCGTCGTTGACCGCGGAGTACTCAGCGTTCTGATTCATCGTTCAGGCTCGGTAGGAAAAAGTGACAGGCGTTTGAACCGATCATAGTCGATCGGTTCAGGGCTCCGTGCAGCCTGAAGCAGATTGTTCAGACTTTGTTCAGCGCCGTACCGGGCGCTTCTGCAGCTTACGTTGCAGGGTACGCCGGTGCATGCCCAGGGCGCGGGCAGTGGCGGAGATATTGCCTTCGTGCTCGGTCAGCACACGCTGGATGTGCTCCCACTGCAGACGGTCCACTGACATCGGGTTTTCCGGCACCAGGGTGTCGAGGTCGGCATGCTCGGAGAGCAACGCGGCCAGCACGTCGTCGGCGTCCGCCGGCTTGCACAAATAATTGCAGGCACCGCGCTTGATGGCCTCGACGGCGGTGGCGATGCTCGAGTAACCGGTGAGGATCACCACACGCATTTCGGGGTCGAGTTCCAGCAACTTGGGCAGCAGCACCAGGCCGGAGTCGCCGTCCATTTTCAGGTCGAGCGCGGCGTAGTCCGGCAAATCGGCCTGGGCGATGGTCAGGCCTTCTTCGGCCGAGCCTGCGGTGCTCACGCGAAAACCACGGCGGCTCATGGCGCGCGCCATCACGCGGGTAAAGGTGGCGTCGTCATCTACCAGCAGCAGGTGCGGCAGTTCTTCGCCTTCGACTTGGATCTCGTCACTCATCGATATCTCCTCGTGCGACACGGGGCAGGCGCAGCTCGGTGAGCGTGCCACCTTCCTCATGACTATAGAGCTTCACTGAGCCGCCCGCGCGGGTCACGCTGGCCTTGCTCAAAAACAGGCCGAGGCCGAAGCCTTTGCCCTTGGTGGTAAAGAAGGGTTTGCCGATCTGCTCGGCAATGGCCAACGGCACGCCCGCGCCGTGGTCACGAATGCTGATGGTCACGTTTTCCGCGTCCCAGTCCAGCTGCACGCCCAACCCTTCAGGGCAGGCATCGGCGGCGTTGTTCAGCAGGTTGAGCAACGCCTGCGTCAAGTCTGGCGGCGGCGCCATGCGCGGCACGCTGCCCTGGCCCAGCAGGTTGAAACGGTAACTGGCTTCGGGGCGCATCAGGTGCCAGCGGTTCAGGGCTTCGTCGAGCCACTGGGTCACGTCCTGCATCTCCACCGCCAGGCGGCGATTGGCCTCGGCGGCGCGTACCAGTTGCTGCAAGGTCTGCTTGCACTGCTTGACCTGTTCCTGCAACACGCTCAAGTCATCTTGCAGCGCCGGGTCGTGATGGTCCTGGGTCATTTCCTTGAGCAGTACGCTCATGGTCGCCAGCGGTGTGCCCAACTCATGGGCGGCGCCGGCGGCCTGGGTGGCGACGGCCAGCAACTGCTGGTCACGCAAGCCTTCTTCACGGCGAATGGCGCGCAGTTCTTCCTGACGGCGCAGCTCTTCGGCCATGCGCGCGGCGAAAAACGTGATAACCGCAGCAGACAGCGCAAAGCTCAGCCACATCCCGTAGATCTGCAGATTTTCCCGGGCGATAGGGAAGGTCTTGAGGGGGTAAAACTGCGCCAACAGCAAGGTGTACAGCGTCAGCGCGATGCCCGACAGCACCACCGAATAGCGCCATGGCAACGTCACGGCGGCAATGGTCAGCGGCACCAGGTAGTAAGAAACGAACGGGTTGGTGGAACCACCGGAGAAATAAAGCAACACACTGTGGATAAACAGGTCGCAGGCCAATTGCAGCGCGTATTCCAGCTCTGTCACTGGCCACGTGGTGCGCAGCCGAATGGCGGTGAACACACACAGCACGATGGAAAAGCCCAGGGTCACGGCCAACTGCAGCCACGGCAGCGGCAGCAGGTCGAACCAATACGCGAGCCCGACGGAGCCGGCCTGTGCGGCCAGTACCAAGGTACGAATGAACGTCAGGCGCCAGAGGTTCTGGCGGGTGGCGGAAGTCAGTTTTACGGCGGCGAGCATGAGCTCTCCCGGTGAGCGCTGCAGGCGGATCGGCAGGAGTATAAACGAAGCAGACCCGCTGGCACGGCGCGTGTGGCTCTTTGACGCAGGCCGGGCAGATGACCGTTCGTCGGCACTCGGCCACTTGTAGCGAATGTGTAAACCCGAAGAACCCGATAGCACCGTCTACAGTCTTACCGAACACGGCTATCCCAACACGACCATCTCAAGGAGCTTCCATGTCTCGTTTCACTCGCAGTGCAGCTGTCCTCACTCTCAGCGCCAGCGCCCTGGCCAGCCTGCCGGCCATGGCCGCCGATGAACTGCATTACAACCAGATCTCCCTGCGTGCCGAAGTCAGCCAGGAAGTGGCTCGCGACAAGATGATCGTCACCCTTTATACCGAGTCACAAAACACCGACCCGGCCAAGCTTGCCGCCGAAATCACCACCACCCTGAACAAGGCCCTGGGCGAAGCTCGCGAAGTCAAAGGCGTGACCCTGCGCCAGGGCAGCCGCAACAGCTACCCGATCTACGACAACAAGAACCAGAAGATCACCGGCTGGCGCGAGCGTGCCGAACTGCGCCTGGAAAGCGCGGATTTCCCGGCGCTGTCCAAGCTCACCGGCGATTTGCTGAACACCCTGAAAATGGAAAACATGGACTTCGCCATTGCCGACACCACGCGCAAGTCCAGCGAAGATGCACTGCTTAAAGACGCGGTCGCCGCCTTCAAGGCGCGTGCGCAACTGGCCACCGATGCACTGGGCGGCAAGGGCTACAAGATCGTCAACCTGAACTTCAACACCAATGGCTACCCAATGCCTTACGCCCGCAACGGCGGGATGATGATGAAAGCGGCCATGGCGGATTCGGCACCTACCCCGCAAGTGGAAGCCGGCACCAGCCAGGTCAACATGAGCGCAGACGGCGTGATCGAAGTACAGATGCAGTGACCTCTACCTGACAAACCTGAACGGCGGTAACCTCGGTTGCCGCCGTTTTCGTTTGGGCGGCTGTATAGGCCTGCCACTTCAGGAGTTTCCATGGAAAGAACCGCTTTCAAACCGCTACTCCTGGCCGCAAGCCTGCTGGCGTTCATGCCGATGGCCCAGGCGGCCAGCACCCTGGTCTACTGCTCTGAAGCCAGCCCTGCCGGCTTCGACCCCAGTCAGTACACCAGCGGCACCGATTTTGATGCCTCCGCCGAAACCGTGTTCAACCGCTTGACCCAGTTCAAGCGTGGCGGCACCGAAGTCGAACCCGGCCTGGCAACGCGCTGGGAGGTATCCAATGACGGCCTGAGCTACACCTTCCATCTGCGCGATGGCGTCAAGTTCCACACCACCGACTACTTCACCCCTACCCGCGACTTCAACGCGGATGACGTGCTGTTTACCTTCAACCGCCTGCTGGATGCCGACAGCCCATTTCGCAAGGCTTACCCGTCCGAGTCGCCGTACTTCACCGACATGGGGTTGAACACCACGATCAAAAACGTCGAAAAACTCGACGATCACACCGTGCGTTTCAACCTGAATAATGTCGATGCTTCGTTCGTGCAGAACCTGGCCATGAGTTTTGCCTCGGTGCAGTCAGCCGAATACGCCGCCCAGCTGTTGAAAGAGGGCAAGGCTGAAGACATCAACCAGAAACCCGTCGGCACCGGGCCGTTTGTGTTCAAGCGCTACCAGAAAGACTCGCAGATCCGTTACGTCGCCAATAAACAGTATTGGAAACCCGAGGATGTGAAGCTCGACAACCTGGTGTTTGCCATCACTCCGGACGCTGCTTCGCGCTTGCAGAAGCTCAAGGCCGGCGAGTGCCAGGTCAGCGGTTACCCACGCCCGGCCGATATCGAGGTGATGAAACAGGACCCCAACCTGCGCGTGCTGCAGCAAGCCGGTTTCAACCTGGGCTTTCTTGCTTACAACGTCACTCACCCGCCGCTTGACCAACTCAAAGTGCGCCAGGCCCTGGATATGGCCATCGACAAACCGGCGATTATCAAGGCCGTTTACCAAAGCGCCGGGCAATTGGCGCAGAACGCATTGCCACCCGCACAGTGGTCTTATGACCCCACCATCAAGGACGCTCCCTACGACCCGAACAAGGCGCGGGCGCTACTAAAAGAAGCAGGGGTTGCACCAGGTACCACCATCAATCTTTGGGCGATGACCGTGCAGCGCGCCTCCAATCCAAACGCGCGAATGTCGGCGCAGATGATTCAGCAGGATTGGGAAAAGGTGGGTATCAAAGCCAACATAGTCAGCTACGAATGGGGCGAATACATCAAACGCGCGAAAAATGGCGAACATGACGCGATGATTTACGGCTGGACCGGGGACAATGGCGACCCGGATAACTGGCTCGGCGTGCTCTACAGTTGTGCCGCGGTCAAAGGCAGCAACTACGCCAAATGGTGTAACCCGGCCTACGACAAACTTGTGCAGCAAGCCAAAGTCAGCAGTGACCGCGACCAGCGCATCAAGTGGTATCAACAGGCACAAAAAATCCTTAAGGAACAAGTACCTATAACGCCTATCGCAAACTCGACGGTTTTCCAGCCAATTCGAAAAGAAGTGCAGGACTTCAAGATCAGTCCTTTTGGCCTGACGCCGTTTTATGGTGTCAGTCTAGATAAGTAACAGCTGCGCCCCAACCGAGTGCGCCAGACGCCTCGGTTGGGCTTTTTTGGTGCGTCAAATGCACCGAAAAAACCCTCTATATATATGCATTTATGTACAAACTTTCATAAATGCGACATTCCTGTACGTTCGTACCACTGTTTGGCCCTCACGACGGTTCAGCATCTTGCAATGGGTATGGCCCCTGCATAAGTATCCGCAGGCCGACTCACGAGGTCGCCCTCAACACCAAAAATGACAACAAATCATGAGGCCAACATGCTTAAACACGCAGTCCTTCCGCTTTTAGTTAGCGCTGGCCTTATGGCCGCAGCCCCTTTCGCCCAAGCGGCGACTAACCTGGTGTTCTGCTCCGAAGGGAGCCCGGCCGGTTTTGACCCAGGCCAGTACACCACCGGAACAGACTTCGATGCCTCGGCCGAAACCGTGTTCAACCGCCTGAGCCAATTTGAACGTGGCGGCACCGCCGTTGTTCCTGGCCTGGCCACCAGTTGGGACGTTTCCCCGGATGGCCTGACGTATACCTTCCACCTTCGTGAAGGCGTCAAGTTCCACACCACTCCGTACTTCAAGCCGACTCGTGAATTCAATGCCGATGACGTGCTGTTCACGTTCAATCGCATGATCAACAAGGACGATCCGTTCCGTAAAGCCTATCCAACCGAGTTCCCGTACTTCTCGGACATGGAAATGGACAAGAACATCAAGAACATCGAAAAAGTTGATGACCACACCGTCAAGTTCACCCTTGGCACCGTGGACGCGGCTTTCATCCAGAACCTGGCAATGAGTTTCGCGTCGATCCAGTCGGCCGAATACGCTGCCCAGCTGTTGAAGGAAGGCAAAGCCAGCGACATCAACCAGAAGCCAATCGGCACCGGTCCGTTCGTTTTCAAGAGCTACCAGAAAGACTCCAACATCCGCTTTACCGGCAACAAGGACTACTGGAAGCCTGAAGACGTCAAGGTTGATAACCTGATCTTCTCGATCTCCACTGACGCCTCGGTACGCATTCAAAAACTCAAGAAGAATGAGTGCCAGATCACGGCCTATCCTCGCCCAGCGGACATCAAGCCACTGGAAGCGGACAAGGACATGAAGATGCCGCACCAGGCGGGTTTCAACCTGGGTTATATCGCTTACAACGTCATGCCTGTGCTTAAGGGCCAGACCACGCCGAACCCATTGGCAGACCTGCGGGTTCGCCAGGCGCTGGACATGTCGGTCAACAAGCAGCAGATCATCGACTCCGTGTATCAGGGCGCAGGCCAACTGGCCGTCAACGCCATGCCGCCGACCCAATGGTCGTATGACACCACCATCAAAGACGCCAAGTACGACCCGGCCAAAGCCAAGGAACTGCTCAAGGAAGCCGGTATCAAGGAAGGCACCGAGATCACCTTGTGGGCCATGCCGGTTCAGCGTCCGTACAACCCGAACGCCAAACTGATGGCTGAGATGCTGCAGAGCGACTGGAAACAGATCGGCCTGAAGGTCAACATCGTCAGCTACGAGTGGGGCGAGTACATCAAGCGCTCCAAAGGCGGCGAGAACCAGGCGATGATCATCGGCTGGAGCGGTGACAATGGTGACCCGGACAACTGGTTGGGTACCCTCTTTGCCTCCTCGGCCTTGAACGGTAACAACTTCTCCAAGTTCACCAACAAGCAGTATGACGACCTGATCAGTCAGGCCAAGTCGACCACTGATGTGGCCAAGCGCACCGAACTGTACAAGCAGGCGCAACAACTCCTGAAACATGAATTGCCTTACACACCTATCGCGCACTCGACGGTGTATCAACCCATGCGCAACACCGTGCAGGACTTCAAGATCAGCCCGTTTGGCTTGAACTCCTTCTACGGCGTGAGCGTAAGCGGCAAGTAAGGATTAATAACGGCGACGTTTCATAACGTCGCCGTTATTGCATCCGCCTGGACCGTAGGAATCAGACCACCTTTGCAACCGTTACCGTCCTACGGCAACGAACTGCGATAGGTGCGTCTGTTGCCTACAAGGTCAATCCGTTTTGGCGCATTTACTGCGAAGTCCACGGCCCATACCGTCGTACGACAGCAGAGGCACCAATATCGGAAAGGCACCTGCCGTATGTGGGATCAGTGATGTCTCCCAGGCTTCGAGCCTGGGTGATTGCTCGCTGATGACAACTACAAACAAGGATCGGGATCGTCATGCGCCATACCACTGTTCTATCCGCAATTTTTGGCACCAGCCTGCTGGCTGTGGCCACGATGGGCCAAGCCGCCGACAAGAAGAGCCTGGTGTTCTGCTCTGAAGGCAGCCCGGCCGGGTTTGACACCGCGCAGTACACCACCGCCACCGACAACGATGCGGCCGAGCCGCTGTACAACCGCTTGGTTGAGTTCGAAAAAGGCGCGACCAATGTGGTACCTGGGTTGGCAACCAAGTGGGATATTTCCGAAGACGGCCTGACCTACACCTTTCACTTGCGTGAAGGGGTGAAATTCCACAGCAACAAGGAATTCAAGCCGACGCGCGACTTCAACGCCGACGACGTGCTGTTCACCTTCAACCGCATGCTTGACCCCGACCACCCGTTTCGCAAGGCCTACCCCACCGAGTTTCCGTACTTCAACGGGATGAGCCTGAACAAGAACATTGCCAAGGTCGAGAAAACCGACCCGCACACCGTGGTGATGACCTTGAATACGGTCGACGCTGCGTTCGTTCAAAACATCGCCATGAGCTTTGCCTCGATTCTGTCGGCCGAGTACGCCGAGCAGTTGCTCAAGGAAGGCAAGCCCAGCGACATCAACCAGAAGCCGATCGGCACTGGTCCGTTTGTGTTCCAGCGTTATCAGAAAGACTCGCAGATCCGTTACGTGGGTAACAAACAGTACTGGGACCCAAGCCGGGTCAAGCTGGACCAGCTGATCTTCGCCATCAACACCGATGCGTCGGTGCGGGTACAGAAGCTCAAGGCCGGTGAATGCCAGATCACGCTGCACCCGCGCCCGGCCGACGTCGACGCCCTCAAGGCCGACCCGAACCTGCAACTGCTGACCAAACCCGGCTTCAACCTGGGTTACATCGCCTACAACGTGCGCCACAAACCCTTCGACCAGCTCGAAGTGCGTCAGGCGCTGGACATGGCGGTGAACAAGCAAAGCATCCTCAACGCCGTGTACCAGGGCGCCGGCCAACTGGCAGTCAACGCCATGCCGCCGACCCAGTGGTCCTACGACGACACCATCAAGGACGCTGCCTACAACCCGGAAAAAGCCAAGGAATTGCTCAAGGCCGCCGGCGTCAAGGAAGGTACCGAGATCACCCTGTGGGCGATGCCGGTGCAACGGCCTTACAACCCCAATGCCAAGCTGATGGCCGAAATGCTGCAAAGCGATTGGGCCAAGATCGGCCTCAAGGTCAAGATCGTCAGCTACGAATGGGGCGAGTACATCAAGCGCACCAAGAACGGTGAGCACGACATCAGCCTGATCGGCTGGACCGGCGACAACGGTGACCCGGACAACTGGCTGGGCACTCTTTACAGCTGCGACGCCATCGGCGGGAACAACTACTCCATGTGGTGTGACCCGGCGTACGACAAGCTGATCAAGCAAGCCAAGGTCGTGACCGACCGCGAACAAAGGACTGTTCTATACAAACAGGCGCAGCAACTGCTCAAGCAGCAGGTGCCGATCACGCCCGTCGCCCACTCGACGGTCAACCAGCCGTTAAGCGCCAAAGTCGAAGGTTTTAAAGTGAGCCCCTTCGGCCGCAACGTGTTCTCGGGCGTCAGTATCAACCCATAAAAAAATAACCGGATTGCAGGGAGCGACGTTGGCTCCCTGGCAAACGTGCAGCCTTTTGTTGGGAAATTTCCTACGGCAAACGTTTGCAAAGGCTTGAACGAGTTACACACCCAATAGCCGGTTCACCTAAAAAGACCGGCATTAAAAAGAGAACCAAAGGAGCTCCACCCATGAAACTGAGCAGCAAAGCGCTTCTGGCCCTGGCCATCAGCAGCATCACGGCGACCGCCTTCGCTGAAACCCAGAGCCAGGACTTCGTTCCGACCACATTGGCCGGCACCAGCGCCCAAAGCGAGGCCAAAGGCTTTATCGACGGTCAAAGCCTGGGCGGTACTACCCGTAACTGGTTTTCCAACGAGCAGCGTTTCCGTGGTAGCAAGTTCACTTACCAGAAGCACGGCGAGGCTCGCACCGACGCCTACCGTACCAACTGGCTGCAAGGCACCATCCTTAACTACTCCTCGGGCTTCACCCAAGGCACTGTTGGGGTAGCAACCGAAGTAGCGGGTTACAACGTCAT
Organism: Pseudomonas sp. R9.37; assembly: GCF_963878885.1. Taxonomy (NCBI): domain Bacteria; kingdom Pseudomonadati; phylum Pseudomonadota; class Gammaproteobacteria; order Pseudomonadales; family Pseudomonadaceae; genus Pseudomonas; species Pseudomonas sp. R9.37. The sequence goes on along the minus strand of NZ_CAWNZA010000048.1, from coordinate 168,533 downwards.
CGCGCTCGACCAGAGCAAGCGTGACATCAAGGGCGGTTCCAACCGTACCCTGGCCGACTCCGACGGCGATGCCGTAGGCCAGTGGAGCAAACTGGGCCTGGCCAACGTCAAGTTCCGTGTGTCCAACACCACCTTGACCGCCGGTCGCCAGAACTTCAGCAGCGGCATTATCGACACCATCGGCAACCGTGCACTGCCGTCGAGCTTTGAAGGTTTTGCCCTCAACAGCGAAGAGTTCAGCAACCTGTCGTTCCAGGGTGCTTATTTCGACCGCGTGTCGCCACGTACCGAACAGAGCCTGTCGAAATTCCGCAGCGAATACGGCAATGGCCAGGAAGCGGATCACGTCTACACCGCCGGTGTGAACTACCAGCCGTTCAAGAGCCTGAAAACCAGCTTCTTCGGCGCTCAAGTCAAAGACTTCTGGAACCAGTACTACTTCGGCGCAACCCATGAACTGGGTGACAGCCAGCAACTGAGCCTGACCACCGGCCTGAACTACTACAAAACCGTCGACGAAGGCAAAAAGTTGATGGGCAAGATCGACAACGACACTTACTCGCTGTCGCTCGGCCTGACTCACCAGGCTCACAGCCTGACCTTCTCGTACCAGGAAGTGAACGGTAACGAGTACTTCGACTACCTGCACGAAACCAACGGCATCTACCTGGCCAACTCCCTGACGTCCGACTTCAACGGCCCGAACGAGAAATCCTTCCAGATCGCCTACGGCATCAACATGGCCGAATACGGCGTGCCAGGCCTGAAGTTCAACATCTACTCGGCTCGCGGCTGGGGCATCGACGGCACTCACTACACCGGCGACGGCGGCGTGAAAGGCTTTGCTTACAACGGTATCCAGACCCAAGACGGCGAGAAACACCAGGAATACGGCGTAGGTACTTCGTACGCCATCCAGAGCGGCGCACTCAAGGCCACCACCATTCGTGGTACCTACGTGACTCACCGCGCCAGCGCCAACCAGGCTGACGGCAACCTGCGTGAGTTCCGCCTGGTCACCACCATCCCGTTCAACATTCTTTAATTAGCGCCAGGTAAACGGCGGGCTCAGGACGAGCCCGCTGTCTACGCTTGTCTGGTTCACTCGATTGCAGAGGGCTCTGAATGAAAATGCTCCCGTTACAAGCTGCCATTGCCGCTGCGCTATTGAGCGTTGCGATCGGCGTTTCGGCCAAACCGTTGGTGGTCTGCACCGAAGCCAGCCCGGAAGGTTTTGACCCGGTCCTGTACACCACCGCCGTCACCGCTGACGCCGCGGCAGAAACCATGTTCAACCGCCTGGTGGACTTCAAGCCCGGCACCACCGAAGTCGTGCCTGCCCTGGCCAAAGACCTGCCGGAAATCAGCGCCGATGGCCTGACCTACACGTTCCACCTGCGTGACGACATCAAGTTCCACACCACCGATTACTTCAAACCCACGCGCAACATGAATGCCGACGACGTGCTTTGGAGCTTCCAGCGCCAGCTGGACCCGAATCACCCGTGGCACAACAAGTCCAACGTGGGCTACCCGTACTTTGAAAGCATGGGCTTCAAGGAACTGCTCAAGAGCGTAGAGAAGACCGATGACCACACCGTGGTCTTCACCCTGACCCGTCCTGAAGCACCGTTCCTGTCCGACCTGGCCATGGCGTTTTCCTCGATTCACTCCGCCGAATACGCCGACCAGTTACTCAAGTCCGGCAAGACCGATGACCTGAACGCCAAGCCCATCGGCACCGGCCCGTTCATCTTCAACCGTTACGCCAAAGACGCCCAGGTGCGCTTCAAGGCCAACCCGGACTACTTCCGTGGCAAGCCGCCGGCTGACCCGTTGATCCTGGCCATCACTACCGACAGCAACGTGCGCCTGCAAAAGCTCAAGGCCAACGAATGCCAGATCGCGCTGTACCCCAAGCCCGATGATGTGCCGAGCGCCAAGGCTGATCCCAACCTGAAAGTCGCGGAACTGGCGGCGATGACCACCAGCTACACCGCCTTGAACACCACCCACAAGTACATGAGCGACGCGCGCGTGCGCCACGCGATCAACATCGCGTTCGACAAAAAAGGCTACAACGAGTCCCTGTACGGCAAAGGCAACGCTGTCGACGCCACCGGCCCGTACCCGCCAACGCTGCTGGGCTTTAGCGACAAGCTGAAAAACCCACCGCGTGACCTGGACAAGGCCCGCGCTCTGCTCAAGGAAGCCGGCGTGCCGGAAGGCACTGAGTTCACCCTGTTCACCCGTAACGGCGGCGGCCCGACCAACCCCAACCCGATGCTCGGCGCCCAGCGCATGCAGGCGGATCTGGCGCAGATCGGCCTGAAAGTGAACATCAAGGTCATGGAATGGGGCGAAATGCTCAAGCGCGCCAAAAACGGTGAGCACGACATGGTGTCCGCCGGTTGGGCGGGGGATAACGGGGACCCGGATAACTTCCTCACACCAAACCTGAGTTGCGATGCAGCCAAAAACGGCGAAAACTACGCCCGCTGGTGTAACAAAGAGTTTCAAGACTTGATCGACAAGGCACGCGCTATCGCTGAACCGGCCCAGCGCGCTGCACTCTATGAACAAGCCCTGGACGTTTTCGAGAAGGACCAACCGTGGATTCCCATGGCTTACCCGAAAATGTTCACCGCCATGCGCAAAAACGTCGAGGGTTATACCCAAAGCCCTCTGACGACCAATAACTTCGCCACCACCCAGGTGAAGTAATAAGAGAAGACGCTCGGCACCGTCGCCATTGACGGTGCCGAACCTGCCTAACCGGCTGATTGAGGTACACAACAAGATGTTTAGTTTTATTGCCCGCCGATTGGGGTTATTGATCCCCACGTTTTTCGGCATCACGTTGCTGACGTTTGCGTTGATTCGCATGATCCCCGGCGACCCTGTCGAAGTCATGATGGGCGAACGACGAGTCGACCCCGAGATGCACGCACAGGCAATGGAACGCCTCGGCCTTAACAAGCCGCTGTACGCGCAATACCTGGACTACGTAGGCAAACTCGCCCACGGCGACCTCGGTGAGTCACTGCGCACGCGCACCAGCGTGTGGACCGAATTCACCGCCCTCTTCCCTGCGACCCTGGAACTGTCCATGGCCGCCCTGTTGTTCGCCGGTGTCCTGGGCCTGTTGGCCGGGGTGATCGCGGCCTTGAAACGAGGATCCCTGTTCGACCATGGGGTGATGGGCATCTCCCTCGCGGGATATTCGATGCCGATCTTCTGGTGGGGCCTGATCCTGATCATGTTCTTCTCGGTCAGCCTGGGCTGGACCCCGGTTTCCGGGCGTATCGACCTGCTCTACGACATCGAGCCGCGCACCGGTTTCATGCTGATCGACACGCTGCTGGCTGACGAGCCCGATGCGTTCTTCGACGCCCTGCACCACTTGATCCTGCCGGCCATCGTGCTCGGCACCATCCCGCTGGCGGTGATCGCGCGGATGACCCGTTCGTCGATGCTCGAAGTCCTGCGCGAAGACTACATCCGTACCGCCAAGGCCAAAGGCCTGTCGCCGGCGCGCGTGGTATTCGTCCACGGCCTGCGTAACGCGCTGATCCCGGTACTCACCGTGGTCGGCCTGCAAGTGGGCACGCTGCTGGCCGGCGCGGTCCTGACCGAAACCATCTTCTCGTGGCCCGGCATCGGCAAATGGCTGATCGAAGCCATTGGCGCTCGGGACTATCCCGTGGTGCAAAACGGCATCCTGTTAATCGCCTGCCTGGTGATTCTGGTGAACTTCGTGGTGGATATCCTCTACGGCTTCGCCAACCCACGCATCCGTCACCAGCGCTGAGATCATGACCATGACCACACCTACTTCCGCGGTAGCAGTCGATCAAAGCCTGCTGTACCCGTCCCCGTACAAAGAATTCTGGCAAGCCTTTTCCAAGAACAAAGGCGCCGTTGCCGGCCTGCTGTTCATGTTGCTGGTGGTGTTTTGCGCGATCTTCGCCCCTTGGGTTGCGCCGCATAACCCTAGCGAGCAATACCGCGACTTCCTGCTCACCCCTCCAGCCTGGCTGGAAGGCGGGCAGATGCAGTTCCTGCTCGGCACCGACGAACTGGGCCGTGACCTGCTCTCGCGCCTGATCCAGGGTTCGCGCCTGTCCTTGCTGATCGGCTTGTCGTCGGTCGTGATGTCGCTGATCCCGGGCATCCTGCTGGGCCTGTTCGCCGGGTTCTTCCCGCGCATGCTCGGCCCAACCATCATGCGCTTGATGGACATCATGCTGGCCCTGCCGTCGCTGCTGCTGGCTGTCGCCATTGTCGCAATCCTCGGCCCTGGCCTGATCAACACCGTGATCGCCATTGCGATCGTGTCGCTGCCCTCATATGTGCGTCTGACCCGTGCTGCGGTGATGGGCGAACTGAACCGCGACTACGTGACGGCCGCCCGCCTCGCTGGCGCCGGCCTGCCACGCCTGATGTTCATCACCGTGCTGCCCAACTGCATGGCGCCGCTGATCGTACAGGCGACCTTGAGCTTCTCCTCGGCGATTCTCGATGCCGCGGCCCTGGGCTTCCTTGGCCTTGGCGTACAACCGCCAACCCCTGAGTGGGGCACCATGCTGGCTTCGGCCCGTGACTACATCGAACGCGCCTGGTGGGTCGTGAGCCTGCCGGGTTTGACCATTTTGCTCAGCGTGCTGGCAATCAACTTGATGGGTGACGGCCTGCGCGATGCGCTGGACCCGAAACTCAAGAACGCCGCCTGAGGAGATTCCCATGTCACTGTTAGAAATCAAGAATCTCAACGTACGCTTCGGCGACGCGACCGCCGTGCCGGTGGTCGATGGCCTCGACATTTCGGTCGACAAAGGCGAAGTACTGGCGATCGTTGGCGAGTCGGGCTCGGGTAAATCCGTGACCATGATGGCGCTGATGGGCCTGATCGAGCACCCCGGCATCGTCACCGCCGACGCCCTGAACTTTGATGGCAAAGACATGCTCAAGCTGAGCAACCGTCAGCGCCGCCAAATCGTCGGCAAAGACCTGGCGATGGTGTTCCAGGACCCGATGACCGCGCTGAACCCCAGCTACACCGTGGGTTTCCAGATCGAAGAAGTGCTGCGCCTGCACCTGAAAATGTCCGGCAAGCAAGCGCGCAAACGTGCGATCGAACTGCTCGAAAAAGTGGAAATTCCGGGCGCGGCCAGCCGTATGGATGCCTACCCGCACCAACTGTCCGGTGGTATGAGCCAGCGTGTCGCAATCGCCATGGCAATTGCCGGCGAGCCGAAACTGCTGATCGCTGACGAACCGACCACTGCGCTGGACGTGACCATTCAGGCGCAGATCATGGAGCTGCTGCTGGCCCTGCAGAAAGAGCAGAACATGGGCCTGGTGCTGATCACCCACGACCTGGCCGTGGTGGCTGAAACCGCACAGCGCGTGTGCGTGATGTACGCCGGCCAGGCCGTGGAAGTCGGCCAGGTGCCGCAACTGTTCGACATCCCGGCGCACCCGTACAGCGAAGCGCTGCTCAAGGCGATCCCCGAGCACAGCCTGGGCGCCACGCGCCTGGCCACGCTGCCGGGTATCGTGCCCGGTCGTTATGACCGCCCGCAGGGTTGCCTGCTGTCGCCACGCTGCCCATACGTGCAGGAATCCTGCCGTGCCCAGCGCCCCGGCCTTGACCCGAAAAGCAACAGCCTCGCGCGCTGCTTCTACCCCTTGAACCAGGAGGTGGCGTAATGGCCGTCGTTCTTACCGCCCGCGACCTCACCCGTCACTACGAAGTGTCCCGTGGCCTGTTCAAGGGCCATGCACTGGTACGCGCGCTTAATGGTGTGTCGTTTGAACTGGAAGCCGGCAAGACCCTCGCCGTGGTAGGCGAGTCGGGTTGCGGCAAATCCACCCTGGCCCGCGCGCTGACGCTGATCGAAGAGCCGTCGTCCGGCTCGTTGAAAATCGCTGGCCAGGAAGTGGCCGGCGCCGACAAGGCCCAGCGCAAGCAATTGCGCAAAGACGTGCAGATGGTGTTCCAAAGCCCGTACGCCTCGTTGAACCCGCGCCAGAAGGTCGGTGACCAGCTCGGCGAGCCGCTGCTGATCAATACCAACCTGTCCGCCGCCGAACGCCGCGAGAAAGTGCAGGCGATGATGAAGCAAGTGGGCCTGCGCCCTGAGCATTATCAGCGCTACCCGCACATGTTCTCCGGTGGCCAGCGCCAGCGTATTGCCCTGGCACGCGCCATGATGCTGCAACCCAAAGTGCTGGTAGCGGATGAACCGACCTCGGCACTCGACGTGTCGATCCAGGCCCAGGTACTTAACCTGTTCATGGACCTGCAGCAGGAATTCAACACCGCCTACGTGTTCATTTCCCACAACTTGGCAGTGGTGCAACACGTTGCCGACGACGTGATGGTGATGTACCTCGGCCGCCCGGTGGAAGTGGGCCCCAAGGAAGACATCTACGCTCGTCCGCTGCACCCGTACACCCAGGCGCTGCTGTCGGCCACCCCGACCATCCACCCGGACCCGAACAAGCCGAAGATCAAGATCGTCGGCGAACTGCCCAACCCGCTGAACCCGCCATCTGGCTGCGCGTTCCACAAGCGCTGCCCGTACGCGACAGCGCGTTGCAGCAGCGAGGAGCCGCTGTTGCGGCCGCTGGATAACCGCCAAGTGGCTTGCCACTACGCGGAGCAGTTCGTGGCCTGAGCCTGCGTGCAACAAAAATGCCCTGGCGATAACGCCAGGGCATGACAGGTGTTCTACAAGCCCTTCCCATCAGGTTGCGCATCAGCCTGTTGGGAGGGGCTTTTTTTGGCTGATCACCACCCGCTTTTGATCACCAAATCCCCTTCAGTATTCGAAACCAATCTAACTGCCTGTCAGTTCTCACAGTAGCCGGCCACGGCCTTTTGCATTGTTATGAGCTCACCCCCTTTATCCAATGGACGGGTAATCGCTCATGACAACATTCACTGTTTTTTTCTGCGGCACTGGCTCAACCAAGTTTGACGATACTCATGCCAGTTATTGGAACGGTGAGTTGATTTCCACGCTGGCGCAAAACACTCAAAGCGTCAGTAAGGAGTTTGCCGAATGGATCGTTATCGACGGCCCCGGCAGCGGCAACTTGCAAGCCGATGAAATGTTCTCCGAGTCTGGCAATTATCTTCAGTTAAAGGGCACCGCCCTGGGCTCTGGCTGGGAAGAAAATGTGGCTCACGCGGTTAACATCATGAAGGGCACGTTTACCTGGCAGCGCGAAAAACTCACTGAGGAAAACTACACCCAACTGCAAAAAGCCGGCATTCCAATTGAAGACGTCAAAGTCACCGGCAGTTGGTATTGGCGCACTTACGATTACGGTACGCGCAAAGTAACGCAGCAGCAGTTGCAAGAGCAGATCATCAAGACGTTTCGAAAAGACGGGATCATTCCCACGCGCGTCAACCTGATCGGTTGGAGCCGCGGCGGGATCAGCTGCCACATGCTGGCCAATGCCATGCTCAATGACAGCGTCTTGAAGAATGTGCCGGTCAATATCTTCGCTGTTGACCCGGTTCCCGGACTCTTGAACTTCCAGAGCAGTCGAGTAACGCTCGGCAGCAATGTTAAAGAGTACGTCGGTTTTTACGCCAGGGACGAGCGATCCTCCGGATTCGCGTGTGTCGTACCCGCCTTTGATACAAACACCCATGTTCATATCTATCCAATGCCCGGGCGCCACGCGACCTTGGTGGGTAATGCAGCCCCCGACGGAAACCAGGGTGCAAAGGTATATGCCGAACCCGGCGAGATTGTTCGTCACTTTGCAGAAACTTGCCTGACGCGATGGGGGGTGCGCCTGGAAAAGAAACTCAACCTCACGCCCGGTCAGATTAATGACCGTCTTACCAAAATGAATAATGATTTGAGCGGGTACGTGGCGATGCGAAATACGGTTTACACCACCCGTACGTCCACCGCCGGTGAACGCAGCATTACCAAGGGCAGCAGTGATATGAAATTCACCGCAGCGAGCAGTACCGATTACCTGCCAGGACAGGGACTTTCAATAGACAAGATAGTGAACAGCGACTACTTCAACGACATCGCATGATTCAAAGGGAGCGGGTTTAACGGTATACAGCCCTCCCGTCAGGCGGTGCATACCTGACGGGTGGGACTGTGCTTCAGGCCGATCAGGTATCGCTGTCACCTTGATCGCTATCATCGTCATCCGGGGCTTGCTGGTCGTCATCATCCTTGGAACCGCCTTGGTCCTCATCGCCTGGCTCGGCTTCCGACTTGGCCAGTTGCAGTCCCTTGCCCTGCGCTGTCTGCACCGCCGAAAAGCCCGTCTGACTGCCCTGCACCGGGTTATGCGCCCAGGCCGTCGACATCCCCAACGACAACAGCACCAGCACTTTTATCAACAGCACTACACGTTGAAAAATACTCATGGTCGATTTCCGTCCAGTCAGTAGATGAATCCTGCACGACAGCGTTTTACCGTCGCCAGGTTAGAAGCTAGTCCCAATGCCGGGTTTGCGCCAGGCTTCAGGTATCGCCATCGTCGTAGGTGTCGCTGTCCTCGCCTTCGTTATAGGGGTTTTCCGCATCCTCCTTGGGCGCGGGCTGGGCTTGGGGTTGCCAACTGCCGGAGTTGACCTCGTTCTGCTTTTTCTTGGTCACCGGGCCGGTGTCTTTCCATTGGGGCGTGCCGGTGTCGGCCAGCGCCGAGGTGCATGCCAAGGCGGTGGACACACCCAGGGTGCCAAAAAGCACCAACCAGATAGCCCGTTGAGTTATACGCAAGGTAGCCTCCAGATCCGTCGGTGAATGGGTGAATTATTTGAAACGCTAGACCGGATGCGGATATCTCGCCAATTCATCGCCTTGTGGAGATCAAAATGTGGGAGCGGGCTTGCTCGCGAATGCGGAGTGTCAGTCACTGAATATGTTGACTGATACACCGCATTCGCGAGCAAGCCCGCTCCCACACTTAGAATATCGGCGCCCACAAAAAAGGGCGAAGCCATGACAGCTTCGCCCTTTTTGTACCGCTCAGACCTTAATGGTGCTCACGGGTCGCGCGGAATTTCACATCCGGCCAGCGCTCTTCCATCAACGCCAGGTTCACCCGGGTCGGGGCCAGGTAGGTCAGGTGACCACCGCCGTCCACTGCCAGGTTTTCCACAGCCTTGTTGGAGAACTCTTCCAGCTTCTTCTTATCGCTGCAATCGATCCAGCGCGCGGAGTACACGGTGATTGGCTCGTAGGAGCATTCGACCTTGTATTCCTCTTTCAGGCGGCTGGCGACCACATCGAACTGCAGCACGCCGACGGCGCCGAGGATGATGTCGTTGCTGCGCTCGGGGAAGAACACCTGGGTGGCGCCCTCTTCCGCCAGTTGCTGCAGGCCCTGGCGCAGCTGCTTGGATTTGAGCGGGTCGCGCAGGCGTACGCGGCGGAACAGTTCCGGGGCGAAGTGCGGGATACCGGTGAAGCCCAGCACTTCGCCCTCGGTGAAGGTGTCACCGATCTGGATGGTGCCGTGGTTATGCAAGCCAATGATGTCGCCGGCGTAGGCTTCTTCGAGCTGTTCACGCTCGGAGGAGAAGAACGTCAGGGCATCGCCGATGCGCAGGTCCTTGCCGGTGCGCACGTGGCGCATCTTCATGCCTTTTTCGTATTTGCCGGAGCAGATACGCATGAAGGCGATACGGTCGCGGTGCTTGGGGTCCATGTTCGCCTGGATCTTGAACACAAAGCCGGTGAATTTTTCTTCAACCGGTTCCACCGTGCGCTCATTGGCAACCCGGGCCAGAGGTTTCGGCGCCCAGTTCACGACGGCGTCGAGTACGTGGTCGACACCGAAGTTGCCCAACGCCGTACCGAAGAACACCGGCGTCAGTTGGCCGTCGAGGAATTCCTGCTGGTTGAACGCATGGCAGGCGCCCTGCACCAGTTCCAGTTGATCGACGAAGCGGTCGTACTCGTCACCCAGGTGGGCGCGGGCTTCGTCGGAGTCGAGCTTCTCGATGATCTTGACGTCGGTGCGCTCGTGGCCGTGGCCGGCGGTGTAGACAATGATGTAGTCGTCGGCCAGGTGGTACACACCCTTGAAGTCGCGGTAGCAACCGATTGGCCAGGTGATCGGCGCAGCCTTGATCTTCAGGACGGCTTCGATTTCATCGAGCAATTCGATCGGGTCACGAATATCGCGGTCGAGTTTGTTGATGAAGCTGACGATCGGCGTGTCTCGCAGGCGGCAAACGTCCATCAGCGCGATGGTACGTGGCTCAACGCCCTTACCGCCGTCGAGGACCATCAAGGCCGAGTCCACCGCCGTCAGGGTGCGGTAGGTATCTTCGGAGAAGTCTTCGTGGCCCGGGGTGTCGAGCAGGTTGACCATGTGGTCGCGATACGGGAACTGCATGACCGACGTGGTAATGGAAATACCCCGTTGTTTTTCCATTTCCATCCAGTCGGAGGTGGCATGGCGGTCCGATTTGCGGGATTTCACCGTGCCGGCCACTGCGATTGCCTTGCCCATCAGCAGGAGCTTCTCGGTGATGGTGGTTTTACCGGCATCGGGGTGGGAAATAATGGCGAAAGTGCGGCGTTTCGCGACTTCGGCGGCCTGGTGGGTCATGGGAAATCGCCTGGCAGGTGAGTCAAAAAAGGGCGGCGAGTATAGCGCAAACCCAGGGAGCCAGACCACCGTTCACCCGATTGGGGGTGGCTAAATGCTGCCAAGTGTGGAACCTTTTAAAAGGTCGAGACGTCCACTCCCCTGCTATCGCACTCGTACCAGGGGCTGAAAAATCAGCAAGTTAGCCTGACGAGGCTGCGCTCATGGCTTGACCTCATGTCGTCTAACCGGCATTGGCAAGCTGCATTTCGCGACCACATTCGCCGACAGCCAGGAATGGCATTGCCGCTCGGAAATGTGGACGCCGACAGAAGAAAAAAAGGAGTCCGCCTGTGGCTATTCGCTATGGCAAAGGGCTGATAGGAGGAGCGGTTGTCGTCGCTCTCCTGGCCCTGCTGGTCCACTGGATCGGCATCAACACGATCGAACTGTACCGCGACGATTTGTTGTTTTACCTGCAAGCACACCTGATCCTCGTTCTTGTCTCCATGCTGGCCGCCCTCGTTGTAGGCATCCCCGCCGGTATCCTGCTCAGCCGACCGAACATGGTCGGGCGCGCAGAACGCTTCATGCAGATCTTCAACATCGGCAACACCGTCCCGCCCCTGGCCGTACTGGCCATCGCCCTCGGCGTCCTCGGCATCGGCAGTGGCCCGGCCATCTTCGCGTTGTTCCTCGCCTCGTTGCTGCCCATTGTGCGCAACACCTACGAAGGCCTCAAAAACGTTCAAGGCTCGTTGAAAGAGGCCGCCACCGGCATCGGCATGACGCCGCGCCAGGTGCTGTTTCGCGTGGAATTGCCCAACGCCGTGCCGATCATCATCGGCGGTGTGCGCGTGGCCCTGGCGATCAACGTCGGCACCGCACCGCTGGCGTTCCTGATTGGTGCCAACAGCCTTGGCAGCCTGATCTTCCCCGGCATCGCCCTGAACAATCAGCCGCAATTGCTGCTCGGCGCCGCGTGCACCGCGCTGCTGGCGTTGCTGCTTGACGGTCTGGTGACCATGGCCAGCCGCCTCTGGCTGGAACGCGGGTTGCGTCCGTCTTAAGGCTTGGCAAAGGAATCGACATGAAAAAGTTAAGCTTGATATTAGGCTGCGTCCTGCTGTTGGCAGGTGTTGCGCAAGCCGCCGAAAAACCCGTCATCCGCATCGGCGCCCGCGTGTTCACTGAACAGACGCTGCTCGCCGAAATCACCTCCCAGTACCTGCGCACCAAGGGTTACGACACCCGCGTGACCGGCGGCCTGGGCAGCAACCTGGCGCGCAGTGCCCAGGAAAGCGGGCAACTGGACCTGATCTGGGAATACACCGGCGTGTCGCTGGTGGCCTACAACCATGTGGACGAGAAGCTCGACAGCGAACAGTCCTACGCCCGAGTTAAAGAACTCGATGCGAAAAAAGGCCTGGTCTGGCTCTCCCCGTCGAAATTCAGCAACACCTACGCATTGGCGTTGCCGGAAAACGTGGCCAAGGAATTCCCGCAGATCAACAGCATCAGCGACTTGACCCAAGCCCTGGCCGAGAAAACCAAAGGCACGCGCCTGGTGGCCCTGGACACCGAGTTCGCCAACCGTTCCGACGGCATGGCCGGCATGGTCAAGCTGTATGACATGAACCTCACGCGCAAAAACACCCGGCAGATGGACGCCGGCCTGGTCTACACCGCGCTGCGTAATGGCCAGGTGTTTGCCGGGTTGGTCTACACCACCGACGGTCGCCTGAACGCCTTCAAATTGAAGCTGCTGGAAGACGACAAACACTACTTCCCGGACTACACCGCCGCGCCGGTGGTGCGTCAGGATTATCTCGACGCTCACCCTGAACTGGCCGCCGACCTGAAACCACTGGCCGCGCTGTTCGACGACGCAACCATGCGCCAGCTGAACGCGCGGGTCGACGTGGACCATGAAAGCCCGTCCGCCGTGGCCGCAGACTTCCTGCGCCAACATCCCATCAGCCAATAAGAGGAGAAGACATGGAATTTCTGAACGCCTTTTCCCATCTTGATTGGGCCCAGGTCCTGCACCTGACCTGGCAGCACATCACCCTGGTCGGCATTGCCGTCATTCTGGCAATCGTCGTGGGCGTGCCGCTGGGCGTGCTGATGACGCGCTTCCCGACCCTGGCCGGCCCGCTGCAAGCCAGCGCCACCGTGCTGCTGACCGTGCCGTCGATCGCGCTGTTCGGCCTGCTGCTGCCCTTCTACTCCAAGTTCGGCCAGGGCCTGGGGCCAATGCCGGCGATCACCGCGGTGTTCCTCTACTCGCTGCTGCCGATCATGCGTAACACCTACCTGGCCCTGACGGGCGTGGAACCGGGCATTCGCGAAGCCGCCAAAGGCATCGGCATGACCTTCGGCCAGCGCCTGCGCATGGTTGAACTGCCCATCGCCGTGCCCGTGATCCTCGCCGGTGTGCGCACCGCCGTGGTGATGAACATTGGCGTGATGACCATTGCCGCCACCATCGGCGCTGGTGGTCTGGGTGTACTTATTCTGGCTTCCATCAGCCGCAGCGACATGTCGATGCTGATCGTTGGCGCCGTGCTGGTCAGTCTTCTGGCCATCTTCGCCGACCTGCTTCTGCAATGGCTGCAACGCTCGCTGACTCCAAAAGGACTGCTCAAATGATCGAACTTCAAAACCTGACCAAGACTTTTCAAAGCAACGGCAAAACCGTATCTGCCGTGAACGACGTAAGCCTGACCGTCAATGAAGGCGAGATTTGCGTGTTCCTCGGCCCCTCGGGTTGCGGCAAAAGCACCACGCTGAAAATGATCAACCGCCTGATCAAGCCCACCTCGGGCAAGATCCTGATCAACGGCGAAGACACCACCGACCTGGATGAGGTGACCTTGCGTCGCAACATCGGTTACGTGATCCAGCAGATCGGCCTGTTCCCGAACATGACCATCGAGGAAAACATCGTGGTGGTGCCCAAGCTGCTCGGCTGGGACAAGCAGAAATGCCACGACCGCGCCCGCGAGTTGATGAGCATGATCAAGCTGGAACCCAAGCAATACCTGCATCGCTACCCGCGTGAACTGTCGGGCGGCCAGCAACAGCGCATCGGCGTGATCCGTGCCCTGGCGGCCGATGCACCGCTGCTGCTGATGGACGAGCCGTTCGGCGCGGTCGACCCGATCAACCGCGAGATGATCCAGAACGAATTCTTCGAGATGCAGCGCGCGCTGAACAAGACCGTGATCATGGTCAGCCACGACATCGACGAAGCGATCAAGCTGGGCGACAAGATCGCGATCTTCCGTGCTGGCAAGCTGCTGCAGATCGACCACCCGGACACGCTGCTGGCGCATCCGGCTGACGAGTTCGTGAGCAACTTCGTCGGCCAGGACAGCACCCTCAAGCGCCTGCTGCTGGTGAAAGCCGAAGACGCGGCGGACAACGCCCCGTCGGTGAGCCCGGAAACCCCGGTGGCCGAGGCGCTGGAGCTGATGGACGAAACGGACCGTCGCTACGTGGTGGTCACCTGTGCCGAGAACAAGGCGCTGGGTTATGTACGACGTCGCGACCTGCACCGTCAGACCGGTACGTGCGGCCAGTACCTGCGCGAGTTCAACGCCACGGCGGCGTACGACGAGCACCTGCGCATCCTGTTGTCGCGCATGTACGAGTTCAACCGCTCGTGGTTGCCGGTGATGGACGCGGAGCGCGTGTTCCTCGGTGAAGTGACTCAGGAGTCGATTGCCGAGTACTTGAGTTCCGGTAAGTCGCGTGGGGGCAAAACCAGTATTGTTTCGCCGGCTGAGACAGCCTTGGCCTGATCTGAAACAACTCAGGTCAACATGTGGGAGGGGGCTTGCCCCCGATGACGGTGTGTCAGTCACTTCATCAGTCACTGATCCACCCCTATCGGGGGCAAGCCCCCTCCCACATTTGCTCGTTGGTGAGTCAGGGAAATCCCACCGACTTGGCCCTCCCGGGGAACATCAATCCGTCACACCGGTCGGTTACATAAGTAGCTGCACGCGGTCCTGCGACGAACGCGTGCAAAAACGCGACATTTTTAGTTGATCTATGGCCCCTCACGTCCTAAAGTTCGCGCCGAACGTCCATGCTGGAAACGATCCATCCGGCTCAAGTACTGACGACGAGACAGCAAGGCCAAGGGAAGCGTTTATTCCCATGGCCTTTTTGCTTTCGGCGACATGCCTTGGGAAGTAGGCGAACCAAAGTGGGGATACGGAGGACGTTCAGGAGGGTGTGTCATCAATGAATTCACGAGTGCGCCGGCGCCTGCTTTTGCGCAGGGCAAGGCGCGAGGACCGAAGTTTGGTTGTTCCAAATGAGGTCCGAGTAACGCAGCCCTGCGCAAAAGCAGGCCCGGCCCTTCGGGTTGTGCCTGAGCGCGCGCCATGCTGCGTTGCAGGCCTTGCGAAGGGAATGGCCATTAGCTGCGGCCTGCGCCTTGCCTGGCACGCGCTCAGGCGCAACGCACTCGCGAATTCATTGATGACACACCCTCGCACCCATTGATCAAATTAGTTTGCCCTTAGGAGTTCCCAGCATGTCGATCAACGTCGAAGATTATTTCGCGCGCGCCACTTTTGACAAAATGAAGGCGTTCGCCGACAAGCAAGAAACCCCGTTCGTGGTGATCGACACCGCGATGATCAGCCAGGCCTACGATGACCTGCGCGCCGGTTTCGAGTTCGCCAAAGTCTATTACGCGGTCAAGGCCAACCCTGCCGTCGAGATCATCGACCTGTTGAAAGACAAGGGTTCGAGCTTCGACATCGCCTCGATCTACGAGCTGGACAAGGTCATGGACCGTGGCGTCAGCCCCGACCGTATCAGCTACGGCAACACCATCAAAAAATCCAAGGACATTCGCTACTTCTACGAGAAAGGCGTGCGTCTGTTCTCCACCGACTCCGAAGCCGACCTGCGCAACATCGCCAAGGCCGCGCCGGGCTCGAAAGTCTATGTGCGTATCCTCACCGAAGGCTCGACCACGGCTGACTGGCCTTTGTCGCGCAAATTCGGCTGCCAGACCGACATGGCCATGGACCTGCTGATCCTCGCCCGCGACCTGGGCCTGGTGCCATACGGCATCTCTTTCCACGTTGGCTCGCAGCAGCGCGACATCAGCGTGTGGGACGCGGCGATTGCCAAGGTCAAAGTGATCTTCGAACGCCTCAAGGAAGAAGACGGCATCCACCTCAAGCTGATCAACATGGGCGGTGGCTTCCCGGCCAACTACATCACCCGCACCAACAGCCTGGAAACCTACGCCGAAGAAATCATCCGCTTCCTCAAGGAAGATTTCGGCGACGACCTGCCGGAAATCATCCTGGAACCGGGCCGTTCGTTGATCGCCAACGCCGGCATCCTGGTCAGCGAAGTGGTGTTGGTTGCGCGTAAATCCCGCACCGCCGTCGAGCGTTGGGTATACACCGACGTGGGCAAATTCTCCGGCCTGATCGAAACCATGGACGAAGCCATCAAGTTTCCGATCTGGACCGAGAAGAAAGGCGAGATGGAAGAAGTGGTCATCGCCGGCCCTACCTGCGACAGCGCCGACATCATGTACGAGAACTACAAGTACGGCCTGCCACTGAACCTGGCGATTGGTGACCGTTTGTACTGGCTGTCGACCGGTGCGTACACCACCAGCTACAGCGCCGTGGAATTCAATGGCTTCCCACCGTTGAAGTCTTACTACGTGTAAGCAATTCGCACACAAAAAACCCATGACATGTCATGGGTTTTTTTATCGGTCAGCAAAGGCTCGCGGCGCGCTGTTGGTAGGCCTCGGCCATTGCACGAACCTGTGGGTGAGTGGCTGCGGCCAACGCAGCGTGGGCCGTTCGCAAAAACTTCAGATTGCCGCCCGCCAGCGCCTTGCGCAGCCACGCCAATGCCTCGTCGATTCGGCCTCGGTCAGCCAATATCGCGGCATAACTGAACTGCCCGCGAAAATCCCCGCCTTCGGCTGAGCGCCGATACCACTCGACAGCCGCCTCAAAATCCCTCGGGCAATAGTGGCCGTCTTCCAAATAACGCCCCACAAGGTTCATCGACTTGGCGTGGCCCTGCTCTGCAGCCAGCCGATAAAAGCCCAGCGCTTGCGGTCGGTTTTCGTCGACACCACGACCGGTGGCCAGCAGGTTGGCATAGTTGTATTGGCCCCAATCCAACCCGGCCTCTGCCGCCAGGCGATACTCCCGCGCAGCTGCCACCTCATCTACGGCGCAGCCCCAGCCATGTTCCAGGCAACGCCCGGCCATATTGCGTGCCATCAACTGCCCGCCGTTGGCGGCGATCCGGAACCAGCGCAGCGCCAGCGCTTGATCGCGCGCAATGCCGCGCCCTTCCAGCAGGATTTGTCCCAGCAAGGCCTGGGCATCAATCACGCCCGCCTTGGCTGCCATCAAAATCGCCTGGGCGGCGCGCACCGGGGAATCGTCGAGCATGCTCTGCAGTTGTTCGACGTTGAGCACTTCTTCACGGCGCAATAAAAAGCCCACGTCAGACCTCGACCCAGCGGCGCAACAGGTTGTGGTAGGTACCGGTGAGCTGGATCAGCGCTGGATGGTCAGGAACATCGCGGGTCAGTTGCTGAATGGCGCCGTCCATCTCGAACAGCAAGGTGCGCTGGCTGTCTTCACGCACCAGGCTTTGGGTCCAGAAGAACGAAGCGTAACGCGCGCCACGGGTTACGGCGTTGACTTTGTGCAGGCTCGAACCTGGGTACAGCACCATGTCGCCGGCCGGCAATTTGACCCGCTGCAGACCAAAGGTGTCCTGGATCTCCAGCTCGCCACCGTCGTATTCATCCGGATCACTGAAAAACAGCGTGGACGACAGATCGGTCCGAACCCGTTCATGGCTGCCCCGCGCCTGGCGCACGGCGTTGTCGATGTGGAAGTCGAAACTGCCACCGGCCGTGTAGCAATTGAGCAAAGGCGGGAAGACCTTGTGCGGTAACGCCGCTGACATAAACAGCGGGTTTTTCCACAAACGCTCGAGCATCGCCGCGCCAATTTCCTTGGCCAGCGGGTGGCCCTCGGGCAATTGCAGGTTGTGTTTGGCTTTGGCGGACTGATGCCCGGCGGTGATTTTACCGTCGGCCCACTCGGTGTTTTCCAAGGCTTGGCGAATGCGCAGCACCTCCTCGCGAGAGAACAGGCCGGGAATGTGCAGCAGCATGGGGCGGTACCTGAAGGCAGAGAGGCGCCAATGGTATTGATTCTTATCCGCCCTGTAAAACGCGGGAGACGAACGAGTTCGTAAAAACCGTAAGCAAAAAGTGTAAAGAATGTAAATTCAGTGCGAATAGTAATGTATCGCAATTGATAGAAACTCTTGTTGATCCTATATTCCGCGGCCTTACAACCTTGGGGAAGGGACACGTCAATGTCGCGCACACTGCTAAAAACACCAGCCAGTTCACCACGCATGCTGGCTTCGGCCATCGGCGTCGCACTCAGCGCCAGCTCTGCCGCCCAATTGGCACAAGCGGCCGAAAGCACCGAACACAAAGGCGAGCGCAACAGCATCTCCCTGGGCGCCACCAGCATTACCGGCCAGGAGCAGGACAACACGTCCTACCAGGTGGAAAAAGCCGCTTCGCAAAAGTACACCGCGCCACTGGTAGACACCCCGCGCTCGGTGACCGTGGTGCCGCAACAAGTGCTCAAGGACACCGCCGCCACCTCGTTGCAGGACGCCTTGCGCACTGTACCGGGCATTACTTTCGGTGCCGGTGAAGGCGGTAACCCTCAGGGCGACCGTCCGTTCATTCGCGGTTTTGATGCCCAGGGCGACACTTACCTGGACGGCGTGCGCGACACCGGCGGCCAGAGCCGCGAGATCTTCGACATCGAATCGATTGAAGTCAGCAAAGGCCCGAACTCCTCGTTTGGCGGTCGGGGTTCGGCTGGCGGCAGCATCAACCTGGTGAGTAAAACGCCACAGGCGCGCGACTTCACCAATGGTGGTTTCACCTACGGCTCCGACCAGACCCGCCGCTACGTGCTCGACGTGAACCGCCAGTTCCTCGACAACGCCGCGTTCCGCTTGAACCTGATGAGCCACGAACAGAACGTGGCTGGCCGCGATGTCATCGACTATGACCGTTGGGGTGTAGCGCCGTCGCTGACCTTCGGCCTAGGCACGCCGACGCGCGTCAACTTCAGCTACTACCACATGGAAAGCAACGACCTGCCGGACTCGGGCATTCCCTACGGCTACAGCTCGCCGACCGCCACTGCCCACGGGCACGACAAACCCACCGATGGCGGCGACAGCAACAACTTCTACGGCTTGAAAGACCGCGACTTCCGCAAGACCCGCGCCGATATCAGCACGTTCTCCATCGAGCACGACCTGAACGACGACATGACGCTGAAAAACACCCTTCGCCATGGCAGCACCGGCCAGGACTACGTGCTCACTCAGCCGGACGACAGCCAGCGCAACGTCAGCCGTTTCGGCACCGTGTGGCGCCGTGCCAACACGCGAGTGTCGACCACCGACACCACCACCAACCAAACCGACCTGTTCGGCAGTTTCCAGCTGGCGGGCATGAAGCACTCGTACTCCACCGGCCTGGAATTCACCGGCGAAGAAACCCGCGTCAGCGGCTACACAGTCAGCCCGAACGCCAACCCGACCTGCACCGTGGCCAAAGGCAGCCTGGGCGGGCAGTGCACCTCGCTGAGCAACCCGACGCCGGATGACGCCTGGACCGGCAGCGTCGCGCGTAACTACTACGGCACCAACACCAAGGCCACCAGCCGCGCCGCCTACGTGTTCGATACCCTTGAGCTGGACCCGAAATGGCTGTTGAACCTCGGCCTGCGCTACGACACCTTCGACACCGAAGCCAACACCAACGCCGCCGCGGGGCGCAGCAAAATCAAGGACGACAGCCAGTTCTTCAACTGGCAGGCGGGCCTGGTCTGGAAGCCGCTGGAGAACGGCAGCATCTACACCTCCTACGCCACCTCGGCATCGCCTGCCGGCGGCATGGTCGGTGAAGGCCAGGAAACCAACGGCTTCGTCACCGGCATCAACACCAGCGACCTGAAACCCGAAGAAACCGTCAACTACGAACTGGGCACCAAGTGGGACCTGTTCCATAACCGCCTGTCCCTGACCGGCGCGATCTTCCGTACCGAGAAGAAAAACACGCGCATTCTGGTGGACTCCAACACCTACGAAACCGCGGGCGAATCGCGAGTGGACGGCATCGAACTGTCCGCCAGCGGCAAGCTCACCGAACAATGGCAAGTGTTCGCCGGCTACAGCTACCTGAAAAGCGAGCTGGTTGACCCCGGCAAAAACGGCAACCGCCAGGGTGTCGTCACTGCCGGTTCCAACAAGGGCAACCAAATGCCCAACACGCCGAAAAACACCTTCAGCCTGTGGACCACCTATGACATCACGCCAAAGCTGACCATCGGCGGCGGCGCGTTCTACGTCGACCAGGTTTACGGCGACGCGGCCAACACCGTTTACGTGCCGTCGTACACGCGCTACGACGCCATGGCCAGCTACAAGCTGACCAAGAACGTCGACCTGCAACTGAACGTGCAAAACCTGACCGACAAGACCTACTACGACAAAGCTTACGCGGCGCACTTCGCCAACCAGGCGGCCGGTCGTACGGCGTTGTTGACCACCAGTTTCCACTTCTAAACGCGGCCCACTTCTGGCCCAAAGCCCCACGCATCGGATGCGTGGGGCTTTTGCGTGTAAAACAGAATATTTCTCGTTAGCCCACGGCATAATGCGCGCCGTGACTTATATATCCAGATGAGCGAGGCGGTCCGACGTGTTGAAGAAAACCCTGTTCCAGTTGCACTGGTTCTTCGGCATTACCGCCGGGCTGGTGCTGGCATTGATGGGGATCACCGGGGCTGCGGTCTCGTTTCAGGATGAAATTCTGCGCGCGCTCAATCCGACCGTATTGAGCGTCGAAAAACGCGAAGCCGGCGTGCTGCCGCCTGCCGAACTGGTGCGCAAGCTGGAGGCCACCGAAGGCAAGACCGTGTCGATGCTGTGGGTAGAAAGCGACAGCGGCAACGCCGCGCGCGTGTTCTTCACCGCGCCACCGGGCGAGCGGCGTGGCCAGATGCGCTACTTCGACCCGTACACCGGCAACTACATGGGCGACGCCGTCGGCCAGGACGTGTTCGGTTTCATCTTGCAGCTGCACCGCTTCCTGGCGGCTGGCGATACCGGCCGGCAAATCACCGGTGCCTGCACACTGATCCTGGTGTTCTTCTGCCTGTCGGGCCTGTACCTGCGCTGGCCGCGCCAGGTGGCAAGCTGGCGCGCCTGGCTGACGCTGGACTGGCGCAAAAAGGGCCGCAGTTTCAACTGGGACCTGCACTCGGTGTTCGGCACCTGGTGCCTGCTGTTTTACCTATTGGCCGCGCTCACCGGCCTGTATTGGTCGTATGACTGGTACAACCAGGGCGTAACCAAACTGCTCTCCGACGCCCCGCAAAATGAACGCATGCGCAAGCGCGGCCCGCCGCCCGAAGGCCCGGCGCCCGTGGCCAACTACGACGCGATCTGGAGCAGCATCTACGCCAACGCCGGCCCCGGCTTGAGCGCCTACAACATCCGTATGCCGGCCGTCGCCGGGCAGCCGGCCATTGTGTATTACCTGCTCAAAACATCCCCGCACGACCGCGCGCTGAACCAGATCAACCTCGACCCGGCCACCGGCGAGGTCAAGTCCCATGACCGCTACGCGAGCAAGACCTTCAAGTCGCAATTGCTCACCAGTGTCTACGCGCTGCACACCGGCAGCTACTTCGGGCTGGTAGGCCGCATCATCCTGACCGTCAGTGCGCTGTGCATGCCGCTGTTCTTTATTACCGGCTGGCTGCTCTACCTCGACCGCCGCCGCAAAAAACGCCAGGTCCGCGATGCCCGCAAAGGCCTCGGCGCCAACCACAGCGACGCCCCGGCGTGGCTGATCGGCTTTGCCAGCCAAAGCGGCTTTGCCGAACAGCTTGCATGGCAGACAGCCGGGCAATTACAGGCCGCCGGCCTGCCGGTGAAGGTGCAGCCGTTGGGCAGTGTCAGCCAGCAAGACCTGTGTGAGTCAGAACATGCACTGTTTGTGGTCAGCACCTTCGGCGACGGCGAAGCGCCCGACAGCGCCCGTGGTTTCGAGCGCAGCGTGCTCGGCCAGGACCTGTCGCTCAAAGGCCTTAACTACTCGGTGCTGGCCCTGGGTGACCGCCAGTACGAACACTTCTGCGGCTTTGCCCGGCGCCTGCATTTCTGGCTGACCCACCAAGGCGGCAACCCGTTGTTCGCGCCTGTGGAAGTCGACAGCGGCGACACCGAAGCGCTGCTGACCTGGCAACAGCAACTGGGCCAGCTCACCGGGCATGCGCCGGCATCCGCCTGGCAGACCGCCCAGTACGAAAACTGGACCCTGACCCGACGCACCCTGCTCAACCGCGACAGCGTCGGCTCGGACATTTACTTGCTCGGCCTCACACCGCCTTCGCCACACACTTGGCTGGCCGGCGACCTGGTGGAAATACTGCCGCGCAATTGCCCGTGGGCCATCGAACACTTCCTCGCCGGCCTGGGCCTGGCCGGCAGCGACGGCGTGTTGATCGACGGCCTTGCGCAAACCCTCAACCAAGCCCTGGCCACCCGCCAACTGCCGGACAACCGCGCGCACTTGGTCGGCCTGCACGCCCAGGCACTGGTGAACGCCCTGGTGCCCCTGGGCCTGCGCGAATACTCCATCGCCTCGATTGCCAGCGACGGCGTGCTGGAGTTGATCGTGCGCCAGGAACGTCACCCCGACGGCAGCCTGGGCCTGGGTTCCGGCTGGCTGACCGAACACGCCGCCCTCGGCTCAAGCATCAGCCTGCGCCTGCGTCGCAACAGTGGTTTCCACCTGCCAGAGGCGCCAGTGCCGCTGATCCTTTTGGGCAACGGCACCGGCCTTGCCGGCCTGCGCAGCTTGCTCAAGGCGCGCATTGCCGCTGGTCAGCAGCGCAACTGGCTGCTGTTTGGCGAGCGCAATATTGCCCACGACTACCTGTGCCAGGACGAGCTGCAAGGCTGGCTGGCCAGCGGCGATCTGGCCCTGCTGGACCTCGCGTTTTCACGCGACCAGCCAGAAAAAATCTACGTACAGGATCGCCTGCGCGAGTCGGCGGACGTGCTGCGTCGATGGCTGGCAGACGGCGCGGCCATTTATGTCTGTGGCAGTTTGCAGGGCATGGCGACGGGCGTGGACCAGGTGCTGCATGAGGTGCTGGGCAGCGAAGCAGTCGAGCGCCTGATCGAGCAAGGGCGCTATCGCCGGGATGTGTACTAAGCCCTCATAAACACCGAGGATCAAAATGTGGGAGCTGGCTTGCCTGCGATGCAGGCACCTCGGTGTATCAGTGACACCAGGGTGATGCAATCGCAGGCAAGCCAGCTCCCACCGTTTTTAAGTGCATTGCAGGTCAGGCCGGCTGCAGTTTTTGCTCAAACACAGAGACCCCATCCAAGTCGCGCAACATCACCGTCAACTCCGCCGTCTGCCCATCAATCTGCACCTCACCAAAAAACTGAAACCCGGCCAGCGGCGAAGTGTTCTGCGCGGGCGGCGCCTTCTCGAACACCACCTGTGGGCCAAAGGTTTTATCCAGCGGGTTGGGCCCAAAACTCCCTGCATTCAAAGGCCCGGCCACAAACTCCCAGAACGGCTCGAAATCCTGAAACGCCGCCCGGTCGGGGTGGTAATGGTGCGCCGCGCAGTAGTGCACATCCGCCGTCAGCCATACATGGTTACGCACCTGCTGGGCACGCAGAAACCCCAACAGTTCGGCAATCTCCAGCTCACGCCCCTGGGCCGGGCCAGGGTCGCCGTTGGCGATCGCTTCCCAACGCGGTACGCCAGGGCTGACCTCGCCGTCGGGCACGCCAAGGCCGATGGGCATGTCGGCGGCGATGACCTTCCATTGCGCCGTTGAGGCCTTGAGTTCGCGCTTGAGCCAGTCCAGTTGCTCACGGCCCATGAACGGTTTTTCGCCTCCCAGATTGTCGTCGTTGGGGCCACGGTAACTGCGCATGTCCAGTACGAACACATCCAGCAACGGGCCGTAACTGAGCTTGCGATAGATCCGCCCACCGCCGTCGGCGCTTTGCCGACGCATCGGTGAATACTCCAGCCAGGCCTGACGTGCGCGGCCCACCAACGTGTTGATGTCCCTGGTCTGATAGCGCTCATCGAGTTGCTTGCTCGGCGACCAGTTATTCACCACCTCGTGATCGTCCCACTGCCAGATCTGCGGCACCTCGGCGTTGAAGCGGCGCACGTTTTCGTCGAGCAGGTTGTAGCGGTAATTGCCGCGGTACTCATCCAGGGTTTCGGCGACTTTGCTCTTGGCTTCGGTGGTGATGTTGCGCCAGATGCGCCCGTCTTCAACGCTCAACTGCGCCGGCACCGGGCCGTCGGCGTAGATGGTGTCGCCGCTGTGAATAAAGAAGTCCGGCAGGCGCAGGCGCATCGCTTCGTAGATGCGCATGCCGCCAATGTCCGGGTTGATACCAAAGCCCTGGCCGACGGTGTCGCCGCTCCACACAAAACGGATGTCACGGCGTTGTTGCGGCACGCTGCGCAGGTGGCCGAACCACGGCTCACTGGCGACGCCGGTCTGGGCGTCTTCAAAATGCACGCGGTAGAAGATCGCCTGGTCGACCGGTAACCCGGTGAGTTCGACGCGGGCGGTAAAGTCGGTGCGGCTGTCGGCCAGTGGCGAGATGAATTTTCGCGGGTTGCTGAACACGCTGCGGGTGTCCCATTCCACCACCATCTTGGCCGGGCGGTCGCTGCGGCTCCAGATCATCGCGCGGTCGCCCAGCAGGTCGCCGGACTGCACGCCATCGGTGAGTTGCGGCCGGTCCTTGACCGACGCGATCACCGCCGGCGCCAGGCCCGGCAGCAGCAGGCCGGCGCCGACGGCTTGCATCACGCGGCGACGGCCGAGATCGAAGTGGCTCATGCAGGTGCCCTCTTGAGTATCAAAAGGTCAACTAAAGCACGCGGGGATGAAGCGGATGTGACACCTGACTCGGCAACCCTGGAGATCCAAATGTGGGAGCGGGCTTGCTCGCGAAAGCAGTGTGTCAGTCAATAGACTGGGTGACTGACACTCCGCCTTCGCGAGCAAGCCCGCTCCCACATTTTTTAACCGATCAAGCCTGTGCTGAAGCTACGGTGAGTTCCACCGCCTCAGGGCGCTTGATCAGCGCATACACCAACCCAGTCAACAGGCTGCCGGCAACAATCGCCAGCAAGTACAGCAGGGCATGGTTCATCGCATTCGGAATGACCAGCACAAACAGGCCACCATGAGGCGCCGCCAGTTTGCAGCCGAAGTACATCGACAGCGCGCCGGTCAAGGCGCCACCGGCGATGCTGGCCGGGATCACGCGCAGCGGGTCTTTGGCCGCAAAAGGAATCGCGCCTTCGGAAATAAAGCACAGGCCCAGAATCATCGCGGCCTTGCCGGCTTCGCGTTCGGTCTGGGCGAACTTGCGCCGCGCCAGGAACGTGGCGACGCCCATGCCAATCGGCGGCACCATGCCTGCGGCCATGGTCGCAGCCATCGGCGCGCCGCTGGAAGCGGCCAGCAAGCCGACGGAAAACGCATACGCCGCCTTGTTGATCGGCCCACCCAAATCGACGCACATCATGCCGCCCAGGAGGATGCCCAGCAGCACCGCATTGGTGGTGCCCATGGTGCTGAGAAAGTCGGTCAGGCTGGTGAGCAGCCGTGCGACCGGCGGGCCAACCAGATAAATCATTGCAAGGCCGGTGAACAAACTCGCCAGCAATGGAATGATCAGAATCGGCTTGAGCGCCTCCAGGCTCTGCGGCAATTTCACCGCGCGGGTGATCAACTTGACGCAATAACCCGCGAGGAAACCGGCGAAAATCCCGCCGATAAACCCCGCGCCCAGCGTGCCCGCGAGCAGGCCGCCAATCATGCCCGGCGCGAGGCCGGGGCGGTCGGCAATCGAGTAGGCGATATAGCCCGCCAGCAGCGGCACCATCAACATAAAGGCCTGGTCGCCGACGGTTTTGAGTGCCGCCGCCAAGGTGCCTTTTTCTTCAAAGGCATGAATGCCGAACACAAACGACAAGGCGATCAGCAACCCGCCGGCCACCACCATCGGCAACATGAACGACACACCGGTGAGCAGGTGTTTGTACACGCCGGTCTTTTCCGATTTTTTCGCCACCGCGCTGCCGGCCGCACTTTCCACTGCGCCTTCGGCCAAGGCTTTGTTGAGCGTGGCTTCGGATTGCTTGAGGGCAATGCCAGTGCCACAGCGGTAAATCTTCTTGCCGGCGAAGCGCTCGGTGGCCACTTCAATGTCGGCCGCCAGCAACACCACGTCGGCATTGGCGATGGCCTCCGGGCTCAACGGCGTGCGCGCGCCCACCGAGCCTTGGGTCTCGACCTGCAAGTCGTAGCCCAGGCGCTTGGCGGTTTGCTGCAAGGCTTCGGCAGCCATAAAGGTGTGCGCTACGCCGGTGGGGCAGGCCGTGACCGCGACGATACGCGGCGCGGTGTTGGCTGCCTGCTGCGTCGCCACATAGACCTCAGCCTCTGCGGCGCCGCGACGCAATACTGCGTCTACATCCGCCAACGCCTGGGCCGGCGTGCTCTGGAACACGCGCTTGCCGACAAACCGCTGCATCTCCACCGGCGTGCTGCTGACCAGCAACACCCAGTCGGCGTCATCAAGCGTGGCCTGGGACAACTGGCGCTCCGGGTGCTGCACGTCCACCACTTCGACGCTGGTGTGCAAGCCCTGGCGCTGCGCGGCGGCGTCCAACAAGCGGGCGCACAGCACACTGGTGACCATGCCGTTCGGGCAGGCGGTAACAATGGCTAACTTCATCACAAACCCTCTTATTGTTCTGTCAGCGCGCGCACATGGACGCCGCTTTCGAGACGCGCCAACTGCGCGTCATCGCTGATGCCAAACCCGATCTGTGTGACGGCCATCGCGGCAATTGCCGTGGCGCGCCGCAAGGTGGTTTGCGGCAGATCAACCCTGAGCAAACCGTGCAGCATCCCGGCCAGCAGCGAATCGCCGGCGCCCACCGTACTGGCGACGCTGACCTTGGGTGGCGTGGCGTGCAGCGCGGTGCCCGGGCTGAACCAGTTCACGCCGTCGGCACCGTGGGACACCACCACATGTTCCACGCCTTGAGCGTGCAGACGCTCGGCGGCCTGGGCCTGTTGCGCGATGGAGTCCGTGGCGCAATCCAAGGCCTCGGCCAACTCTTGCGTGTTGGGCTTGATCAGCCACGGGCCCGCCTGCAAACCGGCGCGCAAGGCTTCGCCGCTGGTGTCGAGGGCGACTTTCAAACCGAGGCTTTTCAGGTGTACCAGCAGGCCCTGAAACCACTGCGCGCTGATGCCGCGCGGCAAACTGCCGGCAACCACCACCGCGTCGTGCCCCGGCGCAATCAGCGTCAGTTGATTGAGCAACGCCTGCTGGGCCTGCTCACTGACCTGCGGTCCCGGTGCATTGACGTCGGTAACCCGGCCGTCCTGCTCGGCGATCTTGATGTTGCTGCGGGTTTCGCCCGGTACGCGAATAAACGCGTCGGCAAAACCACGCCGGGCAATCAACGCCTCGAAGGCTTGCGGATTGTCCTCACCGAGAAAACCGCCGACGGTGACGTGATGACCAAGGTCCGCCAACACTTGGGCGACATTCACACCTTTGCCGGCGGCATGGGTCAGCAGGGTTTCGCTGCGGTTGACCGCCCCCGGCTCCAGGCGTGCCAGGCGTACGGTAAGGTCCAACGCCGGGTTCAGCGTCAGGGTCAGAATCTTTGCCATTTACACGGCCTCCACTAGGGCTCGCACTTGCGCGGGCGAACCCACCGCAAGGGCTTTTTGCGCCAGGCTCTGGGCCTCGCTCAGACTGAATTCGCGTACCCGCGCCTTCACTTCAGGAATGCTGCGGGCCGACACGCTCAACTCATCCACTCCCAGCCCGATCAGCACCGGCACTGCCAGCGGGTCCGCCGCCAATTCGCCGCACACGCCGACCCACTTGCCATGGGCGTGGGCAGCACGCACGGTGATGTCGATCAGTTGCAACACCGCCGGGTGCAGGCCGTCGGCCTGGGCCGACAGCGTCGGATGGCCGCGATCGATAGCCAGCGTGTACTGGGTCAGGTCGTTGGTGCCGACGCTGAAAAAGTCGACTTCCTTGGCGAGTACCGGCGCGAGCAAGGCGGCGGACGGCACTTCGATCATGATGCCCAGCTGCAAGTCGGCGACCGGGATTTCCAGGCGCAGGCGCTCGGTCATGTCCCGGGCCGCGCGCCATTCATCGACGCTGCCGACCATGGGGAACATGATGCGCAGCGGTCGGTTGTCCGCCGAGCGCAGCAGCGCACGCAATTGCGCTTCCATGATCTGTGGGCGTTGCAAGGTCAGGCGAATACCGCGCACACCGAGGAAGGGGTTTTCTTCCTGGGCGATCGGCCAATACGGCAGCGGTTTATCCCCCCCAACATCGAGGGTGCGCACCACCAGCGGGCGACCGCCAAGGCCGTCGAGTACGCGGCGGTATTCGGCCTCCTGAGTGGCTTCATCCGGCGCTTGTGGGTGAGCCATGAAAATCAGCTCGGTGCGCAGCAGGCCGATGCCTTCGGCGCCCTGCTCCACCGCGCCGGCAACACCGGCGCTCTCGCCGATATTGGCGAACACTTCCACGGCATGACCGTCACGGGTCAACGCCGGTTCGTGGCGCTGCGCCGAAGCCGCTTGCAGGCGCTGTTCGCGGGTGTCGCGCTCAACGCCGGCGCGTTGCAAGGTGGTGGCATCGGGGTCGACATGCAGGCGACCGCGCTGGCCATCGAGCAACAATGGCGTGCCGGACGCGAGCAGCAACACCGCCGCGCCCGCGCCTACCAAAGCGGGAATGCCCAGGGCCCGCGCGACGATGGCGCTGTGCGCCGTGGCGCCGCCACGCGCGGTGAGAATGCCGGCGACACGGGCCGGGTCCAGACGCGCGACGTCGGAGGGGCCGACTTCGTCCATCACTAAAATGTAGGGTTCGCTCGGCTCCTGGGCGGTTTCGACGCCGCACAATTGCGCCAATACCCGACGGCCGATGTCGCGCAGGTCGGCGGCACGCTCGGCGAGCAAGGCATCCTGCAGCGACTCCTGCTGTTTGGCGGCGGCCTCGATCACGCTCATCCACGCCGCTTCGGCGCTCTCGCCCTGCTTGAGGCGGGTGTCGACTTCGTCGGTCAGTTCCGGGTCGTCGAGCATTTCCTGGTGGGTGATGAAGATCTCGCGGATGGCTTTGGCCTGGCTGCGTTCGATCAGGCCCTGGATATCGCGGCGCACATCGGCCAGGGCGCTCTGCAGGCGCTGGCGCTCAACGGCCGAGGACTCGCCGCGAAGGGGGTAATCGAAGACGTGCTGAATCTGGATATGTGCAGGCCCGATGGCAATGCCCGGCGCGGCAGCGATGGCCTGGATCTGGCTGCCGGCTGCGGGCGCGCTGATGGCCGGTTCGCTGTCGACGGTGGCGGGCTGGGCACTTACGGTCGGCAGTGGCTCGACCTCTTCGCCCAGACCCTCTTCTACCGCCGCGAGCAACGCAGGCAATGCATCGCCGGCAATTGTCGGTTCAGCGACAAACTCCAGCACCTGGCCGCGACGGGCGCCAAGGCTCAGCAACTTGCTCAAACTTTTCACCGACACGGCGCCCACCGGGCCATCCACCAGGCGCACGCGAATATCGCCGTCAAAACCTTTCGCCAATTGCGCGAGGATCTTCGCCGGCCGCGCATGCAAGCCATGGGCGTTGGCCAGGGTGACGCGCACGCTGGGCCAGTCAGGCGGCAGTTCACCGCCGAGCACTTCGAGCACCGCGCGGCTGCTGGTGGCACGGCCGAGTTCCTGGCCGCGCCCTTCAATGAGCAACGCACACAGGCGTTCGAGCAAACTCTGGTGCGCTTCGCCGAGGCTGGCCAGGCAAAACACACCGTTGAGCGGCTGGCCGAGGTAACGCATGGGTTTGTCCGGCGTGACGAACGCAAGGCCCGGACGCTTGACCGTCTGCTCGCTGTGCAACCACCACAGGCCATCGCCCAGCGGCAACGCGTCGACCTGCTGCAACACGGCAGCAAAACCATTGCTCACGCAATCAGCCTGGCGCAGCAGGCGTGCGCCTCGCCAGACAAGCTCCTCGAAGTCATCGGCGGACACGCCAAGGCTGATCATTTGCGCGTCCAGCGCCAGTTCCTGCGGCGCACCTTGCAGCAGCTTCAGCAAGGCGTCAGCCGAACCGGCACGGCGCAGCGCCTGGCCCAGATCGGTTTCACCGAGGGCGCGAGTCAGCAATTGCAGCAAACGCAGGTGTTCATCGGATTTGGCGGCAATGCCGATGGCCAGGTAGACGATCTGGCCATCACCCCAGTCCACCCCTTCGGGGAACTGCAGCAGGCGCACGCCGGTGGAAAAAACCTGGTCGCGGGTTTCGGGGGTGCCGTGAGGGATGGCAATGCCTTGGCCGAGAAAGGTCGAGCCTTGGGCTTCACGCGCTTGCAAGCCACTGAGGTAACCCTCGGCGACCAGGCCATCGGCCACCAGTTTGTCAGCGAGCAGGTGCAAGGCAGCAGATTTATCCACAGCCACCTGGCCCATGGATATCTGCTCTACAGTGAGCTCAAGCATGCCGTTCTCCTAGTTAGTGCGGTGGGCGCACTAGGTATTGTTTTGAATAAATCAGCGTGGCTGCGTTCAAAAATAGCTGACTGAGTGGTCAATTGGCAGTAGCCACTCAGTCGCGAACGTCGTAAAAATACGCTGGCTGAAACGTTTAATCTAGAATTTATGGCAGATTACGCGCTAATTATGCAAGCTTGAAGCGCCAGTCGGCGCTTGAGCTCAGCCAATAGTCGTGTGCAGTAATCGGTTACGATTGGACAAAATGTCGGGGCAAGCTCTAAAAAACAAGGAAATCCCGGTTTGAAACTCAGTGATATCGCACGTCTGGCCGGTGTGTCCGTGACCACCGCAAGCTACGTCATCAATGACAAGGCCGCGCAACAACGCATCAGCAGCGCAACCGTCGAACGGGTGCGCGCGGTGGTTGAAGCCCATGGCTTTACCCCAAACCCTCAGGCGGCCGGGCTGCGCAGTCGGCACACGCGCACCTTGGGCTTTATCCTGCCGGACCTGGAAAACCCCAGTTACGCACGGATCGCCAAATTGTTGGAACAAGGCGCACGGGCGCGCGGCTATCAGTTGCTGATCGCCAGCTCCGACGATGAGGCCGAGAGCGAGCGCCAATTGCTGCAGCTGTTCCGCGCGCGGCGCTGCGATGCGCTGTTTGTGGCCAGTTGCCTGCCGGCCAGCGATGACAGCTACCGCGAGCTGCAAGCCAAAGGTCTGCCAGTGATTGCGATCGACCGGGTGATGGAAACGGAGCAGTTTTGCTCGGTGGTCAGTGATGACCGCCAGGCCTGCCAGCAGTTGACCAGCAGCCTGCTGCAACCGTTGCCTAAACAGATCGTACTGATCGGTGCGCGTCCCGAGCTGGGCATCAGCCAGGAGCGCGCCGCCGGTTTTCATGAAGCGCTGAAAGGCTTCACGGGTGAGGTCATCGTCGAACAGGGCGAGGCGTTCAGCCGAGATTGCGGCCGACAGCTGATGGAGCAACTTCTGCAACAACTGGGGCATTTGCCTGACGCGCTGGTGACCACTTCGTACGTGCTGCTGCAAGGTGTGTTCGACGCGCTGCACGACTTCCCGCTCAAATCCCGGCCGCTGCGCCTGGGCACTTTTGGTGACACCCAGTTGCTGGACTTCCTGCCGCTGCCGGTCAACGCCATGGCCCAGCAACATCAGCTGATTGCCGACACCGCCCTGCGCCTGGCGTTGGCCGCCATCGAGGAAGAACAGTACCAACCGGGCGTGCACGCCATCGGCCGGACCTTCAAGCAGCGTATTCACGAGGCTTGAGCGTGGAACTGATCGACACCCATACTCACCTGGACTTCCCGGACTTCGACCATGATCGCCGGCAAGTCCTTGCCCACAGTCGCCAACTCGGCGTGCAGCGCATGGTGGTGTTGGGCGTGTATCAGCAAAACTGGCAACGGCTGTGGGACCTGGTGCAGGAAGACGAAGGCTTGTTCGCCGCCTTCGGCCTGCACCCGGTGTACCTCGATGAGCATCGCCCCGCCGACCTGACAGAGCTGGGCGACTGGCTGACGCGCTTGAAGGGCCACCGGCAACTGTGCGCCGTCGGTGAAATCGGCCTGGATTACTTTCTCGAACAGCTGGACCGCGAGCGCCAGCAGCGCCTGTTTGAAGCGCAGCTGAAACTGGCAGTGGACTTCCAGCTCCCGGCCTTGCTGCACGTACGCCGCAGCCATGCAGCGGTGATCGCTACCCTCAAGCGCATTCGCCTGCCACGCGGCGGCATCATCCATGCGTTTGCCGGCAGTTTTGAGGAAGCCCGCGAGTACATCAAGCTGGGTTTCAAACTCGGCCTGGGCGGTGCCGCCACGTGGCCACAGGCGCTGCGCATGCACAAAGTACTCGCGCGATTGCCCCTAGACGCGGTGGTGCTGGAAACCGACTCGCCTGACATGGCACCCGCCATGTACCCGGGCCAGCGCAACAGCCCGCAACACCTGCCAGACATCTGCGCCGACTTGGCCGAACGCATGGCGATCAGCCCATTACTGCTGGCCGAGACGAGCACACGCAATGCGCGCGAGCTGTTCAACTGGTAGCGGTTTGACCGCCTGCAAGTTCAATGTCAGCCGTTGCCGATGGCGGGCGTAACGCAACACGAGAAAGTGCAATAGCACCGCCACCAGCGAAACGTTGAGTTGCCCGACAACGCTGAGCAACCCGACCCACTCAGCCACCAGCGCCACAATCAGCACCGAGCAGGTCAATACCACCATGCTCGGGGCCACCATGGCCCAGTGGTCCAGCGCCTTGAACTGGCGCAACTGCCTGGGGCATATCAACTGCAGGGTGCGTTGGCAATAGGGGCATTCGAAGGGCTCGTGGATGGCAATCGCATTCACTTGCCAGGGCTTGAGTTCAAACGTGATGTCGCAATGGGCGCAATGCCCTTTGATCCCCATGGCAGTGGCCATCGCTGTGCCTCCCTTGAACCGTGACGGGTTGAAACAAATTCTCACCCATTCAGGCATTCAAAAAAGGCACACAGAGAAATCAGGACAGGCACCACGGCCCACAAAGGCCAAGTCCTACGCGCCTGCCCTACACACGAAACGCGCCGATCAATTGCTTCAACTCGACGACTTGCATCGAGAGCAGCCGACTGGCCGTTTCGGTCTGATGCGCGCCCTCGGCGGCATGCTCGCCCGCACGATTGATGGCAACGATGTTCTGGTCGATATCGTGGGCAACGGCGGTTTGCTGCTCCACGGCCGCGGCAATCTGCTGGTTCTGATCGACGATCATACCGACGGCGCCCAGGATATTTTCCAGGGCTTGCTGGACCTTTTCCGACTGCCCCACGGTGCCATTGGCCATGGCATGGCTGGTGCCCATGGCCTTGACGGCCGCGCCGACACCGCTGTGCAGTCGGCTGATCATCTGTTCGATTTCTTCAGTGGACTGCTGGGTGCGTCGGGCCAGGGTGCGCACCTCGTCGGCCACCACGGCAAAACCGCGGCCCTGCTCGCCGGCGCGCGCCGCCTCAATCGCGGCATTCAGCGCCAGCAGGTTGGTTTGTTCAGCGATGCTCTTGATCACCTCGAGCACGCCACTGATCGACTGGCTATCGGTGGCCAATTGGTTGATGACCTGCACTGACGCCTCTATCTCTGACGCCAGGCTCGCGATGCTGCCCTGCTGGGATTGCACCAGGCCCCGGCCGCTGACGGTTTCGTCGTTGACGCTGTGGGCACTGCTGACCGCCGCCGCCGCACTGCGCGCCACTTCCTGGGCGGTGGACGACATCTGGTTCATGGCCGTCGCCACCTGCTCGATCTGGCTGCGTTGCCCGGAAACCGCCTGGTTGCTGTGGGCCGACACGGCTTGCACTTGACCGGCTTGCAACTCGACCTGGCAGACGGTGTGACCGACGCGCTCGATCAAGTCATGAATCCTGGCCACCGTGCCGTTGAATACCTGGCCCAACTCCCCGAGTTCGTCGCGGCTGTGGGCAACAAAGCTGACGGTCATGTCGCCGCCCGCGACCTTGTCCATCATCGCCCCCAGGCGACGCAACGTGGTGCGGGTCGACGCATAGAAACCGGCATACAAATAAAAGATCAGCACAAACACCGCCACCAGCGCCGAGATCAGCACCACCATGTGCGTGCGTTTTTGAGCCAGACGCTGCTCAAGTTGCCGTTCGAGAAACGTCAGGGTCGCTTCATTGAGTTGGTAGGTTTGAGCCATCAACTGGCTGACGCTTTCATAAAAACCCTGCCACGGCGCATCGAGGGTTTCGGCCATCACCACCTGCTCTTCAAACAACTCGCTGCCGTGCTTGAGACTCGCGCTGCTGGCCGTCGCCAGCGGGTCGAGCGCCGTATGCGCGGCGGCGCTGGCGCCCAGTGCGTCCTGCAACTTCAGGGCGTACTCGGCCTGGAGTTTTTCCAGTTGCTGCAGCAGTTCATCAAAGCGCGTACTGGATGATGAATTCAGAAACCCCTGGCCCAAGGAGTACGCGCCCATGGCCCGCCCTTCACCCAGGGTTTGGGTGACTTGCGGGGTAACGCTGGTGACCAGCTCGCTGAGTTGGCGCAAATCGCCCTGAGGATCACGGCTCAAGCCGGACTGGCTGGCAATGATCTGGCTGAGCATCTGGGCCTTGGTGAGCAATTTGCCAATCAGCGCGCTTTTGCTCAGCAGCGAGGTTTCCTGTTGCTGAGCCTTGAATGCGGCGATCATCTCGTCGCGCTTGCCATCAAAAACACGCGTGTGTTCAGGGTCGCCGGTCATCGCGTTGAGGCCTTGCAGGCGGCTCAACACGCTCTGTTCCAACGCACTGATCCTGCCCTCCAGATCACCGGCCTTGCCGGACTGCCCCAGCACCGCGTTGATCTGCACCTGGTTATTGAGGGTTTCCAGGTCACGGCGCAGCGCCAGGCTGCGGCCGAGCAGATCGAGGCTTTGCAGTTCGATGCGAGTGCCCTGCCATTGCGACCAGGAATCACGCACCAGGAAATAGTTGGTGGCCAGCATCGGCAGCAGGAACAGCACGCTGATCAGGCTGAATTTCATGCCGAAACTCAGGCGATTCATCAGCGCGACGGCGGGATAGAGCAAGCTCTTCACAGGTGAACTCCCTTTCTATTATTTTTATTGAGGCGCAGGGGCGCAGCGGCAGATAGCCACTATTTGGCGCTCTGTCTGTATAGCTCAATTTGAAAGGGAGTTTTGTAACGTAAGGTTAACGAGCTGTGGTGAGCGGTTTTTTGTGGCGTGGGAGTAAAGTCCCTCGCCACAAAAACCCGGTCGTCTGGCCAGCTACGGCAGTACGGTCCAGATCGCAAATCCGGCATACCACAGCACCGCCGCGCGCAGCAGCAGTTCCCACAGCCGATCCAGGCTGTTGATACCCTCAGGCCCCACCACGGGCGGTGGGATTTCAGCCGCCGCCAGGCCGACTTTTTCTACCAGTTGTGCTGCGCTGATGTCCCAGCTCAACAACTCATGCAACATCACGCGCCCAACCGCGACAAAGTTACCCACCAGGGCAAAACTTGCCGCCAGAAGGCGCACCGGCACCCAGTCAAACGCGTGACGCAATTGCCCGGCACGCTCGGCGACCTGCGGGTTCTGGCTGTATTCGCTGGCCAATGCCAATAGGCGATACGCCAACGCCGCCACCGGCCCCAACAGGAAGTACCAGAAGATCACTGCAAAAAAGCTCTGGTAGGCCTGCCATAGCAAATGGCCTTGAACGCGCTCCAGCAGTTGCTCGCCATTGTCAGCCACCACCTTCAGGTCTCGTTCGGCCACATGCTCGGCGGCCTGCAGGTCACCGCGTCGCCATGCATCGCGAAATGGCCCAAGCCCAGCCAGCAGATCGCCGCGCCCGAGGCTGTAAATCACCACCAGCAGATGCACCGGCAGCGCCAGCAGGCCATAAGCCACTGGTTCCAGCACCAACAGCAACAACGCCAGCAAGGCCACCGGCAGTAACACCAGCAGGACAAGAATCAGCCAGGGCCGCTTCCCCATACGCGGGCTGGATTCCAGCTTGGCCAGCTCACGCAACCATCCACCGTCGCGTTGTAACCGCTGACGCAAGGCCGAGAACTTCTCGATCCAGACCGCCAACACCAACACCAGGAAACTCATCGTGCGTGTCCTCCATCCTGCAGGGCGCTGCGAAAGCGCGTCCAATCAAAAGCCGGGCCCGGGTCGGTCTTGCGACCCGGTGCGATATCACTGTGACCACAAATACGCTGTCGGGTGATGTCTGGATAAGCCGCCAGCAGCTGTCGTGTGAGGTCAATCAGCGAAACATACTGAGCCTCGGTAAACGGTAGCTCGTCCGTCCCTTCCAGCTCGATTCCCAGGGAAAAGTCATTACACACCTCGCGCCCCTCGAAGCTCGATATCCCGGCATGCCAGGCGCGGTCCAGGCACGACACAAATTGCGTCACGCTGCCGTCGCGCTCAATCAGAAAATGCGCAGACACCCGTAGGTCGGCAATGCCTTCAAAGTAAGGATGTTGCGTGACATCCAGGCGATTCTGGAAAAACTCATGCACCTTGCCAGTGGCAAACTGTGCCGGTGGCAGGCTGATGTTATGCACCACCAACAGTGAGATCTCGCCGGCGGGGCGCTCGTTGAAGTTGGGCGAAGGGCAATGGCGAATGCCCTGGCACCAACCGCTGGTGGGGTCCAACTGCATACGGGTTCCTTGATTGAGACGAGGTGTTACCAGTATGCCGCGTTCAGGCCTGCGGTTGCGATCACTTGCCGCGATTGAGTTGACGCAGGTTGCCCACCACGCACGCCAGCGCGCGGTCGAACAGCAGCCCGTCGTCCAGGGTACGCAGGGCTCCGCGCTTGAACGCCATGGCCAACTGGTCGGCACTTTTCTCCAGGACTTTGAGCCCGGTACGGCTGACAAAAATGTAGCTGTTGGCCGGCGCCATGATCGCCGTCAACTTGCAGCGCAACGCTGTGGTTTCGTCCTGCTGGAACTCAAACCAGCCACCAACGCGCAGCTGGTGAGCCTTGAGCAGGTCCGGGTCATCGCTCGGCAAGGGTTGTAGTGAATCAGGCAACCCGACACTGAACGAAAACGGCTCACGCACTTTGATCAGCGCGTCGATGCATTCGCCTTCGGCAGACTGAACATGCATGGCTTGCAACTGAACAAAAAACTCACGGGTGCTGAAAGGGTCGAACGCCGCGCTGGTCAAGCCGTTGCGCAACGCCGTGAGCAGCCCGGGCAGTTGCTCCAGCAGGTGCCGGCCGGCCTCGGTGTCTGTCTGCAGGCCCACACTCCAGATCAACTCGTCCATGGTCCGCACGCCCGCCTGCCACTGCACCGATTGTTCGCCGTGCTTGAGGCTGGCCAACAACAGCACCTGGCTCCACGCCTGTTGCAGAAAGCGCACCACCGATTGCGGCAAGACCTTGCCGAGCAAGCGCCGATTGAGCAGATCGGCCACACGTTCACGTGCGGCTTGCGTGCGTATGCGCCCTTCTTCGGCCTCACGGGTGTGTTGTTCAAGCAACGCGCTACGGCGTTGTTCATCCGAGGTGAACGCAGTGAACTGCGCCAGCAGTTGGGAAAAAATCGTCAGGTCTTCGACGAAGTCATTCAACAAACACTGCACCACTTGCTCAATATGCAGGTACAGGCTGTCGCGCTGATAGCCATCGTGCGGGCTCCAGCCCATGGCAGCCGAGGCGATTTCATTAAGCAGTCGACGTGCCGGGTGGCTGGCGCGGCTGAAGAGGCTCTTGTCCAGCACCGCCACTTTCAACATCGGAATCTGCAAGCGCGCGATCAAGCCCTTGAACGCATCAGGCACGGTGCGATCGTTGAGGATGAACTCGAACAGCAAGGCGACCAGATTGATCACATCTTCATCGGCGCCTTCCACCATACGCGACTTGCCACTCTTGACGCTGACGCGGGTCAACAGTTGTTCAAGCTGGTTACGCAGGTCGAAATCGTCTTCGGCTTCAGGTTCTGGCACATATTGTTGCAAGTGCGAGAGCAGGCGCAGCAGGTCGCGCGAGGCAATGGGTTGCGGTTCGGCGCAGGCTTCCAGGGTAGGCGCCACGCTGCCACGCACCGCCGCCAACAAAACCTGCAGGGCGGCGAAGGCTTGCTGGCCGTTCTCATCCTGGGGCGGGTCGATGGTTGGCAGGTTGCCTTCACGCTGTTGGTCACGGGCGGCACGCCCGCCAGGCCGACGCGAGGGCACCGCCTTGAGTTCGGGCAAAACCCCGGTGGCGACCAGCAACTGATTGGCTTCGCCGAACAATTGGTCGGCGTCACTGAGCACGTACTTTTCAAACAGTTTGAGCATGATCAGCTTGACGCGAATCTCTACGCCCAGGCTGCGCCCCGCGCGCAAAAAGAACTCACACAGCAGCGCCGGACCCAACGGGTTGTCGCGCTCGCTCAGAGGCTTGCCAAGCAATGCACTCAAGCGCGCGGTCAGTTGGCCCAGCGCCAGACCATCGCGATGTCGCACCCGGCCGAGCATGGCCTCCAGCGCAACGGCCTTTTCCAGTTCGTCGCTAGACGTGCCGCGCGCCGCCTCATACGACACCACCGGCACCAAATGCGGCTCGCCTGGCTCTGCATGGCCCAGACTGGCGAAAGCGGCAAACAGCTGCTCCATGAACACGCGTTCAAAATTTTTGCGCTTGAGGCGCAAGTCACGCATCGCTTCAAAGAAGATGTGATGGTCAACGTTACTGCGAGCCTTGTCGGCCATTTCGAACAGCGTGTCATCGGCGTTATCGAACAGTTCCTGCAGACCTTGCTGCAACTGTTGGGCAGCCTTGTCGCGAACCTGCAGCAACACCACCGGCAGGCGCGCAAGCGGCGATGGCGTGGCGTGCGCCTTGTTGATTGGCACCACCTTTCCGTCAATGTGCATCCTGGCCTCCTGAAACGGCGGTGTTGGGGTGGGGAACGATCAGCTACAGGCCCCGATGGGGGCTGCGAAAACCGGTTATCACCAGGACGTCAAAGCTATGACGCCAATTGCAAGGCGCAGGATTATCTTGCAAATGAGGGTAGTTGCGCCAGCAAACTCTGCCATTGCTGTGTAAATGAGTGTTGAGTCTGGGTTCACAGCCGCGCTGCCCCTATAATCCGAGGCACTTTGTTTGTGGAGCCTGTTATGCCGAATCTCCGTCTTGCCGACCTCACCGCCGAAATCGAAGCCAACGTGCGCCGTGCACTGCTGGAAGATATCGGCAGCGGCGACATCACTGCGCAACTGATTCCGGCCGAACGGCTGGCGAAGGCTACGATCATCACCCGCGACGCGGCCGTCATCGCCGGTACGGCCTGGGTCGATGCAGTGTTCCGCCAGCTCGATCCGCGGGTCGCGGTGCATTGGCAGGTTGCCGACGGTGAGCGTGTCAGCCCCAACCAGGCGCTGTTCCACCTTGAGGGCCCTGCCCGCTCACTGCTCAGCGGCGAACGCTGCGCGCTGAATTTTCTGCAGATGCTGTCAGGCGTTGCCACGCGCGCTCAGTACCTGGCGGATTTCGTCGCCACGACTCAGGTCAAGCTGCTGGACACCCGCAAAACCCTGCCAGGCCTGCGCCTGGCGCAGAAATACGCGGTGACCTGCGGCGGTTGTCATAACCACCGCATCGGGTTGTATGACGCATTCCTGATCAAGGAAAACCATATCGCGGCGTGCGGCGGGATTGCGCAGGCGATTACCGCCGCGCACAAGATCGCGCCGGGCAAGCCGGTGGAAATCGAAGTGGAAAGTCTGCAGGAACTGCGCGAAGCGCTGGCGGCGGGCGCCGACATCATCATGCTCGACGAATTGAGCCTGGATGACATGCGTGAGGCCGTGCGCCTGAATGCAGGCAAGGCCAAGCTGGAGGCCAGCGGCGGGATCAATGAAACCACGCTGCTGCCCATCGCCCAAACCGGAGTGGACTACATCTCCATCGGCGCAATGACCAAGGATGTGAAGGCGGTGGACTTGTCGATGCGGCTGAGCATCTGACGCTTTAATGCAAGCGCCGGCAAGCCGGCGCCTGCACAGTGTTTCAGATCGCGAGATTGTTCATCCCGCAATACTCGTTCCAGTCGACACCCAGCACCTCGGCGGCCTCCTTGTGCAAGGCCAGACGTGCGGCCTCGAACTCTTCCGGCGTCGAGGTGTACTTGAGGGTCAATTCCCATGGCTGCAGGCCCTGGGCCTCGGCCTCATCCTCAAATGACCATTGGATCTGGTCCCTTTGATCATCGGCGCTCAGGTCCTTGATCTCATCCAGCAGTTCCGGCGACTCCGCAACGTACTTTTTGAGGGCTGCTTCGTGCCGCGCTTCCTGGGTCATTTCTGGTGTGGTCATGTTGTTCTCTTAGATCGAGGAATGGGGATGCATCTGGGTCATCAAGGTTGCGCAGATACGAAAGAGCAAGCATGAATGCCGGCTCGTCTGGCCTTCAGAACCATTCTGGGATCATCTGAAAACAGTGTTGCCTTTTAAAACAGTGTTGCCTTGTGCCCGAGACAGGAATCGAACCTGCGACCTTCGCGTTACGAGTGCGCTGCTCTACCGGCTGAGCTACACGGGCGGTGGGCTAAAGCTAGCACCGCATTGGGCAGGCGGCAACTAACTCGCCTACCGCCCGACGGCCGTCAGGCCCCGTCGGCGCCGCAGCCTTTGGCAACGTATTGCGCTTCAGCCGTGGTCGCGCACGTCCAGCCCGTGGTGGCGCTGCGCGTCAACGTGATGGTCTTGCCCAGCACGGGCGCAGGCGCATCAAGAATTTCACAGCGAATGGAGCCTGCGCCGGTGGCCACATCGCCTGCCACGTCGATCTTGCAATTGGCAGTGGGACTGGTGCCGCCGATCAAGGCCAGGGTCGGTACGGTGCCCTGGTTGAGGGTGTCCTCGAAACCTGCCTTCAGCGCGGAGACTTCAGCCAACCCCGCGGTGAACTTGGCCTTGGCCTGGTACTTGGTATACATGGGCAAACCGATAGTGGCCAAAATGCCGATGATTGCCACGACGATCAACAGCTCGATCAAGGTAAAGCCTTTCTGACGCATCACATTCACTCTCCAGAATAAAAATCGCTCACAAGGCGCGTCCTGCGCCCCGCATTGTGCAACGGCGCCAGTGTACTCATCCACGCACGACCAATCGCCTGCAAGACGCACAATCTGACATTTTATCCTTCGCCGCCAGCCTGTCCGAATCCCTCACCTGACTAAGCTATAAATCTTCAACGACCTGTGTGCGGAAACGTGACATGAATGACGCTGCAACGATCTACGCCTGGGAAGGCATCAACCGCAAAGGACGCAGAGTCTGCGGGCAAACCGCAGGCCAGAACCTGGCGCTGATCAAGGCACAACTGCGCGAGCAAGGGATTTGCCCCGGCCGCATCCGCAAGAAAACCCCACGCGTGCCAAGCTTCGCCCCGCCGATAAAACCCGCCGATATTGCCCTGTTCACCCGCCAGCTGGCGACATTACTGAAGGCAGGCATACCGCTGTTGCAGGCGTTCGACATCATTGGCGAAGGCTTCGACAACCGCCTGATGCGCCAGCTCATCAAGGGCTTGAAACAGGAAATCGCTGCCGGCAACAACCTGGCGGCCGCGCTGAAAAAACAACCGCGCTATTTCGATGACCTGTATTGCCACCTGATTGCCGCCGGCGAGCACGCCGGCGCCCTGGAAACGCTGCTGGAGCGCGTTGCCATCCATCTGGAGAAAAGCCAGCAGCTCAAGGCGCGCATCAAGAAGGCCATGACCTACCCCATCGCCGTCATTGTGATTGCAGGCCTGGTCAGCACGGTCTTGCTGATCCACGTGGTGCCGCAGTTCCAGAACCTGTTTGCCGGCGTCGATGGCACACTGCCGGGCTTCACCCTGAGTGTCATAGCCTTGTCCGAGTTCCTGCAGCATGCCTGGTGGATGGTGGCACTGGGCCT
The DNA here is from genome assembly GCF_963878885.1 of Pseudomonas sp. R9.37. Lineage (NCBI taxonomy): Bacteria > Pseudomonadati > Pseudomonadota > Gammaproteobacteria > Pseudomonadales > Pseudomonadaceae > Pseudomonas > Pseudomonas sp. R9.37. The sequence continues at coordinate 126,752 of NZ_CAWNZA010000048.1, read as the reverse complement.
GGCCGCGACACTTATCGGGCTGCGCCACGCCTACCGCGAATCTGCCGGTCTTCGTCACTGGCTGGACCTTGGTTTGTTGAACGCGCCCCTGGCAGGCACACTGGTGAAAAAAACCGCGGTTGCCCGCTACGCCCGCACACTCTCAACGACCTTCGCCGCGGGCGTGCCGTTGGTGCAGGCGCTGGATTGCGTGGCGGGAGCGGTGGGAAATGGGTTGTTCAAACAGGCGATCGAGCATATGCGTCACGATGTATCCACTGGCATGCAGTTGCACCAATCCATGGCCAACAGCCGCCTGTTTCCCAGTATGGCAATCCAGATGACGGCCATCGGGGAAGAATCGGGAACCCTGGACCGCATGCTGGAAAAAGTCGCCAATCACTACGAGGCCGATGTGCAAAACCTGGTCGATAACCTCACCAGCCTGATGGAGCCCCTGATCATGGTGGTATTGGGCGGTATCGTTGGCGCACTGGTGATAGCCATGTACCTGCCAGTGTTCCAGCTGGGGTCGGCATTTTGAACCCGTTGCTGAATGAACAACCGTGGCTCTTTGTCGGGCTGGCACTGGTGCTGGGCCTGATTGTCGGCAGTTTCCTCAATGTGCTGGTGTGGCGCCTGCCGAAAATGCTCGAGCGCGAATGGCGCGCCCAGGCTCAGGAGGTGCTCGGCTTGCCTGCTGACCCTGCGGGCCCGGCTTACAACCTGGTGCGCCCTCATTCCTGCTGCCCCCGGTGCAATCATCCGATTCGCGCGTGGGAAAATATTCCGCTGCTCAGTTACCTGCTGCTCAAGGGGCGTTGTGCCCACTGTCGTGAACCTATCAGTGCCCGCTACCCGATCACCGAACTTGCCGGCGCGCTGGTCTCGGCGGCGGTAGCTTGGCATTTCGGCTTCGGCTGGCAAGCCGGTGCAGTGATGCTGCTGAGCTGGGGGTTGCTGGCGATGAGCCTGATCGATGTGGATCATCAACTGCTGCCCGACGCGCTGGTGCTGCCGCTGTTATGGCTGGGGCTGATTCTCAACAGCGTGGGCTTGCTGGCAACGCTGCCGGATGCGCTTTGGGGTGCGGTCATCGGGTACATAAGCCTGTGGACGGTGTTCTGGCTGTTCAAGATGATCACCGGCAAGGACGGCATGGGCTATGGCGACTTCAAGTTATTGGCCTTGCTCGGCGCCTGGGGTGGCTGGCAGATTCTGCCGATGACACTGCTGATGTCTTCGTTGCTCGGCGTGCTTGCCGGGCTGATCCTGCTGCGCTTGCGCAAGCCCCAGGCGTCGGCACCGATGCCGTTTGGTCCGTGTCTGGCGATTGCCGGCTGGATTGCATTGCTCTGGGGTGGTCAAATAACCGACTTCTATTTGCAGTCCGTCGGTTTCAAATGACCACTTCTGTCGCAACACCCTGGATTCTTGGCCTCACCGGCGGCATCGGCAGCGGCAAAAGCGCGGCCGCTCAGCACTTCATGGATTTGGGCATCGACCTGGTCGACGCCGACCATGCCGCGCGCTGGGTGGTTGAGCCCGGCCGCCCGGCATTGAAGCAAATCGCCGAGCACTTCGGTGCAGGTGTGCTGTTACCCGACGGCCAGCTGGACCGCGCCGCGTTGCGCAAACTGATCTTTGAGGTGCCGCAAGAGCGCCGCTGGCTGGAAGCCTTGCTGCACCCGCTGATTGGCGAGGAGATTCGCAGCCACCTGGCGCGCGCGCGGTCGCCTTACGCGATCCTGGTGTCACCGCTGCTGATCGAGTCCGGCCAGTACAGCATGACCCAGCGCATCCTGGTGATTGACGTGCCGCAATCACTGCAAATTCAGCGTACCCTGCAGCGCGACGGCATCAGCGAACAGCAGGTGCAGGCGATTCTGAAGGCCCAGTCCAGCCGTGAAGACCGCCTGAACCATGCCGATGACGTGCTGGTCAATGACCAGGACCTCGCCTGGCTGCACAGCGAGGTCGAGCGACTGCACCACTTTTACCTTACTTTGTGTGGAGGCCGATCATGAGCCAACCTATGACCGTCGACTGCCCAACCTGCGGTGCACCCGTGGAATGGAAAACAGACAACCTCAATCGGCCGTTTTGCTCGGACCGTTGCAAACTCATCGACCTGGGCGCCTGGGCATCAGAGGAGCACAAGATTCCGGTCAGCCCGGATGCCGAAGACGACCTGTTCTCCGAAGACTTTCAGCCTAAGCACTAAGGCCGCATAAAGGCGTATTCCTGCTGGTCGTCGAGGTTCTCTGCAAGGTATTGCAGCTCGTCGGCCAGGTCTTCGAAACTGCGCACACCTTTACTCTGCTGCACCACGGCGCTGAGCATGGCGCGCAAGGTCAAGCCTGGGTCGAAACCGATTTCCTGTGCGGCGTCCTGACTTCTGCGCAACTCCTGCCGTGCCCATTCATACACACTCATGCCCTGCGCTCCTTCAAGAATTTCGCAGAGCATGGGCCTGTGTGGCCGCCCGGGATTTGATCTGGGTCAACGCCGCGAATCGTCGTCCTTCCATGGCGCAGAGAGGTAGCGCGTACGGTTGAAGGTCTCAAGCCACTCCGGGCAAAACACCACCAGGGCGCTGATGACCATGCCGTTGATAAAGGCTTCGGGGAAGATGATCAGCCACAGGTAGCCGATAAAGTCTTCCAGCCACTCCGGCATCGCAAAACGCCCGTCAAACCACAGCAACCCCAGCGCAGCCAGCAAGCAGAGCAGCGCCGACAGTGCGGCGGCGAAAAAGCCCGAGCAGGAGATATACACAAAGGGATTGCGGGGTTGGGCACGCTCTACCAGCACTGCACAGCCTTCCGTGACCAGCACCGGCAACACGATCAGCAGCAGGCCATTGACCCCGACGGCGGCCAAGTCCTGACGCCCCAGCAGCACCAGCCCGAACTGCGCCGCCAACCCGCCGACGATTGCCAGAGGCCAGTCGAGCAGCAGGGTCACGGCGGTCATGCCGATAAAGTGGTAGGAAACGCCCGTATCGAAATCCCGCCGCACCAGCCACAACATGAACAGCGCGAACACCGTACCAAACAGCAGATGCTGACGCCGCCGGTCGGCGAACAGCTCGACCCATGGCGAACGCAGGATTGCCCACATCACCACGGGCGCATACAACAGCCAGCCGATGCTGAGGGTTTGCGGCGCCAGCACGGCGGCACTGATCACGGCTTCACCTGCTCCAGTGCCTGGCGCAGCTCGTCGGCGGAGCTGTATTCGTGCTGCGCAATCAACTTGCCGCTATCGAGTTGCAGCCACAGCACTTTATCCACAGCCCCTGGGTAACGCGGGGCAATACGCGCATCACGGTCCAGCATGACCCGGTAGTTGTAGGCCTGCATCGCCGGCACGGCGAACAGCTTGGCGATGAGCCGGGGCATGCGCTGGATATCGGCGATGAACACCGCGTGGCGCGCCTCGAGGTAGCCCTTGGGCTGGCCTTGCAGCGCGGCATCTACCTGCTTGGCGGCGTCCATGCTGCGGGCTACCAGCAAAATCTGCGCCTGGTCATCCAGGGTGTAGGCCTGGTCGAACTGGTCGAGCAGGGTCCATGGTGCCACGCGCTCACCTATCTCAACGGCTTGGGCCCACAACGGTAAAAAGCTCAGCAACAGCACCACGAAAAACTTCACCGCAGACTCCTTGATTCGAATGAGGGTCGAGTAGCCAGTCTACACCGGCCGTTTAAAGCAAGACTTCCTGCGGTCATCATTTGGACGCTAAGCTGCAAATATGGATGACTCAGATTACTTGCGCCTGCTCACCGTAGCGGCCGAACAAGCCAATGCGTTCCTGTCCAATGCCCGCAAATGGGAGCGTGAGCGTTGGGTCTGCCAGCGCCTGCTGCAAGGCTTGAATGTGCCCTACCGGGCCGAGGAGTTTCATGCCGCCGGTCAAGAACCGCCGGATGTGTTGTTTCGCGACGCCTGTTTCGAGGTGTTTTTTGTATTGGATGAAGGCCGGCGCCTGAACGACGAATGGCGCGATGAGTTGCTGCGCCGACGCAGCGCGTTTTCCCTGAGCCAGTTGGTCCGGCGCGAAGCCAAGCCGCGGCGTATCCCCGCCCATGAATTCCTGTTGCGCCTGGCGCCGACGCTGCGCAAAAAAGCGCACAACTATAAAGAGCGCGGCATTGACCTGGGCGAGCTGGACCTCATCGCCTTCACCAGTCTCAAGCGCGAAGTGCTGGACCTCAACAGCCATTTTCCGCCCCCTACCGAATACTTGCGCCAGGGCTGGCGCTCGCTGTCGCTGGTCGGGCCGACCTTTGCCCGGGTGCTGTTCGCTCATCCTGATGCCCCGGATTTCTTGCGCAACAACTTGGGCCGCAGCATAGTATTCGACGTGGGCATCAGCCTGTGACGCGGGCACAGGCTACGCTTGTGGCGACACCGCCAACCTGCTGACTGTAACGTGGCGCCCTTTTGCAACGTCTACCTGACGAGGCCTTTATGACCAGCCGCCTGAACCCCGATGACCAACAGCATGTCGAAGAGTACCTGCAACTCTCCCAGAACCGAGTCGAGCGCAAGCCTTTCCGGCCGTGGCTGCTCCTCGGTGTGGTGCTGGTGGCGGTGATCGGGCTCGGTCTGCTGAGCCGCCTATTGAGTTACCTGACGCTATGAGCTGCCTGGCGCTCGCGGGGGTAACTGCTCCGATTTCTTTTAGCCTTGCGAGATATCCCCATGACCCATCGTATTATTATCGTCGGCGGCGGCGCCGGCGGCCTGGAGTTGGCTACCCGCCTGGGTAAGACTCTGGGCAAGCGCGGCACGGCCAGCGTTACGCTGGTGGACGCCAACCTGACCCACATCTGGAAGCCACTGCTGCACGAAGTGGCTGCGGGCTCGCTGAACTCTTCTGAAGACGAACTCAATTATGTCGCCCAGGCCAAATGGAACCACTTCGAGTTCCAGCTGGGGCGCATGAGCGGACTTGACCGTGAACAGAAAAAGATTCAGCTGGCCGCCACCCTTGACGAAGAAGGACGCGAACTGGTGCCGGCGCGCGTGCTGGGCTATGACAGCCTGGTGATCGCAGTCGGCAGTACCACCAATGATTTCGGCACCGAGGGCGCAGCGCAACACTGCCTGTTCCTCGACACACGCAAACAGGCCGAGCGTTTCCACCAGCAGTTGCTCAACCACTACCTGCGCGCCCATGCCGGGCAGACCGATACCATTGAACAGATCAGCGTTGCCATCGTCGGCGCCGGCGCCACCGGCGTTGAGCTGGCCGCCGAGCTGCATAACGCCGCCCACGAGCTGGCAGCGTACGGCCTGGACAAGATCAAACCGGAAAACATGCACATCACCCTGATCGAAGCCGGCCCGCGGGTATTGCCCGCGTTGCCGGAACGAATTGGCGGGCCGGTGCATAAAACCCTGGAGAAACTCGGGGTCACCGTGCTGACCAATTCCGCGGTCAGCGAAGTGACGGCCGACGCCCTGATCACCAGCAGCGGCCAGGTCATTCCGGCCAGCTTGAAGGTGTGGGCCGCCGGGATTCGCGCGCCAGGCTTTCTCAAGGACATCGACGGTCTGGAAACCAACCGCATCAACCAATTGCAGGTGTTGCCGACGCTGCAGACCACCCGCGACGAAAATATCTTCGCCTTTGGCGACTGCGCCGCCTGCCCGCAACCAGGCACCGACCGCAACGTACCGCCCCGCGCACAAGCCGCTCACCAGCAGGCTTCGTTGCTGGCCAAGTCACTGAAACTGCGGATTGAAGGCAAGGACCTGCCGTCCTACAAGTACACCGACTACGGCTCGCTGATCTCGCTGTCACGTTTCTCGGCGGTGGGTAACTTGATGGGCAACCTGACCGGCAGCGTGATGCTGGAAGGCTGGCTGGCGCGCATGTTCTATGTATCGCTGTACCGCATGCACCAGATGGCGTTGTACGGCTTCTTCCGCACGGCCATGCTGATGCTCGGCAGCAAGATCGGGCGCGGAACCGAGCCAAGGCTCAAGCTGCACTGATTGACTGAACGGCAGAAAAAAATCCCCCTGTCTCACGATAGGGGGATTTTTTATTGGGCTAAATCTGCTGGTAGAACTCAGCCATGTAGTCGACAAACGCCCGCACCTTCGGCGCCAAGTGCCGGGACTGTGGATAAAGGGCGTAATAGTGCCGCTCGCCCAATGAATAATTGGGCAGGATTCGCACAAGCTGACCGTGCGCCAAGTCGCTGTGCACAGTGGCCTGGGTGAAACACGCAATACCCGCCCCCGCCAACGTGGCCGCGTGCAACGCACTGATGGTGTTGGTGCTGAACCGCCCCGATGGGGTGACCGTAACCACCGCGCCACGCGCCGCGCTCAGTTGCCAATCCGACGAAGCCCCAATGAAAGTCAGCAAGTGATGGTTGTCGAGCTCCTGCGCCGAACGCGGCAACCCATGGCGGCCGATGTAGCTCGGCGACGCGACCAGAACCTGGCTGGACAGGGTCAACGTGCGGGCAATCAATGACGTGTCCGCCAGGGCGCTGGCAATGCGTATCGCGACATCAAACCCGTCGGCCACCAGGTCGACGAACTGATCATCACAGCACAGCTGCAGCTCAATATCCGGATACCGTCGTTGAAAACCCGGTAGCCAGTGCGGCAGATCCAGTGTGCCCACCACCAGCGGCACACTGACCCTCAGCAGGCCTTCGGGGCGTTGGTGCCCGTGGGCGATGGCCTGGGATGCAGCGTCGAGACGATCAAGGATATCCACGCACGCGGCGTAGTACTGCTCCCCGGCCGCCGTCAGACTGAAGCGTCGCGTGTTGCGGTTGATCAGTTGGGCGCCCAGCTCAATCTCCAATTGCTGCAATTGCCGGGAAATCGTCGAATGCGTGGTCTCCAGGCGTTCTGCGGCTGCAGAAAAACCCTTGGCTTCGACGATGCACCGAAAGGCGCGCATGGCAGATAACTGGTTCATGAAGCAGGCGATCCCAAGGTGGTCAGGGGAATCAGTTAACCGGCAAAGCGATAATTTGCGAGGTGGTCAGCACCGAACCGAAGGTGTCTTCGATTTCAGCCAGTGCCGAGTTGTGCAACTCATCCTTGGTTACCGAACGGCCATCGGCGCGGGTAATAGCCCGTGTGGCACTGGCATCGGATGCTACCACAACGTCATAGCCCAACGGCGCGGCGTCACGGGCGGCGCCGGCGACACAGGCGTGAGTCATCAGGCCACTGATAATCAGGGTTTTGACGCCGGCTTTCTTCAATTGCGCATCCAGGTCGGTGCTGGCAAACACGCTGACCGTGGTCTTCTGCACGAGCTTGTCTTGTGCACGAGGCTTCATCAGCGGGTGAAAATCGACGGTCTTGCCATTCTTGGCGAAGACCGCCGCGTCGTCCGGGGCAATGTGCTGCACGTGAATGACCGGGATGCTTTCCTTGTCGGCAAACTTGATCAGACGCTGGGTGTTTTCCAGGGCTTTCATGCCGTCAGGGATCGGCATGCGGCCGGTGAAGTATTCATTCTGGAAGTCGATGATCAGCAAAGCGGTGGTTTTCGGGTCAAGACGGTCGGTCGGCTTTGCCCCCAGCATCGCGCGAATGGTCGGCTGCGGGTGCGTGGTTGTTTCAGCGGCGACAGCGTAAGGGCCGAGGCCCACCATCATACCGAGGCCAACGAGCGTGGACTTGAGTACGGCAGATAGCGAACGGACAGGGAGAGCGGTTGGAGTGAGGATCATCATGCAGATTCCTTAAGGCGAGTGAATTGACGAGGCCCAGTCTAGGAGGCCGCGGTCAGTGCACCAACGCACCCATCAGCACAATATCTGTTTGGAATTCGCACAAGTGAGGCCAAACAACAGGCAAAAAAAATCCCCGTATCTTTCGATACGAGGATTTTTAATATGGTCGGGGTAAGGGGATTCGAACTCCTGACATCCTGCTCCCAAAGCAGGCGCGCTACCGGACTGCGCTATACCCCGGTAAAAAAAAGGCGACCTTTCAGTCGCCTTCTGCGACCAGGGCTTTTGACCTCTGATCTTAAGATCTGATCCCAGCGTTAACTGGTCTCAAAAATGGTGGGTCGTGTGGGATTCGAACCTACGACCAATTGGTTAAAAGCCAACTGCTCTACCAACTGAGCTAACGACCCAAAAATGGTCGGGGTAAGGGGATTCGAACTCCTGACATCCTGCTCCCAAAGCAGGCGCGCTACCGGACTGCGCTATACCCCGGTTTTGAAATTGGCTCCGTGACCAGGACTCGAACCTGGGACCCAATGATTAACAGTCATTTGCTCTACCGACTGAGCTATCACGGAACTGCATATTTCAAATGTGTAACTTTACTGCGTTGAAACGTTCTCTTCGGCTTGTCCGTATCGCTACGTTCATGTCTCTGAGGCGCGCTATTCTACAATCTTAAAAACCCCTGTCAACCCTTTAAATTGCTTTTAAGACAATGATTTGCGCTTCTTTCTGATTTCTTCTTGGGGAGAAGAAACCCGTGGGCTGACGTTGCTGCGGGGCGCACTTTACAAGCCTTTGCCTTACAGTTCAACGCCCTATCGAAAAAAAAGGCCCCGCAATGCGGGGCCTCCTCTTATAGCCATACAGGCTGGGCTCAGTGGAAGACGATTTCGTCGTTTTCCACAGTCGCCGTGACACTGGTGCCCGGCATGAAGCTGCCCGACAGGATCAACTGCGCCAATGGGTTCTCGATCCAGCGCTGGATCGCACGTTTCAGTGGCCGTGCGCCATATACCGGGTCGTAACCCACCGCGATCAGCTTGTCCAACGCCTCGCTGCTCAGCTCCAGGTCGAGCTCGCGCTCGGCCAGGCGGCCACGCAGGCGCCCCAACTGGATCTCGGTGATGCCCGCAATCTGATCCCGCGCCAGAGGCTCGAAGATCACCACTTCATCGACCCGGTTGATAAATTCCGGACGGAAATGAGAGGTCAGTGCGTCTATCACCGCGGCGCGCTGGCCTTCGCGATCACCCACCAACTCCTGAATCTGCGCCGAGCCCAGGTTGGAGGTCATCACGATCACCGTATTACGGAAGTCCACGGTACGCCCGTGGCTGTCCGTCAGACGGCCGTCTTCCAGCACCTGCAGCAAGATGTTGAACACATCCGGGTGGGCCTTTTCGACCTCGTCCAGCAGGATCACCGAGTAAGGCTTGCGACGCACGGCTTCGGTCAGGTAACCGCCCTCTTCGTAGCCCACATAGCCTGGTGGGGCGCCGATCAAGCGAGCCACCGAGTGCTTCTCCATGAATTCGGACATATCGATCCGCACCATGGCCTCTTCGGTATCAAAGAGGAACTCGGCCAAAGCCTTGCACAGCTCGGTCTTACCCACGCCGGTCGGGCCGAGGAACATGAACGAGCCACTCGGACGGTTCGGGTCGGACAAGCCGGCCCGGGAACGCCGTACCGCGTTGGACACAGCCACCACGGCCTCTTCCTGGCCGATGACGCGCTGGTGCAACAGGCTTTCCATCTTCAGCAGCTTGTCGCGCTCGCCTTCAAGCATTTTCGACACCGGGATACCGGTCCACTTCGAAACGACTTCGGCGATTTCTTCCTCGGTCACCTTGCTGCGCAACAATTGGTTCTCGGGCTTACCGTGCTGGTCGACCATTTGCAGGCTGCGCTCCAGGTCCGGGATCACCCCGTACTGCAACTCGGCCATGCGATTCAGGTCACCTTTACGGCGCGCGGCTTCCAGTTCCTGCCGGGACTGCTCGATCTTTTGCTGAATCTGCGCAGAACCCTGCACCTCGGCTTTTTCCGAGGTCCAGATTTCCTCGAGGTCTGAATATTCACGCTCCAGACGCACGATTTCTTCCTGGAGTTTTTCCAGGCGTTTCTTCGCAGCCTCGTCTTCTTCTTTCTTCAGCGCCTGGGATTCAACCTTCAGTTGAATCAGGCGCCGATCCAGACGGTCGAGCACTTCAGGCTTGGAGTCGATCTCCATGCGAATACGGCTGGCCGCTTCGTCGATCAGGTCGATGGCCTTGTCCGGCAACTGGCGGTCAGTGATGTAGCGATGGCTCAATTTGGCCGCCGCAATAATCGCCCCGTCAGTGATCGCCACCTTGTGGTGGACCTCATAGCGTTCTTTCAGGCCACGCAGGATCGCGATGGTGTCTTCTTCGCTGGGTTCTTCCACCAGCACTTTCTGGAAACGACGCTCAAGGGCCGCGTCTTTCTCGATGTACTGGCGGTACTCGTTCAGCGTGGTGGCGCCCACGCAATGCAGCTCACCGCGCGCCAAGGCTGGCTTGAGCATGTTGCCGGCATCCATCGAGCCCTCGCCCTTACCGGCGCCGACCATGGTGTGCAGCTCGTCGATGAACAGAATGATCTGCCCTTCCTGCTTCGACAGTTCATTAAGCAGGGATTTCAGGCGCTCTTCGAACTCGCCACGGAACTTGGCGCCGGCGATCAGCGAGCCCATGTCCAGGGACAGCAGACGTTTGCCTTTAAGACCGTCCGGCACTTCACCATTAATGATGCGCTGGGCCAGGCCTTCGGCAATCGCGGTTTTACCCACGCCAGGCTCACCAATCAGCACCGGGTTGTTCTTGGTGCGGCGCTGCAGCACCTGGATGGTGCGACGAATTTCGTCATCACGGCCGATCACCGGGTCAAGCTTGCCTTCTTCGGCGCGCTTGGTCAGGTCGACAGTGTATTTGTCCAGGGCCTGGCGCGACTCCTCGTGGTTGGGGTCATTCACCGCCTCGCCGCCACGCAGGTTGTTGATGGCGTTTTCCAAGGCCTTTTTGCTCACGCCCTGGCCCAGCAACAATTTGCCAAGCTTGCTGTTGTCGTCCATCGCCGCGAGCAGTACCAGTTCGCTGGAGATGAACTGATCACCTTTTTGCTGAGCCAGGCGATCTGCCTGGTTAAGCAGGCGCGCCAAGTCCTGCGACATGTTCACGTCGCCGGTTGGGTTTTGGATTTTTGGCAGTTGGTCGAGCTCTTTGCTCAACTCTTTGCGCAGGCTGTTGACGTCAAAGCCCACCTGCATCAGCAAGGGCTTGATAGAACCACCTTGCTGTTCCAGAAGCGCCTGCATCAAGTGCGCAGGCTCAATCGCCGGATGGTCGAGGCCGACCGCCAGGGATTGGGAGTCTGATAGAGCTAACTGCAATTTGCTGGTTAAACGATCAATACGCATTAGTCACCTTCCTTTTGAGCAGGCCGGAGCTATGTGCGAGCGAGCTTGCTCGCGAGTAACGCATCCTGAATGAAGAAACCTGCCAGATACCCCTATAGATGGGGTGGATTCTGCAAGATTCAAGCGGGTTATCGTTGATGTGGATCAGCATTGACCCAAGTCAAGAGAGTCTAGCGCTCAAGCCAGATAAGGGAGGCAAATCGACCCGTGCGGGGGCTGCGACGGTAAGAAAAGAAGCGCGGGTCAGTCACGGTGCAATAACCGCCACCATAAACAGCGGTGATTCCACGCGCGGCGAGCCGCAGACGCGCCAACTGGTAAATGTCAGCCATGTACTTGCCGGGGTTGAGGCTTGGCACGAAGGCTTCAGCGGTGATCGGCAGTTGCTGCGTGAAGGTTTCGCGCACTTCCGGGCCGACTTCAAAGGCTCGTGGGCCAATGGCAGGGCCCAGCCAGATCAACACATCGGCTGGCTCGCAGCCCAGGCTTTCGAAAGCTGCTTCAAGCACACCCGCTGCCAGCCCACGCCAACCGGCATGGGCGGCCGCCACGCGAGTACCGGCGCGGTTGCAGAACAACGCGGGCAAACAATCGGCAGTCATGGATGTGCAGGCGATACCAGGCGTGCTGGTCCAACTGCCATCGGCTTCGGCGATGCGCGAGGGGTCAGCCTCGACCACGGTCACGCCGTGGACTTGGCGCAGCCACGCAGGCTGAATATCAAAGGCGTCGGTCAGACGACGGCGATTCTCAAGGACGGCTTCAAGGTTGTCCTCGACATGATCGCCCAGGTTGAGGCTGTCGAACGGCGCCAGACTGACGCCGCCCGCACGGGTGGTGACGCAGGCTTTAACCTGAGCCGGCGCTGGCCAGTCAGGAATCAGCCAGTCATTCATCCGATAAACGCCTCGCGATCCTGCTTGAGCAACGACAACAACCAGACCAGATCGTCTGGAAGAGGCGATTCCCAGCTCATCCGCTTACCGCTCGTCGGATGATCAAGCTCCAGGAAACGAGCATGCAGCGCCTGACGCGGGAAGGATTTCAGCGATTCAACCATGGTCTGACTCGCCGCCGGCGGAATACGGAAGCGACCGCCGTAGGCCGGATCTCCGACCAACGGGAAGTTAATGTGCGCCATGTGTACGCGAATCTGGTGCGTACGACCGGTTTCCAGCTTGACCCGCACGTGAGTGTGGGACCGGAAACGCTCCAGCACACGGTAGTGGCTGACGGCCTGCTTGCCGCCTTCCATCACCGCCATACGCTGGCGCTGCTGGCCGTGGCGACCGATAGGGGCGTTGATCTTGCCACCCGCCACCACCACGCCAATCACGATGCACTCGTAGATGCGGCTGACGCTACGGCTCTGCAACTGTGTGACCAGCTGCGTCTGGGCCTGGATGGTCTTGGCCACCACCATCAAGCCGGTGGTGTCCTTGTCCAGGCGGTGCACGATGCCGCAGCGCGGGACATTGATGATGTCCGGCACGTGGTGCAGCAAGGCATTGAGCAAGGTGCCATCAGCGTGCCCGGCGGCCGGGTGAACCACCAGGCCTGCGGGTTTATTGATGACCAGGATGTCGTCGTCTTCATAGACGATGTCCAGCTCGATGTCTTGGGCGACCCATTCTCCCTGGGCTTCCTGCTCGGCAGTCAGCTCAAGAATCGCACCGCCATGGACTATGTCTCGCGGGCGGATAACCGCTCCATCCACAGTCAGGCGGCCGTCTTTGATCCAGGCGGAAAGGCGCGAGCGCGAGTGCTCAGCGAATAATTGTGCGGCGACTTGATCGAGGCGTTGGCCGCCCAATTCGGACGGCACCTCTGCGCGAAGTTCAATTTTATCGGACATGCTCAGACTAGGCGTGGCACAGCCTTTGGTTTCGGCTGCGCGCTTGTGGTTAAATACGGCGTCTTTTGCCCCGAGGCTTTCAACGGGGCGCTCATCATAACAGGACGGCCCCGCCCAAGACAGCGGCCGTCATAGGGACGCAAGCCGCCATGCAAGTGAAACACCTGCTGCTGATCGCCATCCTCGCCATGACTGCTGCTTGCTCGTCAACAAAGGAAGTCGTCGACGAAAACCTGAGCGAAGTCGAGCTGTATCAATTAGCTCAAAAAGACTTGGACAATAATAGCTACACCAGCGCCACAGCCAAGCTGAAGGCCCTGGAGTCGCGCTATCCGTTCGGGCGCTACGCCGACCAGGCACAGCTCGAGCTGATCTACGCCAACTACAAAAACGCCGAGCCGGAAGCTGCCAAGTCCGCCGCCGAGCGTTTTATCCGCCTGCACCCGCAGCACCCGAACGTGGACTACGCCTACTACATGAAGGGCCTGACCTCGTTCGACCAGGACGTGGGCCTGCTGGCGCGCTTCCTGCCGCTGGACATGACCAAGCGTGACCCCGGCGCTGCCCGCGACTCGTACAACGAGTTCGCCCAGCTGACCAGCCGCTACCCAAACAGCCGCTACGCGCCGGATGCCAAGCAGCGCATGATCTACCTGCGCAACCTGCTGGCGTCCTACGAGATTCACGTGGCTGACTACTACCTGACCCGTCAGGCATACGTGGCTGCCGCCAACCGCGGTCGCTATGTAGTAGAAAACTTCCAGGAAACCCCTTCCGTGGGTGACGGCCTGGCGGTGATGACCGAGGCTTACCAGGCATTGCACCTGGATGCATTGGCAGCCACCAGCCTGGAAACCCTGAAGCTCAACTACCCAGACTCGCCAAGCTTGAAAGACGGCCAGTTTGTGCCGCGGGTTGCCGAAACGGACAACCGCTCGTGGTTGAGCAAGTACACCCTGGGCCTGATCAGCTCCCGTCCACCCTTGCCGCCGGGCGAAACCCGCGCCAACCAGGACGTGATCAAGCAGTTCCAGGACGCCAAGGAAGCGATTCCTTCGGAGCTCAAGCCGCATGACGAGAATGGCGATGTGATCGAAGAGCAAGAGCCGCAGGCCCTTGGCAACAACGAAGATCGTTCGTGGTTCAGCTACATGACGTTCGGCGTATTCGACTGATTACACTCAGCGTCATCAAGAAGGAGCCTTTCGAGGCTCCTTTTTTATTACCCGGCGTTATTGCGCTGTGCGCCTGCCACGACCTTGGCTAAACTGGCGCATTCCTTGTCGAGAAACTGCCCATCATGCTTCGTCTACTGTTCTGGATTGCCGTCATTGCTGCCGCGGTATGGTTCTGGCGCAAATTCAAAAGCCCGGCCGCCAGGCAGCAACGTGCCAGCGAGCCGGACGCAGCCCTGATGGTGCGCTGCGCCCACTGCGGCGTGCACTTGCCGCAGGATCGCGCGCTGAGTTCACGCCAGGAGTGGTATTGCAGTCAGCCACACCTGGAACAAGGGCCGAAGTCTATCCCGCGTTGAGTCGACCTGCGGGCGCATAAGGGGACGGGTCAATGATCGGCGTACGCCCCAGCAACAAGTCGGCAAACAACTGGCAGGATGCCGGGGCAAGCACCAAGCCATTGCGGTAATGCCCGCAATTGAGCCACAACCCTTTGAAGCCTGGGACTTCACCGATATAAGGGATACCTTCCGGTGAGCCGGGCCGCAAACCGGCCCAATGCCCCACGACCTCGGCGCCCGCCAAGGCTGGAATCAACTCCACCGCCGAAGCCTTGAGGCTTTCCAGCGCCGAGTCGGTCGGGGTCTTGTCGAATCCTTCGTGTTCAAGCGTGCTCCCGATCAGAATGTGCCCATCACGCCGTGGGATCGCATAACGCCCTTTGGCCAGAACCATGCTCGAGAGGAAATCCGAGGCGCATTTGTACAAAATCATTTGGCCTTTGACCGGTTCTACTGGCAGCACCAAGCCCAACTTGCCGAGCAACTCGCCGCTCCAGGCACCCGCAGCCAACACTATCTGGTCGCCAAGGATCGGTCCCGCCGCGGTATTCACGCCCACTACGGCTTCGCCCTCAAGTACAAAACCTTGTACTTCGCACTGCTCATGAAGGGTCACACCGGGTAGCGCCAACAGCGCCGCCTTGAGGGATTTGACCAAGCGCGGGTTGCGAACATTGGCCACGTCCGCCATATAGATTGCCTGGGAATACCCGCCGCCCAGTACCGGCACCGCATCGTGCGCAGCCGACACATCCACTTTGCTCAGCGGCCGCCCCTCGCGGACAGCCCAGGCCAACGCCTGGGCCTCGTCTTCCAGGTCCAGCCAGTACAGGCCCGTGGTGTGAACCTCTGGATCAACACCCGTGGCCGTGAGCAGACGTTCTGCCAATTGCGGATAAAAATCCTGGGACCAATGCGCCAGTGCAGTAACCGCAGGGCTATAGCGCCACGGGTACAACGGCGACACGATCCCGCCGCCCGCCCAGGAGGACTCCTGGCCAAGCCCGGAGCGCTCCAGCAGTATGACGGCCTGCCCTTGGGTGGCCAGGTTGTACGCCGTCAACAACCCGATTACTCCGCCACCGACAATCACCACTTGCTGTTGCTTAGCCATCATTTGATCCAGCCGATAAAAAGGGAAAAGCGCACCCGGCGCCCACTCATCCAGCACTCTCATCATTGCCCCCAGCATGCCTTGCGCGACATTCCAGGTGCCGCGCCCGGGTTGCTGCGCACGCCGGAGCTGGTCAGGCTGAATTCAGCACAAGGGTCACCTGCCATGACTGAGCCAACGGCAGGCGTGGCCACCAGGGTGAAGTCCTGAGGGTTCAATGCAGCGCCGATTCTATAGCGATCATTGCCCGCACTGACGCCGTTTGCATCAATAAAAGTACCGTTGCGCGTGTAAAAGCGTTCCAGGTAATGGACTTGCTCGGATAACAACGCAACGATTTCTGCGCGATAGGCTTTTTTTACATGGCCGGTATACGCCGGATAAGCGATCCCGGCCAGAGATGCGATGATCGCTACAGCGATCAACAACTCGATCAGGGTAAAACCTTGGCAATCCTTGCCCATTGATACGCTCCTTATTGAAGTTGCCGCCATAAAATCCGACGAAATCTCGACCCTGCTTCTTCGTTGACCTGCGCATATACCGTCTCCAGAACGGTGCGCGATTGGCCACTGACGCCCACCGCCGTCACCCGGTATAACCTGGCAGATGTGTACGGAGGTAAACCCGCCAGCCCTGTGCCCTGCCCCAACGCTTGAATGCCATACAGGCCGCCCTTCAAGGCAACCCAAGTGACCGCTGAAACAGAACGCTGCCCGGCGCCAACCACAGCAAAAGACGCCTGTGGCGGTGCGCAGGCGCTGATCGACTGACATAACGGCAACGCCGAACCCGCACGCCGGACCATGGACTCTCCCAACCTCAGGCCGCTTTCGGCACTTTGAAAGGATTGATTGCGATGCCAGACGCCGCCGGCAATCCTTTGCTGGGACACAGCCCCTTGCATCGAGGCCAAGCCAATCAGTGACAACACCAGCAAAAACACCAGACTGATCAAGAGGACCATGCCCGTCTGCCGTGGATGGAAGCCGTGACAACTGCGCATGATCGCTTTACTCCAACCTGTTGCGCAGCGCTGCCACGACGCTGTAGGCCTGATCCTGAACGCGCCCCGACGGGTCTCTCAGCGTCATCCGAATACGCACGCTGCGTATCAGCGATTCGTCGGCCGGGGTGGGGTCATAGCGCACAACGCGAGCCGAGCCGGGCTTGGCTGCCACACCGAAACTGAGGTCGAACGCCTCTACGTTATCCACCAGAACCGCCTTGGCCGGCGCAGCCGGTGTACTGACCTTCAGTTGGCCCGCTTCAAAGGTGTAGGTGAGCTGGCGTATCGCAAACCGGGTCTGGCCTGGCACGGGCGTCGGCGAGTTGCCCGCATAAGCCTGGGCCGTGGTCATGCAGTCGGAAAGTACCGTCCAGTCTGGCCTGCCACCCTCTCCACTTGCATCCGCGGTGACTAACGTCAGTGACCTCGCGCTGCCCGAGGTGCTCCAGCCGACCGGTCGATCAAAGGCCGCCGGCGCATTATCGATAGCGGCCGTCGCCAAGCAGCCAAACACACCCGCCTGGCGAATATCCTGAGTCATCTTGCCCAGCACAAACCGCGCATCATCCTGCAGCAACATGGCTGCCTGCTGGCTGGCGTGGGTGGTTCGAACACTGATAACGACTTGGCTGACCCCGAGTATCAGCACCAACCCGACGGACAGCGCCAGCAACAACTCCACCAGGCTGAATCCTCGTGCAAAGCGATTCATTGCGCGACCCCAGACTCGCCGGCAATGCGACTGGTAAGGGTGAAGGTTTCCCTAGCGCCGCTGCGGTTCGCTCCCCTGGCGTCGTCCCAACTGATACTGACGGTCACCTCGCTGCCACTGACCACGACGGAGCCTTTTGCACTCGCTCCGGCAAACCCGACGATATTCGCTTCGAAGTCATGCAGGTCCAGGTCACGCACGCTGGCGCTGGCCGTACCGAGCGGTGCGCCTTCGGTTCGGCTCCATGAATAGTCGGCGCCCGAGTTGGCGCGAACCCGGTCCAGCATGTCGTAGGCAATGAAACTGGCCTGGCTGATCATCCTTGAGCTGTCGGTGTATTTGAGGGCGTTGAGCTGGATCACTGCAGCGCCCAGCAACCCGACCGCAAGAATCAGCACGGCCACCAGCACCTCGATCAGCGTCATACCGGATTGGTGGCGAGGTAAGACGCAGGCAAATTTAATGTGCGGACAAACAAGCATCACCGTCGTCATCCCTGTCGAAGGCCGGAGAAAAGCAGGAAAAACCTGCTGTGCGGCCCAAGACTAGCGTCGGTTTTCGGCTGGCGCTGCCGCCGGAACAAAGGGAAATACTTTGGACATAAAGGCCACCACTCCACGCCAGGAACGGGCGGCTATACCTATGCCTGTCACCTGAAACAGTGAACCCGTCCATGGAGGGACAACACATGACGCAACGCGGATTCACCCTGGTCGAGCTTCTGCTGAGCCTGTTGCTGAGCGGTATCCTGGCAAATCTCGCAGTACCCGGTTTCAAAGGCTTGCTTGAGTCGCAGCAACGACAAACAGCTGCGCAGGCCCTGGCCAGCGGCATGCGTTATGCGCGCACCGAGGCCATTACACGCAATCGTGCGGTGATCATTCACGCGCGGGATGAAAACTGGAGCCAGGGATGGCGAGTAATACTGGACGAAAGCGGACGCGGCCACCTGGACGAGAACAATCCGGTGCTGCTGGAACGACAGGACAGCGGGCACGTAGCGATCGTTGGCAATGGGCCCGTGAAGAGCGAGGTACGCTTCAGCGGATTGGGCGAGCCGATTTTTTCAGCAGGAGGGTTCCGTGCAGGCACGGTGCACGTGTGCGACGCGGATCAGGCGCAAAGCCTGTTTCAGGTGGTCCTTGCCCCCAGCGGGCGCATCAGCCTGCGCAGTGACGCCACTGAGCAGGCGTTATGCCGGAAAGACTCCGGCACCTTGGCACTCACAGCAGCGAGCGAACCCGCAGCTCCTTGGGCATGGAGAACGTGATGTTCTCTTCACGACCAGCCAATTCATCGGCACCGGTGGCACCCCATGCCTGCAATTGCTGGATCACACCGCGCACCAGTACTTCCGGAGCCGACGCGCCCGCGGTAATGCCGATACGCTCGACACCGTCGAACCAGCTGCGCTGCATGTCTTCAGCGCCGTCGATCAGGTAGGCCGGCGTGGCCATGCGCTCGGCCAGTTCGCGCAAGCGGTTGGAGTTGGAACTGTTGGGGCTGCCGACCACCAGCACGACGTCGCACTCATCGGCCAGTTGCTTGACCGCATCTTGACGGTTTTGTGTGGCATAGCAGATGTCGTCTTTGCGCGGGCCACCGATGGCCGGGAATCGCGTGCGCAAGGCATCGATTACACGGCTGGTATCGTCCATCGACAAGGTGGTCTGCGTGACAAAGGCCAGCCGCTCAGGGTTTTGCACCTGCAAGTTGGCAACGTCCTTTTCGTCTTCGACCAGGTAAATGGCGCCGCCATTGCTGGCGTCGTACTGGCCCATGGTGCCTTCGACTTCCGGGTGGCCGGCATGGCCGATCAGGATGCATTCACGGCCGTCACGGCTGTAGCGCGCGACCTCGATATGCACCTTGGTCACCAGGGGGCAGGTGGCGTCGAATACCTTAAGGCCGCGGCCGGCAGCCTCAGTACGCACGGCCTGGGAAACACCGTGCGCGCTGAAAATGACGATAACGTCGTCCGGCACCTGCTCGAGCTCTTCGACAAAGATGGCACCGCGTGCGCGCAGGTCTTCAACCACAAATTTGTTGTGGACGACTTCATGACGCACGTAAATCGGCGGCCCGAAGACTTCCAGAGCGCGATTGACGATTTCGATCGCGCGGTCCACACCGGCGCAAAAGCCACGGGGGTTGGCGAGTTTGATTTGCATGCTGTGCCTCGTGTCTTGCAGGGCAAGAAATAGGATCAACTCAACTCTAGGAGAGTGAGCCCCTGTGGCAGCCGGGCTTGCCCGCGATGCAGACGACCGGGTGTATCACGTACACCGAGGTGATGCTATCGCAGGCAAGCCAGCTCCCACATAAACCAGCCCCCACAGGAGCCAGCGTCGTTGATCAGAGCGCTTTAACGTCGATGATTTCAACGTCAAACGTCAAGGTTTTACCGGCCAACGGGTGGTTGAAGTCGATGGTCACTTGCGCGTCATCGAAGGTTTTCACCACTCCAGGCAGCTCGGTATTGGCCGCATCATTGAAGATCACCAACAGGCCTTCCGACAGGTCCATGTCCTGGAACTGCGAACGCGGGATGATCTGCACGTTTTGCGGGTTGGGCTGGCCAAAGGCGTTTTCCGGCAGGATCTGCAGGGTACGCTTGTCGCCGGCCTTGAAACCGAACAGCGCCGCTTCAAAGCCCGGCAGCAGGTTGCCGTCGCCGACCTTGAAGGTCGCCGGGGCTTTGTCGAACGTGCTGTCGACCGTGTCGCCATTCTCCAGGCGCAGTGCAAAGTGCAAAGTGACTTCCGTGTTCTGGCCGATGCGTTGCTCAGCCAATACCTGATCAGTCATTGACGGTCTCTCCGGTTTTCTTGCTTTTGAACATGTCCAACGCCAGCATGATCGCACCGACGGTGATGGCGCTGTCGGCAAAGTTGAACGCTGGGAAATACCAGCGGTTCTGCCAATGCACCAGGATAAAGTCGATCACATGGCCCAGGGCAATGCGGTCGTACAGGTTGCCCAGCGCGCCGCCCAGCACCAGGGCCAGGGCAATGGCGAGCCAGGTGTCATCGCGACCCAGGCGCTTAAGCCAGACCACCAAGACTGCACTGACCACTACTGCGATCAACGCGAACAGCCAGCGCTGCCAGCCGGAGCTGTCAGCGAGGAAGCTGAAGGCAGCGCCGGTGTTGTAGGCCAGGGTCCAGCTGAAGTAGTCAGGGATGACCACGATTTGCTGGTACATCTGCAAGGCGCCTTCGAAGTGAGCCTTGCTGAGCTGGTCAATGACCAGCACCAGCACGCTCAGTACGAGCCAGCCCAGACGTCCGAAACGGCTGGTGTTAGGCATAGTGGCGAACCTCGCCAGCACCGCTGATGTTGTCGACGCAACGACCGCAGATTTCCGGATGCTCAGGGTTCACGCCAACGTCTTCACGGCAGTGCCAGCAACGGGCGCACTTAGGGAAGGCCGACTTGACCACTTTAAGCTTGAGGCCCGGCACTTCGGTGGCCACAGCGTCTGCAGGTGCCTGAGCAAACGGTGCCAGGCTGGCAGTCGAGGTGATCAGCACAAAGCGCAGTTCGTTGCTCAGCTTGGCCAGGTCGGCGCTCAGGCCTTCCTCGGCAAACAGGGTGACTTCGGCTTGCAGGTTGCCACCGACGGCCTTGGCCGCACGCTGAACTTCCAACTCCTTGTTCACCGCCACTTTGACGGCCATCACGCCTTCCCAGTACTCGCGGCCCAGTTCGAAGTCGGCCGGCAGTTCGGTCAGGCCTTCGTACCAGGTGTTGAGCATTACCGATTCGTTACGCTCGCCCGGCAGGTATTCCCACAGCTCGTCGGCGGTGAAGGCCAGGATCGGCGCGATCCAGCGCACCAGCGCTTCAGAGATGTGGTACAGCGCGGTCTGCGCCGAACGGCGTGCCTTGCTGTTGGCGCCGGTGGTGTACTGGCGGTCCTTGATGATGTCGAGGTAGAAACCACCCAGCTCCTGCACGCAGAAGTTGTGGATCTTGGAGTACACGTTCCAGAAGCGGTATTCGCCGTAGTTCTCCTGCAGCTCACGCTGCAGCAACAGGGTACGGTCCACGGCCCAACGGTCCAGGGCGAGCATGTCCTCGGCCGGCAGGATGTCGGTAGCCGGGTTGAAACCGGTCAGGTTCGACAGCAGGAAGCGTGCGGTATTACGGATACGGCGGTAGGCATCGGCGCTACGGGCCAGGATCTGGTCCGACACGGCGATTTCGCCCGAATAATCGGTCGACGCTACCCACAGACGCATGATGTCGGCGCC
The DNA here is from genome assembly GCF_963878885.1 of Pseudomonas sp. R9.37. NCBI lineage: Bacteria > Pseudomonadati > Pseudomonadota > Gammaproteobacteria > Pseudomonadales > Pseudomonadaceae > Pseudomonas > Pseudomonas sp. R9.37. The sequence goes on along the minus strand of NZ_CAWNZA010000048.1, from coordinate 105,143 downwards.
CAAGGTGTCGTTGATCTTTTTCGGCTCGATCACGTTTTTCAGCGACTTGGACATCTTGCGGCCCGTCTCATCGACGGTGAAGCCGTGGGTCAACAGTTCGCGGTATGGCGCGTGGTTGTCGATGGCGCAGCCGGTCAACAAGGAGGAGTGAAACCAGCCGCGGTGTTGGTCCGAACCTTCCAGGTACAGGTCGGCACGCGGGCCGGTCTCGTGGCCCATCGGGTGCGAGCCGCGCAATACGTGCCAGTGGGTGGTGCCGGAGTCAAACCACACGTCGAGGGTGTCGCTGATCTTGTCGTACTGTGGCGCTTCATCGCCCAGCAGCTCGGCGGCGTCCAGCTTGAACCAGGCCTCGATGCCTTCCTGCTCAACACGCAGGGCGACTTCTTCCATCAGTTCGACGGTGCGTGGGTGCAGCTCGCCGCTTTCCTTGTTGAGGAAGAACGGAATCGGCACGCCCCAGTTACGCTGGCGGGAGATGCACCAGTCCGGGCGGTTGGCGATCATCGAGTGCAGGCGCGCCTGGCCCCAGGCCGGGACGAACTTGGTGTCTTCGATGGCTTTGAGCGAGCGCACACGCAGGGTGTCGCCGCTGACCGGCTCTTTGTCCATGCCGATGAACCACTGCGCGGTGGCGCGGTAGATCAGCGGGCTCTTGTGACGCCAGCAATGCATGTAGCTGTGCTTGATGGTCTCGGTTTGCATCAGCGCACCGACTTCACGCAGCTTGTCGATGATCGGCTGGTCGGCCTTGAAGATGAACTGGCCGCCGAAGAACTCCAGCGACGGCGAGTACACGCCATTGCTCTGCACTGGGTTGATGATGTCATCGTTGACCATGCCGTACTTCTTGCAGATCACGAAGTCGTCCACGCCATAAGCGGGCGAGCAGTGAACCACGCCAGTACCCGAACCCAGCTCAACGTAGTCAGCCAGGTACACCGGCGACAGGCGGTCGTAGAACGGGTGACGGAAGTTGATCAATTCCAGCGATGTGCCAGTGGTGGTGGCGATCACCGCACCTTGCAGCTCGTAACGCGCCAGGCAGGCTTCGACCATTTCTTCAGCGAGCACCAGCAGGCGATCACCGACGTCCACCAGGGCGTAGGTGAATTCCGGGTGCACGTTGAGCGCCTGGTTGGCCGGGATGGTCCACGGGGTGGTAGTCCAGATCACGATGGCAGCCGGCTTGCTCAGACTCGCCAGGCCAAAGGCCTCGGCCAGCTTGGCGTCGTCGGCAATCGGGAAGGCCACGTCGATGGTCGACGACTTCTTCTCTTCGTACTCGACTTCCGCCTCGGCCAGGGCCGAACCGCAGTCGAAGCACCAGTTCACGGGCTTGAGGCCCTTGAACACGAAACCGCCCTTGACGATTTCGGCCAAGGCGCGGATTTCCCCGGCCTCGTTCTTGAAGTTCATGGTTTTGTACGGGTTGTCCCACTCGCCCAATACGCCCAGGCGGATGAATTCGGACTTCTGCCCTTCGATCTGCTCGGTGGCGTAGGCACGGCACAGTTCGCGGGTTTTATCCGCGCCCAGGTTCTTGCCGTAGGTCACTTCGACTTTGTGCTCGATCGGCAGGCCGTGGCAGTCCCAGCCCGGAACATAAGGTGCGTCGAAACCCGACAGGGTTTTGGAGCGCAGGATCATGTCCTTGAGAATTTTGTTCAGCGCATGACCGATATGAATCGTGCCGTTGGCATAAGGAGGGCCGTCGTGCAGGACGAATTTCGGACGATCCTTGCCAATTTCGCGCAACTTTCCGTACAGGCCAATACTGTCCCAGCGCTGCAGAATCTGCGGTTCGCGCTGTGGCAGGCCGGCCTTCATTGGGAAGGCGGTGTCCGGAAGGTTTAGCGTGGCTTTATAGTCGGTCATTTAAGGCTCTTCGGTTAGCGATGGGCGCTAGGTGCGGCTAGTGCACGGGCGGCGGCGACATCCGCATTGATCGCCGTTTTCAACGCCTCAAGCGAGGCGAAACGCTGCTCTTCACGCAGCTTCTGGTGGAAAACCACCGTCAAACGCCGGTCATACAAATCACCGGCAAAATCCAAAAGGTGAACTTCCAGGTGGGCCTTGCCATCACCTGCAACCGTGGGCCTGACGCCTATGTTGGCGACTCCCGGCCACGATTGGCCGTCGATGTCGACGCTCACCAGGTAAACCCCGGTCAGTGGCACACGACGGCGCTTGAGTTGCACGTTGGCGGTTGGCGTGCCCAGTTGGCGCGCCAGCTTCTGGCCGTGCAGTACCCGCCCGGCAATGCGGAACGGGCGGCCGAGCAAACGCTCGGCCAAGGCGAAGTCGGCAGCGGCCAGCGCATTACGCACCTGGGTACTGCTCACGCGCAGGCCGTCCAGTTCGACGGTTTGCGCGGCTTCGACGGTAAAACCTTGATTGACACCGGCGTGCTGCAGGAAGTCGAAATCCCCGACGCGGTCGCAACCGAAACGGAAGTCGTCGCCGACCTCCAGGTGCTGTACGCCCAGGCCATCCACCAGAATACGGTCGACGAACTCGGCGGCGCTGAGGCTTTGCAAACGCTGGTTGAAGGCCAGGCAAAGCACACGGTCTACGCCCTCTTCCGCCAGCAGCTGCAGCTTGTCGCGCAAACGCGCCAAACGTGCCGGCGCCGTTTCCGGGGTAAAGAATTCCCGTGGCTGCGGCTCAAAAATCACCACGCAGCTGGGCACGCCCAACTCGACCGCGCGTTCACGCAGCCGGCCCAGGATAGCCTGGTGGCCACGGTGAACACCGTCAAAGTTGCCAATAGTGGCGACGCAGCCCCGATGCTCGGGGCGCAGGTTGTGGAGACCTCGAACCAGCTGCATAACGCGCTTCTTGCTCATAAAGTGGTCGATTATAACCACACCCGGCCCCGGACGACAGGCAACAGCGCAGGCCAAATGGATCGAATCGATAAAACAACCGTTTTATCGCGGCAAAGTCTCTATCCCAGGGACTTGCGATTGAAATCACGCAGACGAAAGCCTTGCAGCAGCAACATCCCGAAGTACACCACCACGCCGGCAACCACCAAAATGCCCAGGCGCATGAAGCGCTCCAGCATATGGCCTTGGTCCCAGGCGGGCATAAAGTGCATCAGGCCCAGCAACACGGCCGACATGGTCGCCACCGCCACGAGCAGCTTGAGGGCGAACATCCCCCAGCCTGGTTGAGGCTGGTACATCTGTTGTTTGCGCAGTTGGTAAAACAACAGGCCGGCATTGATGCAAGCACCAGCGCTGATGGCCAGGGCCAGGCCGGCGTGAGCCAGCGGACCGATGAATATCAGGTTAAGCAGTTGAGTGAGGATCAGGGTGAAGATTGCGATCTTGACCGGTGTGCGGATGTTTTGCTGGGCGTAGAACCCCGGCGCCAGCACCTTGATCACAATAATGCCGAGCAGCCCGACGGAGTAGGCGACCAGCGCACGTTGGGTCATCGAGGCGTCAAACGCGCTGAATTGGCCGTATTGAAACAGCGACACGGTCAGCGGTTCGGCCAGGATGCCCAAGGCCAGAGAGCACGGCAGTACCAGCATAAAACACAGGCGCAGGCCCCAATCGAGGATCCGCGAATACTCCTGGCGGTCCTTGCTCGCATAGGTGCGCGACAAGGTTGGCAGCAAAATGGTGCCCAGGGCCACGCCGAGCACGCCGGACGGCAGCTCCATCAGACGGTCGGCGTAGTACATCCAGGACACTGAGCCTGAAACCAGCAGCGAGGCGAACGCGGTGTTGATGATCAGCGAAATCTGACTGACGGAGACCCCGAGGATCGCCGGCAACATATTGCGCATCACGCGCCAGACGCCGGTGTCCTTGAGGTTCAGGCGCGGCAGCACGAGCATGCCGATCTTTTTCAGGTGCGGCAGCTGGTACAGCAATTGCGCCAGGCCACCCGCCAGCACCGCCCACCCCAGGGCCATCACCGGCGGATCGAAGTACGGCGTGAGGAACAGCGCAAAAATAATCATGCTGACGTTCAGCAGCGTCGGCACGAAGGCCGGCACCGAGAAGCGGTTCCAGGTGTTGAGGATCGCCCCAGCCAGGGATGACAGGGAAATCAGCAATATATAAGGAAAGGTCACGCGCAGCAGATCAGTGGTCAGCGCGAATTTTTCCGGGGTATTGGCAAAACCCGGCGCCGTGGCCCAGATCACCCAGGGCGCGGCAAGCATGCCGGCGATGGTGACCAGCATCAGCACCAGGGTCAGCAGGCCCGAAACGTACGCGATAAAGGTGCGGGTGGCTTCTTCGCCCTGCTGGGTTTTGTACTCGGCCAGGATTGGCACGAACGCCTGGGAAAATGCTCCCTCGGCGAAGATCCGTCGCAGCAGGTTGGGCAATTTAAAGGCAATAAAGAACGCATCCGTGGCCATGCTGGCGCCAAAAATGCGCGCCAGCAGGGTGTCACGCACGAACCCCAAAACCCGGGAGATCATCGTGATAGAGCTGACGGCAGCCAACGATTTGAGCAGATTCATTGAAAGAGTTTGCGCCTATAGATAAAGAGCAGGCGAACAAAGCGCCCACTTATGCGATACTGCGCGCCTGCAACAGCACAGAGCCAAAGCTCGCGAGTTTACAGGTCAAGCGCCGGAAATAAATCACCCGCCTCTTCAGATCGACCACTCAGCAGTTCGCATCAGCCGCCCTTGACAACCCATCAAGTCATCGGCATGATTCGCGGCCTATTTTGTTTGCTATTTCCTAAAAAGTCTTTCGAGGAGCTCGACGGTGGCCAACACACCTTCCGCCAAAAAACGTGCAAAACAGGCTGAGAAGCGTCGCAGCCACAACGCCAGCCTGCGTTCCATGGTTCGTACCTACATCAAGAATGTAGTTAAAGCCATCGACACCAAAGACGCTGAAAAAGCCCAAGCTGCTTACGTTCTGGCCGTGCCAGTTATCGACCGTATGGCCGATAAAGGCATCATCCACAAGAACAAGGCCGCTCGTCATAAGAGCCGCCTGAATGGCCACATCAAGGCTCTGAACGTCGCTGCAGCAGCCTAAGTGGTAAAAACTGCCACGTAGCCCAGGTTGCGTAACAGTTAAGAAATGCCCCGTACCGAAAGGTGCGGGGCATTTTTGTTTGCTTGCAGAATCACCACAGTTCTCCTTGTGGGAGCGGGCAAGCCCGCTCCCACATTTGGACTGGGTACATTTTCAAGCCAAAAAAAAACGCCCCGAACCAGTCGGGGCGTTTTGCTACCTATTGATCAAACCACAATCAATGGTGATGACCGCCTTCACCGTGAACGTGGCCGTGGGCCACTTCTTCTTGGGAAGCGTCGCGGATGGCAACGATCTTCACTTGGAAGTTCAGGCGCTGGCCAGCCAGAGGGTGGTTACCGTCAACAGTCACGTCATCGCCGTCCAGATCGCGGATGGTGACGATCTGCATTTGGCCGTCCGGTGCGGAAGCGTGGAACTGCATGCCCACTTCCAGCTCGTCAACGCCTTCGAACATGCTGCGGCTCAAAGTGCTGACCAGTTCGGCGGAGTATTCGCCGTAGGCATCTTCAGGTTCTACGGCGACGGTCAGTTCGTCACCGACGTTCTTGCCTTCCAGAGCCTTTTCCAGGCCCGGGATGATGTTACCTGCGCCTTGCAGGTAGACCAGCGGCGCGCCGCCGGCGGAGCTGTCGATGACCTCACCAGCGTCGTTGGTCAGGGTATAGTCGATGGAGACAGCCTTGTTAGCGGCGATCGTCATGGGGCGAGACCTTTTGCATAAGAATGAAGAACGGACAAGTCTAAACAAGGATTTGCCCGAAAGCGAACACAACCCGGACAGACGGGGCCGATCAACGGCATCCTTCATCCTCGGATTCCACCAGGATGACGACCGGCACTGGGTCGCCGAGCTGTCCTGCGGCCACACCCAGCACCTGCGCCACCAACCGCCATGGCAGTCGCGCGCCTGGGTCCTGGATCCTGCGCAACGCCTTGAAAAAATAGGCCAACCCTTTGCGTGTGGCTGGTGTGCGCAAGCGCTCGAATAACGATAACCTTGGCGTCTGATTCCCGGTAGGTGCTCAACCATAGAGCGCCACCGAAGCCATGCACCTCCAGAGAATTCGCATGCAGACTTTTTTTATCGCGCCCACCGATTTTGGTGTGGGTCTGACCTCCATCAGCCTTGGGCTGGTGCGTACCCTTGAACGGGCCGGACTGAAAGTCGGCTTCTTCAAACCCATTGCCCAACCTCACCCAGGCGACACCGGCCCCGAGCGCTCCACCGAGCTGGTGGCCCGCACCCACGGCCTGAAACCGCCACAACCGCTGGGCCTGGCCCACGTAGAGCGGATGCTCGGCGACGGCCAGCTGGACGAGCTGCTGGAAGAAATCATCACCCTTTACCAGCAAGCCGCCGTGGGCAAGGACGTGCTGATCGTCGAAGGCATGGTGCCAACCCGCAGCGCCAGCTATGCGGCGCGGGTCAATCTGCACCTGGCCAAGAGCCTGGATGCGGAAGTAATCCTGGTCTCGGCGCCGGAAAACGAAGTGCTCACCGAACTCTCTGGCCGGGTGGAGCTGCAGGCGCAACTGTTCGGCGGCCCGAAAGACCCGAAAGTGCTGGGCGTGATTCTCAACAAAGTACGCACCGACGAAAGCATGGAAGCGTTCTCGGCGCGCCTCAAAGAGCATTCGCCACTGTTGCGCAGCGGCGACTTCCGCCTGCTCGGCTGCATCCCCTACCAGCCCGAACTCAACGCGCCGCGCACCCGCGACGTGGCCGACCTGATGGGCGCCCAGATCCTCAATGCCGGCGACTACGAAACCCGGCGCATGACCAAAATCATCATCTGCGCGCGCACCATGCGTAACACCGTGGAGCTGCTCAAGCCCGGCGTGCTGGTGGTGACCCCAGGCGACCGCGACGACATCATCCTCGCCGTCAGCCTGGCCGCGATCAACGGCGTGCCGCTGGCCGGCCTGCTGCTGACCAGCGACACCCTGCCCGACCCGCGCATCATGGATCTGTGCCGGGGCGCGTTCCAGGCCGGGCTGCCGGTGTTGTCGGTGAGCACCGGTTCCTACGACACCGCCAACCAACTCAACAGCCTCAACAAAGAAATCCCGATTGATGACCGCGAGCGCGCAGAAATCATCACTGATTTCGTCGCCAGCCACCTCGATGCACGCTGGCTGCACCAACGTTGCGGCACGCCACGGGAGATGCGCCTTTCGCCGGCCGTGTTCCGCTATCAGCTGATCCAGCGCGCCCAGGCCGCTAACAAACGCATCGTGTTGCCCGAAGGCAGCGAGCCGTTGACCGTGCAAGCTGCCGCCATCTGCCAGGCCCGCGGCATTGCCCGTTGCGTGCTGCTGGCCAAACCGGCGGACGTGGAAGCGGTGGCCCGCGCCCACGGCATCGAGCTGCCCGAAGGCCTGGAGATTCTCGACCCGGACCTGATTCGCCAGCGTTATGTCGAACCGATGGTCGCGCTGCGCAAGAGCAAGAGCCTCAACGCGCCGATGGCCGAGCAGCAACTGGAAGACACGGTGGTGATCGCCACCATGATGCTCGCGCTGGACGAAGTGGATGGCCTGGTCTCCGGCGTCATCCACTCCACCGCCAACACCATCCGCCCTGCCCTGCAGCTGATTAAAACGGCGCCGGGCTGCACCCTGGTGTCGTCGGTGTTCTTCATGCTGTTCCCCGAGCAGGTGCTGGTCTACGGCGACTGTGTGATGAACCCACACCCGAGCGCGGCGGAATTGGCGGAAATCGCCTTGCAAAGCGCCGACTCGGCCGCCGCGTTCGGCATTACGCCGCGCGTGGCGATGATCAGCTATTCCAGCGGCGATTCGGCCAGTGGCGAAGAAGTGGAGAAAGTCCGCGAAGCCACCCTGCTTGCCCACGAACAACAAAGCTCGCTGCTGATCGACGGGCCGTTGCAATACGACGCCGCCGCCAACGAAACGGTGGCCCGGCAGCTGGCGCCCAACAGCCTGGTCGCCGGCAAGGCCACGGTGTTTGTGTTCCCGGACCTGAACACCGGCAACACCACGCACAAGGCCGTGCAACGCAGCGCCGATTGCGTAAGCCTGGGGCCGATGCTGCAAGGCCTGCGCAAACCGGTGAACGACCTGCCGCGCGGCGCTCAGGTCGACGACATCGTGTACACCATCGCCCTGACTGCGATTCAAGCCGCCAACCGACCTATGGATATTTAAATGCTGGATTTTCTACCTGCCGCCGTGCGCGGGGTGATCGCGTCCTTGTTGTTGGCGCTGAACACGATCTTGCTGTGCTCGTTTCTGTTTATCGTCGCGCTGTTCAAGGCGCTGCCATTTGCCAAGCGCTTCAGCGAATGGCTGATGAACCACACCCACGAAGCCTGGGTCACCAATAACAAGGGCTGGATGAACCTGGTACGGCGCACGCGCTGGCACCTGACCGGCCTTGAGGGGCTGGACTACGAGCACTCGTACCTGGTGACCAGTAACCACCAGAGCTGGGTGGACATCATGGTGTTGCAGTACGTGCTCAATCGGCGGATTCGCCCGCTGAAGTTCTTCCTCAAGCAGGAACTGATCTGGGTGCCGGTGATAGGCCTGGCCTGGTGGGCGCTGGGCTTTCCGTTCATGAAGCGCTACACCAAGGCTTACCTCGAGAAACACCCGGAAAAGAAAGGCAAAGACCTGGAAACCACGCGCAAAACCTGTGCGAAATTTCGCGACAACCCGGTGGGCATTTTCAACTTTGCCGAAGGCACACGTTTTACGCCGGGCAAGCATACTCAGCAGAAATCCCCATTTCGCTACCTGCTCAAGCCTAAAGCCGGCGGGATTGCGTTTGTGCTGGACGCCATGGGCGAGCAATTGAAGTCACTGGTGAACGTGACTATTCACTACCCTGCCGGGCGCCCAGGCTATTGGGATTTGCTCTGCGGGAATGTGAAGGAGGTGGTGGTGCACTTTGAAGAAGTGCAGATTCCGGCCGGGTTTATCGGCAAGAATTATGAGCAGGATGGGGAGTACCGGTTGGCGTTTCAGGGCTGGATCAACCAGCTGTGGGAAGACAAGGATGCGCTGCTGGACAAACTGCACACCGATTTCCCAGGCAAACAATAATCAACTGTGGGAGGGGGCTTGCCCCCGATAGCGGCGCATCAGTAACAGACGTACTGACTGACACACTGCCATCGGGGGCAAGCCCCCTCCCACAATTGACCGAGTTGTTTTCAAGACTCCATGAAAAAGCCCGCCACCGAGTCATCGGTGGCGGGCTTTTTTGTCGCGGCGAGGTTTAGATCGCGCCGCGTTGACGCAACAGTTCCAGCACTTGCTTGACGCTGTCTTCCAGCGACAAAGCCTGAGTGTCGATGACCAGGTCGGCATTCAATGGCACATCGTACGGGAAGGACTCGCCAGGGATGTTATCCCCACCCGCCGCGTACAGGCCTTGTGGATCACGCTCGGCGCACACCAGCGGTGACGCTTGCACGTACACGGTGAGCAGGCGGTCGGCACCGATCAGCGCCTTGGCCTGTTCGCGGCCCTCGGCATCCGGGGCAACGAACGCGGCCAGGGTCAGCAGACCGGCTTCGTTGAACTGGCGCGCCACGTGAGCGGCGCGGCGCCAGTTTTCAGTACGGCCGATTCGATCCTGCGGCAAGCCTTTGTTCAGGTCGTGACGCAGGTTCTGGCCATCCAGTACAAACACCGCACGGCCCATGTCGAACAGCTTGCGCTCAACCGCGTAGGCCAAGGTGCTCTTGCCCGCGCCCGACAGGCCGCTGAACAACACGGTGGCCGGCTGCTGGCCGAAACGCAGAGCGCGCTCTTCAGTGGCGACATGAGCAAGGCTGCCGTGTTGCGCCGAACCGCCATGGTTGACCGGCGGCGCGATGATCATGCCTGCGGCCACAGTGCCGTTGGTCAAACGGTCAATGACGATAAACGCACCGGTGGTGCGGTTGCTGTCGTAACCGTCCAGCGCGATGGCGGCGTCGAGGCTGACCTTGACCCGGCCAATTTCGTTCAGTTGCAGCGAACTCGCCGGGCCTTCGGCCAGGGTGTTCACGTCCACACGGTGCACAATGCTGGTGATGGAACCCGGCACGTAGCTGGTCGCGCGTTTGATGTCGTATTTCTTGCCCGGCAGCATTGGCTCTTCGGCCATCCACACCAGCATGGCGTCGAAGGCGTCGGTCACTTGCGGCACGTTGTCGGCATGCACCAGCAGGTCGCCACGGGAGATGTCGATCTCGTCTTCCATGGTCAGGGTCACGGCCTGGCCCGGGCCTGCGTGCTCCAGCTCACCCTCGAAGGTGACGATGGATTTGACGCGGCTGCTCTTGCCCGACGGCAGCACCACGACTTCGTCGCCCTTGTGCACAATGCCGCTGGCCAGGGTGCCGGCGAAACCACGGAAGTTCAGGTTAGGACGGTTGACGTACTGCACCGGGAAACGCAGGTCGGTGTAGTTGCGGTCGTTGGCGATCTCGACGGTTTCGAGAATCTCCATCAGCGACTGGCCGGTGTACCAGGGCGAACGCTCGCTCTTGTTCACCACGTTGTCGCCCTTGAGCGCCGACATCGGCACGAAGGCCAGGGTGCTTGGCTTGAACGCGATACCGTCGGCAAACTTCAGGTAATCGGCCTTGATCTGCTCGAAGATGCTTTGGTCGAAGCCGTTGATGTCCATCTTGTTGATGGCCACCACGATATGTTTGATGCCCAGCAACGAGGCGATGAAGCTGTGGCGACGGGTCTGGGTCTGCACGCCGTAACGCGCGTCGATCAGGATGATCGCCAGGTCACAGGTGGAGGCGCCGGTGGCCATGTTGCGGGTGTACTGCTCATGGCCGGGAGTGTCGGCGATGATGAATTTGCGCTTGGCGGTAGAGAAATAGCGGTAGGCCACGTCGATGGTGATGCCCTGCTCGCGCTCGGCCTGCAGGCCGTCGACCAGCAAGGCCAGGTCGATGTCATCGCCGGTGGTACCGGATTTCTTCGAATCGCGGGTGATGGCTTCCAGGTGATCTTCGTAGATCATCTTGGAGTCGTGCAGCAGGCGCCCGATCAGGGTGCTCTTGCCGTCGTCGACGTTGCCGCAGGTCAGGAAGCGCAACATTTCCTTGCGCTCGTGCTGGCCCAGGTAGGCGAGGATGTCCTCGCTGATCAAATCAGATTGATGCGACATTGGTGACAGCCCCTTAGAAATAACCCTGACGTTTTTTATCTTCCATCGAGCCTGCGCCATCGTGGTCGATGACACGGCCCTGGCGCTCGGAAGTTCGCGTCAGGAGCATTTCCTGAATGATGTCCGTCAGCGTCTCGGCTTCGGACTCCACCGCGCCCGTCAACGGGTAGCAGCCAAGGGTACGGAAACGTACTTTCTTTTTGACGATTCGGGCTTTGTCTTCGTCGGACAGGTGCTCGAGGATGCGGTCGTCGTCGATCATGATCAACGTGCCGTTCTTTTCGATCACATCGCGCTCGGCGGCGAAGTACAGCGGCACAATCGGAATGCCTTCCAGGTAGATGTACTGCCAGATGTCCAGCTCGGTCCAGTTGGACAGCGGGAACACACGGATCGACTCACCCTTGTTGACGTTGCCGTTGTAGACGTTCCACAGCTCCGGGCGCTGGTTTTTCGGGTCCCAGCGATGCTTGCTGTCGCGGAACGAGTACACGCGCTCTTTGGCGCGGGATTTCTCTTCATCGCGACGGGCACCGCCGAAGGCTGCGTCGAAACCATGCTTGTCCAGGGCCTGCTTGAGGCCTTCGGTTTTCATGATGTCGGTGTGCTTGGCGCTGCCGTGGGTGAACGGGTTGATGCCCTGCGCCACGCCGTCCGGGTTGACGTGGGTGATCAGGTCCAGGCCAAGCTCTTCGACCATTTTGTCGCGAAACTTGTACATCTCCTGGAATTTCCAGCGGGTGTCGACGTGCATCACCGGGAACGGCAACTTGCCCGGAAAGAAGGCCTTGCGCGCCAGGTGCAGCATCACGGCGGAGTCTTTACCGATCGAGTAGAGCATCACCGGGTTGTCGAACTCGGCGGCGACCTCGCGGATGATGTGGATGCTTTCCGCCTCCAGCTGTTTCAGATGCGTCAGTTTGTCGACCATGGCTACTCACGGAAAAACGATCTTATGGACGGCCAGCGGGCCGTGTTCGAGCGGGGCATGCTAGCACAGCACCTTCTTCTATTCAGGGAGCCGGCTAGATCGAAACGGTATATGAATATGCCGCTGGGTTTGGCCCAACTCGGTCGAATGTGGGAGCGGGCTTTTTGTGGGAGCTGGCTTGCCTGCGATACAGGCACCTCGGTCAGTCAGGCAAATGGCGGTGATGCTGTCGCAGGCAAGCGAGCTCCCACAGGGGCCTGCTGTGAGGCTCAGATCGGGTTCGGGCAATCGATGAACAGGTGCTCCAGCGCAAACCGCCGGGCCAGGTAATCGCCCAACGCCTGCACGCCATAACGCTCAGTGGCATGGTGGCCTGCGGCGATAAAGCTGATGTCGTTTTCCCGCGCGCTGTGGAAGGTTTGCTCGGACGCCTCGCCGCTCAGGTACAAGTCGACGCCAGCGGCAATCGCGTCGTCGATGTAACCCTGACCGCCGCCCGTGCACCAACCGACGCGGCGGATCATTTCGCTGCCTTCGATCAGCAGCGGCTCACGGCCCATCACATCCTGCACACGGCGAGCAAAGTCGCGAGGCGACAGGGGCTCGGCTAGGGAACCGACCAAGCCGACGATTTTGGGGTTGCTCGGGTCCAGCGGACCTTCGACGGTAATGTCCAGTTGCCGGGCGAGTTGCACGTTGTTGCCGACTTCAGGGTGCAGGTCCAGCGGCAGGTGGTAGGCGAGCAGGCTGATGTCGTGCTTGAGCAGGGTTTTCAGGCGGCGCTGTTTCATGCCGGTGATGCATGGGTTTTCGCCCTTCCAGAAATAACCGTGGTGCACCAGCACCAGGTCGGCCTGGGCTTCGACCGCGGCATCCAGCAGCGCCTGGCTTGCGGTCACGCCGCTGACGATGCGCATCACCTGCGGACGGCCCTCGACCTGCAGGCCATTGGGGCAATAATCGGCAATTTTTGCGCTGCCAAGGTAGCGGTCCGCTTCCTCGACGAGGGTGGTAAGGGGGACGGCCATAAAAGACTCCTAAATATCCCGTTCCGAGGCGCTCGCAGCCTCGTATAATGCGCGACATTATGGGCGCTCTCCCGCCCCCTGCAACCTGTCAGGACTTACTTGATGCTCAAGGCACTGCGTTTTTTTGGATGGCCATTGTTGGCTGGCGTGCTGATCGCGATGCTGATTATTCAGCGTTATCCCCAGTGGGTGGGCCTACCCAGCCTTGATGTGAACCTGCAACAGGCTCCGCAAACCAGTTCGGTGGTGCAAGGTCCGGTGACTTATGCGGACGCTGTGGTCATCGCCGCGCCCGCCGTGGTCAACCTGTACACCACCAAGGTCATCAACAAACCGGCGCATCCGCTGTTTGAAGACCCGCAATTTCGCCGCTATTTCGGCGACAACGGCCCCAAGCAGCGCCGCATGGAATCCAGCCTGGGTTCCGGGGTGATCATGAGCCCCGAAGGCTACATCCTCACCAACAACCACGTGACCACGGGTGCCGACCAGATCGTCGTGGCCCTGCGCGACGGGCGCGAAACCCTGGCCCGTGTGGTTGGCAGCGACCCGGAAACCGACCTCGCGGTGCTGAAGATCGATTTGAAAAGCCTGCCCTCGATCACCATCGGCCGCTCTGAAGGGCTGCGCGTCGGTGACGTGGCACTGGCGATCGGCAACCCGTTTGGCGTCGGCCAGACGGTGACCATGGGCATCATCAGCGCCACCGGGCGTAATCAGTTGGGGCTCAACAGCTACGAAGACTTTATCCAGACCGACGCGGCGATCAACCCGGGCAACTCCGGCGGCGCCTTGGTGGATGCCAATGGCAACCTGACCGGCATCAATACGGCGATTTTCTCCAAATCCGGCGGCTCCCAGGGCATCGGTTTTGCGATCCCGGTGAAGCTGGCCATGGAAGTGATGAAGTCGATCATCGAGCACGGCCAGGTGATTCGTGGCTGGCTGGGCATCGAAGTACAGCCGCTGACCAAGGAATTGGCTGAGTCGTTCGGTTTGACCGGACGCCCTGGCATCGTGGTCGCCGGGATCTTCCGCGACGGCCCGGCCCAGAAAGCCGGCCTGCAACTGGGCGATGTGATCCTCAGCATCGATGGCGAACCGGCCGGTGATGGCCGCAAGTCGATGAACCAGGTCGCGCGGATCAAGCCGACCGACAAGGTGGCAATCCAGGTAATGCGCAACGGCAAAGAGATCAAACTGCTGGCAGAAATCGGCCTGCGTCCACCGCCGGCGCCGGTGAAAGAAGAGGAATAACGGGATTGGGAGCCCGTTCACGGGCTCCTGTAACCTAATATTTCAAAAGAAATCCATTCTCATTAGGCATGTTATATTGTTTCAATATAGACATTGGAACGCTCTATCATGCCGCCTCGTAGATTTACCCCACTGGCTGGTCTGGCCTTGGGATTGCTGCTCGACCCCGCCTACGCCGAAGACAACTACCTCCAAGACAACACTGTCGAACTGGACACCATCAGCGTCACCGGCGACGCCTATGAATCTGCCACGGGCCCCGTCAAAGGCTATCGCGCCACCCGCTCTGCCAGCGCGACCAAAACTGACACGGCCCTGCGTGACATCCCACAATCGATCAGCGTGATTCCCGCCACGGTGCTCAACGACTTGGGCAGCACCAGCGTGGAACGCGCCCTGGAATTTGCCGGCGGCGTGTCCAGGCAAAACAACTTCGGCGGCCTGACGCTTTACGAGTACAGCGTGCGCGGCTTCACTACTTCGCAGTTCTACCAGGATGGTTTCAGCGCCAACCGTGGCTACCCGAGCACGCCAGACGCGGCCAATATCGAGCGCATTGAAGTGCTCAAAGGTCCTGCCGCCAGCCTCTACGGGCGTGGCGATCCCGGCGGTACCGTCAACATCGTCAGCAAAAAACCCCAACCGCAAGCCTTCACCACCGTGCAAACCAGTGCCGGCAGCTGGGACCGCTACCGCACAGCCCTTGATGTGAACACGCCACTGGACAGCGACGGCCGCATGCTGTCGCGCGTGAACCTGGCGGTGGAAGACAATCACAGCTTTCGCGATCACGTTGACGCCAAGCGCGTATTCGTCGCGCCATCTTTCAGCTGGCAATTGGACCCGGACACCCGCCTGCTTGTGGAAAGCGAGTTCGTGCGCCACAGCTCAACCTTCGACCGTGGCATCGTTGCGCCCCATGGCATGTCCCGCTCCACCTTCCTCGGCGAGCCCAACGACGGCAACATCCGCAACCACAACAACCGCCTCCAGGCCGCCGTGGAACACCACCTCAACGACGCCTGGCAACTGCGCCTCGCCAGCCACTATAAACAGGGCAGCCTGTGGGGCGACGCCTCGGAAAGCCGCGCGCTGAATGCCGACGGCCACACCGTCAACCGCCGCTATCGCGAACGCTCCACCGGTTGGCATGACAGCATTACCCAGCTCGAACTGCGCGGCCTGTTCGACATCGGCAGTTGGCAGCATGAACTGCTGATCGGCAGCGAATACGAGGATTACCGCAAAAAAGAACGCGTGACGGCGATTGCCGGCAGCCTCTACCCCATCGACATCTATAAACCGATCTATGGCCAGGCCAAACCCAACGGCGCGCGCTCCGGCACCGACGTCTTCGAACAGGTGAAGAGCCAGGCACTGAACCTGCAGGACCAGATCGTCTTCACCGACCGCCTGCGCGGCATGCTCGGTGCGCGCTTCGAACACGTCGAACAAAGCACCGATGACTTCACCCGCAACCACGCCAAGAGCCGGCAAACCCATGATGCCCTGACCCAGCGCGCCGGCTTGCTCTACCAGCTCACGCCGCAAGTCGGCGTGTTCGCCAACGCGTCAACATCGTTCAAACCGAACAACGGCCTGGATGCCAGCGGTAAATCCTTCGAGCCAGAAGAAGGCGTCGGTTATGAAATTGGGCTCAAGAGCGAGCTGTTCGACGATCGCCTGAGCACCACCCTCGCCGCCTTCCACATCGAAAAGAAAAATGTCCTCGCTCTCGACCCCGCCACCGATACCCAGCGCGCCATGGGCAAGGCGCGCAGCCAGGGTGTTGACCTGCAAATGAGTGGGCAAGTGACCGACGCCGTACGCGTCATCGGCGCCTTCGCCTACATCGACGCCGAAGTGACCAAGGGTGACAAAGCCATCCCTACCGGCAGCCGAATTCTCGGCGTGGCCAAGCGCAGCGCCAGCCTGCTGGGCGTGTATGAATTCCAGAATGGCGTGTTGCGCGGCTCGGACCTGGGCGCAGCGTTCACCTACGTCGGTGACCGCTCCGGCGAGGCTGGCAGCCGTTTCGAACTGCCTGCTTACCACACCGTCGACCTGCTGGCGCATTACAAAGCCAGCGACAGCGTCACCGTGGGCCTGAACCTCAACAACCTATTCGACGAAAAGTACTACGAGCGCTCCTACAGCAATTACTGGGTCACGCCCGGTGAGCCGCGCAACGTCACCGTCAGCCTGACCCTCAACCTGTAAAAGGACGCTCCCATGCAAGCCTTAAAATCCCTGGCCGTGCTCGGCCTGCTGTGTGCCAGCCAAGTTTCTGCCCACGGCCTGTGGACCGAACAGCGGCGCGGCAATATCGAAGTGATCTACGGCCACGGCGCCGAGGACAACGCCTTCAAGGCCGAGAAAATCAGCGGCGCCTGGGCGTATGACGCCAGCGCCAAGATGATTCCGGTCACCGTAGAACGCCTTGCCGACCACGCGCGCCTCAAGCCGCTCAAATCGCCCGCCGTTTTAGCCGTGGCGTTGGATAACGGCATGTGGTCGCAGACGCCGGACAAGAAGTGGATCAACCAGGGCCGCAGCCATGTGCCGGGAGCGATTGCATCGACCCAGACCTTCAAATACAGCCTGGCGATTTATCAGCCGGGGGCAAAGTTGCCGAAGCTGGATCAGATCAAGCTGCTGATCCTGCCTGAAGTGGACCCGCTGACTGTAGGACCTGGCCGGTCACTGTCGGTACGGGTGCTATTGGATGGCAAACCTGCGGCGGGGATCAAGCTGGTGGGCGACTATCGCAATGCACCGAACACCTTGAGCACCGAGACCGACAAAGACGGTCGCGCCCAGGTGCTGGTGCGTAACGAAGGGTTGAATGTGATCGCGGCGCAGGTGGAGATCCCGCTCAAGGACAATGCCGATGTGGCGACGCGCGGGCTGTTCAGTTCGCTGACGTTCCTGGGTGAGCCGCATCACGAATAAGCCCTACAAAACACTGTGGGAGCGGGCTCGCTCGCGAGGGCGGTGGCACAGTCAATACAGTCGTTGACTGACAACGCGCATTCGCGGGCAAGCCCGCTCCCACAGTTGATCTCCATCGTTTCGACAAACGGGTTAGAGTGCCAGCGGCGCTCTTTCACACAACGTGTTCAGCGCCGCAGCCCACTGCGGGTCATCATTGAGGCACGGCACCAACACCAACTCCTCGCCGCCTGCTTCGCGGAACTGCTCCAACCCACGATCCCCAATCTCTTCCAGCGTCTCAATGCAATCGGCAACAAACGCCGGGCACATCACCAGCAGCTTTTTCACGCCTTGCTGGGCCAGGGCTTCCAGGCGGGCTTCGGTGTAGGGCTCGATCCATTTTGCCCGGCCCAGGCGCGACTGGAATGCCACCGACCACTTGCCATCCGGCAGGCCCATGCGCGCGGCAAATTCCCGTGCAACGCTGAAGCATTGCGCGCGATAGCAGGTGGCAAGCACCTCGGGCGACGCGTTCTGGCAGCAGTTTGCATCCTTGAAACAATGCCCGCCGGTGGGGTCGAGCTTTTTCAGATGACGCTCGGGCAGGCCGTGAAAACTCAGGAGCAAATGATCGTAATCCTGCTCGACGTACGGCCGGGCGCTCGCAACCAGTGCCTCGAGGTATTCCGGCTGATCGTAAAAGGGCTGCAGGATCGAAAACTGCACGTTGAGCTTTTTGTCGCGCACCACACGCTTGGCTTCTTCAATCACGGTGGTCACGGTGCTGTCGGCAAACTGCGGGTATAACGGCGCCAGGGTGACTTTCTTGATCCCCTGGGCAGCCAGGCGCGTCAGCGTCGTTTCAAGCGACGGTTCGCCATAACGCATCGCCAGCTCCACCGGGCCCTGCGTCCACTGCGCGGTCATTTGCTGCTGCAAACGCCGACTCAGGACTACCAGCGGTGAACCCTCGTCCCACCAGATCGACGCGTAGGCATGCGCCGACTGCTCGGGGCGCTTGATCAGGATCAGCGACACCAGCAACCGCCGCACCGGCCACGGCAGGTCGATCACGTAAGGGTCCATCAGGAACTGATTGAGGTAGCTGCGCACATCGGCCACCGAAGTGGAGGCCGGTGAACCCAGGTTGACCAGTAACAACGCGTGATCCGTCATGCAACATCCTATCTCTAGAGGCGGCTGGACAAGTCTTCCAGGGCCGCGTGCAACTCAGTGAACTGAAAAGTGAAACCGGCCGCCAACAGCCGTTCGGGCACAGCTTTTTGCCCGCCGAGCAACAACCCGGACAACTCACCCAGCCCGACCTTCAATGCAAACGCCGGCATCGGCATGAACGCGGGACGGTGCAGCACCTGGCCCAGGGTCTTGGCGAATTCGCGGTTGCGCACCGGGTGTGGCGCGCAGGCATTATAAGGACCGCTGGCGTCCGCCTTGTGCAGAAGAAAATCAATCAGGGCGATTTGATCTTTGATATGAACCCACGGCATCCACTGCCGACCATCGCCGATCGGCCCGCCCAGCGCCAGCTTGAACGGCAGCAACAGCCGCGACAAAAAGCCGCCCTTCGCCGCCAGCACAAGGCCGGTGCGCACCAGCACTACGCGGATGCCCATGGCTTCGGCGCGCAGGGCCGTTTCTTCCCAGGCGATACACAGCTGGCTCGGGAAGTCGTCCTGCACCGGGCCGCTGGCCTCGGTCAATTCGCGCTCGCCGCCGTCGCCGTACCAACCGACCGCCGAACCGGAAATCAGCACCTGCGGTTTTTGCGCCTGGCCTTCCATCCACGCCAACAGCGTTTCGGTGAGACTGATGCGGCTGCTCCACAACAAGGCCTTGCGCTTTTTGGTCCAGGGCCGATCAGCAATGGGCGCGCCGGCCAGATTGACCACCGCATCCACGCTGCCGATCACGTCTTGCAAGCGGCCAACGCCCAACACTTGCGCACCGCACCACTTGGCAACGGTGTCCGGTTCACGGCTCCAAACGGTCAAGCGATGCCCTTGGGCAAGCCAGCGTTGGCACAGCTGGCGACCGATCAAGCCGGTACCGCCGGTCAGCAAAATATGCATGGGACACTCCTCCTGTAACGTTCGCCGCCGATCACTGGTCTATTTTATAAGCAGGGATCAATTGCAATCGGGCGTGGCTCTTGGTTGAGCCTTAGCTTTAACCATAGGCCACGCCGTAAGAACAGGTACGCCAAAACTTATACCAAAAAACAATATTGTACAGCTATTGGTGTCGGCGTAGTCTGTACCCAACGGTAAAACGAGGCCTCCCATGACTGTTCCCATCGCGATCATCGGCACCGGCATCGCCGGTCTCTCCGCCGCCCGAGCGTTAAGAGACGCGGGGCACGCTGTACAACTCTTCGATAAAAGCCGCGGCAGCGGCGGCCGCATGTCCAGCAAGCGCAGCGACGCCGGCGCGTTGGACATGGGTGCGCAATACTTCACAGCCCGCGACCGGCGCTTCGTCAACGAAGTGCAACGCTGGCAAAGCAATGGCTGGGCCGAGCAGTGGAAACCCCAGCTGTACAACTTCAAGTCCGGTCAGCTCACGCCCTCTCCCGACGAGCAAATCCGCTGGGTCGGTACGCCGCGGATGAGTGCTATCACCCGTGCGCTGCTGGATGACTTGCCGGTGGAATTCGGTTGCCGCATCACCGAAGTGTTCCAGGGCAAACAGCACTGGAACCTGCTGGACGCCGACGGCGGCAATCACGGCCCGTTCAGTCACGTCGTGATTGCCACGCCGGCGCCCCAGGCCACCGCGCTGCTCGCCGCCGCGCCGAAGCTGGCGGGTGCCGCTGCGGGTGTGAAAATGGACCCGACCTGGGCCATCGCGCTGGCTTTCGACAAACCTCTGGATACACCAATGGAAGGCTGTTTCGTCCAGGACAGCCCGCTTGACTGGCTCGCGCGCAACCGCAGCAAACCGGGACGCGATACCACCCTCGACACGTGGGTGCTGCACGCCACCAGCGCGTGGAGCAAGGCGCACCTGGACTTGCCCAAAGAAGCCGTGATCGAACACCTGCACGGCGCCTTCGCAGAGCTGCTGCACAGCGCCATGCCCGCGCCTTCTTTCAGCCTGGCGCATCGCTGGCTGTACGCGCGACCCTCCAGCGCGCATGAATTCGGGGTCCTGGCCGATGCTGACCTGGGCTTGTATGTGTGCGGCGACTGGTGCCTGTCCGGCCGGGTCGAAGGCGCTTGGCTCAGCGGCCAGGAAGCGGCGCGACGTTTGATCGAGCACCTGCAATGAACCGCATCAATCCCGCCAAACTGCTGCTGTCGAAGTGGACAGCAGCTCGTCCTCGCAACAAGGAGAAACACTTCTTGGTCACAGAATTGTTCCGTGACGAGGAAGGCACTGTGCTGGAAATCGAGCTGCAAGCCGTCATGACTCGCCGTGCTGAACGCCTGGCCTGGCAAACGTTGCAAAATGCCGAAGACTGGCGAATTGGCTGGAAGTAGTTCGCCTGAAAATACTTGTACAAAATATTTGACTTGTACAGCATCAAACCTATGATGAGATTTAGTTGTACAGACTCAAGAGTTTGTACAGGAATTTCGAAGAGGTTTGAACATGTCCAGCACTGGAAAACCGAAGATCGCCATCAGCGCGTGCCTGTTAGGCGAGAACGTGCGCTTCAATGGCGGACACAAACAATCCCTGCTGTGCAGCCAGACGCTCGCTGACTACTTCGACTTCGTGCCGCTGTGCCCTGAAGTTGCAATCGGCCTGGGCATCCCCCGCGAACCGATCCGCCTGGTGGGCGACCCTGCCCAGCCGCAGGCCGTCGGCACGGTGCGCCGTGAACTCAACGTCACGCAGCCACTGGACGAATACGGCCAGCAGATGGCGCTGGAACACACCGACCTGTGTGGCTACATCTTTATGCAGAAGTCGCCGTCGTGTGGCCTGGAACGGGTCAAGGTCTACCGTGAAAACGGTACACCTGTCGACGGCGGCGGGCGCGGCATCTACGCGCAGGCGTTCTGCGCACGCCACCCCAACCTGCCGGTGGAAGAAGACGGTCGGCTGAATGACCCGGTGTTGCGGGAGAACTTCCTGACCCGCGTCTTTGTGTACGCCAGCTGGCAACAACTGCTGGCCGAGGGCCTGACCCGCCACCGCCTGCTGGCATTTCACTCGCGCTACAAATACCTGCTGATGGCCCACAGCCCGGTGCATTACAAAAGCCTCGGCCACCTGCTGGGCAGCATGGCCAAGGACACCCGTCTCGACGAACTGGCCGCCGGCTATTTCAGCGAGCTGATGACCGGCCTGAAAAAATGCGCCACCCGCGGCACGCACACCAATGTGCTGCAACACATCAGCGGCTACCTCAAACAGGCCATCAGCGCCGACGACAAGCAGGAAATGCAAACCGTCATCGGCCAGTACCGTACCGGCATCGTACCGCTGGTGGTGCCATTGACCCTGCTCAAACACCACTTCCGCCAACACCCGGACCGTTACATCGCGCAGCAGGCCTACCTGCAACCGCACCCTGAAAATCTCAGCCTGCGTAATGCGATCTGACCCATGAAAAGTACATTATGAAAGCTGACCTGCAAGACGAACCCGGCGAAGACATCGCCCAAGCCCTCCAGGACGGTTGGCTGCCCATTCGCGAAGTGGCTCGCCAGACCGGCGTCAACGCCGTGACCCTGCGCGCCTGGGAACGCCGCTACGGCCTGATCGTGCCCCAGCGCACGCCCAAGGGCCACCGGCTGTTCAGCGCCGAACACGTGCAACGCATCCACACCATCCTGACCTGGCTCAACCGCGGCGTGCCCGTCAGCCAGGTCAAAGGCTTGATCGACTCCGCCCAGGCCAGCCCCGACACCGTCGAAAACGAATGGCACGCGCTGCGCCAGACCCTGGTGAACGCCATCAGCGCGTTGGCCGAGCGCCGGGTCGACGATGCGTTCAACCAAGCCATGGCGTTGTACCCGCCACGTACCCTGTGCGAGCAGCTGCTGCTGCCGCTGCTCCAGGAACTCGAACAACGCTGGCAAGGCCAGTTCGGCGCGCAAATGGAGCGGGTATTTTTCCTGTCCTGGCTGCGCAGCAAGTTCGGTGCGCGCATCTATCACAACAATCGCCAGCTGCAAGGCGCCCCGCTGCTGCTGGTCAACCACTCGGACTTGCCGCTGGAGCCGCACGTGTGGCTCAGCGCCTGGCTGGCCAGCAGCGCCGATTGCCCAGTGGAAGTCTTCGATTGGCCGTTGCCGGTCGGTGAGTTGGCGTTAGCGGTGGAGCACCTGCAACCGCGGGCCGTGCTGCTGTATTCGAGCAAGGCCCTGCAGGTGTCGACGCTCACCAAACTGCTGGGCGGCGTCGATTGCCCGACGCTGATTGCCGGACCAACGGTATGCATCCACCAGGCCGAGTTGGCCGTATTAACCCGTGAAACCCCTGAATTGTTCGTGGCCGAAGACCCGTTGTCGGCCCACTTGATTCTGATCCAGCGTGGACTTCTTTAAATGCATTTGATCTGGCTGCGCACCGACTTGCGCGTACACGACAACACCGCCCTGGCCGCCGCCTGCCAGCGAGGCCCGGTTGCGGCCGTGTACCTGATCACTCCCGAACAGTGGCTGGCCCACGACGACGCACCGTGCAAAGTCGACTTCTGGCTGCGCAACCTGCAGCACTTGAGCCAGACGCTCGGCGAGCTGAACATTCCCCTGCTGATCCGCACCACCGCGACCTGGGACCAGGCGCCCGCCGTACTGGGCACGCTGTGTCGGGAGCTGTCGGTCGAGTCGGTCCACGTCAACGAGGAATACGGCATCCACGAAACCCGCCGCGATGCCGCCGTGGCCCAGGCTCTGGAAACCCAGGGCGTGACGTTCCACAGCTACCTGGACCAATTGTTCTTCCAGCCCGGCAGCGTGCTGACCAAAACCGGCACGTACTTTCAGGTCTTCAGCCAGTTCCGCAAAGTCTGCTACAGCCGCCTGCACAGCGCCCTTCCCCGCGTGGTGGCGACACCCAAAGCCCAGGCGCCGATCAAGCTGAAAAGCGATCCGATACCTGCACAGGTCGAAGGGTTCGAGCCGCCCAGCGAAGCTTTGCGCGCGCTCTGGCCGGCCGGTGAAGACGAAGCACGCCGCCGTCTCGACGCCTTCGCCGATCAACAAATCAGCTACTACAAAGATGAGCGCGACTTCCCTGCCAAACCCGGTACCAGCCAACTGTCCGCCTACCTTGCCGCTGGCGTAGTCTCGCCCCGCCAGTGCCTGCATGCCGCCTTGCAAACCAACCAGGGCGAGTTTGAAAGTGGCGATATCGGCGCGATCACGTGGATCAACGAGCTGCTCTGGCGCGAGTTCTACAAACATATTCTGGTCGGCTATCCACGAGTGTCACGCCACCGTGCGTTCCGTCCCGAGACCGAAGCGGTGGCCTGGCGCGATGCGCCCAAGGATCTCGCCGCCTGGCAGCAAGCGCGCACCGGCTTGCCGATCATCGACGCCGCCATGCGCCAGTTGCTCGAAACCGGCTGGATGCACAATCGCCTGCGCATGGTGGTCGCGATGTTCCTGACCAAGAACCTGCTGATCGACTGGCGCGAAGGCGAGCGCTTCTTCATGCGCCACCTGATCGACGGCGATCTGGCTGCCAACAACGGCGGCTGGCAGTGGAGTTCCTCCACCGGCACCGACTCGGCGCCGTATTTCCGGATTTTCAGCCCGCTGAGCCAGTCGGAAAAATTCGACAGCGAAGGCGTGTTCATCAAGCACTGGCTGCCGGAACTGGCGGCGCTGAACAAGAAGGAAGTGCACAACCCCGAGGCGGTCGGCGGCCTGTTTGGCGTGGCCGACTACCCACGCGCTATCGTCGACCTGAAAAAGTCCCGCGAGCGCGCCCTGGCCGCCTTCCGCAGCCTGCCCTCGCGCCAGGGGGTTGCCGAACATGAGTGACTTCCTGCACCGGTTCGCCCAGGCCTTTGCGACGCTGGACAAGCACAACCTGCACCTGCTCGACAGCCTCTACAGCAAGGACATCGCCTTCACCGACCCGCTGCATGAAGTGCACGGGCTGACGGCGCTGCACCGCTATTTCACCGAGCTGTATGGCAATGTGAGCCAGCTGCGTTTTGACTTTCACGGCTTCGACCAAGTGGCCGAAGGCGAAGGCTACCTGCGCTGGAAGATGAGTTTTTGCCACCCGCGCCTGAACAGCGCCAAGGTGATCCGGGTTGAAGGCTGCTCACACCTGATGTGGCGCGACAAGGTGTACCGGCACCGGGATTATTTCGATGCAGGCGCTCTGCTCTACGAACACCTGCCAGTACTCGGCCGCGTCGTCAGTTGGCTGAAAAGGAGAATGGGATGAGCCTTACACCGCCTCGCCGATATTGGCTGACCGGCGCCAGCAGTGGCATCGGCGCGTCGCTGGCCGTCGAGCTGCTCAACAGCGGCGCCCACGTGGCCCTCAGCTCACGCACGAAAGGCCCGCTGGAAGCCCTCGCCCAACGTTATCCAGGCCAAGTGCTGGTGGTGGCTGGCGACCTGACCAACAGCCAGACCGTGCGTGAGATCGGCGAGCACATCGGCGTGGTCTGGGGCTCCGTCGATACGGTGATTCTCAACGCCGGCACCTGTGAATATGTCGATGCCAAGCAATTTGATGCATCGATTGTCGAGTACGTGGTGCGCACCAACTTGCTGGCCAGCAGCTATTGCATCGAAGCTGCGCTGCCGCTGTTGCGCGCCGGGCATTCCCCGCACCTGGTCGGCGTGGCCAGCGCTGTCACCTACCTGCCCATGCCCCGCGCCGAAGCCTATGGTGCGTCCAAGGCCGGGCTGCGCTACCTGTTCGAATCCCTGCGCATCAGCCTGTCGCCGGAGAACATTGACGTCACGGTGATCAGCCCGGGCTTTGTCGACACCCCGCTGACCGAACGCAACGACTTCCCGATGCCCCTGAGCTGGTCCGCCGACAAGGCCGCGCGGCACATCTTCGCCAAGCTGGCAAAACGTCCGCTGGAAATTGCCTTTCCCGCCATGTTTATCGCCACTTTGTGGCCGCTGTCGAAGCTGCCCAACCGTGCGCAACTGATCATCGGCAAACGCATGTTGCGCAGCCCGCCACCGAAGAAGGACGACCTGTGAAGATCGCCATTATCGGCAGCGGCATCGCCGGGCTGACCAGTGCTTACCTGCTCAGCCGTCGCCACGACATCACGGTGTTCGAAGCGGGCGAGCGCATCGGCGGGCATACCCACACGGTCGACGTCACGGTTGAGGGTAAACGCTACGCGGTGGACACCGGGTTTATCGTGTTCAACGACTGGACCTACCCCAACTTCATTCGCTTGCTGGGGCAGATTGGCGTCACCTTCAAACCCACCGAAATGAGTTTTTCGGTGTGCGACCAAAGCGCCGGATTCGAGTACAACGGCAACAACCTCAACAGCCTGTTTGCCCAACGCCGCAATATTCTGTCGCCAGGGTTCTGGGGCATGTTGCGCGACATTCTGCGCTTCAATCGCCAGGCACCGCTGGACCTGCAGGAACAGCGCATCAGCGCCCAGATGACCCTGGGCGATTACCTCGAAGCCGGCGGCTATGGCCCACGCTTTATCCGGCATTACATCGTGCCGATGGGCGCGGCGATCTGGTCGATGTCCCTGGCTGACATGCTCGGCTTTCCGTTGCAGTTCTTTGTGCGCTTTTTCAAGAACCACGGTTTGCTCTCGGTGAACAACCGGCCGCAGTGGTGCGTGATCGAGGGCGGGTCGGGCAGCTACATCGAACCGCTGACGCGCAGCTTTCGCGAACAGGTGCGCCTCAATTGCCCGGTGCATAACGTCGAGCGTACCGACGATGGCGTTGTGATCCACAGCGCCGCCGGCAGCGAGACCTTTGACCGGGTCGTGCTGGCCTGCCACAGCGACCAGGCCCTGGCCTTGCTGGCCGACCCCAGCACGGCTGAACAGGAAATCCTCGGCGCGCTGCCTTACGCCGACAACGATGTGGTGCTGCACACCGACACGCGCCTGCTGCCGGACCGCAAGCTCGCCTGGGCCAGCTGGAATTATCGGCTGAGCGGCGATACCCAAATCCAGGCCGCCGTCACTTACGACATGAACATTCTGCAAGGCATCGACAGCGCCACCACCTTTTGCGTCAGCCTTAACCAGACGCCAATGATCAACCCGCTGAAGATCCTCGCGCGCTTCACCTACGCGCACCCGCAATACAGCCTCGCGGCGGTCGCTGCCCAAGCGCGCTGGGAAGAATTGGCGGGCACGCGCAACACCTTTTTTTGCGGCGCCTACTGGGCCAATGGTTTCCACGAAGACGGCGTGGTCAGCGCATTGCGCGTGGCTCAAGCCTTTGGAGAAACCCTGTGAACAGCGCCCTGTACAGCGGCTGGATCGCCCATCGCCGGTTTGCGCCCAAGGCTCACGCCTTTCGCTACCGCATCGGCCTGCTGTACCTGGATTTGAGCGAACAGGACGAAGTGCTCGGGCTGTCGCCCCTGGCCGGCAACAGCCGCCTGGCGCCCTTCGGCTTTCGCCAGCAGGACTACCTGCGTGAATTCACGCGCCACGGCATGAGCTTGAGCGATGCCGTGCGCCAGGAAGTTGGCAAGGCGCTGGGGCGCGAGCCCCAGGGCGTTATCTGCCTACTGACCCAGGCTCGCAGTTGGGGCCTGGCTTTTAACCCGGTGAGTTTCTTCTACTGCTTCGAGGCCGATGGGCAACTGGCCGCGATCCTGTGTGAAGTGACCAACACCCCATGGCGCGAGCGTTATCACTACGTGCTGCCGGCCCAGGCGCTCGGCGCCGATGAGCATCAGCACTTCGCCGTGGCCAAGGCCTTCCATGTGTCGCCGTTTTTGCCGCGCGACCTGGAGTACCGCATGAGTTTCAGCCCGCCCGCCGCCAAGCTCGGCGTGCACATGGCCGACTGGCAAGGTGAGCTGAAGGTTTTCGACGCCACGCTGAGCCTGCACAAGGAGGCGTTGAACCGCGCCAGCCTGCATCGCTACCTGTGGCGCTTCCCGTGGATGACCGCCAAGACGTGCCTGGCCATTTACTGGCAGGCCATGCGCCTGTTGCTCAAACGCACACCGATTTTTTCCCATCAGGCCGCCGATGGCGCCTCTCGCACCGCAGTCGGGTATACCAAGGATCGCCGCCATGAAATCCCCTAGCTTATCGGTCAAGACCAATCGCCTGAACGTCAACGGCATGACCAGCGCATTGCTGCGCAAGGCCGTGCTGCGCCAACTCAGCCAACTGCGCCACGGCCAACTGGTGGTGATCGAGGACGGCGAACGCCAAGTGTTCGGCGCCCGCGAAGCGCACCTGCTGGGGGAAATCCAGATCCTCGACTCGGCAGTGTGGGGTCTGGTGGCGGCCAACGGCTCGATCGGCGCCGGTGAGGCGTTTATCCACGGTTACTGGACCAGCCCGGACTTGACCGCCGTGGTGCGCGTGATGGTCAGCAACCTTGAGGTGCTCGACGCCATGGAAGGGGGCCTGGCGCGCCTGGCACGCCCCTTCACTCAAGGCCTGCACTGGCTCAACCGCAATACGCGCAAGGGCTCGCAGAAAAACATCGCCGCCCACTATGACCTGGGCAACGACCTGTTCGAAGAATTCCTCGACCCGACCATGATGTACTCGGCGGCGCAATTTCTGACGCCCGATGACACCCTGGAACAGGCGCAATTGAACAAGCTGGAGCGCATCTGCCAAAAGCTTGCACTCAAGCCCACCGACCATCTGCTCGAAATCGGCACCGGCTGGGGCAGCATGGCGCTGTACGCAGCGCAGCACTATGGCTGCAAAGTCACCACCACGACCTTGTCCAAAGAGCAGTTTGCCTACACCCAAAAGCGCATCGAGGCCCTGGGACTGCAGGACCAGGTGACCCTGTTGTTGCAGGACTACCGCGACCTGACCGGTCAATACGACAAGTTGGTGTCCATCGAGATGATCGAAGCGGTGGGCCATCGCTTCCTGCCGACCTACTTCAAGCAATGCGCGCATTTGCTCAAGAGCGACGGCCTGATGCTGCTGCAAGCCATCACCATTCGCGAGCAGCGTTTTGAGCAGGCCAAGAACAGCGTCGATTTCATCCAGCGCTATATTTTCCCCGGCGGCGCCCTGCCCTGCGTGCAGAACATGCTGCACATCGTCAGCCGCGACACCGACATGAACCTGCTGCACATGGAAGACTTCGGCCTGCACTACGCAAAAACCCTGCGCCTGTGGCATGAGAACTTCCGCCGCGCCCATGGCCGGCTCGCCGAGTTGGGCTACGATGAATACTTCCTGCGCTTGTGGGAATTCTATTTGTGCTACTGCGAAGGCGGGTTCATGGAACGTACGATAGGCACCGCGCAGTTGCTGCTGGCAAAACCTGCGGCAATCAACCCACCCTTGCTCGGGCGTTTCAGTGCTTAAATCGCTGGCGAACGCCGTACTGTTCCAGTGCGGCTGGTTTGCCTGTGTGCTGGGGGGCGACAGCGGATGGTTGCTGGTAGTCGGTGCAGTGCTGGCTATTCACCTGCTGTGGATAAGTTCATGGTCGCGGGAAGGCCAGGTGATCCTCGCCGTCACGCTGCTGGGCACTGTGGTGGATACCGCATTGCGCACCTTTGGCGTCTTTCATTTCAGTTTTCCGGGGCCGCTGATTCCGTTTTGGCTGGTGCTGCTGTGGGCGTTGCTCGCCACCACGCTACGCCATTGCCTGGCCTGGAGTGCCCAGCCCTGGTGGCGCGCCAGCGTGTTGGGCGCAGTCGGCGGGCCGTTGTCTTATTACGCGGGTAGCCAATTGGCCGGCGTGAATTTCGGTTACGGCACGGCGCCAACCCTGGTCGGCCTGGCGCTGCTTTGGGCGCTGGTGTTCCCGGTGCTGCACTGGATCGCCCGACAACTGGGGCACTGACGTCCGTCAGAGCTTTTACACCTACCTGACACGCTTGCCTTACACTGCGCGCCTATGACCAACATCCCCCACACTCAAATCACCGAACCCGCCGTCACTTGCTCGACGTGCGCGGCCTGCTGTTGCCAATTGGAAGTGATGTTGATCACCGACACCGGCGTGCCGGAGCGCTATATCGATACCGACGATTGGGGCGGCGAAGTGATGCTGCGTCTGGATGATGGCTGGTGTGCGGCGCTGGACCGGGACACCATGATGTGCACGATTTACGAGCGACGGCCGCTGATCTGCCGGGAGTTCGAGATGGGTGCGCCGGAATGCCTGACCGAGCGTGAAGGAATTGCCACGGCGTATCGCTAGCGCTGAACGTTACGAGGATTAAATGTGGGAGCGGGCTTGCTCGCGAAGGCTGGGTGTCAGTCACCGAATAATTGACTGATACACCACCTTCGCGAACAAGCCCGCTCCCGCATTTGGTTTTGCAGGGTTCTGGAAAACTGCGCTGGTTTACAGCGGCATGGTGTAGTGCAACGCGTAGCTTTCTACGCCGTCGTTATTGCTGCTGATGCCCGCGTTGGAATAGTGCGTGGCACGAATGCCCACCTCATGCCCACCGGTAAAACGCAAACCAAAGCCCAGGCGGTCCTCAAACTGGAAGGACTGGCCGATGTTGTTGTCTTCCAGGCGTGTGCGCGAGAATGCCGCCACCCCGATGCCGGCCTCGATGTAAGGTTTTACCGATGCCCCGGCAAACTCATACACAAACACTGGCGAGAACGACAGGCTGCTGGCGCCCGCACGTTTGTCGCCCTCCCAATAGGTGTAAGCGCCGCTCCAGTAGCCGGTCAGCCGGCCGGTATCGCTCTGCCACCAGCTTTTATCCCAATCCGATGTCAGCCCCAACCGATAGGTCATGGTCGAATCGCTGGTGCTCCCCACACCAAATTCCAGGCCAGCGGCCTGGGCCGAAACAGAGTGTCCTACCACGGCGGCCGCAATCGCAGCCAAACAGAACAAGCGCTTCATAAGAAACAGTCCTTGAGAACGAAGTTGTATGGTTTTGTACAAGCTAACTCGCTATAGAAGCGCGCGCATAGCCAGAAGTTCAGCGTCTAACCCCGGTATTTCACGAATTTTTCACGCGTCGAAGCTTCGCACAACTCCGGGATGTTTCCATAGTGTCGGTAGGATATTTCTTAAATGATCGACGTTACCGCTCGTCCAGAACCGGGCCGGCTCAGGGTTGCCGCGGGCCAACAGGTCACGCTCGCCCAGCAAACGCTTGAGCTGGCGTGCCACGGCAGCGCCGGTATCGATCAGGATGATGCTTTGGGGAAGCATCTGCGCCAGAAGCGGCTTCAGGAAGGGATAGTGGGTGCAGCCCAGAATAATCGTGTCACAACCGGCGCTGAGCAGCGGTTCGACATAGCCGCGCAACATCTGGCGCAGCTCGGGGCTGTCGAGGTCGCCGCTTTCAATCAACTCCACCAGGCCCGGGCACGGCTGGGTGATCACACGCACGTCGGTGGCGAAGCGATCAAGCAAA
This sequence comes from Pseudomonas sp. R9.37, assembly GCF_963878885.1. Lineage (NCBI taxonomy): Bacteria > Pseudomonadati > Pseudomonadota > Gammaproteobacteria > Pseudomonadales > Pseudomonadaceae > Pseudomonas > Pseudomonas sp. R9.37. The sequence goes on along the minus strand of NZ_CAWNZA010000048.1, from coordinate 74,333 downwards.
GCGGCGAACTTGGCACTTTGCAGGGTGCCGGTGGTGGCGAGTACACCGACCACGCCGCTGCGAGTGGCGGCGGCAGCGGGTTTGACGGCGGGCTCCATGCCTACCAGGGGCCAGTCCGGATAGTCCTCGCGCAAATCGGCGACGGCGGCGACGGTCGCCGTGTTGCAGGCAATCACAAACGCCTTGGCGCCTTGCTCGCGGAAAAATTCGGCGACACGCCGGGAGCGCTCAAGAATGAATGCAGGGGTTTTCTCGCCGTAGGGGATATGCCCGCAATCAGCCACGTACAGCAGCGTTTCATGGGGCAATAACTGCTGAATTTCGTCCAGCACGGTCAAGCCGCCGATGCCGGAATCGAACACACCGATGGGCGCGCTCTTAACCATGCTGCGTCCCGCAGACACTGCAACCGGGGTCGCGCTTGACGCGCAATTCGCGAAAACGTGTGGTCAACGCATCAATCAGCAGCAAGCGACCCACCAACGGCTCACCGAAACCGGCCAGCAATTTCAAGGCTTCCAGGGCTTGCAGGCTGCCGACCACGCCAACCAACGGACCGACGACGCCGGCTTCGCTGCAGGTCAGTTCAGTGTCGCTGCCGTGCCCGTACAAACAGTGGTAGCACGGGCTGTCGGCGCGGCGCGGGTCGAACACCGACAACTGCCCTTCGAGGCGAATCGCCGCGCCGCTGATCAATGGCTTGGCGGCAGCAACACAGGCAGCGTTCACCGCTTCACGGGTAGAAAAGTTGTCGCTGCAATCGAGCACCACGTCCACCGCCGCTACTGCTGCGGCCAGTGAATCGGCATCCAGCGCTGCGCGGTGAGCAAGCAGTTTGACTTCAGGGTTGATCGCCGCGAGACGACGCAGGGCCGAATCGACCTTGGTCTGCCCGACGCTGTCGGTGTCGTGGATGATCTGGCGTTGCAGATTAGTCAGGTCAACGGTGTCGAAGTCGGCCAGGTGCAGCTCGCCCACACCGGCAGCGGCGAGGTAGAGCGCGACAGGCGCGCCCAAACCGCCCAGGCCGACAATCAGCGCGCGGGCGTTTTTGAGGCGCAATTGGCCTTCGATGTCGACATGTTGCAACAGAATCTGTCGGCTATAGCGCAACAGCTCCTGATCGGTCAGCACGGCCGGCGTCCCAGGGTGATGCGCTCGTGGCCGCCGAGGTCAAGGCGGCTGTGTACCGCTTCAAAGCCTGCGCCAAGCAACAGATCACGTACGGCCGCCGCCTGATCGTAGCCATGTTCGAGTAACAGCCAGCCAGCCGCATTCAAGTAGACTGGAGATTGGGCAATGATCAACCGCAAGTCATCCAGGCCATCATGCCCCGCCACCAGCGCGCTGGCCGGTTCAAACCGCACGTCGCCGGCCACCAGATGGGGATCGTTATCGGCAATGTACGGGGGGTTGCTGATGATCAGGTCGAAGGTTTGGCCTTGCAGGGCGCTGAACCAATGGCTGCTCAACACCGTGGCGTTTTTCAGGTGCAGGCGCTGGCGATTGCGTTCAGCCAGGGCCACGGCTTCGAGCACGCGGTCGACCGCCGTAACCTGCCAGGCTGGACGTTCGCTGGCCAAGGCCAGGGCGATGGCGCCGCTGCCGGTGCCCAGGTCCAGAACCCTGGCAGGCGTGGCGGGCAACAGTTCCAGCGCGGCCTCCACCAGCAGCTCGGTTTCCGGACGCGGGATCAGCGTGTGAGGTGCGACCTCCAGGTCCAGCTTCCAGAAGCCTTGCTGGCCGAGGATATACGCCACCGGCTCACCGGCCCGACGACGTTGCAAATAGTCAGCAAAGGCCAGCGCATGTTCGCTGCTGACGATTTTTTCCGGCCAGGTGTGCAGGTAGCTGCGCGATTTACCCAAGGCTGCGGCCAACAACAACTCCACATCCAGCCGCGCAGTGGGCGAGTCGGGCAGGTCGGCGGCGCGCAGCAGGCTGGCAATGATGGTCATTTATTCACCTATCGCCGCCAATTGGTCGGCCTGGTATTCGGCGAGCAACGGTTCGATTACCGCATCCACACCGCCGGCGAGAATCTCGTCGAGGGAGTAAAGCGTGAGGTTGACCCGGTGGTCGGTGACCCGGCCCTGGGCAAAGTTGTAGGTACGGATGCGCTCGGAGCGGTCGCCCGAACCCACCAGCAACTTGCGCTCGCTGGCAATCGCGTTGGCGGCGGCGCTGGTCTGCTGGTCGTTGAGCTTGGCCGACAGCCAGGACATGGCCCGCGCACGGTTCTTGTGCTGGGAACGCTCTTCCTGGCACTCCACCACAATGCCCGACGGCAAGTGCGTGATGCGGATCGCCGAGTCGGTCTTGTTGACGTGCTGACCACCAGCGCCCGATGAGCGGTAGGTGTCGACACGCAAATCCGCCGGATTGATCTCGATGGCTTCCTGCTCGTCCGGCTCGGGCAACACGGCCACGGTGCACGCCGAGGTGTGGATACGGCCCTGGGACTCCGTCGCCGGAACCCGCTGCACGCGGTGCGCGCCGGATTCAAATTTCAGTTTGCCGTAGACGTTGTCGCCTTCAACTCGGGCGATGACTTCTTTATAGCCGCCGTGTTCGCCTTCGTTTTCGGACAGGATCTCGACGCGCCAGCCACGGCGCTCGGCGTAGCGCGAGTACATGCGGAACAGGTCGCCAGAGAAGATCGCCGCCTCGTCGCCACCGGTGCCGGCGCGGATTTCGAGGAACACGTTGCGCCCGTCGTTGGGGTCCTTGGGCAGCAGCATGCGCTGCAGGTCGCCTTCCAGCTCGGCCAGCTTTTCCTTGGCCTCGCGGACTTCTTCCACGGCCATTTCGCGCATGTCCGGGTCGCTGTCTTTGAGCAGCGCCTGAGCGCCTTCGAGGTCGGCCTGCACTTTCATCAGCTGTTTGTAGGTGGCCACAATGGGCTCAACTTCGGCGTATTCCTTGGAATAGGCGCGGAACTTGGCCTGATCGGAGATGACCTCGCCATCGCCGAGCAAGGCGGTCAGTTCTTCGAAACGGTCCTGGAGCACGTCCAGTTTATTGAGCAGTGACGCTTTCATTGCGGTTTTTTATCCGAAGAGCTATCTGACGCGCCCTCACCGAGGGCAAAGAGTTCCTGGGCCATGGCCAGCGCATCGAGGCGGCCTTCGGCGGTAAGCTTTTTCAACTGAACGCTGGGAGCGTGAAGCAACTTGTTGGTCAAGCCACGCGCCAGCTGCATCAGCACCTCTTCGGCGCTGCTGCCGTTGGCCAGCAGACGCTGGGCCTTGATCAATTCCTCGTCACGCAGACGTTCGCCCTGCTGACGATACGCCTTGAGCACGTCGACCGCTGCCAGTTCGCGCAGGCGCACCATGAAGTCTTCAGCGCCGGTGCTGACCATCTCCTCGGCGGCCTGGGCGGCGCCCTGGCGACTCTTGAGGTTTTCGGCAACCACTTCGTGCAGATCGTCGACGCTGTAGAGGTAAACGTCGTCCAACTCGCCGACTTCCGGCTCGATATCGCGGGGAACGGCGATATCCACCATGAAGATCGGTTTGTGCTTGCGCAGCTTCAGCGCGCTCTCGACCGCGCCTTTGCCAAGAATCGGCAACTGACTGGCGGTGGAGCTGATGACGATATCGCTGCGCACCAGTTCAGCCGGGATATCCGACAGCAGCACCGCATGCGCGCCAAACTGCTCGGCAAGAATGCTCGCGCGTTCCAGGGTTCGGTTGGCGACCACAATGCGCTTTACACCCAGGTCGTGCAGATGACGCGCCACCAGGGTGATGGTTTCGCCGGCGCCGATCAGCAGGGCCTGGCTGCGCTGCAAGTCGCTGAAAATCTGTTTGGCCAGGCTGACGGCGGCAAACGCCACGGACACCGGGTTTTCACCGATGGCGGTGTCGGTGCGCACCTGCTTGGCCGAGTTGAAGGTGGCCTGGAACAACCGCCCCAACAGTGGCCCCACGGTGCCGGCCTCGCGGGCCACGGCATAGGCAGATTTCATCTGGCCAAGGATCTGCGGTTCGCCCAACACCAGCGAGTCGAGCCCTGAGGCGACGCGCATCATGTGACGAACTGCCGCATCCTCTTCGTGCACATACGCACTGGCGCGCAGGTCATCGAGGCTCAAATGGTGATAATCGGCCAGCCAGCGCAGCACCCCATCCGCTGAAAGATGTTCCTGCTCTATATAAAGCTCACTGCGATTGCAGGTCGAAAGGATCGCAGCTTCGCGGCTGTCGGTGAGCCGGCAGAGCTGCTGCAAGGCCTCAACCAACTGCTCTGGCGTAAACGCCACGCGCTCGCGCACGTCTACGGAAGCAGTCTTGTGGTTAATACCGAGTGCGAGGAAGGCCATTCAATATCGCTGATGATGTCGGGAAGCCGACAATTGTCCTACTTCGAATGATTCAGAACAACCACCGTAGGCTATTGTCCTAATGCCTTGTGTCTATAAAGGCGCCAACTGAGACTCGGTTATGTTTGGCCGAAGGCTTGTGTCATGATGATCCGACCGCAGGTTAGTCGTCCTCTTCCTATATGAATAGATCTTCCGCGTTGCTCCTTGCTTTTGTCTTCCTCAGCGGCTGCCAGGCCTTGGCACCCGTGTCGCCGGACGGTACGCCGCCGGTTGAAGACAGCACCCCCGCCCCTGAAAAGCCCAAGGTTTATTCCTCGTTCAATGAAGAAACGATCTACAGCCTGCTGACCGCCGAACTCGCCGGCCAGCGCAATCGTTTCGATATTGCCCTGGATAACTACGTGACCCAGGCCATCAACACTCAGGATCCGGGTATTTCGGAGCGTGCGTTTCGCATCGCCGAATACCTGGGCGCTGACCAGGCTGCGCTGGACACTTCGCTGATCTGGGCGAGAAACGCACCGGACGACCTGGAAGCGCAGCGGGCCGCGGCCATTCAACTGGCGCGCGCGGGGCGCTATGACGACTCCATGGTCTATATGGAGAAAGTCCTGCTGGGCAAGGGCGACACGCATTTCGACTTCCTCGCGCTGTCGGCTGCCGACACCGACCAGGACACGCGCAATGGCCTGATGAAGAGTTTCGACCGCCTGCTGCAAAAGCACCCGAAAAACAGCCAGCTGATTTTCGGCAAGGCGTTGCTGCTGCAACAGGATGATGAAGCCGACGCCGCACTCAAGCTGCTGGAGCAGAACCCGCCGGAAGACGGCGAGATCGCACCGATTTTGCTGCGTGCACGCCTGCTGCAGAACCTCAATCGCGGCAAGGAAGCGATTCCTCTGCTGGAAAAGAGCATCAAGAAGTATCCGGACGACAAGCGCCTGCGCCTGACTTATGCGCGCACGCTGGTTGAGCAGGACCGTATGGAAGACGCCAAAGTGCAGTTCGCCAATCTGGTCCAGCAATACCCGGACGACGATGAATTGCGCTACTCCCTGGCATTGGTGTGCCTGGAGGCCAAAGCCTGGGACGAGGCCAAGGGTTATCTGGAAGAGCTGATCCAACGCGAAAGCCATGTGGATTCGGCGCACCTGAACCTCGGCCGTATCGCTGAAGAGCGCAACGACCCGCAGGCGGCCCTGCTTGAGTACGCTCAGGTCGGCCCTGGCAACGACTACCTGCCGGCCCAATTGCGCCAAGCTGACATCCTGATGAGCAACGGCCGCACCGACGAGGCGGAAAAACGCCTGGCCGCAGCGCGCGATGCCGAACCGGACTACGCGATCCAGCTGTACCTGATCCAGGCCGAAACCTTGTCGGCCAACAAGCAGGGCGAACGCGCCTGGAAACTGCTGCAACAGGCCTTGTTGCAATACCCCGACGATTTGAATCTGCTGTACACCCGCGCCATGCAGGCGGAAAAACGCAATGACTTGGCGCAGATGGAAAAAGACCTGCGCCTGATCATCAAGCGTGACCCGGACAACGCCATGGCGCTGAACGCCCTCGGTTACACCTTGTCCGACCGTACGACGCGCTACGCCGAAGCCAAGGTGCTGATCGAGCAAGCCCACAAGCTCAACCCGGAAGACCCGGCCGTACTCGACAGCCTGGGCTGGGTCAATTACCGCCTGGGCAACCTGGACGAAGCCGAACGCTTGCTGCGCCAGGCACTGGAACGCTTCCCCGACCAGGAAGTGGCCGCCCACCTTGGCGAAGTGCTGTGGGCCAATGGCAAGCAGCGCGAAGCGCGACAAATCTGGGAAAAATTCCTCAAGGAACAACCCGAAAGCCCCATCCTGCGCGGCACCATCAAGCGCCTGACCGGATCCGAGACCCTTTAAGCTTATGTTCTTGCGCCACGTAATTGTTTTCAGCTTCATCGCCCTGCTCGCCGGTTGCGCGGGTTTCGGCGCTCGCGAATCCGTTGAAGGCCAGGGCAACCCGGCGCAATGGAAACAACACAAGGATCAGCTCAGCAGCATTGATGGCTGGCAGATCGAAGGCAAGGTCGGGGTTCGCGCGCCAAAAGATTCCGGCAGCGGCACGTTGTTCTGGCTGCAGCGTCAGGACTATTACGATATTCGCCTGTCCGGCCCACTGGGCCGCGGCGCGGCTCGCCTGACGGGACGCCCGGGGCAAGTCAGCCTGGAAGTGGCCAACCAGGGACGCTATGAAGCGGCGTCGCCGGAAGAATTGCTGGAGCAGCAAATAGGCTGGAAGCTGCCCGTTTCGCACCTGGTGTGGTGGGTTCGCGGTTTGCCCGCGCCGGACAGCAAAAGTCGCCTGAGCCTCAATGGCGACAGTCGGCTGGCCACGCTTGAGCAAGACGGCTGGCAGGTGGAGTACCTCAGCTACGTGCAACAGAGCGGTTATTGGCTGCCCGAGCGCATCAAGCTGCATGGCACCGACCTTGACGTCACACTGGTGATCAAGGACTGGCAACCGCGCAAGCTGGGGCAATAAACGTGACTGTTACAACGCTGACGCTGCCCTCCCCCGCCAAACTCAACTTGATGCTGCACATTCTGGGTCGCCGTGAAGACGGCTACCACGAGCTGCAGACGCTGTTTCAATTTCTGGACTACGGCGATGAACTGACCTTCGCCGTACGCGATGATGGCGTGATTCAGCTGCACACCGAATTCGCAGGCGTGCCCCACGACAGCAACCTGATTGTGAAGGCCGCAAAAAAACTTCAGGAACAATCCGGGTGCCCCCTGGGCATCGACATCTGGATCGATAAAATTTTGCCCATGGGCGGTGGCATCGGCGGTGGCAGCTCAAATGCCGCGACGACGCTGCTCGGCCTCAATCACTTGTGGCAACTGGGTTGGGACCACGATCGCTTGGCTACGCTGGGCCTGACGCTGGGCGCTGACGTCCCGGTTTTCGTGCGTGGACACGCCGCTTTTGCCGAGGGCGTGGGGGAGAAACTCACCCCGGAATACCCCGAAGAGCCGTGGTATGTCGTGCTTGTTCCGCAAGTATCTGTAAGTACAGCAGAAATTTTTTCAGATCCACTGTTGACACGTAACTCTCCTCCCATTAAAGTGCGCCCCGTTCCCAAGGGAAACAGTCGAAATGACTGCTTACCGGTTGTAGCAAGGCGTTATCCAGAGGTACGTAACGCTTTGAATTTGTTAGGTAAATTTACCGAAGCAAAATTAACCGGAACTGGAAGTTGTGTGTTTGGGGGCTTCCCAAGCAAAGCTGAAGCTGATAAAGTCTCGGCCCTTCTTACAGAGACCCTTACAGGGTTTGTAGCAAAGGGAAGCAACGTTTCGATGTTGCATCGCAAGCTGCAAAGTCTGCTCTAAAGGAACCGAGTACTGGGTACTCGTTGCAACAGATACAGGGGCGTCGCCAAGCGGTAAGGCAGCAGGTTTTGATCCTGCCATGCGTTGGTTCGAATCCAGCCGCCCCTGCCATTTTCTAATACTCATCCAGGTTACCCTCAGCCTCTAGGTACTGCGCGTGTCCAAGATGATGGTCTTTACGGGGAATGCCAACCCCGATCTGGCTCGACGTGTCGTACGTCAGCTGCATATCCCTCTCGGTGACATCTCTGTCGGTAAATTCTCCGACGGTGAAATTACAGCCGAGATCAATGAAAACGTCCGCGGTAAAGATGTCTTCATTATTCAGCCGACCTGCGCTCCGACCAACGATAACCTGATGGAACTCGTCGTGATGGCTGATGCCTTCCGCCGCTCCTCAGCGACTCGAATCACAGCTGTAATCCCTTACTTTGGTTATGCCCGTCAGGATCGCCGTCCGCGTTCCGCACGTGTGGCTATCAGCGCGAAAGTCGTTGCTGACATGCTGACCGTGGTAGGCATCGACCGTGTTCTCACGGTTGACCTGCACGCTGACCAAATTCAAGGGTTCTTCGATATCCCGGTAGATAACATCTACGGCTCCCCAGTACTGGTGGATGACATCGAAGACCAGCGCTTTGAAAACCTGATGATCGTGTCCCCGGACATTGGTGGCGTCGTGCGTGCACGGGCTGTTGCCAAATCCCTGGGCGTTGACCTCGGGATCATCGACAAACGCCGTGAGAAAGCCAATCACTCTGAAGTGATGCATATCATCGGTGATGTCGAAGGGCGTACCTGTATTCTGGTTGATGACATGGTCGACACCGCCGGCACACTGTGCCACGCGGCGAAAGCCTTGAAAGAGCACGGTGCCGCAAAAGTCTTCGCCTACTGCACACACCCTGTGCTGTCGGGCCGAGCGATCGAGAACATCGAGAACTCCATGCTGGACGAACTGGTGGTGACTAACACCATCCCGTTGTCCGCAGCAGCTCAAGCCTGTTCGCGTATCCGTCAATTGGATATCGCACCGGTAGTTGCCGAGGCGGTTCGCCGCATCAGCAACGAAGAATCGATCAGTGCGATGTTCCGTTAAGGTTCACGCCTTAGCGACATCAACCTGACGAAAAGCGCCCCGCCCCAGCATACTGTTGGGGCGGGGCTTTTTTGCCCATATCGCCTTTAGCGCTGGTCGCAAACGCTGGGGCGAATGTGGTTATTTTGGAGATACAACATGAACGATTTTACTTTGAATGCTGAACTGCGTTCCGACCTGGGGAAAGGTGCGAGCCGCCGCCTGCGTCGTCTCGCAAGCCTGGTTCCAGCTGTAGTTTACGGTGGCGAAAAAGCCCCTGAATCCATCAGCATGCTGGCTAAAGAAATCGCCAAACTGCTCGAAAACGATGCTGCTTACAGCCACGTTATCGAACTGAACGTTGGCGGCACCAAGCAAAACGTGATCATCAAAGCTCTGCAACGTCACCCGGCCAAAGGCCACGTGCTGCACGCTGACTTTGTACGCGTTGTAGCCGGTCAGAAACTGACCGCTATCGTTCCAGTGCACTTCGTTGGCGAAGAAGCTCCGGTCAAGAAAGGCGGCGAGATCTCGCACGTCCTGAACGAAATCGAAGTGACCTGCCTGCCGAAAGACCTGCCTGAGTTCATCGAAGTCGACCTGTCGGCTCTGGAAATCGGCGCAATCGTTCACCTGTCCGACCTCAAGGCCCCTAAAGGCGTTGAATTTGTCGCACTGGCTCACGGTGATGACAAAGCTGTTGCCAACGTTCACGCTCCACGCGTTGCTCCAGAAGCTGAAGAAGAAGGCGCTGCAGAGTAATTCACTCTGTATTGCCGGAGCTTGAGGAAACATCGCGGACCGAAACGTAGCGAGAAAGCGGGCGATAACGCGGCGTTTACTCTTGAGTAAATGATCTCTTGTCGTCCACTTTCGCCGCACGCAGGTTGCGGCGATGTTATCCACAACTCCAAAGGAAGGGCCCCTGTCGTGACTGCCATTAAACTGATCGTTGGCCTGGGAAATCCAGGCGCCGAATACGAACAGACCCGGCATAACGCGGGGGCCCTTTTTGTTGAGCGTATCGCCCACGCCCAAGGCGTAAACCTTGTGGCCGATCGCAAATATTTTGGCCTGACCGGACGCTTTTCGCATCAAGGTCAGGATGTTCGTCTGCTGATTCCCACCACCTACATGAACCGCAGCGGCCAAGCCGTCGCGGCGCTTGCGGGCTTCTTCCGGATCAAACCCGAAGAAATCCTGGTGGCCCATGACGAACTGGACCTGCCACCCGGCGTTGCCAAACTCAAATTAGGCGGCGGGCATGGCGGGCACAATGGCCTGCGCGACATCATCGCGCAGCTGGGCAATCAGAATAATTTTTACCGTCTGCGGCTCGGCATTGGCCACCCAGGCGTTGCCAGTATGGTTTCAAATTTCGTCCTGGGTCGTGCGCCACGCGCCGAACAGGAAAAACTCGATGCCAGCATCGACTTTGCCCTCGGCGTGCTGCCGGATATCTTCGCCGGTGAATGGAACCGTGCGATGAAAAACCTGCACAGCCAGAAGGCCTGACTCTTACCGAGGGGAAACACCATGGGATTCAATTGCGGCATCGTCGGCCTGCCCAACGTCGGCAAATCCACCCTGTTCAACGCCTTGACCAAGTCCGGTATTGCGGCGGAGAACTTCCCCTTCTGCACCATCGAACCCAACAGCGGTATCGTGGCCATGCCGGACCCGCGCCTGCAGGAGTTGGCGGCTATCGTCAATCCAAAGCGCATCCTGCCGACCACCATGGAATTCGTCGACATCGCAGGCCTGGTGGCCGGCGCGTCGAAAGGTGAAGGCCTGGGCAACAAGTTCCTGGCCAACATCCGTGAAACCGATGCCATCGCCCACGTGGTCCGCTGCTTTGAAGACGAGAACGTGATTCACGTATCCAACAGCGTCGACCCGAAACGCGACATCGAGATCATCGACCTGGAACTGATCTTCGCCGACCTCGACAGCTGCGAGAAACAACTGCAGAAAGTCGCGCGTAACGCCAAGGGCGGCGACAAGGATGCCGTGGTTCAGAAAGGCCTGCTGGAGCAATTGATCGCTCACTTCACCCTGGGCAAGCCAGCGCGCAGCCTGATGAAGAGCATGAATGCCGATGAAAAAGCGGTGATCAAAGGCTTCCACCTGCTGACCACCAAGCCGGTGATGTACATCGCCAACGTCGCTGAAGACGGCTTTGAGAACAACCCATTGCTCGACGTGGTCAAGGCCATCGCCGAGGAAGAAGGCGCGATCGTGGTGCCGGTGTGCAACAAGATCGAGGCCGAAATTGCCGAGCTGGATGACGGCGAAGAAAAAGACATGTTCCTCGAGGCGCTGGGCCTGGAAGAGCCTGGCTTGAACCGTGTGATCCGCGCCGGCTACGAAATGCTGCACCTGCAGACTTACTTCACCGCCGGTGTCGAAGAAGTCCGCGCCTGGACCGTCAAGGTCGGCGCTACCGCGCCACAGGCTGCCGGCGTGATCCACACCGACTTCGAAAAAGGCTTTATCCGTGCCGAAGTCATCGCCTACAACGACTTCATTCAGTACAAGGGTGAAGCCGGTACCAAGGAAGCCGGTAAGTGGCGCCTTGAAGGCAAGGAATACATCGTCAAAGATGGCGACGTCATGCACTTCCGTTTCAACGTATAAGTAACCTTGCGGTAATTGCCGCAAACAAAAAAGCCGATGCAGTGCATCGGCTTTTTTGTGGGTGACTACTTATGGACGTCCATCTGAACAACCTGACGCTTAAGAATTATCCTATTAACCCTCGGCATTTTACTAACTACACACCCCAGCAAAATAATCCCCAAACCTATCTCATTTCTCCTACGTCTTGCGCGTAAGTTCCTACTTCAGAACAACAACAAAATAACTATAATTCGCGACCTGCAGGCCTTTGCCTGTCGACCGTTGCCTGAATGATGCACAGTGATAATGGAGCACTTACTTGATGTCGGATGCCTACCATAGGGAAGTTGAAACAGACATCTCAATCAGTGACAGCTCAGGTATTGAAAACACCCTTAACAGCACAGCGTCACTCAATATCGACATTCTGCTACTCGGTGAAACCGGCACCGGGAAAGACACCTTGGCCCAACGGGTCCATCGCTTGTCGGGGCGGCGCGGTAACTTCATTGCCGTGAACTGCGCCGCTATCCCGGAAAGCCTCGCGGAGAGCCAATTGTTCGGGGTCAACAGCGGCGCTTTTACCGGGGCTGTGCAATCGCGGGCCGGCTTTGTCGAAGCGGCTCATCTGGGCACCTTGTACCTCGATGAGGTCGACAGCATGCCATTGAGCCTGCAGGCCAAACTGCTGCGGGTGCTGGAGTCGCGGGGCGTGGAGCGTCTAGGTTCAACCCGCTTCATCCCGGTGGACATGCGCGTTATTGCCTCGGCTCAGCAGTCACTGCACCACATGGTCGAATTGGGTACCTTCAGGCGTGACCTGTACTTTCGCCTGAATGTGGTCAGCCTCGAACTTCCGGCCTTGCGCCACCAGCGGGAGCGCATCATTCCGCTGTTCATGAAGATGGTCCGGGAAGAAGCCGAGCACTTCAAATGCACCGTACCGTCTGTTCCCGGCCAGCTATTGCAACAACTGCTGTGCCACGCCTGGCTGGGCAATATTCGCGAATTACGTTCGTCCGCCAAGCGCTTCGTGCTGGGCCTGCCACCGTTCTCTACGCCCATGAGCAGCCCGCACGACGGAAAGCTGAGCCTGAAGGAACGCCTGCAACAAATCGAAAAAGCACTGATTGAAGAGTCGTTGCGGCGCAATGATCATTGTGTCGATATCACCGCATTTGAATTAGGTGTCGCCAAACGCACGCTCTACCACCGAATCAAACAACTCGACCTATAACCGAAACAGTGCAGTTGACGCAGTGCGGCAAAACTTACCCACTCGCACCTCCTCGGGCACTTTAGCGCATACATAGCATCAAGCATTACAACAATGATTTCTCAGCAAACAGCACTGGAAATAATTTTAAACATATAAATACTGGAACGCTTTATTTCCTTGCACCACTTATAAGTGGGTGACTTCACAGGCACTCAACACGCGACGGTAGCTAACACTCGCTATCAGACTTCATTTGAAATCAAGAAGGTGATCTATGTCCTCAATCTCAGGTATTGGTGGTTCCAGCGCGGGTAACCAGGCGCAACTGGACGCAATCAACGCAGATAAAGAAAGGAAAGTCGTCGAAGAGGCCAAGAAGACTGCTGAACAAGAACTGACTACAGCGAAAGCGGGCCGCATTAAGTCTTTGCGATTCGCTTAAGTCAGCGCGACCTCCTCTGCCCAGGTCGAGGAGGTTTTCATCGTCACGACGCACGTAACACTCGATACGTTCGATGGAGATTCACATGTACATCACCACCCCTGGGCAATCGGAAAACAGCAGCACTCTCCCTCAAGCCGAGGCGCCTGGCGCGATCAACCGGGCGTCTGACATCAACTTTTTCAACGCCCAACTCAGCCAGGCCGAGCAGCCCGTTAAAGGCATCGTGCCTGCCGTGGCGTCCCCTGCTCAGTCGTGGGACGCGACAGCCTCGGACACTTTATCCAGACGCGTATCCAAAGGCTTTCGTGACGCGAGCCTGAACAAAAAGACCAAGGACGCGAACGAGTTCCCCCAGTCGCTCGCCGAAGCGCATATCGACGTGATGTCACGCGTCAAGGTCATTGGCGCCGTCGCGAAAGGCGTCGACAAAATTTCAAGCATGGGATAGCTGCATGTACCGCCGTCTAACCGCCCCATTCTTGTTTTCATTAGTGTTGATGCTGTCCGGTTGCGGTGACAGCGTAGAGCTTCATCGCAATATTTCTGAGCAGGAAGCCAACGAAGTCATCGCGGAGCTGGCAGACAAGCAAATCCGGGCCCAGAAGGTGCCCGGCAAAGACGGGGTCGCTGTTCGGGTCAAGGCAAGTGACATCAGCCGAGCTGTGCGTACCCTGGATGCGGCGGGGCTGCCCAAAACGGCCCGCTCGACGCTGGGGGATATCTTTCGCAAGGAAGGCGTCATCTCCACCCCGCTGGAAGAGCGCGCACGCTACATCTACGCGCTGTCCCAAGAGCTGGAATCGACCTTATCCAACATAGACGGTGTGATCGTCGCGCGTGTGCATGTGGTACTGCCTGAGCGCGTCGCGCCAGGCGAGCCGGTACAGCCGGCGTCCGCGTCGGTTTTCATCAAGCACGACCCGCGACTGGACCCTGACAATATCAATCCGCGCGTGCGCAGACTGGTAGCCAGCAGCATCCCGGGCATGGCCTCGGCCATAGACAACACGACAAAACTGACCGTCATTTTTGTACCGGCCACCGCCTACACCGAGCAGCAACAGCTGACCTACCTCGGCCCTTTTCTGGTGCCCGAGCAAGACCTTGGTTTCTGGCGCGCCAGCCTGATTGCGCCGCTGATCATCGCTCTGTCAGCAGGCATTGCCTGGCTGTTCTGGCGCCGCAGAAAAGTCTTCACACCCACCCCGCAAACCGCGCCGGCACACGCCCATGAGTGACGACCTCAGCTGGGTAACATGGTGGGCTTTCCCCTGGAAAAACGCCCACATCGACTGGCTCACGCAAACGGGTTTTGTGGAAACCGCAGCGCTTTCACGCGCCTATCATCGCCGCGTGAGCAGCCTGTTCGACATCGCGCCCGAGCTTGCCCCTCCCACGTCTCCAGCCCTCCTCCAATGGGTGTTGAGCAGCGCGCAACAACGCGACCTCGCACTGACACTGGTTAATGCGGTGTACAACGCGCCCCACGACAGCCGGTTGAATCAAGAGCAGCTGCTGTGGTGCCAGCGCCTGGCCAAGGCACTGCCCACGGGCTCAACACCGGTGGACGTCGACGACCCATTGCACTACCTGCGCGCGTGGGTCGCGCCCAATGTCTGGCAGCGGCTACGGCTGAATTTTGCTCGCCCAAGGGTGCTGACGTTAGAGCAGCATCCTCGACTGGCAGACACCCACGGCCGGTTGGATACCCTGTGGAAAGCCACGATCTGGCGCGCAACCTCCACCGCTGTCGATGACGCGCCGCCCGCCCCTCGCGAGAACCCCGACCATGTTTTGCGCCCACACGATTGAGCTGAACACCCCCGCCCACGAACTGCCCACGGCCCTGATCCCCAGGGAAATGCTGTCTGAATACACCCAGGCCCGTCAGCTGTTGGAACACGCAGAAACTCAAGCACAAACGCGCATCAGCCAGGCCCAGGCGCAATGCGAAAAAATACTCGAAAGTGCCAGTGATGAGTTCTGGCAACGCGCCAATACCCAGCTGCACCGCTGGGAGTCAGAGCGCCAGGCAATGCTGGCAAGTTTGGAACAGGTCGCCAGCTCAGTCATCAGCGCGGCCATTCGAACCCTGCTGGAGGAGACTGTGCCTGTTCAACGCCTCACAACACTGCTCAACAAACTGCTGGAGGCTCAACTGCCCACCGTTGAGGCGCACCTGGTGTGCAATCCGCTGGACCGTGAACACGTCGAGCTATGGCTCAACCTTCACAGCAGCGTGCCCTGGACGCTTCGAGTCGAAGACGGGATCGCCGCCCAGTCGCTGCTGCTTGAGACGGAAGATGGCGGGTTTCACATCAACTGGGCGCATGCCCTGGACAACCTGGTGGCGATTCCACCCTTGGCCAAATCAAGTGACAACGTTGCTGGGTAAACGCAGTTCTTTTTAACCACACAGGCCTGTTGTTGGAACTGGTGAGCAATCTGCCGCCACACAGAGATACACACCCACTGGAGATAACGCCATGAATACTGACTCACGCGTACTCAGCAGTCTCTACAGGCAGCAATCGCAAGCCGAAAAAAACCTTGACCAGATCAGCGCCGACATTCCGTACAGCGAAGGAAGCGAAGACAGCGCGCGGCTCTTCGAACAACTCATTGAGGAAAAGTCCGCCCTGGTTAACAACTTTGCCGTGAGTTCGACCTACCTCAGTTACAAACACGAAACGGTTAAATCGGCCATCAATGTCGTTTAGTGGCTGGTGGCAAACGCTGACTGACGGCTTGGGTGGTCGTGAACAGACCAGGCGGCGACTTGAACCGCAAGTCAGCCCTTGCCCGGGCTCGGGCCATACGCCATCTCCGGTGGGTGCAATGCCCGCCACTTGATAGCAAACCCTTGAAGTACCTCTCAACCAACGTGACACCTGGCGCAGCGCAACGGCGCGCCTGACAACGGCTGGGCGCAAATTCGGCCCACTTCATTACGACGCTTTCGCACTGAAACAGAGAACCTGTCATGTATAGCAAGATCAACAAGCACACTGGCTTGCGTTTAAACTCGCCCGCGGCTCTGGCAAAACGCGCCCACTGGCGTTGTTTGCTTGCGCTGCCCTTGTTGTTGGCGCCGCTGCACAGCCCCCTCGCCGCCATCCCATCCGAATGGAAAAACACCGCCTACGCCTATGAAGCCGAGCATAAGCCCCTGCGGGATGTGTTGGAGGACTTCGCCCAGACGTTTGGCACGCAACTGCAAGTCGACGGTCTGCTGGAGGGCATCGTAAATGGCAAGATACGCGCCAATACCCCGCAGTCGTTACTCGACAGGCTGGGCGTTGAACACCGTTTTCAGTGGTACTTGTACAACAACACCCTCTATATCAGCACCCTGGACCTGCAAGAGTCCGCGCGCCTGGAGGTTTCTTCCGAGACCGTCGCCGACCTCAAGCGGGCCCTGACCGATATCGGCTTGCTCGACAGTCGTTTCGGCTGGGGTGAACTGCCCGATGACGGGGTGGTGCTGGTCTCTGGCCCCAAGCGCTACATCGAACAGATCAAGCAATTCAGCAGCCAGCGTAAATCACCCGACGAAAAACAAAGCGTGCTCAGCTACCCGCTGAAATTCGCCAACGCGGGAGATCGCCAGATCGATTACCGCGGCGAAAAAATAGTCATCCCTGGCGTTGCCAGCATGCTGAAGGGCTTATTGGAGCCGCGGGCGACGGCATCCCTGTCGACGCTTACCCCGCGCCCCTTTGCCTCACAGCCCTCGCCCATCACGCCGAACTTTGCGCGGTTGAGCAATCCCATGCTCGGGCAAATGTTCGGCCAGACAGCGGACCCAGGCCAGTTGGCCTCTGGCGCCACGCTCTCCCCGCGCGCTCCGGTGTCGGCAGGCAAAATCCGCGTAGAGGCCGACGTGCGCAACAACGCCGTCCTGATCTACGACCTCCCGGAACGGCAGGTCATGTACCGAGAGCTGATTACCCAGCTCGACGTGGCGCGCAAAATGGTGGAAATCGACGCAATCATCCTCGACATAGAGCGCTCTCAACTGCGCGAATTCGGGGTCAACTGGGGCAACAGCCATTTCAGCAGCGACATGAGAATGGCCCCTGGGAGTTCATCGCAGCTGTCGATCGAAAACCGTGACCGCTTCTTTGCCAAGATACGCGCCCTGGAGCAGCGCGGCCTGGCAACCATGGTGTCCAACCCCTCGGTGCTCACCCTGGAAAACCAGCCCTCGGTCATTGACTTCAACCGCACCCAATACCTGACCGCAGGCACGGAGGTCGCAACGATCCTGCCGATCACGGTCGGTACCAGCCTGCAAGTGATACCCAGGGTGATTACCACCCGTGGCACTCATCAGGTGCACCTCATGGTGGATATCGAGGACGGCAACTTCGATGAATCCAACCCGGATCGCATCGGCCCCGACGTGCGTCGGGGCAATGTCAGCACCCAGGCAGTAATGGCGGAAAAACGCTCGCTGGTGGTCGGTGGTTTCCATGTCACCGAAAGCACCGACAAGCGCAACAAGGTTCCACTGCTGGGCGACATACCGTTGCTGGGCAAGGCGCTGTTTTCCTCCAGCGAACGCCAGAACAACCGCCGCGAGCGTTTGTTCATCCTGACGCCACGCGTCATCGGCGATCAGGCGGACCCTTCACGGTATTTGCCGCAGGAAGATCAAGTGGAGCTGCAGGCCGCACTCAAGCCCCTGGCCAGGCGTTACGCCGAACACCCGCCGGTTATCAAGCGCAGCGACATCACCAGCACCCTGGCCAATCTGGTGACCGGGCAAGTGCCCCTGGCCTTCAAGGCGGCACCGATGCCATTGGGCCTGGACACCTTGTGCAACACCCGCGATCTACTGGCCATGAACACCGAGCGCAGCCAGTGGTACGCCGGCCCGCAGTTCAATGTGGCGGTGGTGGTGGTGCGCAATCAGATCAAGCGCAATGTGCGTATCGACGAAAAGGAGTGCAGCAATTCGCAGACCCTGGCCGTCACGGTATGGCCACGTGCCTGGCTCAAACCGGGTGAAGAAGCCGAGGTCTTTATCGCCATGCGCCCGGTGGTGAAGGATGAACACATCGGCGTGCCCCGCCCTTCCTTGATCACTCCCACTCAGAAGAAGGTCGCCCCATGAAACGCCACCTGTTGTGCATCACCCTGATCGGCACCGTGCTGCTCATCGCCGGCTGCGCTCCCACGTGCAAAGGCGACTCCTGCTCACGCCCGCAATCGACCAAAGATACGTTGGTAATCTGGTGGCCGCCGCAGATGCGCGTCGAGCCCGGCCCTTCAGGAGAGTGCGCGGATTACCAGACAATTTCGCTGGAACGATGAGTGTTCCGCGATCAACGCCGGCTGTTGCCGGGCCGCCAGGTGAGCAGCGCGGCGGCTCACCTGACCCTGGCTTCGCGCAGGTTCGGTGCGCTGATCAGCGCACCTCCAGCGCCGGCAGCTCCAGGGTTTCGCGCTTGGCTTCATCATCCAGCTCACGCAACGTGCGATAGATCAGCGCCACGGCCTGCAGGGTGTCGCGGGGGATGCTCGCGCCCAGTTTGTTCGTGTAGAGCGTGCGCGCCAGCCACACGCACTGAATCACCGGCACCTCAGCGGCCTTGGCCTGGTGGATCAGTTCGCGCGCCGCGTCATCCGTGCCTTTGCATACCAGCATGGGCAGCGGCGTCTCACCCGGGCGGTAGTACAGCGCCACGGCAAAATGCGTCGGGTTGACCACCAGCATATCGGCCTCTTCCAGCTTGGGCAGCTTGACCTTCGGTTCCTCCTGGGCCAGTTGCTGGGCCAATGAACGGCGCTGCCCCTTCACATGCGGGTCACCCTCCATGTCTTTGTACTCTTTGACGACCTCGACCTGGGTCATGCGCATGCGCTTGGCGAAGAAGTGTTTTTGCAACGCCAGGTCGATAAGCGCCATCACCAGCAAAAGCCCCAGGCAGGCATGCAACAAGTGACGGAACAGAATGATCAACGCCAGGATGTAGGTTTGCAGGTCACTGCTGGCCAGGTTAATCAGCGCGCCCAAAGAAGGTTTGATCACCACGTACAAAATCACGCCCAGTAGAACTGCCTTGGTAAGGCTCATCAACAGGTTCATGACCGATTGCGCGGAAAACATCTGTTTGAGCTGCTTGAGGGGATTGAGCCGATTGAAATCGAGCTTCAAGGTCTCGGGAGCAAACAGAAACCCGAACTGCATCCAACTGCTGATCAGCTTCGCGGCAATTGCCAATCCGGCCATCAACAGAGCGAACGCGAAAAACATCATCAACCCTTCAAACAGCACCGTCTCCAGCGCCCGCGTAAAAGGCTGAGCCATACTCGACATTGGCAACACCATCAGTTGCTGAAAGCGCTGCAAACTGGTTTCGGCGGTGAACAACGCAACCTCACTGATGGCCGTCAGCGCCAGCAGCTTGCTGACATCCTGGCTTTGGGAAACCTGACCTTTCTTGCGTTGATCGCGCAGTTTCTTGGCTGAGGCCGGGTGCTTCTTTTCACCGGAGTCACTCATGGCGTCGAGACCTGGAACATCAGCCCGAGTGAGTGTTTAAGATCGCCAAGCACATTCAAGCGCCCAACGATCAGGTCCTGCAGCAACGCAAAGTACAGCAACAGAATCCCGATACCCGCCAGGCATTTGACCGGCGGCGCCAGCGTGCTCACTTGCAGCTGCTGGCTGTAGACGCCCAATAGCGCGATACCGAACTCCAGAAACATCAGCACCGCAATGAACGGCGCAGCGTAGAGCATCATGTGGGTAAAGGTATCGCCGAGCAGCCCCAGGAAAATACTGAAACCATTGACTGCCGGCAGCGGCACCCAAGCGGTGGCCGGCCATAGCAGGTAACTGTCCCAGATCACTTGGGTAAGCACGCTCAGGCCCAGGACTGCGATCAGCAAGTAAATCACCAGCTGTTTGAACAGATGCCCCACAGGTGTTGCATCCGGCCCCAATGACGGGTTGAGCTGGCCACCCGCCAGGGCGCCACGCTGGTTGTCCAGCAGCGCGCCAACCGACTCGAACATCCAGAAAGGCATGGCCAACAAGACCCCCAGCAAAAAGCCCAGGGCGACCTCCTTGAGCATCAGCCCGATGATCATCAGCGCCGAATAGTCCTGGCCCGCCAGTACCGCATGGATGCCGGGAGCCGGAATGAACGCCATGACCATCACGATCACGTGCCGGGGCATGCCGCGCAGATGCTGGAAACAGAACGCCGGCACCAGGATCGCGCAGGGATAAATGCGCGCCATGGCCACCAGCAGACTTGGCAGATATTCAAGATAAAGCAGCACGTGCATGCCCTCAGTTCAGTGCCGAGCGAGCGATCATGTCGAACATCAGATTGATCAGTTGAATCAGCTCCACGCCAATCCAGCGCCCCGTCAATATCAGCGTGATGCCCACCGCAACCAGCTTGATGCCAAAGGGCAGGGTCTGATCCTGTATCTGCATGAGGGCTTGCACCAGCGACGTCAGCACGCCGACGATCACCGCCACAATCAGCGGTGGTGCCGACAACACCACCACCAGCAGCATGCCCTGCTTGAACAGTACGATCGGTTCCATGGGGCACTCAAAGGTAGGAAAGGAAAAGGCTGTCGAGCAATCGCGACCATCCGGAGACCATGACGAACAACAGCAGTTTGAGCGGCAGGGAAATGGTCATGGGCGAGACCATTTGCATCCCCAGCGCCAAGAGCAGGTTGGACACAATCAGATCGATGACGATGAACGGAATGTAGATGAGGAAGCCGATCTCGAACCCGGCCTGCAACTGCGACAGCACAAAGGAGGGGACCAACAGGATCAGGTCATCGCGCTGGGTGCTTTGCGCCATTTCAGGTGGCCACATACGCGCGCTGTTTTCGTGCATGTGGGTCAACACATCCGGATCGGTGTTGCGTTTCATAAACGCACGCAGCGGCTGTATGGCCACAAGCCCCGTCTGTTGAAGGGTCTGCACGGTGCTCATGTCCAGGGGCGCGCCCTTGAGGTTTTCGGCGACCTGGTAACCCACGGGGGCCATGATAAACAGCGTAGCGGCCAGCGCTATGCCATTGATCGCCATGCTCGGGGGCACCTGCTGCACGCCGATAGCGTTGCGGGTAATCATCAGCACAATGACGATCTTCAAGAACGCGGTGCAGATGATCAGCAGCATCGGCAGCAGCGACAACGCCCCGAAAAACAAAGCCAGGACGACCGGGTCAACGCCCTGGAATATCATCGGGAAAACACCACGCGAGACACTTGCAAGCCGAGTCGCCCATCCACTTCCACCAGTTGCCCCTGGCCAATGGGCCGCTCGCCGTAATACAGGCCGGCCATGCCCGGGGCGTACCCGGTGATGCCCAGCACCGCACCGGGAGCAAGATTGCGCAGCTCGCCCAGGGTCAGGCTCAGGACACCACAGCGCACCGTCAGCGCCATACTCAATTCGTCAAAGGGCTCACGGCCAAAGACATCCTCCACCGGTTGGTCCTGTTCAGGCCCCGGGTATTCTTCCACTACAAAGTGCTCGTCCATGGACGCTTCCTCAATCGCAAAAAGGTTCAGGCACAACGGCCCGGATTCATCGTCAATACGCCCTTGCAGATGGCGACGCCCGATACGCACGTGGCCACGGCCCTGCGCATCAAAAAACGCCTGTTCAGGCATCAGCACGTCCCCCGCACGCACGCTGCGCAACTGCCCGACGGGCAAGTTCAAGCGGCCCACGGTCACGGCGATTGCCAGGGGAAACGATGCGGGTAATGAGCTGGCCGTGGACCGCCAAGCGCCCGCCGCACACATTGCCAGCAAGCTCTGCGGGGCCAGCCACAGGTAGCCGGCGACCTTGGAGGCCCCCAAGATCACGGTGAAGCGGCAACCAAAGCCCAACGTTTTGGCTGCAGGCAGCAAGCGCAGATAACCGAACAACGCCACTACTTGCGGGCTGAGGTGATGCTGGAACAATTCCCAGAACCACGACGTCGAGTCATTGCCGGCTTCTGCCAGGGTGACCGGGCATTCGCCCATCAGGCTGAACATCGCCTCGGGTTCCGAGAACCCCAGTACACCGACGGCACTCTCGAAACACACCGGGCTTCGCCCTTCAGGCGCGCGGCCGGGCTCGAGCACAAACGCCCCCTGCTGATCGCCGACCTGGAACGGCATGCGTAATCCGCGCCCCAGCCGATGCAACGCCGCAACCCTTGCCGCCTCAACCAGGGGCGGTGTCACCGCCAACATGATCATGCGGGCCCCGTGCTGTTGATGTGGATATCGACTGGCTGGCCCAACGCCTCGGTCAGCCTGTCCTGATAACGTTTTTGCACCGTGGCGAGCCAATGCGCGGTGCGCGGTTCTTCGGCGTCCAACTCGACGTTCCACGCGCCCGACTGCCGCTGCACACTGGCGTTGATTCGCCCCAGCCGTGGCAGGTAAAGCACCGCCAGCAACGGCCATTGCGTGCCGCCTTGAACGCGAAGCGCCAACTGCCCCGCCAACGCCTCAATCATCAATTTATCCGTCGCCACACTTTGCGCTGGCAGGCTGGAAACGTAACCGCCCGAGCCATCGTCCCTGGCAAACAGTTGCGCGAAGACGTGCACATGAACCCACGGCACCACGGCCTCAACGCCTCTCTCACGGTCGTCCCTGGGCTCGCGCACGCGCGGCCGCTCAGACCTGCTCACAGGCAATCGTTTCATGACGCTCCTGCACCAGTAACTGGGATAATTCCGAGAGTTTTTCGACCTCGCGCAAATACTGGCTGGCCTGCTTTTGCATGCTGTCGATATGCACCACTTGCTGTTCCTGCTGCCCCTGTAACGCTTGTAACTGCGCCTCTTCACGCTGCGTGCTGGCGGACAATGAGCGCTCTTGGGTATTCCACGACTTGAGTTCCTGAAACGAGAGCACGTGCCCTTGATGCTTGCTCAATAGCTGCGCCGCTTCCTCGGCTTCCTGCAGGCGAGTGTCCTCAAGGCGCTGCTGCGCCTGCTCAACATGCAACTGCAGTGCACGCTGATGCCTTTTAGCCTCACCCAATGCGCGCTCAGCCCGGTCCGCGCGGTGTTTGCGCAGACGCCTCAGGGTTTCCAGCTCAGAAAGGAACATAGGCGGTCAGCTCCGTCAGCTGATCCAGGGTCGCCGCCATCGGTGAAGGCTCACGCAAGTCCTGGCGCAAAAAGCCATCCACCGCCGAACGGCTGTCCACCGCCAAGTCGGTCAGGGCATCATTGCCGGCCTGGTATTCACCCAGCTTGAGCATCAGCTCGATCTGCTGATACGCCGACAACAAACGGCGCAGCCCGGTCCCCGCCTGGATGTGCTCAGGGGTGGCGACATTGCTCAGAATTCGCGAAAGGCTGGCCAGCACATCGACCGCCGGGTAGTGACCGCGCTCGGCCAACTTGCGCGACAGCACAATATGGCCGTCCAGCAGCGAGCGAACTTCGTCGGCCACGGGGTCACTCATGGAGTCCTGTTCGATCAGCACGGTGTAGATTGCGGTGATAACGCCGTCGCGGGTCAACCCGGCGCGCTCCACCAAACGCGGCAGCAAGCTGTACACCGAAGGCGGCAAGCCCCCGCGCCCCAAGGGCTCACCGGCTGCCAGGCCGATTTCTCGCTGCGCGCGGGCGAAACGCGTCAAGGAGTCGATCAGCAGCAACACCCGCTTGCCTTTGCGTCGATAGCCCTCAGCCAGCGCCGTTGCGGTGAACGCCGCGCGGGCGCGTTCCATACTTGAGCGGTCGGATGTCGCACACACCAGCACGGCCTTGGCGCGCAACTGATCATCCAGTTCATGGTCGAGAAATTCGCGCAGTTCCCGGCCGCGCTCACCGATCAGGCCGAACACAATCACATCGCACTCGACGTTACGGGCAATCTCCGCGAGCAAGGTGGTCTTGCCACAGCCGGCACCGGCAAACAGGCCCACGCGCTGACCTTCGCCAAGCGTCAACAGACCATCGATCGAGCGCACCCCAGTCGCCAGGGCCCGGTGGATCCTCGGCCGTTCGGTCGGCAACGGCGCCTCACACAGCACCATGCTCGCATCCGGGCTGTCGGTGTCAGCGAAGGCATTGGGGCCAACGCCAGTAATCGGCCGCCCGAACCCATCGAGCACCTGGCCCAGCAACGCATCACTGACGCGCACTCGATGCGAAACACCCAGACGCTGCACACTGGCGCCCACGCGCACGCCTTCAAGGTTGCCCAAGGCACTGAGCACGGCATCCTGCTGATCGAAGCCGATGATTTCCGCCAGCATGTAGTCGTCGGCAGATTTCTCGACCTGGCACAAGTCGCCAATACGCGCGCTTGGCAACCGGCATTGCAACAACATGCCGTTGACGCGCTGAACCCGACCGCGCAGGGTCACCGGCATCAGGTTGGCCAGTGCCTGGGCCTGGCGCTGTTGCCAGGCATCGAGACGTGCATTCAGTTCTTCGTTCACCAGCGCACCTCATAACGCCGGGCGCCATCGAACACCACTTTGCTGTTGTCGATCAGCACCAGGCGCAGGCCGTCCACTTCATCACCGACAAACACCCGGCTGCCCTCTTCCAGGACGACGTGGCCATTGGGGCCGCCGACGATCTGCACGATCTTGAACGGCAGCGCGCCGTCGCTGACACGCACACGGCTGATCACCGGCACCGCGCTGTCGAACAGCTCGACAAACCGGCTGAGCATGCGCGACACCAGCTCCACATCGTCCTGCGACACGTCGCCGTTGAGCGCGACCTGGCCATTGATCACTTGCAGGCTGACCCGTTGGCTCAATTCGCGCTCATTGAGCATCTTCAGCAACTGCTGGCGCACTTCAAACGGCGTCGCCAACTCGTGTTTGACCACCACAGGCGGCATCAATGAGGCCTGGGCCTCACGCTCACCCGTGGACGCGATGCCCACCACCACGACGATGATCGCAACCACCAGCGCCACGCTGATCAGGCGCTTTTGCTGCGCGTGCGAGATGGACGAAAGTTGCAGCGCCCGCGGCGCTTCAGGGGTCGGCGGCGCTGGGGCGGGTGCCTCGGGCCATGGCTGATCGGCCCAGGTGACGCACAGCCGCACAGCCCCGACTGAAAACGGTACGTTCAGCACCAGGCTCGCAATCTGGGCCAGCACCTGCCCTTCATCACCTTGCAGCAGCCCGGCTTCGGCCTGCACTGACCAGTTTGCGTTGATCAGCCGCAACCGCGCGTGCTGCTCGGCGATGCCAGGATCATTCAGCATCAGGTCGGCGTCAGGGTGAGCGCCGATGCTCCATTGCTCGCCAAAAAGCGGCAACGCGGCGCCCTGGCGCAGACCATTGAGCACCCGTAACTCAAACATTATCGAGCGCTCCGGCGCGTTGAGCCCGACTGGAGATTCATGCCAGCGCACCGCGCGCCAGCTCATCCTGGGTCAGGTCAAAACGCCCCAGCACTTTCACCTTGGAGGTGCTTCCCAACTCGGCGAAGGACAGCACCGGCACATGGTTGAACTCTTCCAGAAGCAGAGTGCGCAAGGGACTGCGCAGGTCTTGTGCCACCAACATCACACTTTTGCTTTTGGCGCGTAAGGTGAAGGCCTGGTTGAGGAGGTTGATCAACGCGGCGCTGCTTTCGTTATCAAGCGCAAAGAAAACCCCGGTCTGCGTCTGACGCAACGCCTCGCGCAGGATGTTTTCGGTATGGGGCGACAGCAGCCAGGCGTGCAGGCCGTCTTCCTCGCTGTACTGGTGGAAAATCTGCGCCTTGAGGGCAATGCGCGCGTAGTCAGCCAGCGCTTCGGGCTCGCGCTCATGCTGGCCGTACTCGATCAACGACTCGACAATCAGCCGCACGGCACGCAGTGGCACCCCTTCGCTGGCCAGGCGTTGCAGGACCGCCGAAAACCGCGAGAGCGGCATGATGCGTTGCAGTTCCTGCACCAGTTCCGGCTGGTTGTGCTCAAGCCAACTGAGGATCGATTTACTCTCCTGGATCCCCAGGAACTGCGGCCCGCTGAGCATCATCGCCTGCCTCATGCGCTCAATGATCAGGCTCGTCGCGGTAAAGCGCTCCAGCTGCGGGTCATCGAGCAGCGGATCATCAGGCGCCAACCATAGCCAATCCTGTTCATCGCGGTCGGCCTTGCCCGGTATTGCGTGCTCGGGTTCAACCGCCAGCGCCTTGCGTTCCACGGCCAAATGGTTGACGACCGAGGCCTTGACCATCGGCACTTCGTGCACACAAAAGCGCATTTCATCAGCGGCCAGGGCGTCATCAAGTTCGACTTCAAACGGCGGCAAGGTCAAACCGATATTGGCCACCAGCGTGTTTCGGGCCTGGCGTATCCCATGGATAAGCTCGGTGACCTCAGGGGTTCCGCGCAAGACCGGGGAAAACTGCAGCAAGTACGGTCGCGACGGATCAAACCCGCGCAAGTCTTCATCACCGTTCTGCTCCGGGCGCACGGCGTCAGCGGCTTCGGCGGCCGGCTGTTCTAGTCGTTGACGCTGGCGCATCAAGTAATAACCCAGGCCGCCGGTGACCATCGAAATCAGGATAAACACCAGGGTAGGCATGCCGGGCACCGCAGCAAACGCGAGCATCCCCACCGATGCAATCATCCAACTCTTGGGTTCGCTGGTCATTTGCCGGGCAATTTCGGCGCCCATGTTACTGATACCCTTGCGCCCGTCCGGAGCCACGCGGGTGATGATCATGCCGGCGGTCAGGGAGATCAGCAGCGCCGGAATCTGCGCGATCAGGCCATCGCCGATGGTCAGCACCGAATACAGCCGTATCGACTCGGCAGCGCTCAAGTCGTGTTGAAACATGCCCGTGGTGAAGCCACCCAACAGGTTGACCACAACGATGATCAAACCGGCGACGGCATCGCCCTTGACGAATTTCATCGCACCGTCCATGGCACCGAACAGCTGACTCTCGCGGGACAACTGCTCACGTTTGTCCCGCGCTTGCGTGCCGTCGATCAGCCCGGCACGCAGGTCACTGTCGATGGACATCTGTTTACCCGGCATCGCGTCCAGGCTGAACCGCGCCGCCACCTCGGCGACCCGTTCCGAACCCTTGGTGATGACCAGAAAGTTGACCAGGGTCAGGATCAGAAAGATCACCATCCCCACCGCCAGATTGCCGCCCACGACGAAATTGCCGAAGGCCTCGACGATGTCGCCGGCGTCCTGTTCCAGCAGAATCAAGCGCGTCGTGGCGATCGACAGCGCCAGACGGAACATGGTGGTCAGCAGCAAAATTGATGGGAACGACGAGAACGCCAAGGGGCCTGGCAAATACAGCGCGAGCACGATCAACAGACAGGATATGCAAATGTTCAGCGCGATCA
The DNA here is from genome assembly GCF_963878885.1 of Pseudomonas sp. R9.37. Taxonomy (NCBI): domain Bacteria; kingdom Pseudomonadati; phylum Pseudomonadota; class Gammaproteobacteria; order Pseudomonadales; family Pseudomonadaceae; genus Pseudomonas; species Pseudomonas sp. R9.37. The sequence goes on along the minus strand of NZ_CAWNZA010000048.1, from coordinate 46,930 downwards.
GAATGTCCACCAGCCAGGTGGGCAACGGCACGATAAAAATAAACACGATGCCCAGAATCACCACTGCGCCCAGGACTTCGGCACGTTGGGCCATTTTGAGCAGTACAGCGTTGATGGCTGACAGTGCAGTCACGCCGACGCCCCCAGGTCACCGGCAAACTTGATCGGGCCGCGCTCGATCCGCTCCAGTTCCCCCATCACGGCCAAAAAGCTGTCCAGCGCGCCCTGGCGGGTTCGACTGTCAGGCCACAAGGCCAAAGGCAATTGCCGGACCAGAGGGTAAAGCGCGTTGAGAACAATCACTTGCCGGGGGCTCGGGCCACTGCCCAGATCATGCCCAAGTCGCAGGATCTCGCCCGCATCGATGCCGCTGCCGGCATACCCCAGCAGGCGCTGCAAAAGACTGACGGCGTCGTAGCCGATGCCCAGGCGCTGGATCAACGCGTGGCAACCGGCCAACACGGTGCTCAGTTGCCCACAGCTTTGCAGCGCCAGCAACAAGGTGCGCAAACGCGGCGTGGTCATTGACGAAACCAGGACCGCGATGTCGTCAGCCAAGGCTTTACGCATGCTGATGAGCCTGACGGAAAATGTATCGCCGCCGTATACGCCCAACAGCGCCTGCATCATCGTCGCCAGGGATTGGCGCGTGGCCACGCTGGCGTAATAAAGCGCGCGCAGCGCTTGGCGCTCCTGTGGATCACCACCGGCCTCCATCAACGCCGTGGCGAATTTGAGGCCAGCCTGGATCTCCCCTTTAAAGCCCACCGCCAGCATGCCAATAGCATCCCGCGCCAAGGCAGCTTCGGTCGGGCGCACATCATTGTCCGCCTGGGCTTCCAGATGTTTGAGCACCACGTAGGCGCGTGCGGGGTCGCCCTCGGCGAGCTCTACCAGCTTGTCGACACTGGGATGCTGCTGCAATTGGTGCCTGAACCGCCGCGAAATAGTCGCCAGGGACTCCTGAGCAGGATGGCCCAGCTGTTCATAAAGTTGCGCAAGCTGCTCGGTGGGGGGCACGCGAATCGACATCGCGCGCTGAGCGCGGTTGTTGGCAATCACTTCCTGGTCGAAGAGCGAAGTAAGCTCATCAACCTTCGCGGGTGCGGGCGTGGACACAGGCGCAACGGCGGATTGATCCAGGCGCTGGGCAGAGGGCGCATCTTTAGGGGATTCGACTTTCATAAGCATGCCAAGACGGGAAGAGTGTGTCCCTATGTGGCAATGCCTACCGATACGGTTCCATCAGAACGCGGCTATCGAGAGGTTTGACAAGACCGGCACAAACCCTCGGCGCTTTTTGCAAACTACTGCGCAATATCTCTCCATTTCAAGATATTTACCTTTAATAATCAGCTAGTTGCGATCTTTTTCCATTTGGCACACCCAGTGCTAAAGGGGTTTCCATCGAACTTATTTCGATAGCGTCTACCCCGAGGAAAAAAACGTGAATATCCCAATTGAAGCTTTAGCGCACCTGGTTGGCAGCTCGCCTCAATTTATGCTCCAACTGACGGACGACCAACAGAAAAAACTCCGGCGTTTTATTCATAAGCGCGTACTCAACCCCGAAGATGCAGACGACATACTGCAACTGACTTACCTGGAAGCCTGGCGCAACAGGGAGCGCTTCAGTGGTCAGGCGAGCCTCAGTACCTGGATGTGCGGGATTGCTCAGAACCTGGTACGCAACCACTTCCGCCGCCTGTACGCCAAGCCTGTGCACTGCGAATTCGATGAGTCGCTGTGGCATGGGCAGGAGGAAACCAAGAACCTGGATTGGCAGTTCGAGATCAACCGCCGACTGGAGAAAACCCTGACCGCCATCGACCACCTGCCCACAGAAATGCGCAAGACGTTGTACGCCTCACTGGAGACCGACGGCAGCTACCAGGACACCGCCGACGTATTGGACATACCCATCGGCACCGTTCGCTCACGCTTGTCACGCGCGCGTGAACACCTCAAGCGCGTCACGCATAACCCGTCGCAACCGTAAGGCCCTCTAGAGGGTAATTGTTGGGCGGCAGGGATATCTGCCCAACCGAATTTTGCTTCTCTCGTCCACTGCGACGCGATCACCAACCGCCCGAACACCCCATCCCTACCGACTGCCTCAGCGCCGATAACAACCTCAGCGGCGAAGACGTCCAGCCCTACCTTTCCCACCTGATGCTCAGCGCTTGCGCTACCGTTCTCGACTGCGGCACGCTCTTGCAACGCCACGATCGACGCCGGATGGCATCTGCAGAAAATCACCACGATCGTGAAGGGTCGCTCAATTGAAAGCCCGCGCCCCCACGCGGCCCGACAGGCGGACGAATGACAAGCCACTCGTCGCCAGAGCTGGCGATTCCGGTTAAACAATTGAAAGCGTAGAAAAAATTTCGATAAAAGTGCTTGACGCATTCCCGTTCTACGCGAATAATGCGCGCCACTTGGCTACATAGCTCAGTTGGTTAGAGCATAGCATTCATAATGCTGGGGTCCGGGGTTCAAGTCCCTGTGTAGCCACCAAGTACTAAAAACGGCTTACCGAAAGGTAAGCCGTTTTTTTATGCCTGAATAAAAGCCCTCAGGCATACTCGCCCCCAACCACAAGGAGGCGATTGGTGAACACGCACTTCCCCACCCATGGCATTGCCACCGAACGGCTGATACTGCAAGCCGCCCAGCCGTCTCACGCTCGCGCCCTGCACACCTACCTGCTGCAAAACCGCGCTTACCTGCAACCCTGGGAACCCACGCGCGACGATGACTTCTTTGCACTTGACGCCATCACTCAACGCCTCGAAACCATGGCCGAAAAGACCGCCAGCGGCGAAGCGCTGCACCTGCTGATACGGCGCGACGGTCAGATCATCGGCGCCTGCAATTTCACCCATATCGTGCGCGGTGCGTTTCAAGCCTGCCACCTGGGCTACGCGCTGGACGAATCGGCTCAGGGCCAGGGCCTGATGCACGAAGCGCTGAAGGCTGCGATTGCCTATGGGTTCGATGCCATGAAACTGCATCGAATCATGGCCAACTACCGCCCCGAAAATGCACGCAGTGCACGCCTGCTGGAACGGCTGGGGTTTGAGCGCGAGGGTCAAGCGCGGGCCTATCTCAAGATTAACGGCGTGTGGGCGGACCACGTGTTGACGTCGCTGATCAACCACGCAGAGAGCGACTGATGAGCCTCAGCGTATTCGCCATCATCCTTTTGGGCGCCGCGCTCCACGCCACCTGGAACGCCGTGGTCAAAGGCGGCGCCGACAAGCTGTTGACCACCTGCATGATCGCCTCCGTCGCCTCGTAGATCGCGTTGGCCGCCACCCCGTTTCTGCCGCTGCCGGCAAGAGAGAGCTGGCCGTTCATCGGCGCGTCGGTGCTTCTCCAAGTGCTGTATTTCGTGCTGGTGGCCTCGACTTACCGCATTGCCGACATGAGCCAGACCTACCCGATCATGCGCGGCACAGCGCCGCTGCTGGTGGCGACGGTGAGCGTGTTTGTGTTGGCCGAGCCGCTCTCGACCTCCGCCTGGCTTGGCATTGCGGTGATCTCACTGGGCATCTTGAGCATGGCCCTGGCGCCTTCTTCAGGGCCAAGAAAAGGCTTGGTTCTGGCGCTGATCAACGCCGGCGTGATCGCCAGCTACACCCTTATCGACGGCTTGGGCGTGCGCAAGTCCGGTGCGCCTGTGGCCTACACGCTGTGGATTTTCCTGCTGACCGGCGTCCCGCTGGCGACGTGGGCGCTAGCTTCGCGGCGCACGCTGTTCTGTGATTACCTCGCGCATAACTGGCGCTTGGGCATCGTCGGTGGTGTGGGTACGATCGCCTCGTATGGCCTGGCGCTGTGGGCCATGACCGCAGCCCCCATCGCGACCGTTTCGGCCCTGCGCGAAACGTCGATCCTGTTTGGCGTGGTGATCTCGGCCTGGGTGCTCAAAGAGGGCCTGACCCGCGTGCGCATCCTGGCCGCGTGCGTGATCGCCGCCGGGGCGATGGTGTTGCGCCTGGGATGAGCGAGGCGCATGCGCGCAAAAAAACTCCGTATCTGTATTTTGACGCCTTAAAGACCCACTGTTAGTGTCCAGCCTCCCTACTCGGAGTGCCCTTGATGAAACTGGATATCTATCAAGTCGATGCTTTCAGCCAACACCCCTTCGGCGGCAACCCGGCGGCAGTCTGTCCGCTCACCGAGTGGCTGCCCGACGAGCAACTGCAGAATATCGCGGCTGAAAACAACCTCTCCGAAACCGCCTACTTCGTACCCCGTGGCGATTTCTATGAGTTGCGCTGGTTCACCCCGGAGGTCGAAGTGGACCTGTGTGGCCATGCCACGCTGGCCGCAGCCTGGGTGCTGATTCATCAATTGGCGGATGCACCGCACGTCTTGCGCTTTGCCACCCGCAGCGGCGAGCTTCGCGTGACGCGCAATGGCGACGAACTGGCGATGGACTTCCCGGCCAAACAGCCCCAGCGCTGCGAGCCGCCAAGCGGCATGTTGAGCGCATTGGGGATTGAGCATGCCGAGGTGTTTGCCACCGACGACTACCTCGTGCTGGTCGACGACGAAGCTCAAGTCGCCGCCCTGACGCCGGACTTCGCGCGCCTCAAGGGCCTGCCCAAACGCGGTATTGCGGTGACAGCCAAAAGCACGCGGTTTGATTTTGTATCCCGTTGGTTCGGCCCCAACGTGGGCGTCAATGAAGACCCGGTCACAGGTTCGGCGCACACCTCGCTGGCGCCCTTCTGGGCCGAGCGTTTGGGTAAGTCGCAGTTGACCGCCGAACAAGGCGGCAAGCGCCGTGGGCAACTGCGTTGCGAGCTCAAGGACGACCGCGTGATTATCTCCGGCCACGCGGTGCTCTACCTGCAAGGCACGATATACCTGTAAAAAGCCGTAACCCAAGGACAACAGATCATTCTCAAAATGAACGGAGTTCAGCGCGTGTTTTCGATTTCCCGCCGTCAACTGTCAATGATTGCCGCCGCCCTCGCCCTGGCTGGCTGCCATACCCCCGTCAATGAACAACCGCCCGCGCCGGAGCTGGGTTCGGGTTATCGCACCGACCTCACCACCCGCCACGCCGAGCGCCATATGGCCGCCGCCGCCAACCCGCTGGCTGCCGAAGCCGGGCGCGAAATGCTGCGCCAGGGCGGCTCGGCCATCGACGCGGCGATTGCGATGCAGGCCGTGTTGACCCTGGTGGAGCCGCAATCATCCGGCATCGGCGGCGGCGCGTTCATCATGCTGTGGGACGGCAAAACCGTGCACGCGTATGACGGCCGCGAGACGGCGCCCGCGGGAGCTACCGAACGCTTGTTCCTTAAAGCCGACGGCACGCCGATGGCATTTCCCGAGGCGCAGATTGGCGGGCGTTCGGTTGGCACGCCAGGCGTGTTGCGCGCACTGGAGATGGCACACAAAAAGACCGGCCACCTGCAATGGGCCAAGCTGTTTGAACCGGCGATTCGGCTGTCAGAGCAAGGCTTCGCGATTTCCCCGCGCCTGCACGCGCTGATCGCTGCCGACCGTTACATCGCGCAATCGCCCGAGATGGCGGCGTATTTTCTGAACGCCGACGGCACGCCCAAAGCCGCCGGCACGCTGTTGAAAAACCCGGCGTTGGCCAACGTGTTCAAGCGCATCGCCAAGGAAGGTCCGGACGCGTTGTACCAGGGGCCGATTGCCGATGAGATCGCACGCAAGGTCCAGGGCAACCGCAACGCGGGCAGCCTGTCGCAGGCGGACCTCAAGGGCTACACCGCCAAAGAGCGCGCGCCACTGTGCACCGACTACAAGCGCTATCAGGTGTGCGGCATGCCACCGCCGTCGTCGGGCGGGATTGCTGTCGCGCAGATCCTCGGTACGTTGCAGGCATTGGAAACCCGCGACCCGCGCTTGGCCATCGCACCGATGAAGCCGGTCAAAAGCACATCGCCTGCCGGCTTTGAACCCACACCTGAAGCCGTGCACCTGCTGGCCGAAGCCGGTCGCCTGGCCTTCGCCGACCGTGGGTTGTACGTGGCCGACGCCGACTTCGTGCCGGTGCCGACCGCAGGCCTGATCGCCCCGGACTACCTGGCCAAACGCGCCACACTGATCGGCGACCGCAGCATGGGCATCGCCAAGCCAGGCACGCCTGCGGGCATCCAGGTGGCGTACGCGCCGGACCGCTCGCCCTTGCGCATCTCGACCTCGCAAGTGGTGGCGGTGGATGACCTGGGCGGCGCCGTGTCGATGACCACCACGGTGGAAGCGGCGTTTGGTTCGCACGTGATGGTTCAGGGCTTTTTGCTGAACAACCAGATGACTGACTTCTCGTTCATCCCCGAAGAAAACGGCCAGCCGGTCGCCAACCGCGTCGAGCCGGGCAAACGTCCGCGCTCGGCCATGGCGCCGACGCTGGTGTTCGACCGCAAGAGCGGCGAGTTGCTGGCCACCGTCGGATCGCCGGGCGGTTCGCAGATCATCGAGTATGTGAGTAAATCCCTGGTGGCGATGCTCGACTGGAACCTCGACCCGCAAGCGGCCATCAGCTTGCCCAACTTTGGTAGCCGTAACGGCGCCACCGAGCTTGAGGCCGGGATGTTCAGCCCCGAGTTGAAGCAGGCGCTGAGGGTCAAAGGCCATGCACTGAGCGAGATTGATATGACCAGCGGCGTGCAGGCCATCGTTCGCACGCCAGACGCCCAGGGTAAGGCGTCGCTGAGCGGCGGCGCCGACCCTCGGCGCGAAGGCGAAGCGGTCGGCGACTGACTTTATTGAGCGGAGAGAGCCCCTTGCAACAGGCAAACAATCTCGGCGCCATCCCCGGCGTCGACCACGGTTTTTGTTCGATCAATGATCCATTGCGGCCGGACGGGGTGTTCATCTGCAAGCAGGTGCACAGTGCTTCGGTGATCCAATGGCAGGCGGAACAGGTGGCCAATACCATTGAGGCAGACGGCGTGTTCACGCACGCGTCTGCGCCAATTGCAGTGATCACCGCTGACTGCCTGCCCATTCTTATCGCCGCACACAGTGGTGATCGGGTTGCCGCCGTGCATGGCGGCTGGAAGGGCTTGCAAGGGGGGATCATCGCCAACGCGGTGAAACAATTGGCTGCCGAGGGCATTGCCGTTGACCAGTTGCGGGTGGCGATCGGGCCGTCGATCAAGCCGTGTTGTTATGAAGTGAGCGCCGAGTTTATCGCGCAATTTCAGGCGAGCCAGGGCCACGTGTGGCGTGACGGTCAGGCGCCATGGTGCTTCGAGCAACCGACGCCACGGCTGTCACCCCAGATTGCACCGCCCCACGCGCGGCAAGCGGGAAGTGCGTGGTTCGACTTGAGTGGTTACGGGGTGATGCTGTTGCAAGCGGCGGGCCTTGAGCGTGAGCAGATCGACGTCAGCGAGGTGTGCACGTATTGCACATCACCAACCTTCGCCAGCTACCGCAGGAGAACTCACCACCCTGAGGAGCCAAAGACGCTGATCTATTCGTGGATCGCCCGCAAATCCTGAAAAGCCCCCTGACCCTGCGATGGTTGGCAGGCTCGTTATGGCAAACGAGCTTGTTGTGGCTAGCAGGGCTGTTGTGGCGAGCGGGCTTGCCCCGCGTTGGGCTGCGCAGCAGCCCCCTCAAACTCACCCTGTTGTCTCAGACAGAAACGAGCAGCCTGGTTATGGGGCTGCTGCGCAGCCCAACGCGGGGCAAGCCCGCTCGCCACAGCGTTCGTCCGGGCCCAACGATTATCAGCGGCTGATCTTCAGCCCCTTGCGCCCCGCATGTCGCTCCAGCGCCAACTCAATCAAGCGGCTTACCAACTCGCTGTAACTCATGCCTGCCGCCTGCCACAGCTTGGGGTACATGCTGATGCGGGTGAAGCCGGGCAGTGAGTTGATTTCGTTGATCAGCACTTCGCCGCCGTCGGTGAGGAACACGTCGACTCGCGCCAACCCGGCGCAGCCCAGTAGCTCAAACGCTTCAATGGCGAGTTGGCGAATACGCTCACTGGCCTCAAGGCTGATATCAGCCGGCACCATCACTTGGGCGGCCTGGGCGTCGATGTATTTGCTGTCGTAGGAATAGAAACCGCTGCCCACCACGATCTCGCCGCAACCGCTGGCGACAGGGTTGTCGTTGCCCAGCACGGCGCATTCAATTTCACGCCCCTGGACAGCGGACTCCACCAACACTTTTTCATCGAAGCCCAGGGCCAGTTCGACCGCGGCATGGTACTCGGCCTCGTTGGTGACTTTACTCACGCCCACCGAGGAACCCTGGTTGGCGGGTTTGACGAACATCGGCAAGCCAAGCTTGTTCACTGCTGTATCAAAAGCGCTGCGCGCCGCGTTGCGACGCGTCAGGGTGATGAACGGGGTAACGGCAATACCGGCATCGCGCAACAGGCGTTTGCTGATGTCCTTGTCCATGCACACCGCCGAGCCCAGCACGTCGGAGCCCACGAAAGGCAGGTCCGCCATGCGCAGCAGGCCTTGCAGGCAGCCGTCTTCGCCAAGGGTGCCGTGGACGATAGGGAAGATCACATCGATGTGTTCCAGCAGGCTTTGCCCGCAGGTTTCCACCACTTGCTGGCTGGTCTTGCCCGGCACCACCGCCAGTTCGCGGTTGGACTGGTTGAGAGCGATCAGGGCCGGGTTTTCCTGGTTGATCAGGAAGTTCGAGGTTTCGTTCAGGTGCCAGTGGCCGGCCTTGTCGATGCCGATCAGAACCGGCTCGAAGCGCGAGCGGTCCAGTGCATCGACGATGTTGCGCGCCGACTGCAGCGAGACCTCGTGCTCGGCCGAACGGCCACCAAAAATAATACCTACCCGCACCTTGCTCATGACTCGGCCTCACTGTTGAAAGTAAGGCTTCTTACCATGAGCGGTCAGCGATTCGCTACCAGATGTGCGCCGAACAACAGGTAGCACCCACCGGCAAACCGGTCGAGCCACTTGCGTGAACGGCTGTAGAGATTGGCCATGCGCTCGCTGGAAAACACCAGGGCTACGCTGGTGTACCAACTGAATGACAAGGTGGCCATGGTAATCACCGCCAGGGCCAACAATGTCGGCGACGGTGAAGGCGGCATGGTCGAAGCGAAGGCCGTGGCGACGAACAGCGCGGCCTTGGGGTTGGACAAGTTGCCCAGCAGACCGAAGCGCCAGGCGGAGAACAACGAGCGCGTGGGTTCGTCGGGCAACACTGTCTGGCTCGCGGTTGGCGCCGAACGCTTGAACAGTTTCAGCCCCAGGTAGATCAGGTAGCAGCCACCGATGATCTTGAATGCCAGATAGAGCATGGGCGCCGCAGTGAACAGCGACTTGATGCCCAAACCGCCCGCCAGCCCCCAGATCACCGTGCCCGTGGCCACTCCGGCAGACGCCACCACGCCATGCCGACGCGAACAGCTCGCCGCCAGTTGGGCAGTATTGAAGAAGTTCGGCCCCGGCGTCACCACCGCGACGGTCCAAAGCAGCCCCAGCGACAACAACGGCGCGACATACGGCAGATCGGAGAACAGCATGGGGCGATCCCTCTTGGTAAATGGTTAAACCTATTCGCCCGCAGGTTCAGGCGTGTGCACCAGCAGGTCGCCAGGCTGGCAGTCCAGGTAGGCACAGATCGCATCCAGCGTACCCAGCCGTATGCCCTTGACCTTGCCTTGTTTGAGCAACGACAGGTTCTGTTCGGTAATCCCGATGGCGGCTGCCAGGTCTTTGGATTTGACCTTGCGCCGGGCAAGCATAACGTCCAGTTCAATCACAATGGGCATTTCGATCTCAAACAAAAGTGCGGTTTTCAGAATCCACTTCGCTGGCCTGCCACAGGATACGCGCGATTACTGCGATACAGGCAGCGAGAAACAACGCGACGAAGCTCGGCGGGGTCAGACTCAAGGTGAAAAATCGCTGGCCCAACGGCTCGTTCATCGAGACCCAAAGGCCCAGCAACGGCTCGCATAAAAAGTCCAGCAGTACCCACAAGGCAACGGCGCGACCGACTTTGCCCAAGTGCTGCGCCGCCGCGCTGGAGAAATACTCGCCCCGCGCGTAGTTGCGAAACAGCTGGCGCAGATGGTTCAAGCCCGACACCAAGGCCACCAGCGGGATGCTGGAAAGAACAATCCCGCCGAGTTTTTGCCACCACGGGAGCAGCGCGATTTGCACGCCGCTGTCCTGAATCCGGTCACTCAAGGAAAAGCTGAGGCCCAGGCCATCGGCGGAAGAACCCAGCACCGGAAACAGCCAGACGCCAGTGTTGAGCACCAGCATGACGACAATCAGCAAGAGCGTAAGCAGCGACATGCGCTGGCTGAGTTGAGCCAGACGTTGGGTATTCATAAGCAACCTCGATCAATGAGTGAGGTCGCAAAAATAATAGATTAATTATCGTAAAACAATCATTTATTAACCCAGATCAACATTTACGCTGCCGAATACCTCCTCTCAAGCACGCACAATCGTTCAAGACCTCGACAGACACGGCACGCCAGACTGGGTTAACGTGTTTCCCACCTCTATTTGTGACAAGTCACCATGGGCCAACCCACTTCCACCCTCGATTGGTTGCACCGCGCCCCACACGCCAGCGGCCTGGACCGTATCGAAGCGTATTTTGCCGGCTTTGCATTCGACCCGCATCGCCATGACACCTACGCCATCGGGCGCACCTTGTTTGGCGTGCAGAGTTATCACTACCGTGGCTGCATGACCCACAGCCTGCCCGGCACGACCATGGTGATTCACCCCGACGAATCCCATGACGGCCGCGCCAGCAGTGTGGAAGGCTTCAAGTACCGCATGATTTATGTGGAGCCGGCGCTGATCCAGCAGATTCTCGGCGGCCGGCCGTTGCCGTTTATCCACAACGGCTTGTCGACTGACCCACGGCTGTTCCGCGCCAGCGAGGTGTTGCTCCAAAGCCTGGACTGCCCGATTGACCCGATGCAGGAACAGGACGCGCTGTACGACCTGGCGCAAGCCCTGAGCGCGGCCTCGGGGGTGATCATCAGCCGTAAATCCTTCGATTACGTCGCCGCCGAGCGCGCGCGGGAATTTATCCACAGCGCCTTGGGCCGCAGCATCACCCTGGATGAAATGGCCGACCATTGCGGCCGTGATCGCTGGGCGCTGTCGCGGGATTTTCGCTTGTTGTTCGGCACCAGTCCCTATCGGTACCTGACCATGCGACGGTTGGACCTGGTGCGCGGCTTGCTGGCCCAGGGCCAATCGCTGGTGGACGCGGCGCTGACCGCCGGTTTCACCGACCAGAGCCATATGACTCGACAGTTTCGCAGCACCTACGGCATGCCGCCGTCGCGCTGGGTGAAGATGCTCGGGCGCTGATGTGAAACGCATTCAAAATGTGGGAGCGGGCTTGCTCGCGAAAGCGCAGTGTCAGTCGACTTATGAGTGACTGATCCACCGCCTTCGCGAGCAAGCCCGCTCCCACATGGGTTCTATGTTGTTTCCACTATCGCATTCGGCGCGGGCGCTTGCGTTTTGAGGCGCAACGCCACCACCGCGCCCACCAAGGCAATTGCCGCGCTCCACCACAGCGCCAGCTCGATCCCGCCCGCATTCGCCACCGACACCAGCACCGCCAGGCCCAACGCCCCGCCGATCTGCTGGCTGGTAGACGCCATCCCCGCCGCCACGCCCTGCTCCCCAGGCCGAATGCCCAACCCCGCCGCCACCCACATCGCTGTCCAGGTCATGCCCTGCCCGATGCTCAAAATGAAGATGCCCGGCAACAGCGACCAAAACCCTACGCCCTTCGGCAACGCCCAACACACCAGTGCAATGCCCACCGCGCCCGCCAGTTGCCCGCTGACCAAAGTGTTGCGCAACCCCAGCCTGGCCAGCGAACGCTCTGCCAACCAGATGCCGAGCGTGCACACCAGGGTCGCCGGTAAAAACGCCAAACCGGCCTGCAATACGCTGTAGCCATAGACCTGCTGGTAATACAGCGCCAGGAAGTAGTACTGCACGCCAAAACTGCTCATGAACACCGCCGTGAGCAGCATCGCCATGCGCAGTTCGCGGTAGGCAAACAAACGCAGCGGCATCAGCGGATCGCTGCCGCGGTGCTCGATCCACGCGAACAACCCAAGCAACGCCAGCGCCAAGGCGATGCAGCCCAGCGTCTGCGGCGCCGACCAGCCCCACTCGGGGCCTTGCACCAGCGCGAATACCAGCAACGTGCCGCCGACGGTCACAGTCAAGGCGCCGACGATGTCGAATTTGCGCCCACGTACACGCTCGCCATCGGCTGGAATCCAGTAACGCGCCGCCCACGCGCAGCCGCCCGCCAACGGCACATTCACCAGAAACACCGCCTCCCATCCCCACACCTGAGTCAGCACGCCGCCCAGTAATGCACCGAGTGCCAGCCCCGCTGCCGAGGCTGCACTCCACACCGCAAACGCCCGATTGCGTGCAGGGCCTTCGGCATAGTGCGTGTTGATCAACGCCAACGTGGCCGGGAACAACAATGCCCCGCCCACGCCTTGCACCGCCCGCGCCAGCACCAGCAACACCGCGCTGCCGCCGAGCACCGCCGCCAGGGAGGCCAGCGCATACAGCGACTGGCCCACCCGGTAAAAACGGCGCTTGCCAAGCAAGTCCGTCGCCCTGCCACCCAGCAACAGAAAGCCACCAAACGCCACGCTGTAGGCGCTCACCACCCATTGCAATTGCTGCGCGGAAAAATCCAGGTGCGCGCCAATCTGCGGCAGGGCGACAAACACAATGGTGGCATCCAGGGCGATGATCAGTTGTGCGGTGGCCAGCAATAAAAGCATCCAGCCAGAGGGTCGAGAGGGAGACATCACAGCGTCCAGTCCGAAAATAAGAGGTGCCAGTTTCTTTCATGCCTGACAGATGATAAATAGCGCTATCACTCTTTCAGTAATGACTTTAATCATGGATCTGAACGCTGTTCGACTCTTGGTCCGCGTGGCCGAAACCCGCAGCTTTACCCGCGCGGCCGGCGAATTGGGGCTGACTCAGTCCGGGCTGTCCCGCGCCATCTCGCGCCTGGAAAGCCAGCTGGGTGTGCGCTTGCTGCAGCGCAACACGCGCAGCGTCAGCCTTACGCCCGACGGTCAGATGCTCTACGAGCGCAGCGCGCCGTTACTGGCAGAACTGGCTGAAACCGAAAAGCTGATGCTCGACCGACGCAGCAGCCCGTCCGGCCTGTTGAAAATCAGCACACCGTCGTTGTTCGGTCGCAAGGTGGTGATGCCGGTGATCGGCGAGCTGACATTGCGCTATCCCCAATTGCGCATCGAAGCGGTGATGACTGACCGGCTGGTGGATATCGTCGACGAAGGTTTCGACGCCCTGTTGCGCACGGGCGAGATCCAGGATCAACGCCTGATCGCCCGTGCCCTGCCGCCGTTGCGCTGGGTCACGGTGGCCTCGCCGGCTTATCTGGCGCGTTGCGGCACGCCGCAAACGGTGGACGAACTCAAGGACCACAGCTGCCTCACTGTGCGTAACTTGCGCAGCGGGCGCATGGTGGATTGGCAGTTCATGAGCGAGGGCAAAGTGCAGGACGTGAGCGTCGAGGGGCGGCTTATTTTCGACAGCGGCGATGCGCTGGTAGACGGCGCGGTGGGGGGGTTCGGCATCGCCCAGGTGATGGATTTTGCGGTGCGCGAGGCCATGGCCGCCGGGCGCCTGGTGCCGTTGCTGGAAGACGTGGCCGGGCGCAGTCGCGCGATCTCACTGGTCTATCCGCCGTCCCGGCAGTATTCGCCCAAGCTGATGGCGTTTGCCCAAGCACTGGCAAACGCCCGCTGGTAAAGCCTACAGCTGGCGCCCGACCACCGGCTCGCCGATGCTCAGGAAATTTCCGCCCGCGACATGGTGCAAGGTGCGCAATTCGTCATGGCCTTCGAAATGCCAGTGCCCGTCGCTGAACACGCGCGCGTCGGCATAGGCCGCGACGACTTCGCCGAGGAATAAATCGTAGGTCTGTTGGTGGTGAGGCTCGGGCAGCAGGCGGCATTCCAGCCACGCTACGCAACCTTCCAGCAGCGGCGCTTCGGTGTGTTCACCGCTGAATGTCTGCAAGCCATAGGTGGCGAATTTGTCGGTGTCTGCGCCCGTGGTGTTGCCGACCGTCTGCACCAGATCGGCCTGGGCCACGCAAGGCACCTGCAGCACAAAGGTGCCGGCGGCTTCCAGCAGTTGGCGGGTCCAGGTGGCCTTGTCGAGCACCACGGCGACCTTCGGCGGTTCGAAATCAAGCGGCATGGCCCAGGCAGCAGCCATGATATTGCGCTTGCCATCGTGGGCCGCGCTCACCAATACGGTCGGCCCGTGATTGAGCAAACGGTAGGCCTTGGACAAAGGTACGGGACGACGGTGGGTAGGGCTCATGGAGGGACGGCTCTTCAAGCAAGAAAAAACCTACGATACCTCAAGCACAAGCCCTGCGGGTCAGCTCGACAGCTGATTGGCAAACTGCCCGACCGCGCTCACCACTTTTTGTGCACCGTCCTGGATTTCCACAATCACCGTGCCCGCCTCGGCCGCCAGGGCCAAGCCTTGCTCGGCCTGCAAACGGCCCTCGTTCATCAAGGACACCGCATCGCGGGCCATGTCCTGGTTCTGACGAACCACGCCGACGATCTCCTCGGTGGCCTTGCTGGTGCGCGAGGCCAACTGACGCACTTCATCGGCCACCACCGCAAAGCCACGGCCCTGCTCGCCGGCCCGCGCCGCTTCGATGGCCGCGTTGAGCGCCAGCAAGTTGGTTTGCTCAGCGATGCCGCTGATGGTCTTGACGATGGTGCCGATCACTTGGGACTGAGCGTTCAGCGCCTCGATGCCATCACCGGCCTGCTGCATGTGCCTGGCCAGATCACGCATGACATCCACCGCCTGCGTCACGACAGTGGTGCCGCGCTGGGCACTGTTGTCGGTTTGCAGCGAAGTGCTGTAGGCGATGTTTGCGGCTTCGGCCACGGCCTGTTCCTGGTTGACCTGGTCGGTGATCACCGTGGCGAACTTGACCACTTTGTAAAGGCGGTCATTGGCATCCAGCACCGGGTTGTAGGTCGCCTCCAGCCACACCACACGGCCATGGCTGTCGACCCGTTTGAAGCGCGCCGCCACAAACTCACCGGCGTTCAAACGTTTCCAGAAATGCTGGTACTCGGCGCTGTTGTATTCCTCCGGTTCGCAGAACATACGGTGATGTTTGCCCTGGATCTGCGCCAGGCTGTAGCCCATGCCACCGAGGAACCGGTCGTTCGCGGTCAGCACATGGCCGCCGAGGTCGAACTCGATCACTGCAGTAGAACGCACCAGCGCGGTGATCAGGTTCTCATGCTCGCGCGACCCCTCGATGGTGCGGGTGAGGTCGCTGGAGTAAATCGAAAAATGCTTGATGCGCCCGTCAGAACTGCGCACCGGTTGCAGGATCGAGCGCAACCATGCCTCTTTGCCGTTGCCGCGCATCAGGCGCACGGTGCCGGCGAAGTGTTCGCCGCGCACCAGGGCATTGCGAAAGCGCTGCTGGAATTCGTCCTGGCGCAGGTGCGTGGGCACCAGCTCGTCTATGTGCCGCCCCACTATGTTGGAGGCCTGGTACGACAGCTCTTGCAGGAAGTTGGCATTTGCCCACTCCACCCGGCCTTCGGCGTCCAGCGTCAGGCACAGCATTTCGCTTTCCAGGCTCTCCTTGACCTGTTGCAAGCTGGACAACTCTTCGCGAAGAGCCGACAGCTCCTGCTTCAAACGGGTGTTGAACATGGGGCACCGATGGTCATTTGGGGAGATGGATCTGACCTGCATCGGCGCTGACGAGGTTTTCTGAAGCGCTTTTGTGTGGCGCGCCCAACTGTTTTTTTGGATCCATTAACTGCCGTTGTTTCGGCAAACACCCATCACCTTGTATTCCACCGTATTGAGCTTGCCGCTGGAGTCTTCATAGGTCATGCGTGAAGGCACGGCATTGCACGAACTGATCGGCGGCGTAACGTTGACGACCTTGGCAATATCCAGCGCCATGCCATAGCGATACGCCTGCACCTGGGGTGCTGGCTGGCCGTTTTTTTGCGCGTAAGCCGCCATGGCTTTTTGATTACGCTCCATCATCAGCGCAAACGTGCGGTCGCCTCCGCCTTCGGCCATCGCACTCAGTGACAGGACTGCAGCTAATACACCCAAGCCAATTTTATAAAATGTCATTACAGGTTCCTCGGTTGATAAGTTCAGTCACGAGACTAATCAATCAACCCTGTCGCCATGTTCACCAAAACATTACTTATCTGTTAGATCGCGGTGAGCTTCCAGAATTGTAATGTTCGCGCCACCTGACCGTTATCCACTGTTTGCAACTATCAGCCGGGGCCAGATCAATAAAAACGCCCCTACCTATAAGAAGCTGAAAACTGCCAACACCCAGGAGCGAAACATGAGCATTGCTTACTACACCCTTCCCTTTTCATTGATTGTTGCACTGCCTCTGGCAGCCGTGGCGGTGGAAGACACGCCCGATGGTTTTATCCAAGGCAGCAGCGTAACCGTGCTGGCGCGCAACTTTTACTTCAATCGCGATGACCGCAAGGGCCAGTCCAGCCCGACCGGCAATGGGTATTCCCAAGCCTGGGCGCAGGGTCTGATCGGCAAATTCGAATCCGGCTTTACTCAAGGCACCGTAGGCTTTGGCCTGGATGCGTTTGCCATGTACGGCCTGAAACTCGACTCGGGCACCGGTCGCAGCGGCGGCAAGGGTTCGTTCGGCGTGCTGCCGGTGGACAGCGACAATCACCCCGAAGGCAGCTACAGCAAAGTCGGCGGCGCGGCGAAATTGCGCGTGCTGGACACGGTTATCAAGGCCGGCGATGTGTTCCCGCTTACGCCGGTGGTGGCCTACGGCGATTCGCGGTTGTTGCCGGAAAGCTTTCGCGGCGTCACCGCGCAGAACACCAGCCTTGAGGGCTTGAGCCTGCAAGGCGGACGCCTGAGCGGCATGAGCCAGCCAAGCGAAAGCGGGATGAACAAGGGCTTCGCGACCTTCTACGCGGGCAAGGTCGACTCACCCTAGATCGGCTATTTCGGGGGGGAGTACGCCGTCAGCAAACACCTGAACGTGAGCCTCTACAGCAGCCGCCTGAAGGACGCCTGGGACCAGTACTACGTCGGCAGTGCCGCCAGTTACCCACTGACCGACGACGTGTCGTTATTCGGCGATTTCAACTATTACAAGGCCGTGGACGAAGGCAAACAGCTGCTGGGCAAATTCGACAACACCATCTGGAGTGCCAGGCTCGGCGTAAAGGTCGGTGCTCACAGCTTGGCCCTCTCGCACCAGCGCAACAACGGCGATGACGACTTCGATTACCTGCGCCAATCGGACTCGATTTTCCTCAATAACTCGATCCAGTACAGCGACTTCAATTCGCCCAAGGAGCGTTCGTGGATGGCCCGTTACGACCTCGACATGCAGGCGTTCGGTATACCTGGCCTGTCGTTCATGACCCGTTATGCCAAAGGCACCGGCGCCGATTACAGCCACGCCAACGCGGTGTACATGCGCCGCGATGCATCCGGCAACCCGCTGACAGATCAACGCCGCTGGGAAAGGGATGTCGAGGCCGAGTACGTGGTGCAAAGCGGCAGCCTGAAAGATTTGTCATTGCGCTTGCGCCAGGCCACCGTGCGCTCCAGTGCGTTTGAGTCAGACCTGGAAGAAGTTCGCCTAATTGCGCAATACCCATTGGTCGCACTTTGAACAATCGCCCAGTCGAGTGCTTACATTCGTTCGCGCTTGACTAACATCTGTTCACAAATTGCTATCTATCAAAACTGTAACATTGGCCCCAGCGTCCCGTTAAGTTGAACTTCCTATACTCGCTTCAACGTGTCAGCACCGAGCAACATTCGTCTCTGAAGCTTTTTTTAGCTCCTTTGGAAAGAGATGATTTTTTTAACGCCCCTCTGGGGCGTTTTTTTTGCGCGCAGGCTTAGTCGCGACCCATTGCCGCAGTTGACCCTGAAGCTGCTTCACACTTCAGAATTTTCCTACTCACAACACACCCGAATCCATAGGGAAATGGAACCCTTCTCTTTCAGTAAAAGGTAAATCCCCATGCGTATCCTTGTGGTTGAGGACGAGCAAAAAACCGCTGACTACCTGCAGCAAGGCCTGAATGAAAGTGGCTACGTCGTGGACTGCGCGTCCAATGGCATTGATGGCCTGCACCTGGCTGAGCAGCACGCCTATGAGTTGGTGATTCTTGACGTCAACCTGCCGGGCAAGGATGGCTGGGAAGTGCTGGAGCAATTGCGCCGCAACGGCACCCAGCGCGTGATGATGCTGACCGCCCGCGGGCGGCTGGCCGACAAGATCAAGGGCCTGGACATGGGCGCCGATGACTACCTGGTCAAACCCTTCGAATTTCCCGAATTGCTGGCGCGGGTACGCACCCTGCTGCGGCGCAGCGAGCACATCCCACAGCCGGAAGTGTTCAGCGTGTCGGACCTGGAACTGGACCCCCGCCGCCATCGCGCGTACCGCGGCACACGGCGCATTGACTTGACCACCAAGGAGTTCGCACTGCTGCAGGTGCTGATGCGCCAGACCGGTGAAGTGCTGACGCGCACGCAGATCATTTCGCTGGTGTGGGACATGAATTTCGACTGTGACACCAACGTCGTGGAAGTCTCCATCAGCCGCCTGCGGGCCAAGGTGGACGATCAGAGCGACGTCAAGCTGATCCACACCATTCGCGGCGTGGGTTACGTGCTGGAAGCACGGCCATGAAAACCGGCAGTTTGTCGATGCGTCTGGGGTTGACGGTCAGCCTCATGGGCGCGGGCCTGGTGCTGTTGCTGGCGACGTTGGCGTATCTCGCCCTGACCCACGAACTGGAAAAACTGGCGCGCAAAGGCCTGGAAAGCAAGATGGAACAGATCCAGCACAGCCTGTCTCAAGGCCTCGACGCCCACGCCATCCGGGCGCGCCCGCATTCGCTGATGGACCTGGTGATCGGCCATGACAATTTTTACCTCACTATCGTCGGCACCGCGCCCGATGAAACGGTGTTGCTGAGCATCGGTGCCAAGCCTCAGGAGCCGCTGCTGACAAACTTCACACCGCGAGAAACGCTCGGCTACCTCAATTGGGCCGACAGCAATGGCAACCAGGTGCTCAGCGCCTCCAGCCTGATGCGCCTGGCCAGCGGCGAACGCGTACGCGTGCTGTTGTCGCTGGACCGCATGGACGATCAGGCGCTGCTCAGTGCCTACCTGCGCGCCACCGTGATCGCCTTGCCCATGTTGTTGATGCTGATCGGCATGGGCGCCTGGTGGCTGGTGCAGCGCGGGCTTGCGCCGTTGAAGCAGTTCAGCCATGTGGCGGCCAAAGTCACCACCCAGGACCTGACCCATCGCTTGTCCGTCGACAACCTGCCCAAGGAGCTGGGCGAGTTGGCGCAAGGCTTCAATGTGATGCTCAACCGCCTGGACGCCGGGGTGCAGCAACTGTCGCAATTCTCCGACGACCTTGCTCACGAATTGCGTGCACCGCTGACCAACCTGATGGGCAAAGCCCAGCTCACGTTGTCGCGTCAACGCCCACCGGACGAATACAAAGCAGTGCTGGAATCCAACACCGAAGAGCTGGAGCGCCTGGCACGCATCGTTTCCGACATGTTGTTCCTGGCCCAGGTCAGCCACCCGGCAGCGCGTGCTTCGTTTACCGCAGTATCGCTGGCGGACGAAGCTCATCGGGTCATGGATTTATTCGCCCTGAGTGCCGAAGACAAACAACTGCACCTGACCCTCAGCGGCGAGGCCCAGGTGCACGGCGATCGCCTGATGATTCAACGCGCGCTCTCCAACCTGCTGTCCAATGCGATCCGCCACAGCCCAGCGGGCGCGCATATCTCGTTGCGAGTGGAGGCTTACGGCAACAGCGTATCGTTGTCTGTGAGCAACCCAGGCCCGGGGATTGAAGCGCACCACCTGCCGCACCTGTTCGAACGGTTCTACCGTGTCGACAGCAGCCGCGCGCGAACCGAGGGCGGCACCGGCCTGGGACTGGCCATCGTGCGATCGATCATGACCCTGCACCAGGGGCAAACCGACGTGCGCAGTTCGCCCGGCGCTTTCACCGTGTTTCGCCTGGTGTTTCCTCAGGTATGAGCCCCTCAAGGCTGAGCGTGCTTGTTGTGGCGAGCGGGCTTGCCCCGCGTTGGGCTGCGCAGCAGACCCCATCAGGCCCACCTCGGTATCCCTGATATACCGTGGCGAAAGATTTGGGGCGGCTTCGCCACCCAACGCGGGGCAAGCCCGCTCGCCACAACATGCCCGCTCGCCACAGTAAGCGGGCTCACCACAGAGAGCCCGCTCACCCCACCCGCATCATTCCTCCTTGCGGTGCGCCCACTGATACAACGCCGGCAGCACCAGCAAGGTCAGCAACGTAGAAGAAATAATCCCGCCGATCACCACCGTCGCCAGCGGGCGCTGTACTTCGGCGCCGGTGCCGGTGGCCAAGGCCATGGGGATAAACCCCAGGGATGCCACCAGCGCAGTCATCAACACCGGGCGTAAACGTGTGAGCGCCCCTTCATGGATCGCCACCGACAGTGGACGCCCTTCCTCACGCAGGTTGCGGATGAAGGCAATCATCACCAGCCCGTTAAGCACCGCCACCCCCGACAACGCAATAAACCCCACCCCCGCCGAGATCGACAACGGAATATCGCGCAGCCACAGCGCCATGATCCCACCGGTCAACGCGAACGGAATCCCGGTAAACACCAGTAGGCCATCCTTGAGGTTGTTGAACATCATGAACAACAGCCCGAACACCAGCAGCAACGCCACCGGCACCACGATACGCAAGCGCTCGGAGGCCTCCTTGAGCTGTTCGAACTGGCCGCCCCAGGTGGTCCAGTAACCCGCCGGGACCTTCACCTGAGTGCTGATGGCAGACTCGGCCTCTTCGACGAACGAACCGATATCACGCCCGCGCACATTGGCGCTGACAATCACCAGGCGCTTGCCGTTCTCACGGCTGATCTGGTTCGGGCCCAGCACCAGGTCCAGGCTGGCGACCTGGGACAAGGCAATAAACCCCAACTGGCCCGAGGCGTTGCTGGCCAGCGCTGGCACCGGGATCAACAGCCGCGACAAGCCCTCGATATCGGTGCGCAGCGCATCGGATAAACGCACGACCATGTCGAAGCGGCGGTCACCCTCGTACAGCGTGCCGGCCTGGCGCCCACCCACGGCGACGGCGATGGTGTCCTGCACGTCGCCCACGTTCAGGCCAAACCGCGCGGCCTTGTCGCGATCAATATTGATGGTCAGCACCGGCAGGCCAGCGGTCTGCTCGACCTTCACTTCCGAGGCGCCATCAAGCGTCTGCAAGGTCTCGGCGATTTCTGCGGCGGTCTTGTTGAGCACTGCCATGTCGTCGCCAAACACCTTCACCGCCACGTCACTGCGCACCCCGGAAATCAACTCGTTGAAGCGCAACTGGATCGGCTGCGACAGCTCATACGCACTGCCCGGCACAATCGCACTGGCGCGCTGGATATCTTCGATCAGCGCCTCGCGGGATTTCGCTGGATCAGGCCACTGGTCCTTGGGCTTGAGCATCACATAGCTGTCGGAAATATTCGGCGGCATCGGGTCGGAAGCGATTTCCGCGGTACCGGTGCGCGCAAAGACTCGCTCGATTTCCGGCACCTGGGCCATCAAGGTTTTTTCCAGCTGCTGCTGCATCTGCACCGATTGCGTGAGGCTGGTGCCGGGTACGCGCAGGGCCTGTTGAGCGAAGTCGCCTTCACTGAGGCTGGGGATAAATTCGCTGCCCATGCGGCTGGCCACCACGCCCGAAGCGACGATGGTCAGCACCGCCAGGCCGAACACCAGCGGGCGGCGCGTCATGACCCAATCCAGCACCGGCGCATAGGCCCGACGCGCCGTGCGCATCACCAGGTTTTCCTCTTCCTTGACCTTGCCGGTGACAAACAGCGCAATCGCGGCCGGCACAAAGGTCACCGACAGAATCATCGCACCGAGCAAAGCGATGACCACGGTGAACGCCATGGGGTGGAACATCTTCCCGGCCACCCCGGTGAGGGCGAAGATCGGCAGGTACACCACCATGATGATCAGTTGCCCGAAGATCAGTGCGCGCCGCGCTTGCTTGGCCGCAGCGAACACTTCGTGCAGGCGCTCGCTGCGGGTCAGCAAGCGGCCGTGGCGCTGCTGCGCATGGGCCAGCCGGCGAATGGCGTTTTCGACGATCACCACCGCGCCGTCGACAATAATCCCGAAGTCCAGCGCGCCAAGGCTCATCAGGTTGGCACTGACTTTGTTGGTAAACATGCCGGTAAAGGTGAGCAGCATCGCCAGCGGAATCACCATCGCGGTGATCAACGCCGCGCGGATATTGCCCAGGAACAGAAACAGCACCGCGACCACCAGCAGCGCACCTTCGAAGAGGTTTTTCTTCACCGTGGCGATGGCTTTTTCGACCAGGTTGGTGCGGTCATAAACGGTCACGGCAACCACGCCCTGGGGCAGCGAACGGTTGATCTCTTCGAGTTTTTTCGCCACCGCCTGGGACACGGTGCGGCTGTTTTCACCGATCAGCATGAACACCGTGCCCAGCACCACTTCACGGCCATTTTCGGTGGCGGCGCCGGTGCGCAGCTCACGGCCGATGTCGACTTGCGCCACATTGCGCACGCGGATCGGCGTGCCGTCCGACGTGGTGATCACGATGTTGGCAATGTCATCGATCGACGCCACTTGCCCCGGTGCGCGAATCAACAGCTGCTCGCCGCTGCGCTCGATGTAACCGGCGCCAACGTTGGCATTGTTGCGCTCAAGCGCGGTGACCAAATCGGTCAGCGTCAGGTTGTAGGCTGCCAAGCGTTTTGGGTCCGGCGCGATCTGGTATTCCTTGGCAAAGCCGCCGATGGTGTTGATCTCGGCCACACCCGGCACGTTGCGCAGTTGTGGCTTGATGATCCAGTCCTGGATCACGCGCAGGTCGGTCGGCGAGTAAGGCGTGCCATCTTCCTTGAGCGCGCCGTCTTCGGCTTCGACGGTCCACAGGAAAATCTCCCCGAGGCCAGTGGAAATCGGCCCCATCGCGGTTTCGATGCCGGTGGGCAATTGCTCGCGGGCCACCTGCAGGCGCTCGTTGACCAATTGGCGGGCGAAGAACAGGTCAGTGCCGTCTTTGAAGATCACCGTGACCTGGGACAGGCCAGAGCGCGACAACGAACGCGTCTGCTGCAAACCCGGCAGGCCGGCCATGGCGGTTTCGATGGGAAAGGTAATGCGCTGCTCGGTTTCCAACGGTGAGAAGCCGGCTGCCGCCGAGTTGATCTGCACCTGCACATTGGTGATGTCGGGCACCGCGTCGATGGGCAACTTCTGATAACTGGCGATGCCGACACCGGCCATCAACAGCACCGCCAGCAGCACGATGATGCGCTGCTCGATGGCAAATTGGATAAGGCGCTCAAACATGGGGAATCACTCGCAGGATCAATGGGCGTGCTCGGCCGAGCCTTTACCCAGTTCGGACTTGAGGATGAAGCTGCCTTCGGTCGCCACTTGCGCACCGGCTTCCAGGCCTTGGCGCACTTCGACGTAGCCGTTTTCACTCACGCCCAGTTCGAGGTGGCGGGTGATGAAACCGTCCGCCGTGCGCACGAATACCGAGGGTTTTTCCTCGACTGTCTGGATGGCGGTTTGCGGCACGGTGACCTTGGCCTGGTAGGTGTCGGTGGCCAGTTGCACAGTCACAAACAACCCTGGGCGCCAGGCATCGTCAGGGTTGGGCACAGTCACGCGCACGGTAGCGGTGCGCGTCTGCTCGCCGAGCAGGTTGCCGACGTAGGCCACGGTGCCTTGAACGTCGGTGCCCATTTCCGTGGAGCTGACCTTCACCGGTTTACCGACGCGCACCTTGTTCAGGTCCTTGGGAAACACGCCGAACGTGACCCACACCTGGGACAAATCCGAGAGCGTGAAGGCGTTGCTGGTTTCGCCTACCACTTCGCCCACGCCGAGGTGTTTTTCCACCACCACACCGGCGAATGGCGCGCGCAGCTCGTAGCGATTACCGCCGGCCAGTACGGCGCTGCCGCTGAGCGCCGTCATCTTCTGACGCGCGTTGTTCAGCGCGATTTCCGCTTCCTGCAAGGTCTGGCGCGCCAGCAGGTAATCCTGCTCGGCGGAGATTTCGTCCTTCCACAGCTGGCGCTCACGCTCAAAGGTGGTACGCGCCAGCTCGACGCGTCGCTCGCTGGCGGCCAACTCGCTGCGCTGGTCGGAAATCTGCTGGCTGGCGATCACGGCCAACACCTCGCCCTTTTTCACCGACTGGCCAAGGTTGACCTTTACCGCCTCCACCACACCGGCCGCACGCGGCACGATGTGCGAGGTACGGTCCTCGTCAAAACGCACTTCTCCCGGCAGCGTCAGCAGCGTGCTGATCGCCCGCGGTTGGGCTTGGGCGAGCTGAATACCGGCCGCCTGGATCTGTTGCTCGGTGAGTTCGAGTGTGCCTTCCTCCTCCTCGGCCTGTGCAAAACCGGACAGCATCAGGCTCAGGGCGACGGCGAGCGCCACACCGTGTTTAGGCTTCATAAAAGACTCCAGAAAAGATCAAAACCGGGCGAGGTCGCCGTAAATACGTTCGATGCGCACCCAGGCGTCGGTCGCCTGAGCGGTCGCCACCAGGTATTGGGTGCGGGCTGCGATCAAGGTGCGCTGGGCGTCGAGCACGTCGAGGAAGTTGAACTTGCCCATCTCGAAGCCACGGGTGGCGTTGTCCACCGCGCTCTGGGCGGCGGGCAGGATGTGTTGGTTGAATGCGCGCACTTCGGTATCGGCGGTTTGCCACAGGTCCAGGGCCTGGCGGGTTTCGGTGCGCAGGCGCAGTTCGACCGCGTTACGCAAGTCGCGGGCTTGGTCGGCACGGCGGCTGGCGGCGAGCACATTGCCCTGGTTGCGGTTGAACAGCGGGATCGGCATCGACACGCCCACCAGGTTCACGCGTTCACGCACGCTGGCGTCGTACTGGCTGCCGATGGACACATCGAGGTCGGGAATCCGCTGGGCCTTTTCCAGGCCCACGCTGGCTTCGCTTTGAATAATGTGCAGGTCGGCCAGGCGCAGTTCGGTGGTTTGCTCGAGCCGCGCGAGCAATTGCGCGGCGGCCGGCAAGGGCGGCGCGGATTGGCTTTGCGCGGCCACGGCCTCAAAGTCAGGCGTGGCGCTGCCGGTGCTGGCGGCCAGGCGCCGATAGGCATCGCTGAGGCCGATTTGCGCGCGGTTCAATTCCAGGCGGATCTGCGACACCTGCACCTGCGCGCGAGTGGTTTCCACCGGCGATGATTTGCCGGCGGTGACGCGACCTTTGGCGACCACCAGGCCACGCTCGGCCAGGGCCATCGAGCGTTGCGCCAAGTCGAGGCGCTGCTGGGCCCGCAAAGCACTGTAGTAACTGTCGATTACGTCGGCGCGCAGGCCATTGCGACGCTGCTCCAGGGTCAGCGCCGCGGCGTCCTGGGCGCGCGTCGCGACGTCAATGCGCGCGCCACGTTTGCCGCCCAGTTCCAGGGTCTGGCTGAGTTTGAGGGTGGTCGTGCGCGTGTTGCGGCGAGTGTCTTCGGCATCCCAGGAAGCCACCGGGTTGGGGATCAAGCCGGCCTGCTGGCGACCGCCCTGGGCAATGTCGATTTCCCATTGCGCAGCGGCCAGGTCAGGGTTGTTGGCGAAGGCGGCTTGCAGGGCTGCATCCAGAGAGAGGGTTTGCGCCTGGGCAGCGCCTGCGGCCACCCACAACGCTGCTGCCCCCAAAAGTGTTCTAACGGAAAGTGCCATAACGAAAGTTCCACGCCCATGAAGTCGCTGAGATTTCCCAGCGGGGGGCAATGTAGCTTTCGGTACTTATCAGGGCCGTGGGCGAAACATTACAAATCCGTTAGCCGGGCTCAGGCATGCACCTCGTCATGCTCGTCGTGCACAAAACCTTCGCCTTCCACCTGAATCGTGGCGTGGGAAATATCGAATTGTTCGTGCAGCAATTCCGTCACCTGACTAAGGATTTTTTGCTCCGTGTTCAGCGCAGCATCCGCCACCAAGTGCGTGCTCAGCACATTCTTGCCGCTGGTCAGGGCCCAGATATGCAGGTCGTGCACGTCCTTGACCCCCGGCACACCGCGAATGGCCTGCTCGACCTGATCGATATCGATGCCGTCCGGCACGCCCTGCAGCAGCACGTTCATGCTTTCCTTGAGCAGCGTCCAAGTGCGCGGCAACACCCAGAAACCAATCGCCGCCGCCACCACCGAGTCAACCCAGCCCCAGCCGGTGAACATGATCACCACTGCCGCGATCATCACGCCGATGGAACCGAGCATGTCGCTCCAGACCTCCAGATAAGCGCCCTTCACATTCAGGCTTTCACCGCTGGCGGCACTCAGCAGTTTCATCGAGATCAGGTTGACGATCAGCCCCAAAAACGCAATCACCAGCATGCCGGTTGACTGGATCTCAGCCGGTGCCTGCAGCCGTTGATAGGCCTCATACAGAATGTAAAACGCCACGCCAAACAACAGCAGCGCATTGAACGCCGCCGCGAGGATCTCGAAACGCGCGTAGCCAAAGGTGCGCTTGCGGTCGGC
This sequence comes from Pseudomonas sp. R9.37, assembly GCF_963878885.1. Classification (NCBI taxonomy): domain Bacteria; kingdom Pseudomonadati; phylum Pseudomonadota; class Gammaproteobacteria; order Pseudomonadales; family Pseudomonadaceae; genus Pseudomonas; species Pseudomonas sp. R9.37. The sequence continues at coordinate 20,265 of NZ_CAWNZA010000048.1, read as the reverse complement.
CGCGCGCTTGGCGACCTGGATGGCCACCAGAGAAATCGCCAGCGCCAGGGCGTCGGTCATCATGTGCGCGGCGTCGGACAACAGCGCCAGGCTGCCGGTGATAAACGCGCCGATCACCTCAGCAATCATGAAGCTGCTGGTCAGCCCCAGGGCGATCCATAGAAGACGCTCGTGGCCGGCGCGTACCTGACCGTGGTTATGTCCTGCGCTCATGAAAATTCCTCGATAAGTGGGGTTCGTTGATCATAGAGCTATAGGCCAGATCCCCGCGCAGGGGTTGCAAATTTGTCATCTGCGCGACAGCTCGTCGTTATATCGCGCGCACCAAAATCGCACATGGACGCTCTGCAACAGTTCTATCAGGTATGCTTTTCGAGCAGGAAACAAAAAGAAACAAATTAGCCAACCTGTTCGATAAGGAGTCCCGTTTTGGAGTTATCGACTGCCGCGTGGATGGTTCACGACACCCGTCTCATGTTCTGCGTTCTGCTGGCCATCGCCAGCATCATTGTGTTGATCAGCGCGACCAAGCTGCCGCCATTTTTATCGATTCTGATCGGTACGTTTATCGCCGGCGTCGGCGCGGGGTTGCCGCCGGAAGAAGTCGCCAAGGCCTTCAGCAAAGGCGCCGGGGCAATCCTCGGTGAGGCCGGGATCATCATTGCTCTGGGTTCGATGCTCGGTGCGTTAATGGCCGAATCCGGCGCCGCCGACCGTATCGCCACCACCTTGCTCGGGCTGGGCAAAGGCAAGTCGTTGCCTTGGGTGATGGCATTGGTGGCGATGGTGATTGGCTTGCCGCTGTTCTTCGAAGTCGGGCTGGTAATGATGGTGCCGATCATCTTCGTAATGGCCAAACGTTCGAATCAGCCACTGCTGAAAATCGCCATTCCGGCACTGGCGGGCATGACCACCTTGCACGCCCTGATGCCACCGCACCCGGGGCCGCTGATTGCGGTGAGCGCATTGCACGCCGACTTGGGCCTGACCATGTTGCTGGGCTTCTGCCTGGCGGTGCCAGCAGTGATTCTCGCGGGCCCGCTGTATGGCAACTGGCTGTCCAAGCGCATGCAGGTGGATGAACCGGCCGACATCGGCGCGCTGTTCAGCGCACCGCCCAAGGCACCGCGCCAGCCGAGTTTCGGGGTGTCGTTGCTGATCATTTTGTTGCCGGTGATTTTGATGCTCGGCAGCACCTTGGCCAAAGTTGCGATGGCGCCGGAAAACCCGCTGGCACTGACCTTGAAGTTTCTCGGTGAACCGCTGATCGCCCTCGGCCTGGCTGTCATCGCCGCCGTGATCTGCCTGGGATGGGCCGCCGGCATGCCACGCGCCGAGGTCGGCAATACGCTGCGCAAAGCCCTCGCGCCCATCGCCGTGTTGCTGTTGACCATCGGCGCCGGCGGCGGCCTCAAGCAAACGTTGCTGGATGCCGGCGTCAGCCAGACCATCAGTAAAGTCGCCGAAGGCGCGCACATGCCGTATCTGCTGCTGGCCTGGTTGATTGCCGTGGCCCTGCGCCAGGCCACTGGTTCGGCGACCGTCGCCACGACAACCACGGCGGGCATTCTCGCGCCGATGATGGCGGGTTTGGCGGCGACGCAGAGTTCACTGGTGGCGCTGGCGATTGGCGCAGGCTCGGTGTTCTTCTGTCACGTCAACGACGCCGGGTTCTGGATGGTGCGCGAGTACTTTGGCTTGCAATTGAAGCAGACGATCTGGGTGTGGTCGGTGCTGCAAACCATCGTTTCCGTGGTCGGCCTGGTCGGCACGCTGTTGCTCTGGCACTTTCTGACCTGAGCTTCAGGTAACCAAGGTGTGGCGCTTGCCAAACAGCGCCACACTCGCCACCCCGACCGCGCCCATCACCACGCAATAGCCCACGCAAATCCACGGGCGCGTGGGCATCAGCGCGATCAGCAACAACGGCGTCGTACTCGCCCACAACGCGTAGGCAATGTTGTAGGTGAAGGAAATCCCCGACACTCGCACATGCGCCGGAAACAGGCCGACCATCACCGACGGCACCGCGCCCACCACGCCACAACTCAAGCCCGCCACGGCGTACGCCGCGCCCAGCCACACGCCGCCGTTGATAAGGCTCGCGTACAGCAGCGCAATCCCCACTGGCAGCAACAGGCTGTAGACCAGCACCGCGCGCCAGGCGCCGATGCGGTCCACCAGCAGGCCGGCGAGGACGCAGCCGATATTCAGAAAGACAATACCCAGCGCGCTCAAGGCGAAGGTGTGGCTGGGGCTCATGCCGAAGGTTTTTTGCATCAGGGTCGGGGTGATGACGACCAGCACCACCACGGCCGAGGTGAGCACGCAGGTGAGGATCATGGCCGGCAGCAGCACGGCGCGATGGTCGCGCAGCACGGTGCGCAGCGGCAGTTCGGCGGCCGCCTGGCGGCGGGCCTGCATGTCGAGGAACACCGGAGTTTCGCTGAGCCAGCGGCGCAGCCACACGCCGATCACGCCGAATACGCCACCGAGCAGGAACGGGAAGCGCCAGGCGTAATCGAGGATTTCGGCTGGGGTGAAGACTTGCGCCAGCAGCGTGGCAGTGAGTGCGCCCAGCAGGTAGCCGAAGGTCAGGCCGGCTTGCAGGAAACCCAGCGCGTAGCCGCGATGATGACGCGGTGCGTGCTCGGCAACGAATGTCCAGGCGCTGGGTACTTCGCCGCCCACTGCGGCGCCTTGCAGCACGCGCAGCATCAGCAGGATCAGCGGGGCGAAGTAGCCGATTTGCGCGTAGGTCGGCATGATCCCGATCAGCAGGCACGGCAACGCCATCATCAGGATGCTCAGGCTGAACACGCGTTTGCGCCCCAGATGGTCAGCAAAGTGCGCCATCAGGATGCCGCCCAGCGGGCGCGCCAGGTAGCCCGTCACGAAGATCCCGAAGCTTTGCAGCAGGCGCAGCCACTCGGGCATTTCGGGCGGGAAAAACAGTTGGCTGAGGGTCAGCGCAAAGAATACGAAGATGATGAAATCGTAGATTTCCAAGGCGCCACCAAGGGCGGCCAAGCCCAGGGTTTTGTAGTCGGAGCGGGAAAAACGCTGCGCCTGTGGGGAAAAGGTGGCAGTCATGTGCAAGCTCGGCAGACAAACAAAATGGCGTGCAGGTTATGAGTTGAGTCCGGTGATGGCAATCGCGACGGATATATTTGTTTTACTCATGGATCGATGAAGATAACTGCATTCCCATATCAATGGCCGTAGCGGAACATGCCGTAAAACTGCCAACACCATAATAAATACAAGAGGAATGACTCGTGGCCGATGCTATCGAAGAAAGCCGCTATGCCCGATTTGCCCTGCGTTGCTCCAACTTTGCCGAACGCTGGTTTCCGGATTCCTGGGTGTTTGCCGCCCTCGCGGTGATCATCGTCGCCGTGGCAACCCTGGGCATGGGCGCCGCACCCACCGAAGCCGCCAAAGCCTTTGGTGACGGGTTCTGGAGCCTGATCCCATTCACCATGCAGATGGCCTTTGTGGTGATCGGCGGTTACGTGGTGGCCAGTTCGCCACCGGCGGTGAAACTGATTGACCGCCTGGCACGTATCCCCAAAAACGGCCGCTCGGCGGTGGCCTGGGTTGCATTGATTTCCATGGTCGCGTCCCTGCTCAACTGGGGCTTGTCGCTGGTGTTCGGCGGGTTGCTGGTGCGCGCACTGGCCCGCCGCACGGATTTACGCATGGATTACCGCGCAGCCGGTGCTGCGGCCTATCTGGGCCTGGGCGCGGTGTGGGCGCTGGGGCTGTCGTCGTCGGCCGCGCAATTGCAGGCCAACCCGGCCAGCCTGCCGCCGTCGATCCTGTCGATTACGGGGGTGATCCCCTTCACCGACACGATTTTCCTGTGGCAATCCGGGGTGATGTTGCTGGCGCTGATCGTGGTCTCGTTGATCATCGCCTACGCCACCGCGCCCGGCCCGAACAGCGCCCGTGATGCAAAGGCCTGCGGCGTCGACCCGGCGTTCAACCTGCCTAAGCTTCAAGCGCCCACCCGCCCGGGCGAATGGCTGGAACATAGCCCGCTGCTGACTATTCTGCTGGCGTTGCTGGCGGCCGGTTGGCTGTTCCATGAGTTTTCGACCAAGCCGGCGATCAGTGCAATTTCGGGCCTCAACACCTATAACTTCCTGTTCATCATGGTCGGCGCACTGCTGCACTGGCGCCCGCGCAGCTTCCTCGATGCGGTGGCGCGCGCCGTACCGACCACCACCGGCGTGCTGATCCAGTTTCCGCTGTATGGCTCCATCGCGGCGCTGATGACGGTGGTCAAGGGCGGCGACGGCCAAACCCTGGCGCACCATATCTCGACCTTTTTCACCTCTATTGCTTCACACGACACCTACGCGCTGTTGATGGGCGTGTACTCGGCGGTGCTGGGCTTCTTTATTCCGTCGGGCGGCGGCAAATGGATCATCGAAGCGCCTTACGTGATGCAAGTGGCCAACGACCTGCAATACCACCTGGGCTGGGCAGTGCAGATCTACAACGCGGCCGAGGCGCTGCCGAACCTGATCAACCCGTTCTATATGCTGCCGCTGCTGGGCGTGTTGGGGCTCAAGGCGCGGGATTTGATCGGGTTTTCGTTTGTGCAGTTGCTGGTGCACACGCCGCTGGTGTTGTTCCTGTTGTGGGCGTTGGGGACGACATTGAAGTATTTGCCACCCGTCATGCCATAACACGGTCAGGGTGGAAGCGGGCTTGCTGGCAAAAATGCGCGGGGTCAGTGAAACGGTTGGCCGACACTGCGCTTTCACGAGCAAGCCCGCTGCCCTATTTCGATCTGCGGCTTTAACCCGGCTGTCTTCTTTTCGTCACATTGCGTTGCTACCGTCCTGCGAAATATCTTGAAACAACCACCGCGCAGGGACTCCCAGCAATGAGTGACGAGCACGAAGACCGCCCTTCCCCCGATTCCATCGCTCAACCGCCGGTAGACACCAGCCGCCGGCGTTTCTTGGGGGGTGCGGCAGTGCTGGGGGTCGGCGCGACCTTGAGTGCCTGTGGCCACACCGGTGAAACACCGAGCACACCGGTGACGCGACCGCTCACACCTCAAGAGCTGGACAAGGCCTTGCACGACCAGGTGAAAACCGTGGTGGTGATTTATGCCGAAAACCGCAGCTTCAACAATTTGTTTGCTGATTTCCCTGGCGTGGAAAAACCACTCTCGGCACTCTCCGGCGCCGAGGCCCAGCAACGCGACCGCGACGGCAGCCTGCTGACCAGCCTGCCGCCAACCTGGGGCGGTGTGTTGCAAGTCGGCCCGCAAAGCGTGGATGGGGTGACCTACCCCAGCGAAGTGCAATTCCAGGAAAACCTGCCCAACGCACCGTTCGCCCTCAAAGGCCCGAACGCCGAAGACCTGCCTTTGAGCCTGGTCACGCGCGATTTGTGGCACGTGTTCTACCAGAACCAGATGCAGATCAACGGCGGCAAGAACGACAACTTTGTGGCCTGGGGCGATTCCGGTGGCCTGGTGATGGGCCATTACGCCCAGAGCCGTTATTCCTTGCGCCTGTGGGATGTGGCCAAGGAGTTTGTGCTGTGCGACAACTTCTTTCAGGGTGCATTTGGTGGCTCGTTTCTTAACCACCAGTACCTGATCAGCGCCACGGCGCCGTTTTATCCAAACGCCGCGCAGTCGGTGGCCAAGGCGCAGATTGCCACGCTGCAAAGCGATGACCCTGCCGACCCGCGCCTCAAGCCGCTGGACAAGTCACCCGCCAGTGCCATGACCGGCCCACCGCAGTTTGGCCCCAGCGCACTGACGCCGGACGGCTACGGCGTGAACACCCTCGCCCCGCCGTACTGGCCGACCTGGATTCGCGACCCGCAAAACCCGGATTACTCCAAACCCGACCTGCCCAACGTGCTCGTGCCGCAAACCCACGAACACATCGGCGACAAGCTGTCGAAAAAGAACGTCGACTGGGCCTGGTACGCCGGGGCGTGGCAAGCGACCCTCGACCAGTTCAAGGATTCGGGCGGCATCCCGAAAATCCCCAACTTTCAGTATCACCACCAGCCGTTCAACTACTTCAAGCAACAAGGGCCAGAAAACCGCGCCGAGCGTGATAAACGCCTGCGCGATGGCGGCTTGGGTGATGAGGCCAGCACCAACACATTCTTCGCCGACGCCCAGGCCGGCAAGCTGCCTGCCGTGAGCTTCTATAAGCCTCAGGGCAACCTGAACATGCACGCCGGTTACGCCGACGTAGCCTCGGGCGATCGCCATATCGCTCGCGCCTTGAAAGTGCTGCAGGAAAGCCCGCAGTGGAAAAACATGGTGGTGGTGGTGACCGTCGATGAAAACGGCGGCTGGTGGGACCACGTGGCGCCGCCCAAAGGCGACCGCTGGGGCCCGGGCACGCGAATTCCGGCGCTGGTGGTGTCGCCGTTTGCGCGCAAAGGCACCGTGGACCACACGGTTTACGACACGGCATCGATCCTGCGTTTGATCACCAGGGTGTTCCAGCTGGAGAAACTGGACGGCCTCAAGCAGCGCGACGACGCGATGATTTCCCGCGGCCAGACGCCCATGGGCGATTTGAGCAACGCATTGCAATTCAAGGTGTAGGTTTTCTTATCCAATAGCGACACGCCTGGCGATTTAGCACGCGGTTTTCCTGGTCAGCCGCTACTGTGTGGAGGTGGGCTTTCACCCCGCGCAGACGGGCTTTCGCTGACAAGGAACCAACTATGTTCAAACCGACCAGGCTGTCCTTCACCTTGGTCGCACTGCTGGCCAGTGCGGTCGTACACGCCGATATCGAAGTACCACTGGGCAGCACGCAACGCGTCACCCAATTGTTCGCGTTTCCCAATAATTGCAACGTGATCTGCTTTCGGCCATGGACGCTGGAGCAGACCGCCGAGCACTACCTGAACCAGAGCTTGCAGCGCGACGGGTACAGCCGCGCCAAGGTCAGCGTGAAAACCCATGACGGCGAGGTCGTGGCGACCTTCAGCGGCGTACCCGACCACTACGGCCAGCCCCTCACCACGCTGCTCAACACCGCTGACCTGGCCTACCAAGGCGCCAGCAAGCTCAACACCGACGGCAAATGGGCCTACAACTGGTACCTGTTCCTGCCGCTGGGCATGGCCCTGGAAAACCGCAAAAGCATCGAGCTGCTGCACTTCCCGCCGGATTACTCGCTGACCCAGGCCCAGGATTACCTGGAATCGGCCACCACCGATCGCTGGGCCACGTTGCTCACCGACAACGGCATTCCGGCCACCGAAACCCCGGCCTACCAGACCATCATCGATATCGCCCCCATCGCCGCGCCGTCCAACGCGGGCAAGGACCTGGAAACGGTCTACAGCTATTTCACCGACTATCAGACCCGCATGGTCAAGGAACTGAGCCTGCACGCCAACGGCTCATTGCCGATGGTGGCGTTCGGTGCGCCGGTGCGCAGCTGGATCAAACAACAGTACGGTCAGACGGTGGCGGTGCTGGGCCTGGCGCAGATCAGCCCGACCGAGGGCAAACCCGTGTCGGTGCTGGGCGCCAACCACCCCAGCTACATCTGGTACGCGGCAGACCCTGCCACCTACGACGGCAATGAACAAAAAGCCGACGAAGCCGGTTTGAAGGTGATGGGCCAGGATTTGAGCGCTGCCTGCTGGCAAGCCGGCATGGGGCAGAAGCCCGCCAGCGATCCGAATGTGTTGCTAAAGGCATGCATGAACACCTGGCAGGTCACGCGCAAGGAGCAGACCTGTGAGCTGTTTTACACCTCGGTACGCAACCTGACCCCGGAACAGGCCAACGCCAAATGCGCCACGCCTACGATCAAGGCCCAGTTGAAACAGCTCAAAGGCGTGGTGCCGGCAGCGTCGCTCACCGCGCCAGCGCTATAAAACGCACAAACAAAACGGTTTCTACTGTCAGATTTGACAGTAGAAATCGAATTCAACTTGGGCGAGTCTGGGGCCGCACACATTCGCTGCAAGACTGGCCGTCAGACAACTCAGTAGGTCGATGCAGCCTAAGCCAGGAGAGTTATGAAAACTCAAGCCATGGATAAGGCTAAAACCAGCACAAAGGACTGTCTTTACCCTTTCAAAACCCTGCTTTTTGAACCGGGCTATCCTTCGACCGAGCAATTCCAGCCCATTCAGGACGCTAACGGATTGCCTGCCGGGGTCAAGGCTCGCATCGCCTTCGACAGCCGTGTGCGCATCGCCAAGGTCTCCGGCTACGCCGTGGGGGAGCGGCGCCCGCATACGCTGCAGCTGTCACCCCGTATCCACCTGTATGACTCCTGGTTCTGCGGCCTGTTGATGCACTCCTGCGACCCGAATGTGTTTTTCGACACCACAGACCTGGAGCTCTGGACCGTACAGCCGATCGCTCCCGGCACCTTGCTGACGCTGGATTACGCCAGTACCGAGGACGCGCTGCCCCAGCAGTTCGCTTGCCTGTGCGGCGAGCTGAACTGCCGGGGCTGGATCACCGGCAACCAGGAGCCGTTAAACAGCGAAGGTCAGGCGTTCATGGCCCGGTGGCGTGAACGCAAACGACCTTAGGCTTCGCCCAACGGGCGCAGGCGGTATTGCGGCGGCAGCTGCTCAAAACCACTGATGGTGGTGTTCAAGCTTTTCCAGCGGCCATCCTTGATGCCATAGATGCAGCCATGAATCGACAGGCTCTGCCCACGGTGCCAGGCGTTTTGCACAATGCTGGTGTGGCCGACGTTGGCCACTTGCTGAATCACGTTCAGCTCGCAAAGGCGATCGACGCGCTCTTCTTCGGTCGGCAGCTGGGCCAGCAGGTCACGGTTTTCGTAATAAAGATCACGAATAGTGCGCAGCCAGCCGTCGATCAGGCCGAACTGGCGGTCCTGCATCGACGCGCGCACACCGCCGCAGCCATAGTGGCCGGTGACGAGGATGTGTTTGACCTTGAGCACATCGACTGCGTACTGGATCACCGACAGGCAATTGAGGTCGGTGTGCAGCACCACGTTGGCGACGTTGCGGTGCACGAACAGATCACCCGGCAACATGCCGACGATCTCGTTGGCCGGTACGCGGGCGTCGGAGCAACCGATCCACAGGTATTCCGGGGTTTGCTGGCGGGCAAGCTTGGCGAAGAATTCGGGATCTTCCTGTTTGATCGCGTCCGCCCAGCGTTCGTTGTTATCAAGCAGGTCTTGTAGTTCGTTCATCAGGGAAAGCCTCAGGAATGATGCGCAGCTGTGTGACAGACAACCGCTCGTCCGGGTCACGCCAAGCCGTAATTAGCTTGAATCTTTAGGGCGCCGTGCCTGTCCACACACTATAAGCCCCACAGTATGAGGATTGGCCATGACTGAATCACGACGTCCCTACGGCGCTACGCAGCCGGAACCGATTGACGACAACGAAGACCGCATGGGCTCGATGCGCGAGCTGGATTTTGACGAGGAAGGACCGACCGCGGAAATCGGCGATGAGATCCCGGCAGGCGAGCGCGAGCACCTGATGCCCGACGAACGGGTACGCGAAGCCGGGATGACCGGGGCCTCTACGCAGGACCATGAGCCGACCGACGACGATATGAGCCCCGAAACCCTTATCCATGAGGACGGTGCGCGGGATGCGCGGGAGGAAGGCGAGGATAACCCGGCGGATTACGATCTAAGCATCGTCGATGAAGATGAGATCGGCGGCGGCAACGGGCTGGATGAGGCTGAGCTGGCCGACATCGACCCGGTCGACGGCAACCGCTGATACAGCGCGGTTCAACATGTGGGAGCGGGCTTGCTCGCGAATGCGATTGGTCAGTCAGTAAATCTTTGACTGATGCACCGTATTCGCGAGCAAGCCCGCTCCCACATTGGCGTGTGTATTCAGTCCACTAACGTGCAGGCCATCACAACGGCATCTTCGCGGCCACCCACGGCGGGGTAGTAATCGCGCCGACGGCCGATTTCGTTGAAACCGTAACGTTCGTACAGGCGAAACGCCCCCGTATTGCTGTCGCGTACTTCCAGGAAGCACTCGCGGGCATTGGCGGCATAAGCGCGGGACATCAAGTGTTCCAGCAACGCCAGGCCCAAACCCCGGCCCTGGTTTTCCGGCTTGACGGTAATGTTCAGCAGATGCGCTTCATCGAGGATGATCTGCACCACGCCGTGGCCTACCTGCTGCTCACCTTCAAACATCAGCCAGATCTGGTACTTGCCCAAGCCGTCGAGAAAAATCCCGCGGGTCCAGGGATGGCTGAACGCCGCGTATTCAATCTTCAGTACAGCGTCGAGGTCCGCCTCGGTCATTGGGCGGAAAGATAAAGCTTCACTCATCGGTACTTTTCCAGCGCGCCATCAGCCGGCGCATGGCTTGCCATACATCAGCCTTACGCTGTGGCTCTTCCATTAATAATTCCAGGCCCGGCAGGGCCCACACCGACCCAAGGCCTTCGACCTGCAGTTCACGGTACCAGGCCTCGGCATTCGCCTCGCCGGCAAACCGCACGGCGGGCAGGCCGATCAACCACAGGCACACGCACGGCTCGTCTTCGAGGCGCGCCGAAACAAAACCTTGCACAAAATCCCGCGCAGCTTCCGGGCCCTGGTCCATGTTGCCACGCACCAGCAGCGGCCAGCGCACCGGGTCGCCGACGATTTGCGGGCTGTCGGGCAGGCCGGCAGCACGCAGCATGTCCTTGAGCAGCATGTAAGCCGGGTCGCGCGTCTGGAAGCGCTCGCCTGTGGGTAACTCCACCAATAGCAGACAACGCCCGGCCCGCAGCAATTGCAGGGCAAAGCGCGGCGGCGGCACCACCGGCGCCTTGGCCACCGGCGCAACCGTTTCGGCCACCACTGGCTTGGCCATTGGCGCCGGGCGCGGCACTTCGACCTTCACCCGCTCGACGACAGGGCGCGATTCAGGCGTGGGCTTGACCACGGCCACCGGCGCAGCCGCCTCTTCCCCCGACACGTCGAACGCCTCATAAGGCTCAAGCGCCTGCAGCAGCTCGGGCCGCGATGGGGCGGCAAACGGCAGTTCGGTGCGGGGCAGCCAGTTGACCACCTGCATGGCGGTCAAGTAAGCGCGACGTCGGGACTCGATAAGCACAGCTCGGCCACTTGTGGATAACTAAAGAGCGGGGATTCTACCGCTGTTCGGTAACAATCGCCCACTGTGCACTGACCGGCTGTGGATAAATCCCGCGCCTGATGCAGTACAATCGCGACTTTTAATCGCCAACCAGCCGGCCATTCCCATGATCGAACCCAAGCGCGTCCTGCGCGCCCTCGCCGAACACTGGGCCTTACTTGAGCCACTGTGCGAACACTTCGACCAAGGCACCTTGAGCCTTGGCGAACTGCGCGCGCAACTGGCCGCCCAACAACTGGACAGCACGCCCCAGGACATCACGAGCCTGCTGGACGTGTGGATTCGCCTGGATATCCTGGTGCCTGTCGCCAAGAGCCCGAACCGTTTCGAGCTCAACGCACAGATCCACGATTTCCTGGCCTATCTTCGCAAGGAGCACCGGCTTGGCCTGTGCCTGGAAATTGAAGCCTACCTGCGCCACCTCGAGCGCCTGGCCGGCTACATTCAGGACGCCTTCGACATCCGGGATGGCCACGACCTGGCCCGCCAACTGCGCCTGCTGGACATGCGCGTACGCGATGTATTGAAAAAACTCGCCAACGACGAGCAAGCCCTCGCGGCCGTGGCCGACCGCGCCAAGACCAGCGACCGGCAGATTCCGTTGCGCCAGCGGTATGCCGAAGTGCTGGCGACCTGGGACGAATACGTCGAGCCGATGATCCAGCTGGTGAACGCCGACGGCGCCTTTGAACAAGGCGTGCGCAAGGTCGAAAACGTGCTGTTGCGCATGCTCACCGAGCAACAACGCCTCGGCCACCTGGTCGATGACGACATGCTGCTGCGCACCCACGCGCGCATCCTCGAAATGCAGACCAGCGCCCAGCTGACCTTGCGTCATGCGCGCGAACTGCTGCTGCCGTTGCGTGAAGAAGCACGCCGGCACAACGCCGTGACCCGTGGCGCCGCGCTGGCCTTGTCGGCCATCCGCCGTAAAGGTCTGGACGCCGTGCCGCAAGCGGCGATGCCGATGTTCACGCGACCGCAAAGCACCTTTCTCGGCAGTGCCAGCCAGGTCGAGGCCTATGTGTACGCGCTGGCGAATTTCGAGCCGAAACCGGCGCGTTTCCCCAAGGCGCACAAATCCCACAAGGGCGACGCCCAGCGTGCACCGCGCACGGTCAAGGAAATGCTCGAGCGCTGCGAAGACGCGCTGCCGATGCCAGACCTGATGACCTGGCTGCTGGAGCAGGAACCGGACGGCGCCACCGACGAATTGTTGTACTGGTTCTCGCGGCTCTCGCGTGAAAAACGCTTCAAGCGCGAACGCCTGGAACGCCGCGACTACCACACACACGAGCACCAGGTCAGCCTGCGCTCCTTCGCCCTGCTCCCGGCCGGCACCGATGCCGCCGAGCATTCTGCGAGTACACCTCATGCATCTTGATCTATCCGAACTGTCCCAGCTGGCGCCGATCTTTCGCGAGCTGTTCAAGGGTTACCACGTCAGCCGCCGCGACCCGGAGCTGTACGCGCAGCTGTCGAACTTCCAGGACCAGTACCGCACGCTGTTCAAGGCGCTGGGCTTTGAGCTGGTGTGCGATACACGCGGCTTCTATTACTTTGTGCCGGACTCGGCGATTGCCAGCGCGCAAGTGAACAAGACTGCCCAACGCCTGGCGCTGTTCACCTTCATCCTTGTCGAGCACCTGGCCGACCAGGGCCGCGACCCGATCGCCGTGCTCGACGGCGGCAGCCTGGGCCGCGACGAATTGCCGTCGTTGCTGGAGAAGTACCGCGATCTGTTTATCCAGGCCGAAGTGCAGACCCAGGAAGAACTTGAAGAAAAAATCATGCGCCGCATGACCCAGCTGGGTTTTGCCAGCGAGGACAACGGCGTGTATCGCTTCCTGCCGCCGATGCACCGTTTCCTCGACGTGTGCCTGTCGGTGCAGCAGGACCGCGACCTCGCCGCCAGTGTGCACAGCGTGCTGCCTTTGCCGGCGCCGGTGATCATCGACGAAGACAGCGATGAAAAACTGCTCAAGACCGACGACCCGCTGGACTTGAGCGACTTTGACGAAGACAGCGAAGAAGACGCCCTGGCCCGCGCCATTGCCGAAGAACAGGAGACCGACGCATGAGCAAGGAACGCTACGGCATCCGCCGCTTCGCCCTATTGAACACCGCCGGTTACAGTTTGGGCCTGTTCCCGCTGGAAGAACCGTTGTCGGTGTACGGCGCGAACAACCTGGGTAAATCCGCCTCGATCAACGCCCTGCAGTTCCCGATTCTGGCGCGCATGTCGGACATGAGTTTCGGCAAGTACACCCTGGAGCAATCGCGGCGCTTCTACTTTGCCACCGACACCAGCTACATCCTCGTGGAAGTCTCGCTGCCCCACGGCCCGCACGTGATCGGCGTGGTCGGGCGTGGCCCGGGCGGTGGTTTCGGGCACCAGTTCTTTGCCTATGCCGGCAAGCTGGACCTGGCGCATTACCAGAAAAACGACACTTGCCTGCGTCAGAAAGAGCTGTTCACCAACCTTGAGCGCGAAGGCCTGAAAGCCTACGAGCTCAAGCCGGACGAACTGCGCCGTTTGCTGGTGGGCGGCCACACTTCGATCCCGCTGGACCTGACCCTGATTCCGCTGCGCTCCACCAGCGAGCAGAGCCTGAAAACCTTCCGCGCGCTGTTTATCAACCTGTTGCACATGCGCGAAATCACCGCGGCCAAGCTCAAGCAATTGTTCCTGGATGCCTTTGAACACAGCCTGCGTTCCGGCAGCGTGGACTACATCGCGGCGTGCGAAGAAGCGTTCCGTGATGTACGACGCATGGAGCAGGATTACAACTCGCTGGTGGCTGCCGGCCCGTTGGTTGAGGCATTGGCAAATGGCGTTCGGCAGCGCGATGTTCTGCGCGGCAAACTGCATCGCCTGTCGCCCTTGCTGGATTCGTTGCTGGGCACCTGGTCGGACTACGCCAGTGCACGCAAGGAAGAGCTGACGATCCAGGCCGAGCATTACCGCAATGAGCAGGACGCGCTGCAAAACGATCAGCGCGGTGGCACCCAGGAGCTGATGCGCCTGGAGCGGGAAATCAGCGGCATCCAGCGTTGGCTGGGCGAGCTGTCGGTGCTCAAGCATCGCTTCGCCCTGGTGGATGACGTCAAGGTGCTGGAACAGCAGCTGCTGGCGGCCAAGGATGCTCACGATGAGTTGGCGGGCGCCCTGGCGCAGTCGCGGCAGTTCAGCGCCGAGGATTTGGACGAGCGCTTGCGCGATCTGGAAAAACGCTTGAAGTCGGTCAAGCAGCAGCTCGACCACGCGGACAACAACAGCTACGCCAAACTGCGCGAAGAGTTTTCGCAGCAGGATGTCGAGCGTCTGATGCGCCTGTTCAACAGCTCGTTGTTCAGCCTGCCATTGGGCGAGCACGGCATTACGCTGGATGAGGACGGCCAGTGGGTCAAATCCCTGGAGCAGATCCTCGACGGCTTCAAAGGCGAGCGCTTCGAAGTGCCGGGGCTGTCCATCGACATCTCGCACATCGAGCCACCGGCGTTGCAGGCCCTGGCGGACCGCGCGGCGTTGCGCGACCAGAAAGAGCGCCTGGAAAAAGAACTCAAGCAACTCAAGACCCAGCAGGCCGTAGCCTCCGACCGCGCAGCCAGCAAGACCCAGACTGAAGCGCTGTACCAGCAAGTGCTGGATGCGCAGAAGGCGTTGGAGGACTTCCGTCGCGCCCAGACCCTGAGCGCTGAAGAAGGCGAGAAGCTGGAAAACCTGGCGCAAATGGAAGCCGCCCAGGATGAGTTGAAGCGCTCCAGCGACGCCTTCACCGAACGCGTGCAGCAGCTGTCGGCCAAGTTGCAATTGGTTGGGCGTCAGATTGGCGATATGGAAGCCAAGCAACGCACCCTGGATGACGCGTTGCGCCGTCGCCAGCTGCTACCGGCAGACTTGCCGTTCGGCACGCCGTTCATGGACCCGGTCGATGACTCCATGGATAACCTGCTGCCGCTGCTCAATGACTATCAGGACAGCTGGCAGGGTTTGCTGCGCGCCGACGGCCAGATCGAAGCCTTGTATGCGCAGGTTCGCCTTAAAGGCGTGGCCAAGTTTGACAGCGAGGATGACGTCGAACGCCGCCTGCAACTGCTGATCAACGCGTATGCGCACCGCACTGACGAAGCCCTGACCTTGGGCAAGGCGCGCCGTGCAGCCGTCACCGATATTGCGCGCACCCTGCGCAATATCCGCAGCGACTACGACAGCCTGGAACACCAGTTGGCCTTGTTCAACCGCGAGATCAACAAGCGCCAGGTGTCCAACCTGCAAAGCTTCCGCATTGTGCTGGCGCCGAACAAGGAAGCCCTCAAGCATATCGACCAGATCATCCACAGTGCCGGTCAGTATGAAGAAGGCGAGACGTTGTCGGTGTTTGACCTCAGCCAGAGCGCCGAGCAGGACAACAAGAACGAAGAGGCCAAGGAATACCTGGCCCGCCTTGTGGCCGCCAACCATAACCAGTTGGGCCTCAAGGACCTGTTCGAGCTGGCGTTCGAGATCACCAAGGTGCATGGCCAGCCGGTGATTCACACCGATATCGACGGCGCGGCATCCAACGGCACCACCATGACCATCAAGGCGCTGACCAACATGTACTTGTTGCTGCACTTGATGGACCGTGATCAGGCCGGGCGCGTGCGTTTGCCGTACTACCTCGATGAGGCAGCGGACATCGATGAGAAGAACCAGGCGGCGCTGCTGGAAACCAGTTTGCAGCTGGGTTTTGTGCCGATTCTGGCCAGTGTGAAGCCGCAGGTGTCCGCCCAGGTGGCGATCGACCTGGAAGGTGGCAGCGGGCCGAACGGCATCTACATTGATGAGGCGGACTGGAAGTACATCCGTCGTCACGATGCAGTGAAGGCGACCGTGAATGTGCAGGCGGATGAGCCGGAGTTGGATGAGGTTTGAGCCACTGAGCTGAAATGCAAAAAGGCCCCTGGGTGAGTACCCAGGGGCCTTTTTTTTTCGCCGGTTATGGCCTCTTCGTGGGCAAGCTCGCTGCCACAGGTGACCGCATTTCTACAGGATAAATGCGCTTGAATGTGGGAGCCGGGCCTGCCCGCGATGGCCGCGCCTCGGTTTACTTGCCGAGCGAAATCTTAGGTGCCCACGTCAGCCATTCATCTTCAAACTTGTCGAACAGCGGGAAGGTCTGCTGCGGCCGGGCAGCATTGCCCATGCGCTCGCCGTCTGGCGTGGCGAAGGCGATACCGCCGGCGACCAGCGTCTCCAGGGATTCAGTGCGCACTGTCGCACCTTTGAACAAGCCGAAGTCGAGACCGAAACCGCTGGTGTTCCAGAAGCGGCTGCCACTGCGCACCAGTGGCGCGTACTTGGGCTCGATCAAGATATGGATCAGCACGCGGTCGGCGGTTTGACCCAGCTCGTAGCCGGTGACTTTGCCGACGGTGACCTCACGGTAGGTGACCGGCACGCCTTCCTTCAACGAGCCACGGCGTGCGGCGCTGAGTACCAGGCTCAGGCCTTCCTCCTGACGGGCCGCCTCCGGTGGCTTGTCCAACGCGACGAAGCTCTTTTGTGGGCCAGCGTTTTTCGCAGATGGCTGCACCTCGATGTATTGGCCCGTGACCAGGGTTTCCAGGTTCGAGGTTTTCATCAGGCCCAACTCAGGCTTGACCACCCAGAACTGGCTGCCGGCGCGGGCGATCCGATCTGCCACTTGGGTGATGCGCGCGCTGAGCAACACCGACTGCATGTCGGCACTGAGGTCGACGCTCTCGATCTTGCCCACGTCCAGGCCTTTGAAGCGTACCGCGGTGCCGGGGCGCAGGCCGTCGGCACGATCGACCTTGATGGTCACCAGCGTGCCGTGTTGATTGGCGGCTTCGCGATCGGCAAACAGACGGAAACGCGGGATACGTTTTTTCAGCGGCACGTTCGGTTCCGGGGTTTCGAAGGCAATACCGCCGGCCATCAAGCTGGCCAGGGATTCACTCTTGACCTGGATGCCCCCGGTGAGCCCGCCTGTCAGCGTCACGCCGCTGGCATTCCAGAAGCGCGTCGAACCGTTGACCAGGTTTTCGTATTCCTTCTCGATGTGGACACCGATCACCAATTGCTTGTTCTTGCGCGAGAACTGGTAGCTCTGTACCGAACCCACCTTGACCTGTTTGTAGAGGATCGGGCTGCCGACATCCAGCGAGCCTAGGCTGTCGGTGAACAACACCATGTGCAGGCCGGGGGAACGCAGGTCCAACGGTGGTGCCTTGGCCCGAGCGACGAATTCGCGCTGCGGCGCACTGCCTTTGTCGCCAGGGCGAATGGCGATGTAGTTACCTTTGACCAGCGCTTCCAGGCCGGTGATACCGGCAAGCGAGATGGACGGTTTGACCACCCAGAACTGGGTGTCTTGCACCAGGTAGTCTTCGGCAAGCGGGTCGAGGGTGAGCTCGGCATTGGCGCTGGACAGGTCAGGGTCAATCTTCAGGGTCTTCAGGCTACCAACCTGAATACCTTTGTACATGACCGGTGTGCGCCCGGCCTGAAGGCCTTCGAAGTCGGTGAGTTTGACCTTGACCTTGAGACCGGCCGCCGCTGCGTCGAAGTCTTCGTACAAGCGAAACGGCAGGCTTGGATCGGTGGGAGGGCTGTCCTTGCGGTTCTCGGGTGTAGCGAAAGCGATGCCGCCGGCAACGATGCTCGAGAGCGACTCGCTGCGCACCTTCACGCCGGAGAGGTTGGCGTCGATGCTGATGCCGCTGGCGTTCCAAAAGCGCGTATGTTTGCGCACCAGGCTGGCGTAAGTGGGCTCGATGTAGACCTTGATCTCGACCGTACTCTGGTCTTCGGACAGCAGGTAGCTTTTGACCTGGCCAACCTGAATCTGCTTGTAGAACACCGGGCTGCCACGGTTGAGCGAGCCCAGGCGATCGGCCTTGATGGTCAGGTGCAAGCCGGGCTTGGCGTCGGATAAAGGCGGCTCTTCGGAAAGGGCCTTGAATTTGCGCGACGGCTCGCCGTCACCAGGGCTGGCCGCAATGTAGTTACCCGAGACCAGGGTTTCCAGACCGGTGATACCGGCGAGGCTCACACTGGGTTTGACCAGCCAGAAACGGGTGTTGGTCTTGAGGTATTGCTCCACATCCTTGTTCATCTCGATGGTGGCGATCACCCCGCGATTGTTGCCCTCGTCGTCCAGGGCCAGGGTCTTGACCTTGCCCACGGGCATGCCTTTGTAGACCACTTCGGTCTTGTTGGCCTGGATGCCTTCGCCACTTTCAAAGCGCACCTGGATCTCGATGCCTTGTTGGGAATAGGCACGCCATCCCAGCCAACCACCGATGATCAGGGCTATCAGGGGCAACACCCAAATGGCCGACCAGTTGGAGGCCGGGCGGGTTTTAGCTTTTGGCAAATCACTCATGGTCGTCGTCCGACTCCGTGTTGTCCCAAATCAGTCGGGGATCAAAAGTTACTGCGGCAAGCATCGTCAAGATCACCACACTGGCGAACGCTGCAGCACCGAGATTAGCCTCGACACTGGCAAGTCGCCCAAAGTTAACAACCGCTACCAGGATGGCGATCACGAAGATATCCAGCATGGACCAGCGGCCAATGAATTCGATGAAGCGGTACATGATAATCCGTTGTTGCGCGGACAACGGCTGGCGACGCTGCACCGAGAACAACAGCAGGCCAATGCCCACCAGCTTGAATGTCGGTACAAGAATACTGGCAATAAACACCACAGCAGCGATAGGGAACATGCCGTGCTGCACCAACTGGATCACGCCGGCCATGATGGTACTTGGATCGCCCTGACCAAGGGAGTTGATGGTCATGATTGGTAACAGGTTGGCGGGGATATACAGGATCGCCGCCGTGATCAGTAACGCCCAGGTACGCGTAAGGCTGTTGGGACGACGGGCGTGGACCAGCGCACCGCAACGGGTGCAGAGCTGCTCATCGGTGTCGGCTTCTTGCTTGTTCAGCTCATGGCATTCGGTACAAATCAGAATGCCTGCATCAATCGCCCGCATGATCATCCTCTCCTGACAACGCTTGCCAGATCTGGTGGGGCGACATCACCACCTCAAGCAGCACCTGAACCATTAATAGACTGACGAAACAGATAAGCCCCAGGCCGACCGTGATGGAGGCCATGTCGGCGAGTTTGACGATCGCCACGAGCACGCCCATCAGGTAGACCTCCAACATTCCCCAGTCTTTCAAGTGATGGTAAATGCGGTAGAGGAACAACCCATAGCTGCGGCCGATCTTCCAGCGAATGCTCAACAGCACAGCCAATTGGCAGAGCAATTTGAGCAATGGGATGCCCATGCTGCACAGAAACACCACTGCGGCGACGCCCTGCATGCCGGTATCGAACAGACCTACAACGCCGCTCCAAACGGTGTCCTCTGAGGACTGCCCGAGTAGATTGAGCTGCATGATGGGTAAAAAGTTCGCGGGGATATACAGCAAAAGTGCGGCGATTACCAAGGCGAGGCTGCGCTCAACGACATTGTAGCGGTGAGCATAGAGCTCGTAACCGCAGCGTGCGCATTGAGCCTTTTCGCCTCGAGCGAGCGTGGGCTTGCGCATCAGCAAGTCGCACTCATGGCATGCCACCAGATCGTCCAGGGGTAAATCCGACACCGCTGGGGTATCAACCGGATCGGGCATAGTTAGGGCTCGAACTCTAAAAAAGGTTAGGTGCCTATTCTAATGGTCTGGTTCAGAAATAACTGTGCAAATTTGTGGGACGGATTCAACCGCTGGTCAAGCAGGCCGTCGCGGCATGCGGCGCAATAATGGGAGGACGTAGCGTTTGCTGATATTGGCGATTTCGGGGAGAGGGTTGGGCTTTTGTACGGCCGGGATTTAGCGCCCATGGCCCGGAGGTAGCGGGAAGTTTGGGAGCTGGGCCTATCAGGAAAGCACACATTATCGTTGGCGCATCGCGATGCCTTCATACCTGCACTTTTCGACCGCCCAAAACAAAGCCCCTGTTTGCGTTAGCAAACAGGGGCTCTGGAATTTAATCTTGACGATGACCTACTCTCACATGGGGAAACCCCACACTACCATCGGCGATGCATCGTTTCACTGCTGAGTTCGGGATGGGATCAGGTGGTTCCAATGCTCTATGGTCGTCAAGA
>NZ_CAWNZA010000047.1:114575-440485 GCF_963878885.1 Pseudomonas sp. R9.37 | reverse complement strand
AGTACCGAATAGGCTGGCTGACACACCGCCTTCGCGAGCAAGCCCGCTCCCACATGGGTCCTATGTGTTTTCAGGGAGTGAATAAACCGCCCATTATTTTCAGCCGCTTCTTGTACACCCGCCGCGCCTCCAATGCCTCCTCAAGCGTCACCGCCACAAACCCCGCCCGCTGGTTCGGCTGCATCTGCCCGATCAAATCCAGATCCGCACTGATCACCGTGCCAATCATCGCGTAGCCACCGCCCGAGACCGCATCCCTGTGCAGCACAATCGGCTCCAACCCCGCCGGCACCTGGATCGAGCCAATGGGGTAGCAACTGTCGACGATATTCGACGGGTCCGAGCCCGCGCCGAACGGCTGCTCACGCGGCTGAAAACTCAACGCGCTGCCGCCCTTGAAGCGATAGCCGATGCGATCCGCCTCGGAGCCCACTGTCCACGGTTCGGCAAAAAAGCTGCTTTTCGCGCCGTCAGTCAGCCGGTCGTAATACAGCCCCGGCACCACACGCAAGGTCACATCGCCGCCGACTGAGCGACGCAGCGCCATCGGCAAACTGTTGCCCTCACGCCCCTGCCCGCAGGCCTGGCCGATCGGCAGTTCATCGCCCGCCTGCAAGCGCCGTCCCTGAAACCCGCCAAGCGCGCCGAGGGTGTACGTCGAGCGGCTGCCGAGCACCAATGGCACATCAATGCCGCCCGCCACCGCCAGGTAGGTGCGCGCGCCCGCCTTGGGAAATTCAAAGCGCAGCACCTGCCCGGCGCGCACCTGGAACGCGGTGTCCTGATGCACCACGTCACCGTCCAGGCGCGGCGCCATCAGCGCACCGCTGAGCGCCACCAACGCGTCCTGTTGAAACAGCAACTCCGGCCCGATCAAGGTGCATTCCAGGCCGGCCGCACCCACCGGGTTGCCCACCAGGTGGTTGGCCGCGCTCAAGGCGTATTGGTCCAGCGCACCCGAGGGCGGGATGCCCAAGTGGTAATAACCTTCACGACCAAGGTCCTGCACAGAGGTGGCGAGGCCGGGTTTGATGACTTTGATCATGCCAGCGCCTCCTGCAGGGTTTTCGGATAGCCAACGGGGTCGGCAAGAAAGGCGTCGAGGGAAAATTCCACCGGACGGATGCGCAAGTCGAAACGCCCCGCGTCCACCTCGGCGACCGCCAGGTCATAGGCGTCGCGGTCCAGCGGTTTGAACTGCACGATGTCACCGGGGCGGAAGAACACCATGTGCTCCTTGAGGTACGCCAATTGCTGCGCCGGGTCATAGATCGGCGCCGGGGTTACGCCAAACATCTGGTAACCCCCGGCGCCGCGTACCGAGTAGATACAGCCAAAGCAGCCGCCATGCCCGAGGGTCAATTTGGGGGTGTCGGTGCGCGGGCGCAGGTACTTGGGCACCTGCAATTGCCGTTCGCGCTCAACCATCTGGAACATGAACGGCAGGCCTGCGACGAAGCCCACCATCGACACAAACCACGGCGCGCCACTGTGGGCGGCGATAAACGCGTCGACATCGGCCAGGCCGTTGATGCGCGCAGCGTATTCCAGGTCCGTGCCCGTGGGGTCTTGGTGACGGTCGCGAAAACGCATCAGCGTTTCGTGGGTCCAGGGGTCGTTGTAGAGCACCGGGATTTCAATGATGCGCGTGTGCAACGTGCGCTCGGCCACGGCCCGGGCTTCGGCGCTTTGCACCGCGTCGAGCAGCACGTGTGGCGCGATGCGGTCGGGGTCGAAGCGAATCTGAAACGACGCATTGGCCAGGCACACATCCAATACGCCGTCCAGCGCCAGACGCTCCACGGCGCGGGTCACGGCCATGCCTTTGAAAAAGGCCTGCAGGGACATGCTGTCGCTGACCTCGGCAAACAAGTGTTCATCACCGCCGAAGCTGTAGCGGATGGGGGACGTTTCAGCCATGTCTGTTCCTCTTGGAATCATTGTAGAAAGGCAGGCAAAAAATAATGTGGGGTGTGCACGCTTTTTGTTGGGGTGAGCGCATGTTGTTGTGGCAAGCCGGCTTGCTGTTGCCAGTGGGTTTACTGTGGTCAGTAGGCTTACTGTGGCGAGCGGGCTTGCCCCGCGTTGGGCTGCGCAGCAGCCCTTAAATCAGGCGATCGGGTGCTACCTGACACGACGCGGCGATTATTGGGCCGGCTTCGCCGCCCAACGCGGGGCAAGCCCGCTCGCCACAGTAAGCCCGGTTGCCTCAGCAAGCCCGCTCGCCCTCAGAGAGTCCTCTCGCCCCGACACGTCCACTCGCCGCTGTGACTATGATGCCCGCCCGGTCCAACGCTTCGCGGGTGGCCTCGACCAACTCCAGCGCGCCGGGCGTGTCGCTGTGCAGGCAGATGGAGTCGAATTCGATAGGCAGGTCTTCGCCCTCTACCGTGCGCACCAACCCCGTCTGACAAGCCCGCAATACCCGCGCCGCGACCGTTGCAGGGTCAAGCGCCCGCACATGGCGGGTAAACACGATGGAGCCGCTCAGGTCGTATTCACGGTCGGCGTAAAACTCGCGCACCACAGGCTGCCCGAGTTCCTTGGCAACGCGCCAGATCACCGAGTTGGGCATGCAGTACAACAACAATGTCGGTTCGATCAGTTGCAGGTTTTGCACCAGCAAGCGCGCGGCCTCTTCGTCGCGGGCCAGGTGCATGTAGAGCGCACCGTGGGGCTTGATGTGTTGCAGGGGCACGCCTTGGGCGCGGGCGATTTCGCGCAGGGCGCCAAGCTGGTAGAGCATGTCGTCCACCAGTTCCTGCGCCGGTGCGTGGATATGCCGACGGCCAAACCCCACCAGGTCACGAAAGCCTGGGTGCGCGCCGATGGCCACGCCGAGTTGCTTGGCGCGCGCAACGGTGCGGCGCATGGTACCGGGGTCGCCGGCGTGGAAGCCGGTGGCGATGTTGGCTGAGCTGATGTAAGCCATCAGTTCAGCATCCACGCCATCGCCGATGGTCCAGGGGCCGAAGCCTTCGCCCATGTCTGAATTGAAATCCACTGCCTGCATCGGTGTCGCTCCGCCAAAGGTGATGCCAGGAAAGTAGGCTGGCGCTTGACCCCTTGGGAAGATCTATTATCAGATGGCCCATCTTCTGAAAATCAGATAAAGCCATGTCCCTGACCTTGCGCCAAGTTCGCTACTTCGTCGCCACTGCCGAGATCGGCCAGATTTCCCAGGCGGCCATTCACTTGAACATCTCCCAGTCGGCGGTGACCACGGCGATCAAGGAACTGGAAGCCATGCTCGGCGTGCAGCTGTTTGTGCGTTCGGCCCAAGGCATGAACCTGACCGATGCCGGGCGGCACTTTCTCAACCGTGCCTATGTGATTGTGCGCAGCGTGGACGACGCGCTGAACAGCCCGCTGCCGGATTATCGCGCCAGCGGCGTGCTGCGCGTGGCGGCCAGTTACACGGTGCTCGGCTATTTCCTGCCGCATCACCTGCAACGCATGGAACACTGGCACCCGGACGTGACCATCGAGGTGTTCGAGCAGGAGCGCCAAGCCATCGAACACGGCCTGCTCGACGGTCAATTCGACATGGCCGTGGTGCTCACCGCCAACCTGACTCACCCGGATATCGTCTCCGAGATCCTGTTCAATTCGGAACGCCGCCTGTGGCTGCCCAGCCACCACCCGTTGTGCGAACGCGGCGCCGTGAGCCTGGCCGATGTGGCGCAGGAACCTTACATCCTGCTCACCGTCGACGAGGCCGAACACAGCGCCATGCGCTACTGGGAACAGGCCGGACAAACGCCCAAGGTGCGGCTGCGCACCAGCTCGGTGGAAGCGGTGCGCAGCATGGTTGCCAATGGCAGCGGCGTGGCGATTCTGTCGGACCTGGTTCACCGGCCCTGGTCCCTGGAAGGCAAGCGCATCGAGACGCTGACCGTGACCGACCCGGTGACGCCCATGAGCGTCGGCCTGGCCTGGCACCGCGAGCGCGCGTTTACACCGGCGATGCAGTCGTTTCGGGATTACTTCCACGATGCTTTCCTGGCACCGCAGCAGTTGTCGGCGCGCCGTTAAATCTGGGCTTGCACGGTGGCGGCGAGCCAATCCATGAACACCCGCACGCGCTGTGGCAAATGCCGCTGCCCGGCATAAAGCAACGACACGTCCAACGCCGGCGCGGGGTAGTCGGGCAACACGGCCACCAGTTCACCGCGCTCGAGTAAATCGCGAATTCCCAGGACCGGCACCTGCGTGATGCCCAAACCGCCCAGGCACGCCGCCTTGTAGGCATCGGTGCTGTTGACCGTGACGCGCCCGGCCATCGGCACGCGGTGCACTTTGTTGCCCTGCTGGTATTCGAACCCCGGCGAACGCGAACCCAATGGCCGCACGTAGTGCACCAATTGGTGATGCGCCAGGTCGGCCAGGGTCTCGGGCTTGCCATGGCGCTGAACATACTCGGCGCTGACGCAGTTGATCATCGGCATGCTGCACAGCAGGCGCGCCACCACCGACTGATCAGGCTGCGCGCCGACGCGCAACACGCAGTCGAAACCTTCGGCGAGCAGATCTACCTGACGGTCGGTGGTGCTGATTTCCAGCTCGATCGAGGGATGGGCGTGCATGAATTCGGGCAGGCGCGGCAGGATCAGGTCCCGCGCCATGACGTTGGGCATGTCCACGCGAATGCGCCCGGTCAGTTGCGCTTCATCCTGACGAAACAGGCCTTCAAGTTCTTCCATGTGCGACAGCAAATCCTTGCTGCGCTCATACAGCACGCGCCCGTCCTGAGTGGCCTGGACCTTGCGCGTGGTGCGCTGCAACAGGCGCGCGCCGAGTAATTCTTCGAGTGCCTGCACGTGCTCGGACACCGTGGAGCGCGGCAGCCCCAGGCTCTCGCCCGCTTGGGTGAAACTCGACAGTTCGGTGACCCGCACGAAGGTGCGCAACAGCTCAAGCTTGTTCATGGGATTGTTCGCCTTATCCGGCCAGTGATTCCGATAGCGCCCTGTTTATCACGTTACGAGCGGACAAATACACTCAGTCCCACTGATCACACACGAGGACTGCACCATGACCCGTAAAATCGCACTCATCACTGGCGCCAGCCGCGGCCTGGGCAAAAGCGCAGCGCTGCACCTGGCGGCACAGGGCGTCGACATCATCGGCACCTACCACAGCGCCGCAGCCGAAGCCCAAGCGGTGGTGGAACAGATTCAAGCGCTGGGTGGCCGTGCTGCCATGTTGCAACTGGATGTCAGCCAAAGCGGCACCTTCAATGACTTCGTCGGCGAGGTCAGCACAGTACTCAAGGATGTTTTCGCACAGGATCACTTCAATTTTCTGATCAACAACGCCGGTATCGGCGCTCACGCCAGCTTCGCCGAAACCACCGAAGAACAGTTTGACCGCCTGGTGGCCATCCACTTCAAGGCGCCGTTTTTCCTCACGCAAAAGTTGCTGCCGCTGATCAGCGATGGCGGGCGCATCATCAATATCTCCAGCGGCCTGGCGCGGTTCAGCCTGCCAGGGTATTCGGCGTATGCCTCGATGAAGGGCGCGGTTGAAGTGCTGTCGCGCTACCAGGCCAAAGAGTTGGGCCCGCGCGGCATTACCGTCAACACCCTGGCACCGGGCGCCATTGCCACCGACTTCAGCGGCGGCGCAGTGCGCGATAACCCGGACGTCAACGCAATGGTCGCCAACAACACCGCGCTGGGCCGTGCCGGTTTGCCAGACGACATCGGCGGCGCGATCTCGACCTTGCTGGCCGATGGCAGCAACTGGATCACCGGGCAGCGCATCGAAGCTTCGGGCGGCATGTTTCTGTAGGCATTGTGCGCTAGCATCAATGCCTTCAAGTCACAGACAGGCAATCACCGATGAGTTTCGATCCAGGTTTGGCCGGCGGCATGGGCGTATTGGCAGCCGTGGTCGACAGCGGCAGTTTTGCCCGCGCCGCCGACAGCCTGGACATGACGCCTTCGGGGGTCAGCCGGGCGATTTCGCGCCTGGAAAAGCGCCTGGGGATTCGCCTGTTCGACCGCACCACGCGCTCGGTGCAACTGACCGACGAAGGCCGACGTTTTTATCAGCAAATCGCGCCGTTGCTGGCCGGTCTTGAAGAAGCCGCCAGCTCCGCCGCCGACAGTGCATTGACCGTGCGCGGGCGCTTGCGGGTGAATATCGACCCGTACTTCTCGCGCCTGGTATTGGGCCCGGTGCTGGGCGATTTTATGCGGCGCTACCCGCAGCTGCAGTTGGACTTGCACACCCGCGATCAACTCGGCGACCTGGTCGCCGACGGTTTTGACGTGGCAATTCGCTTCGGCATCCCTCAATCCTCCTCGCTGATCGCGCGCAAATTGATGGAAGTGCGCGTGCTCACCGTGGCCTCTCCCGCTTACCTTGAGCAATACGGCCGACCGGCCACCCCACAAGACTTGGAAACCGGGCATATGTGCCTGGACTTTCGCGACTCGCAGACCGGGCGCCCGTTTGCCTGGGAGTTCCACCGCAAGGGCGAGCAAGTGATCGTGCGCACCGACGGTCGCTTGGTGGTCAACGACGCCAGCACCTTGTACAGCGTGTGTGAACACGGGCACGCGGTGGCGCAAATGCTCGACCTGGGCCTGACGCCGGCGCTCGATGCCGGCAGCCTGGTGGAGTTGTTTCCCGACTGGCCGGACGAGCGTTTTCCGCTGTACGCGTACTACCCGTCGCGGCATTTGCCCGCCGCCAAGGTGCGGGCGTTTCTGGAGTTTGTCGCCTCGCTCAAGCTTGGCTGACCAGCCGCCGCTGTAAGAACTTTTCCCGCAGCACGTCATAGCCCCAGTGATACACATAGGTGTACGGCAGGAAGAACAGCAGCACGCCGATGTCGAGAATAAACGCCTGCATCAGGCTGATGTTCAGCCACGCTGCGATCAACGGCACGCACACCAGAATCAGGCCGCCCTCGAACATCAGCGCGTGCAGCACACGCGTCCAGCCGTTGTTGGCGAGCTTGCAGCGTGCCTTGAGGCGATCGAACAGGCCGTTGAAGATCACGTTCCAGGTCAGCGCCATCAGGCTGATTGCCAGGGTGACCATGCCCATCTCCAGGGCGGGCTTGTCCATGATCCATGCCAGCAACGGGGTACAGATCAACAACGCCAAACCTTCAAAACCAATGGCCTGGCAAACACGTTCAGTAATCGACTTGGTAGGGTTCATGACCCGGCTCCGTGAGTGACGACGGTTGCCATGATTACCCTTTGAATCGATACTTCATAACTAGTAACCATCGATCAAGGCGATAGTCATGGCCTCTCATGAAGTGCTGCAGGCGTTTGTCCAGGCGGCCACCCAAGGTTCGTTTTCCGCCGCGGCGCGCAAGTTAGGCAAGAGCCAGTCCACCGTAAGCGCGGCGGTCGCGAGTCTGGAGATTGACCTGGATGTGATGCTGTTTGATCGCAGCAGCCGCAAGCCAACGCTCACGCCCGCCGGCCATGTGTTATTGCAACGGGCCGAGCAGGTGTTGGAAGCCAGCAGCCGCCTGGAGCTGGCGGCGAGCCAGTTGGCAATGGGTTTGGAGCCGAAGTTGAGTATCGCCATGTCCGATACGTATCAGTCGGAGCGTTTCGAGCTCGCGCTTAAAGCGTTTGAACAACGCTACCCGGATCTGGAGCTGGAATGGCTGATCGCAGAATGCGAAGACCTGATCGCCCTGGTGCAAAGCGGCCGCGCGCAGATTGCCTTGATCGAAGCCCAGGAGGTTTACCCGCCCGACCTGACCCGCGCGCCCGTGGCAGAGCGTACGGAAATCGCCGTGTTCGTGGCCCCCACTCATCCTTTGGCCAACGTGCAAAACCTTGACCCGCAGGCCTTGCAGCAACACCGCGAATTGCGTCTGGCCAGCATCATCAACCCCAACGAAACCCGCCCGACCGGCCGTGTGTGGTCGGCGCCGAGTTTTCTGATGCTGATGGAAATGGCCCAGCTCGGTTTCGGCTGGGCGGCGCTGCCGCGCTGGCTGGTGGAGCGATTTGGGAATGCCGGGCTGGTGGAACTTGAGGTGCGCAGTTGGCCACGTTCGGTGGCGGTGGATGCGCTGTGGTCACGCCAGCACCCGCCGGGGCCGGCGGGGAGTTGGATGTTGGGGCAGATGTTGGAGTGATTACTTGCAGGCGATAGAGATCCAAATGTGGGAGCGGGCTTGCTCGCGAAGGCGGTGGGTCAGTAAAAAATGCGCTGACTGGCACACCCTTTCGCGAGCAAGCCCGCTCCCACATTGGAACTGCTTCGAACAGGAGATTTGTGTCACGCCGCAGAGAGTTGCGGCGGGCGGTTGCTCTGGAAATATTCGTGCAGGGCGCGCAATGCAGGCAATTCCAACGCCTGCGCGGCAAAGCACAACCCCACGCGCCGCGTCGGCGCCGGCAGGTGCCATTCGCGAATCAGCACGCCGGCCCGTTCGGCCGCCATCGACTGCGGCAACATCGCCACGCCCACACCGGCCGCGACCATGTGCAGTGCCTGGGTCAACGAACCGGCATGCCCGGCCACTGCATGCGGCGAACGGCCGTACAGCGCCATCAAGCGTTGGTGCGAATCGTGTTGTGGGCAGGTGATCCAGTCTTCAATCGGCGCCCAGGCCTGCGCTTTACCGGCGTGTGCCATCGGATGTGCCTCGGGCAATGCCATCACGTAGGACTCCTCCCAAAGCGGCAGGAACAGCTCGTCCTCGCAGCACATTTCCTCCACGGCCAAGCGCCCGTCGCCTTCGCAACCTTCCTGCAAGGTCAGCAGCAAACCCGGCAGGCCGTGGTGCGCCATACGCAGGAAAGTCTCGATCTGGCTGTCGGCAATATCGCCCTCCACGCCCAGCTCCAGGGCGATGCGGTTTTCGCGCCCGCGAAACAAACCGCTCAAGGCGTCCGCTTCGGCGACCATGCGCCGCGCCTGCGGGTACAGCACCCGGGCCTCGGCACTGACTTCTACACCCCGCGGTTGGCGCACAAATAACGCCACACCGAGTTCGTCTTCCAGCTGCTTGATGGTCACCGACAGCGTCGGTTGGCTGATAAACAAACGCTGGGCGGCCGCGGTGATGTTGCGTTCTTCGAACACCGCGAGAAAGGCCCTGAGGTGACGCACATCCATAGCTTTATCCGATGGCAGACAGAGGAATAAGGCATTTTTCAGCCTCGGCGGCGGTAAATATACTGCGCCGACAGTTCAGTTATCGATATTTCTTATTCCAGGAGTGCATTCATGAGCAAGCCACTGATCATCATCACCGGTGCCAGTTCCGGTATTGGCGAAGCCACCGCCCGCCTGTTGTCGGCCGCCGGCCACCCACTGCTGTTGCTGGCGCGGCGCATAGAGCGCCTGAACGACCTGGCACTGCCAAACACCTTGAACCGCGGCGTCGACATCACCGACCGCGCCGCACTGGTTGCCGCCGTTAAAGAAGCCGAGGCGCAATTCGGCCCGGCCGACGCGCTGATCAACAACGCCGGGGTCATGCTGCTGGGCGCCGTCAGCGAGCAAGACCCGCAGCAATGGGAGCAGATGCTCGACGTCAACGTGAAAGGCTTGCTCAACGGTATCCATGCGGTGGCCGGCAGCATGGTCGCGCGCAAGGGCGGCACGATCATCAACGTCAGCTCGGTGGCCGGGCGCAAGACCTTCCCGAACCATGTCGCGTATGTCGGCACCAAGTTCGCGGTGCATGGGATTTCGGAAAACCTGCGCGAGGAATTGTCGCCAAGCAACGTGCGGGTAATCACCATTGCACCGGGTGCGGTGGAAACTGAACTGCTCAGCCACACCACTGATGAGGCGATCAAGACGGGTTATCAAGCCTGGAAACAGGACATGGGCGGCACCGTGTTGAGCGCCGATGATGTGGCTTCGGCGATTGCCTACGCCTACCAGCAGCCGCAGCATGTGTGCATCCGTGAGATTGTGTTGGCGGCCACTCGTCAGCAGCCTTAACCGAAAAAACTGCAAACACCCCTGTTGAATGTGGGCGCAGGCTTGCCGGCGATGGCGAGGTGTCAGGCTGTCAATCTGTTGGCTGATACACCGCTATCGCAGGCGTGCCAGCGCCCACAGTGTTGATCCTTATGGTCTGATGGTTTTGAGTTCGGCCAGGCGCCGCTCTAAAAAACGCTTCTCTGGGGTTTGCTGAATCAGTGACAGGGCTTTTTCGTACGAAGCACAGGCTTGCTCGGTACGCCCCAACTGCCGACAAAACTCCCCGCGCGCCGAATGTGCCCAGTGGTAATCCAGCAACTCGCCTCGCGCAAAAATCGCTTCCACTGCCTGCAGGCCTGCCCACGGTCCATCGCGCATGGCCAGCGCCACCGCGCGGTTCAACTCGATCACCGGCGACGGCACAGCCCTGAGCAACACGTCGTAGAGCCCGACAATCTGCGGCCAGTCTGTTTCCCCCGCGCTCGACGCTTCGGCGTGCACCGCCGCAATGGCGGCTTGCAGGCAATACGGGCCAAAACGCCGTGTGCTCAACGCCTGCTCCACCAGCGCGCAGCCTTCAGCAATCAAGGACGCGTCCCACAACCCACGGTCCTGTTCATCCAGCAACACCAACTCGCCGTCGGCCGAGGTGCGCGCCGCGCGGCGTGACTCGTGCAATAGCATCAGCGCCAGCAGGCCGATGACTTCCGGCTCTGGCAGCAGTTCCACCAGCAGGCGTCCCAGCCGAATGGCTTCGCGGGTCAGGTCCTCCCGCGTAAGGTTCGCGCCCATGGACGCCGAATAACCCTCGTTGAACACCAGGTAAACCACGCGTAACACGCTGTCCAGGCGCTCGGGCAATTCGTCGCGGGACGGCACCTGATAGGGAATCCCTGCTTCGCGAATCTTGGCCTTGGCGCGCACGATGCGCTGGGCGATGGTGGTGGGCGTGGCGAGAAAGGCGCGGGCGATTTCTTCGGTGGTGAGGGCGCAGATCTCACGCAAGGTCAGCGCCGCCTGGGCGTCAGGCGCCAGCGCCGGGTGGCAGCAGATGAACATCAGGCGCAGGCGGTCGTCTTCCACGTCGTCCTCACTCCACTCGGCCGCTTCCAGCGCGTCGGCCTGCCCCTGCAACAAGGGGGTAAAACGGGCCTGGCGGCGCAGGCGGTCGATGGCTTTGAAACGACCGGTCGAGACCAGCCAGGCGCGTGGATTGCTCGGCACACCGTCGCGCTGCCAGCGCTCGACCGCGACGAAGAACGCCTCGTGCAGGGCTTCTTCGGCGAGGTCGAAATCACCGAGCAAACGGATCAGCGTGGCGAGCACGCGGCGTGACTCGCTGCGGTAGATCGTCTCGATTTCAGGCGTCAATCGGGCATGCCCTGGGTCACCAGCGTCACCAGGCGGTCGAGGCTCTGGCCCCAGCCGTCATGAAACCCCATGGCTTCGTGCGCCTGTTTATCGGCTTCGCTCCAGTGCATCGCGCGAGCGGTGTACAGCGTCTTGCCTTCGACCTCTTCGAAGGTCACTTCGGCGGTCATGAACGGCTTGCCCGACGGCACCCAGCCTGGCGCGTAAGCATCGGTAAACACCAGCCGGCTCGGCGCCTGGATCTCCAGGAATACGCCTTGGGTCGGGTACTCGGCGCCATCCGGTGCGCGCATCAGGGTACGAAACAGGCCACCGACCCACAGGTTCATTTCGCACTCGGGCGTGGTCATGCCGTGGGGTCCCCACCATTGTTGCAACAAGGCAGGCTCGGTCCAGGCGCGAAACACACGGTTACGTGGGGCGTCGATCAAGCGGCTGATGGACAGTTCAAATTCGGCAATTGGCGTTGTCATGGGATAAACCTCTTGTGGTTGTTGTTTTCAGAGATTCAATTCACGCACGGGGCGTACTTCCACACTGCCGACCCTGGCTGCCGGTATGCCACCGGCCACCTGGATCGCTTCGTTCAAGTCCTTGGCCTCGATCAGGTAAAACCCGGCAAGCTGCTCCTTGGTTTCGGCAAACGGCCCGTCGGTGATCGACAACTTGCCATGGCGCATGCGCACGGTGGTAGCGGTGCTCACTGACTCCAGTGGCTCGGCGGCGAGCATGCGCCCACTGGCCTGGATTGCCTCGGCGTAGGCAAAACACTCAGGGTCCGCAGGGCTGTCCGGCGAGGTGTGCAACACCTGCTCGTCGCTGTAGATCAGGCAGAGGTATTTCATGGGCGTCTCCGTTTTCGGACTACTGACTATAGTTGGTGGCGGTCAGGGTTTCAGGTCGAACAGTGCGCTGCCGCTGCCCATGTCGAAGGGCGCCGACCAATGCTCATGCACCACGCGCCATTGACCCTCGATGCGCTGGTAACCGGCGGTCACCCGCATCCAGCACGCCTTCACCACGCCATCGGGCCCGGCGCCGCCGCAATGGGCCAGCCAGTGGGCAAACGCACTCTCTGGGGCCTCGACGATATGCAGCTCATGAAACTCGAAAATACCGGGGCCGGGGCAATGCTTCATGCAGTCATCCCAATGCGTGCGGTAGGCCGCCCGACCCTTGAATTGCAACGCGGTGACGGCGTCGAACGCGACGATATCGTCGGCGTAAAAGCTGACAATTTTGTCGATATCACGGGCCAGCACGGCCTGCTGCCATTCATCGATCAGACGGGTGATTGCAGTGCTCATGGCGATACTCCTGAGGGTGGAAAATCACGAGGGACACCCTTAGTCGAACGCGCTTTGGGTAAATCGACAACGCGCTGAAAAATAATTTCGCCACGCGCAAACCCGCTAGAATCCACGCCTCTTTGTAGGATTTGGTATGCGCCCTCGATGGAAACTCGCCTCGTGCCCTATGAGACGCTGAGCCTTGTGCAAAAACAGCAACTCGACACCCTGCAAGTGCATCCCGAGCAACTGGCGTATTCAGGCGATATCTACTGCGCGCTGAACAGCCTGCTGGTCAATCCCAGCCCCAACGCCATCAAAGGCTTCGCCCTGCTCGCCGATGACGTTCCCGTCGCTTTCCTGCTGCTTAAACGCCCGCCCTGCCTGCCTCATTGGGCCGACGAACACAGCGCCACGCTGCATGCGTTGCAGGTTGATCGGCATCAGCAGGGGCGTGGGTTCGGCAAAGCCTGTTTGCAGGCGCTGCCGGCGGCGGCCCTGCAAGCGTGGCCGCAGATCAAAGCGTTGGAGTTGTCGGTGGACGCGCAGAATGTGGCGGCGATGGGCCTGTATCTGGCGGCGGGCTGGGTCGACAGCGGCGAGGCGTATAAGGGCCGGATTGGCCATGAGCGCCGGCTGGCGTTAGTGTTTTGAAACGATAAGGAGGTGGTGAATATGCTGACAACCCTGGAACAACTCGAAACCCTCTACGGCCTCCCCCACGAGCGGGCGGTGCGCAAAGAGATCCCGTTTCTCAACGAGGATTACCAGGCCATGGTGCGGGCGTCGCCGCTGGTGGTGGTCAGTTCATCCGGGCCGGAGGGCATCGATGGCTCGCCGCGCGGCGATGTGCCGGGGTTTGTGCGGATTATGGATGAGCGCACCCTGGCGATCCCGGATCGGCCGGGCAATAACCGCCTCGATACCCTGCGCAACCTGGTGCAGGACCCCCGCATCGCATTGCTGTTCATCATCCCGGGCATTGGCGAGACCTTGCGCGTGAATGGCCGAGCGCAGATTTGCATCGAGCCCGAGTTGCTGGAGAGTTTCGCGGTGAATGGCAAGCCTGCGCGCTCGGTGATTCTGGTGCAGGTGCAAGCCGCGCATTTCCATTGCTCAAAAGCGTTTGTGCGCTCGGACTGCTGGAACCCCGAGAAGCACCTGGACCGTTCGGCATTGCCGTCGGCCGGGGCGTTTCACAAGCGACTCAATGATGGGCAATTTGACGCCGAGGCGTATGACCGGGAGATGCCGGAGCGGGTCAAGGCCACGCTGTATTGAAGGATCTGTGGGGCCGGAGCGCCGGCCCCTGTGATTCATCAGGCTTTCTTTTCGACCGGCATCCAGATCTCAACGGAACCCGTGCCTTTGCGTGCATCAAAATCCGCGCTGTAGCGCTCGAAATCCGCCCCGGCCACCTTGTAGCCCGAGTGTGGCAACCACTCGAACATGATGCGCTCGTAGGTCTGCTCAAGCGCTTGCACCGGGCCGTGGTGCGCGAATACCGCGTAATGACGGGCAGGCAATTCAACCGACTGGAAATTGCTGGGTACATCGCTTTTGGCCGGCACTTCAACGCCGGCCAGATAGTCGAACTCGCCTTGCTTGGCGTTGTAGCACACGCCGTATGTCTGGCGGTCAACGCGCTTGCTGATGTCTTTGATGTTGTTGTCGAGCACTTCCCACAACTTGGGAATGTCCCCCACGGTGGCTTTGTCGTAATGGCCCTTGAGCCCGGCAATCACCAGGGCTTTGCCCTCTTCCAGGCGTGGCTGCAACGGTAATTTTGTCTGCTGATCCATCTGAACAGTCTCCTTCTTGTGAGGGCACAAACCCGCATCGAGTATAGGGGCATATTGACGCCTCACCCCAATCAGAAATTTTTCCTGCGCCATCTGGACAACTGGCCATCATCGACCGTATTGTCTGCCCCGCAGGCCACCGCAGTGGCCGACGTCGCTCGGACGGTTCCGGGCGCTTACGTACTCTTGAGGCAACAATGGCAGACCAAGGTTCGCCGCGCCGCTTTGCGCGCATAGATCGACTCCCCCCTTACGTTTTCAATATCACTGCCGAGCTGAAGATGGCTGCGCGTCGGCGCGGCGAAGACATCATCGACTTGAGCATGGGTAACCCTGACGGCGCCACGCCTGCACACATCGTGGAAAAAATGGTCACCGTCGCCCAGCGTGAAGACACCCACGGCTACTCCACCTCCAAGGGCATTCCGCGTCTGCGCCGGGCGATCTCGCGCTGGTACAAGGACCGCTATGAAGTGGACATCGACCCGGAAACGGAAGCCATCGTCACCATCGGCTCCAAAGAAGGCCTGGCGCACTTGATGCTCGCCACCCTCGACCAGGGCGACACCGTGCTGGTGCCCAACCCCAGCTACCCGATTCACATCTACGGTGCCGTGATTGCCGGCGCCCAGGTGCGCTCGGTGCCGCTGATTCCGGGGGTGGATTTTTTCGCTGAACTGGAACGCGCCATTCGTGGCTCGATCCCCAAGCCGAAGATGATGATCCTCGGCTTCCCGTCCAACCCCACCGCGCAGTGCGTGGAGCTGGACTTCTTCGAACGGGTGATCGCCCTGGCCAAGCAGTACGACGTACTGGTGGTGCACGACCTGGCCTACGCCGACATCGTCTACGACGGCTGGAAAGCCCCGTCGATCATGCAGGTGCCGGGCGCCAAGGACATTGCGGTGGAGTTTTTCACCCTGTCCAAGAGCTACAACATGGCCGGCTGGCGCATCGGCTTCATGGTCGGCAACCCGGAGCTGGTCAACGCGCTGGCGCGCATCAAGAGCTATCACGACTACGGCACCTTCACCCCGCTGCAGGTGGCGGCGATTGCGGCGCTCGAAGGCGATCAGCAGTGCGTCAAAGACATCGCCGAGCAGTACCGCCAGCGCCGCAATGTGCTGGTCAAGGGCCTGCATGAACTGGGCTGGATGGTTGAGAACCCGAAGGCGTCGATGTACGTCTGGGCCAAGATTCCCGACGCGTATGCCGCCATGGGCTCGCTGGAATTTGCCAAGAAACTGCTGCTGGAAGCGAAGGTGTGTGTGTCGCCGGGCATCGGCTTTGGTGAGTATGGGGACGATCATGTGCGCTTTGCGCTGATCGAAAACCAGGACCGCATTCGCCAGGCGGTGCGCGGGATTCGCGGGATGTTCCGCGCGGATGGGCTGGTAGCCAAAACCGGGTCATAACTCGGTCAAAATGTGGGAGGGGGCTTGCCCCCCGATAGCAGAGTGTCCGTCACTGCATCGGGTGACTGATCCACTGCCATCGGGGGCAAGCCCCCTCCCACATTTGTTTTGCGGCAAGCCAGCTCCCACATTTGGCCCAGTTCCCACAGTAAGTTTTGCGGTGAACCTGTTACACCACCATCGACAGCAACATGATAAAGATCAGCGCCACCACCGACAGGATGGTCTCCATCGCTGTCCAGGTCTTGAACGTCTCGACCACGGTCATGTTGAAGTACTGCTTCACCAGCCAGAAACCCGCATCGTTGACGTGAGACAACACCAGCGAGCCTGCGCCCGTCGCCAACACCAGCAGCTCACGGTTAACCCCTGGAATCATGCCCACCACCGGCACCACGATACCTGCGCCGGTAATGGTCGCCACGGTCGCGGAGCCAGTCGCCACGCGAATCACTGCCGCCACCAGCCACGCCAGCAAGATCGGGTTGATCTGCGCGTTCACGGCCATGTGGCCGATCACATCACCCACGCCGCTGGTCACCAGCATCTGCTTGAAACCGCCGCCGGCGCCGATGATCAAAATGATCGCAGCGGTCGGCGCCAAGCTGGCGTCGAGCAGCTTGAGGATCTGCTTGGAATGAATGCCCTGGCGATGGCCAAAGGTGTACAGCGACAACAGCAACGCCAGCAGCAACGCGGTGATCGGGTGACCGATCATGTCCATCCAGTTACGAATGGCGTGGCCGTCCGGCAGCGCGACGTCAGCGAAGGTTTTGAGCAGCATCAGGAACACCGGCAGCAGCACGGTGATCAGGGTAATGCTAAAGCTCGGCAGGTCTTTGGACTCCGGCTCGCGGGCCAGTTGATCGACCAGTTCCTGGGACGGGTTACCCGGAATGTACTTGGCGATAAACGTACCGAAAATCGGCCCGGCAATGATGGCGGTCGGCAGTGCGACGATCAGGCCGTACAGGATGGTCTTGCCGATGTCCGCGCCAAAC
This sequence comes from Pseudomonas sp. R9.37, assembly GCF_963878885.1. Lineage (NCBI taxonomy): Bacteria > Pseudomonadati > Pseudomonadota > Gammaproteobacteria > Pseudomonadales > Pseudomonadaceae > Pseudomonas > Pseudomonas sp. R9.37. The sequence goes on along the minus strand of NZ_CAWNZA010000047.1, from coordinate 423,683 downwards.
ACGCCGATGGCCAACAGCGGGCCCGGGTGCGGTGGCACCAGGCCGTGCACGGCCGACAGGCCGGCGAGCAGCGGGATGCCGATTTTGATCAGCGACACGCCGGTGCGGCGCGCAACGATAAACACCAGCGGGATCAGCAACACAAAACCGATCTCGAAAAACAGCGGGATGCCCACCAGGAACGCGGCGAACATCATCGCCCACTGCACTTTCTCTTTGCCGAAGGCGCGGATCAAGGTCTGCGCGATCTGATCGGCGCCGCCGGACTCGGCCATCATTTTGCCGAGCATCGTGCCCAGCGCGAGGATGATGCCGACAAAGCCGAGCACGCCGCCAAAGCCGTCCTGGAACGCCTTGATGATCTTGTCCACGGGCATGCCCGAGGTCAGGCCGAGAAAGCCGGCCGCGATGATCAGTGCAATGAACGGGTGCACCTTGAACTTGGTGATCAAAAAGATCAGCCCGATGATAGTGACCACTGCATCTAGCAGCAGGTAAGACTCGTGGGACATGCCAAACATGGGGGGTCTCTCCTGTTTGTTGTTGTTATTAAAGCGGGTGTTGAATTTCCTGCCGGGGATAGCGCTATCTTTTCCGGCAAAAAATTAATGGGTTGGTTCAAAGCCGTGTTGCAGCCACCAGGCATGGGTTTGCTCGGCCAGGTCCTCGACGCTGTCTTCGCTGGCGTTGAGCGCCAGGGTCAGCGGCTCGCCCACGGGCGATTCAAGGGTGGCGAACTGGCTGTCGATCAGGCTGGCCGGCATGAAATGGCCGGGGCGATGGGACACGCGGTCGGCGGCCACGGCGCGAGTCAGCTCCAGGAACACAAAGCCCAGGCCCGGCGCGGCTTCGCGCAGGTGGTCGCGGTATTTTTTCTTCAGCGCCGAACAGGTCAGCACCGGATGCTCGCCGGCTTTGAGCGAGCGACGCAGTTCATCGCACAGGATGTCGAGCCAGCCGGCGCGGTCGTCGTCGTTGAGGGGATGGCCGGCACTCATCTTTTCGATGTTCGCGGCGGGGTGAAAGCTGTCGCCTTCGATGGCGGTGGCGCCGTTCAGGCGGCACAGGGCTTCGCTGACGCTGGACTTGCCACAGCCAGAAACACCCATGATGACCAGGGCGGTAACAGGTTGACTCATGAAACACCTCAGGACGCAGATAGCGCTACCTTCGCACGCTGTAAGGCTAGTGCAAAAACAGGCTTTTCCCGCGCCGACTTGTCATTTTTATGGAGTGACGCGTGCATCCTCTCCAACACCGTTGAACCGGATCAGGCAACCCTGCGTTCAAGAATTTGCAGCCTTTTGGAGACAGCGCTACCTTAGTGCCTCGATTTTTGTTTGGCAACCGCCTGATGACCTCCAAGAACGATAAAAATAACCGCACCACCGGTCGCCCGACCCTCAATGAAGTAGCCCGCCTGGCCGGCGTCAGCCCGATCACCGCCTCCCGCGCCCTGCGTGGCATCAGCACCGTGGCCACCGAGCTGGTGGAAAAAGTGCAATTGGCCGCCGCCGAACTCAACTACGTGGTCAACCCCGCCGCCCGCGCCCTGGCCTCGGCGCAAAGCCACTCGGTGGTGGTCATCGTGCCGTCGCTGTCCAACCTGCTGTTTATCGAAACCCTGGAAGCCATCCACCAAGTGCTGCGGCCCAAGGGCTTTGAAGTGCTGATCGGCAACTCTCACTATTCGCGCGACGAAGAAGAAAACCTGTTGCGCAACTACATGGCCTACCAGCCACGCGGGTTGCTGCTGACCGGCTTTGACCGCACCGAAAGCGCACGCCGGATGGTCGAGGCGAGCAATGTGCCGTGTGTGTACATGATGGACCTGGACCCGAATGCCGGCGTGAACTGTGTGGGCTTCTCGCAATTGGCCGCGGGTGAAACGGCGGCGGCGCATCTGATCTCGCGTGGGCGCAAGCGCCTGGCCTACATCGGCGCGCAATTGGACCAGCGCACGTTGCTGCGCGGCGAAGGTTTCCGCCGCGCGCTGCAACAGGCCGGCATGTATGACCCGGCGCTGGAATTGCTGACGCCGCGCCCCTCCTCCGTGGGTTTGGGTGGCGAGTTGTTTCTGCAATTGCTGGCGGCGCATCCGGAGGTGGATGCGATTTTCTTCGGCAACGACGACCTGGCCCAGGGCGCACTGCTCGAAGCCCTGCGCCACGGCATCAACGTACCGGAGCGCGTGGCCGTGTTGGGTTTCAACGACTTGCCCGCCTCTTCTTTCATGGTGCCGCGCTTGAGCAGCATCAGCACACCGCGTGAAGCGATTGGCCGGCGCTCGGCGGAGCACCTGTTGACGATCATGGCCGGCAACAAGATCGCCAAGCCGGTGGTGGACATGGGCTTTGAGTTGCAAGTGCGCGAGAGCACCTGATTTTTGAAGGCCAGACACACTCAACGTGTGGGAGCTGGCTTGCCGGCGATGGTGGAGTGTCAGGCAACGATGTGTTGACTGATTCACCGCCATCGCAGGCAAGCCTGCTCCCACCTTTTTTACCGTGCCCGCTTGAGATGTAGGACGCCTGTAGGACGCGGCTGACATTGCGGTCAGCGCCTTGCCCGACTGCCTACGCTTACGTCAGAATCCGCCGGCTTGTGCGCTTGGGTGGTGGTCTTTAAGGTTTGCCGGTCGCTGAATTTCTCGGTGATCGGGTTTAGTAGCCCTACTTTTGGACACTCTTAGTGCATGAGCCTCATCTGAGTTTGATGGCGGCTGTGCGTAGGGCATCTTCGGGTGCGCCGGCTTTGAGTGTCCACCGGTCTACTAACCTGCGTACAGCTGCCACCCCTCGTTTAGTAGCGATCCGGCGGCGGCCTGTTTCCAGGACGCTCAAATGATCAAAGAAACTGAAAAACCGGTAACTACTCTTTTCACCATCACGCCCGATACACCCATCGAGTCCCTACTGATCAACAGCTACGAAACCGTGTGTTCCGTCAGCGCCTTGTTGCTCGACCTGTCCGATGACCTCACCGGCAAGCACCGCGACATAGCCCTCGCCATTCACCAATTGAGCGAACTATCAGTGCTCATGGTAGGCAAAGCCATGGACCAGCAAACACCGCGAACCTAACGCCTAGCTCGGTTTAAAAATGTAGGAGCTGGCTTGCCTGCGATGGCGGCGGGTCAGCTACACATGGGTTGACTGACCCACCGCCTTCGCGGGCAAGCCCGCTCCCACCTTTACCGTGCCCACTTGAGGGCGGGGTTAATCCGCTGAAGCCAGCATGTTCACCAATGCCGACGCCCCCTTATGCAACGGCTGATTTTTCAACCACACCGCATTCACCACCATGGCCAGCCCGTTCTCGATGTTCTTGAAGTTCAAGCGCCGCAAGCGTCCCGCCGCCAACAACGGCGCCACCACCGACTGCGGGAAGTTGCCCCAACCCAGCCCGGCTTCCACCATCTCCAGCGCCATGCCCAGGGTGTCGGTCCGCCAATAGGATTGCCCCACCAGTGGTCGACAATCGCTGAGAGGCAAGTCCCGGCCGGCCACCAGAATCTGTCGCACCCGCACCAAGTCTTCCAAAAACGGCTCACCGCCCGCCTGGGGGTGTCGCGGGCTGAAACAGGCCATCAGTTGCTCGCTGCCGACAAACTGAAACCGCTCCAGCACATTCACGCTCAAGCCCGCATAGGCCAGGCACAGCTGCACCCGGCCGCTGTGCAGCAGCTGCAAAACGTCATCTTGCGGGGCGGTCAGCACTTCGATGTCGAGCAACGGGAATTGCTCACTGAGTTCGCCAATGGCGGCCAGCAGGCGGCGCGTATTGATGTCGGCGCCCACGCCAATCGACAGCTTGCTCTCCAGCCCCTGGGACAGCTGCAACGCATGCACCTGCAATTGTTTGAGTTGCTCGGCCATCAGCCGTGCATGGGGAATCAACGCCAGCGCCAGGTCGGTGGGCACCGGCTCGCGGTGGCTGCGATCGAACAACGGGTAACCCAGCTCGGCTTCAAGGTTGGCAATGCCCATGCTCACGGCTGAAGGCACTTTGCCCAATGCCCGCGCTGCCGCCGAAAACGAGCCACGCTCCACCACTGCCAAGAACAACTGGACACTGTCACTGGTAAAACTCATCGCGCCACCTATCAATAAAACTGAAATCTTCTGACTTTTAGTATCAGCCAAACTGACGCTATCGTCTGCGCCCTCTGACGTTCCTGTCACGTAAAAAAGAGGAAGTGCTATGCAAGGCGTGAAACGCAAACTGGTGTATGTGTCGCTCTATGAGCTGATCGGCATGACCTTCTCGGCGTTCGGGCTGGCGCTGCTGTCGGGCACTCACCCGTCCAGCACAGGGCCGTTGGCTGTGGTCATCACGACCATCGCGGTCACCTGGAATTTCATCTACACCTCACTGTTCGAGCGCTGGGAAAGCCGTCAGGCCGACCGCACGCGCACCGTCAAACGGCGGATTGCCCACGCGGTCGGGTTTCAACTGACGCTGATCGTCTTCCTGATTCCGCTGATCGCCTGGTGGATGAAGGTCAGCCTGGTACAGGCGTTTGTGCTGGACCTGGCGTTGATCCTGTTCATTCCCTGCTACACGTTTGCCTTTAACTGGCTGTTCGACCGCACCTTCGGTTTGCCCGCGTCGGCGTTGCCGGCCACAACCGCGTAGCGTCGAAGGTTTACCCCTGATAGATTCCCATGGGTCATCTCCATCGTCAGGGAAGTACCATGGGACACTCACTGAAAATCCTCGGCCGCACGTCCTCCATCAACGTGCGCAAAGTGCTCTGGACCTGCCAGGAACTGGGCATCGACTACGTGCGCGAAGACTGGGGCATCGGTTTCAAACCCACCCAGTCGGCCGAATTCCTCGCCCTGAACCCCAACGCCCAGGTGCCGGTGCTGATCGACGACCACGGCGTGCTGTGGGAATCCAACACCATCTGCCGCTACCTGATAGGCCTTTACCAACGCCACGACCTGTTACCCGCCGAACCGGCGCCACGCGCTCGGGTCGAGCAGTGGATGGACTGGCAAGCCACCGAACTCAACCGCGCCTGGGGCGATGCGTTCACCGCCCTGGTGCGCAACAACCCGGACGGTCTCGATCCGGCGCAGATAGTCGCCGCCGTGCGGGTATGGAACGACAAGATGGGCCTGCTGGAGCAACAGCTGGCCAAGACCGGCGCCTACGTGGCTGGCGACGAATTCACCCTCGCCGATATCCTCATCGGCCTCTCGGTGCATCGCTGGCAGAACACCCCCATGGAGCGCCCGCCCTACCCCGCAGTGGCGGCCTACTACCAGCGCCTCAGCCAACGCCCGGGCTTTCAGACCTTCGCCCTTGGCGGTCATAACTGAAACAAGGACACCACCGTGAAAGGACTCAACGTATTGCTCACCGGCGCCTGCGGCAGAATCGGCAAGGTGTTTTTCGAAGCCTCGAAAGACCGCTACCGCTTCACCCTTACTGACCGCATCGCACCGGACTTCGACCTGGGCGAGCACCGTTACATAAAAGCCGACCTCAGCGACAAAGCCAGCCTGGCCGGCCTGCTCAACGGCATCGACGTGATCGTGCACCTGTCAGGCATCCCCGACGCCAGCGCCGCGTTCGAGGACCTGCTGCCCAACAACATCCTCGCCACCACCTACCTGTTCGAAGCCGCCGTGGCCGCGGGCGTAACACGCCTGGTGTACGCCAGCAGCGCGCAAGCCATCGAGGGCTACCCGGTTGACCGGCAGATCACGCCCGGCATGCAGGTCATGCCCGGCAACCTCTACGGCGTGAGCAAATGCTACGGCGAGGCGCTGTGCAGCTACTACGCGGCAAAAACCGCGCTGTCGACCATTGCCCTGCGCATCGGCGCCTTCGAATCGCGCCAAGCCCCCGACCTGAACAACGCCCGCGACCTCAGCGCCTGGCTCAGCCCGCGTGACGCCGTGCAATTGCTGCAACGTTCGGTTGACGTCGAAGGGGTCAAACACCTGATCGCCCACGGCATTTCCAATAACCGCTTCAAGCGCCTGGACTTGAGCGAAACCACACGGGTGCTGGGCTATCAGCCGGTGGATGATGCATTCCAGACCTTCGAGATGCCCATCACCTATTGACCCCCTGCGCCATAAAACCTTCAAACCGGAAGGCTTGGCGCAATAAATCGGCAATTGCGTGCCGTGGCGCACGCAATTTCACAAGCGCCGGTTTACGTTAGCCCGCTAAGATTCCAGGTCACTGCCCCTGGAATCCGCCCATGTCGACACTCACCGCCTCAGCCACGGACGGCATTGACCCGATCCGTGCCGCCCACATCAGCGTGCGCATTGACCGCTTGCCCGCCGTCGCCACGCTCTGGCGCCTGGTGGCGTTGCTGTCGATCGGCGGTTTTTTCGAGCTGTATGACTTGTTCCAGACCGCCTATATCAGCCCCGGCCTGATCAGCGACGGGATTTTCCACACTGGCAGCGAGGGCGTGTTCGGGTTCTCCGACCAGGCCGCTTTCGCCTCGGCAACCTTCCTCGGCCTGTTCCTCGGCGCCAGCCTGCTCAGTCCCATTGCCGACCGCTTCGGGCGTCGGGCGATCTTCACCTTCGCGTTGATCTGGTACACCGTCGCGACGGTGTTGATGGGCATCCAGACCTCCGCCCTGGGCATCATCTGCATGCGCTTTCTGGTGGGCATTGGCCTGGGCATCGAACTGGTGACCATTGACGCCTACCTTTCGGAACTGGTGCCCAAGCGCATGCGCAGCTCGGCCTTTGCCTTTGCGTTTTTCATCCAGTTTTTGTCAGTGCCGGCGGTGGCGTTGATGTCATGGTGGCTGGTGCCCCAGGCGCCGTTCGGGGTGTCGGGCTGGCGCTGGGTGGTGCTCAGCAGTGCGGTGTTTGCGCTGTTTATCTGGCAACTGCGCAAGCGTCTGCCGGAGTCACCGCGCTGGCTGGCGCAGAAAGGCCGTTTCGACCAGGCCGGTCAGATCATGGACAGCCTGGAAGCACGCTGCCAGAAAGACCACGGCAAAGCGCTGGATGAACCCGAACCCGAAGCCGTCAGCGTGCAGGGCAACGGCCGTTTTGCCGATATCTGGCAACCGCCTTACCGCCGCCGCGCGTTGATGCTGATTGTGTTTCATGTGTTCCAGGCCATCGGCTTTTTCGGCTTCGGCAATTGGCTGCCGGCGTTGCTCTCGGGCCAGGGCGTGAGCGTGACCCACAGCTTGCTGTACGCCTTTATCATCACCCTCGCCTACCCGCTGGGCCCGTTGCTGTTTGTGAAGGTGGCCAACCGCTTCGAAAACAAATGGCAGATCGTCGGCTCGGCCATGGGCGCGATGATCTTCGGCAGCCTGTTCGCCCTGCAAACCACGGCGGTGGGGCTGGTGATCTGCGGGGTGATGATCACCTTTTGCAACGCCTGGCTGAGTTTCAGTTATCACTCGTACCAAAGCGAACTGTTCCCCACCAATATCCGCGCGCGGGCGGTGGGCTTCTGCTATTCGTTCAGCCGTTTGTCCACGGTGTTCAGCAGCCTGTTGATCGGTTTTATCCTCGAACACCTGGGCACGCCGGGCGTGCTGGCGTTTATCGCCAGCAGCATGTTGATCGTGATGATCACCATCAGCTGGTTCGGGCCGCGCACGCGTAACCTGGCACTGGAAAATATTGCGCACTGACGGCAAGCCTTGGCCGCCGGCGGGCCAAAGGTTGCCGCGACGGCGGTGTCATCCCCAATAAAACCGGGCACATCGCCCTCGGCATGCTATTTGCTCCACCTCAAACACCGAACACATCCTCAGGTGACCGATCATGCTGGTTAACAACAACGCCCAAGCGGTGTCGACCGTCCAACAGCTCAAGCGACCCGACATGGACCCGGCCAATGCCGCCGCCAGCACGCTGTACAGCGGTGCCCTGCAAGCGGCGCAGCAAAGCGTGACCGTGCCGGCCGCGCAGAAGGACCTGGACAAGGCCAACGACCGTATCGACGAAGCCTTTGCCAAGACCCGTGTGCAGTTGCAAGCCACGACGGCCTCCACCACGACGGCAACAAGCACCGATGTGCCTGCCGCCGGCTCGACCACCAGCAGCGCGCGGGCCGACTTCACCGACTACATGAACAAATCCCCGGCCGAACGCATTCGCGAACAACTGCTCAAGGAGCAGGGTTTGACCGAAGCGCAGGTGCAGGCCATGCCGCAGGAAAAACAGGACGCGATTGCCAAGCAAGTGGCTGATCGTGTGAAGCAGCAGCAAGAACAGCAAGTAGCGGCGAAAGCCACGGACCCGGCGCAGTCGGTGAAAGAGACCCTGGCTGCGCTTTAACCGACACGGCCAATCAAAATGTGGGAGTTGGCGTGCCTGCGATGCAGACACCCCGGTGTATCAAGTACACCCAGGTGACGCTATCGCGGGCAAGCCTGCTCCCACAGGGACCGTGCCTACTGCAGCTGCAGGGTCGAGTTGAACTGGCTGATCGCATCCACCACATGCCGTGACCCTTCCTGAATCTCCAGGATCACCTGCCCCGCTTCATTCGCCAGCTCCACCCCAAGCCCGGTGCGGCTCAGGCTCGACTGCATGCTCGAAACCGCGCTCAGCGACAGGTCGTGGTTCTTGCGCACCACATCCACAATCTCCACCGTCGCCTGGCTGGTACGCGCCGCAAGGCTGCGCACTTCGTCGGCCACCACCGCAAACCCGCGCCCGTGCTCGCCGGCCCGCGCAGCTTCAATGGCCGCGTTGAGCGCGAGCATATTGGTCTGCTCGGCGATGCTGCGAATGGTCTGCACGATGGAACCGATGATGTCCGACTGCTTGCTCACCGCATCGATGCTCTGGGCCGCCTGGTTCAAGTCGTGGGAAATCTCTTCGATGATCTGCACGGTTTGCTGCACCACCTCCGAGCCCTTGCGTGCGCACGCGTCGTTTTGTACTGAGGTGGCGTGGGCCGAATCGGCCGCGGTACGCAGGGTGGTGACCTGATCGGTGATGTCACTGGCGAACTTCACTACTTTGTACAGGCGCCCATTGGCATCGAAGATCGGGTTGTAGGACGCCTCCAGAAACAGGGTTTTGCCGTATTTGTTTTTGCGTTCGAAGCGGTGGGAATGGTATTCGCCGCGGTTGAGTGAAGCCCAAAAGGCCTTGTACGCCGGGGATTCCACTTCGCCGCGGTGGCAAAACATGCTGTGGTGCTGGCCAATGATTTCTTCGCGCGAATACTGCACGGTGCGCAAAAAGTTGTCGTTGGCATTGATGATCTGGCCTTGTGGCGTGAACTCGATCACGGCCATGGACCGGCTGATCGCATCGATCAGGCTTTGGTTCTCGTGTTCATGGTGGACCCGCGCAGAAATGTCCGATGCCACTTTGATCACGCTCTGCACCTGATTGCTGCTGTCCAGCACCGGCATGTAGCTGGCTTCGAGCCACACTTCCTCACCGCGCTTGTTCAGGCGCATGAACGTGCCACTGAGCGCTTCACCCCGCGCCAGGTCGCGCCACAGCTTGGCGTAGGTCTCGGTGTGGGTGTACGCCTCTTCGCAAAAGATGCGGTGATGCTTGCCGCGAATCTCCTCCACGCTGTAGCCCATGGTTTTACAGAAGTTGGGATTGGCGTCGAGGATCACGCCGTTGCGGTCGAACTCGATCATCGCCATGGAGCGGCTGATGGCAGCAAGCTTGGCGTTGGCTTCGGTGAGAGCACAGGAAAAACGTTCGATTTCTTGCAGGTCGGATTTGTGATGGCGGTTGAACATGGTCAGATCACCCTAGATTCCCGGCGCCTGAAACGGCGCATTCCATTCTTCAGTTGGCTATTGCTGGCACACCTTCATGGGGAAAAAACCATCCGAATCGCTTTACATGCCAAGCGTCATCAACGGTTCTGGGTGAGCATAGACAGGGCATGGCGCTATGCAAGGCCACTAGTCAGCCAGCATTTTTAACAATGCACCGGCCGCCGCCGAGGGTGGAAGAGTCTGCGAACCGACCAAGGCAAACTCACGGTACAACGGCACCGTCAACGGCATCACGCGCAGGCCATTGCGCTGGGCCGGCAAGGCCATTTCCGGCACCAGCGTGACACCGACGCCCTCGCGCACCAGGCTGTAGGCGCTGCTCCATTCACGCACTTCCACGCGGATATCGTGCAGGCGCAGGCCGGCGTCGGCCGCCAGGCTGCGGGCATTCGCGGTACAGCCGCCGGTGGCCAGTACGAAGGGTTGTTCGAGTAAGGCTTCGAGCGCCACGCTGGCATCCTGCGGGCACTGCGCCAGTGGATGGTGGGCCGGCAGCACTGCCATCCACAGGTCGCGACCCAATACCGTGGCGTTGCGCTCGGGTTTGGGGTTGAGCACCACGCCCAAATCGATCAGTCCCGCGTCGAGCAAGGTGTGCACTTCGCTGTCAGTCACTTCCAGGGTGGTGACCTCGATACCCGGGTTCAACTGACGGAAACGCTGCAGCAACGGCGTGAGAAAAGTTGCCAGCACCTTCGGAAAACTGGCGATGCGAATGTTCCCACGCAGCAGCGGGCGCGCTTCATCCACCGTGGTGCGAATGGCCTGCAGCGCGCCCATCATCACCCGCGCCTGCGCGATCACGTCGAGCCCAAGCGCTGTGGGCAACGTCTTGCGCGGTTCACGGGTAAACAGTTGCGCGCCCAGCGTCGCCTCCATGGACGCCATGGCCTGGCTGGCGGCGGACTGCGTCATGCCCACCTGCTCGGCAGCCGCCGTGATGCTGCCGTGGTCGGCGACGGCCACCAGCAGGCGCCAGTGCATCAGGTTCATCATGGCAGTAGCTGTCCTTATGGATGGGGTCTGCAGGTTTAATTTTACGCACGGTGCCACGCCCGCGAGACTGGCGCAAACCCAACGGAGTCGCCTTTGATGAAACTGTATTTTTTCCCCAACGCCTGTTCGCTCGCCCCGCATATCGTGCTGCGTGAATTGGCGCTGCCGTTCGAGCTGGTGCAGGTGAACAACCAGGCTAAAACCTTCGGCAACGGCGAAGATTTCCTGCAGATCAACCCCAAGGGCTACGTGGCGGCGCTGCAACTGGACAACGGCGATGTGCTGACCGAAGCCAGCGCCATCCTGCAATACCTGGCCGACCTCAAACCCGCGGCCCTGCTCGCCCCGGCCAATGGCAGTTGGCAGCGCGTGCGGTTGCAGGAATGGCTGAACTTTATCGCCAGCGAGATTCATGGCGGCTTGGCGATTTTCTTCAACCCGGCCATTCAAGGCGAAGTGCGGGCGATGTTTCTGGCCACGCTGTTCAAGCGCTTTGCGATTCTGGTGCAGCCACTGGAGCGTCAGGATTACCTGCTGGGCGAGCAGTATTCGGTGGCGGACACGTATTTGTTTGTGGTGCTGCGCTGGGCGGGTGTCCACGCTATTGATTTGCAACAGTGGCCGGCGTTGGCGGCGTTTCAACTACGCGTAGGATCACGGCCCGCTGCTATCGCCGCATTGGCCGCCGAGGCCGCATGACCTGAAATGCAAATAAAAATGTGGGAGCGCGCTTGCTCGCCAATGCGGTGGGTCAGTCAGCACATGCATTCACTGATACACCGCAGTCGCGAGCAAGCCCGCTCCTACCGTTGATCTGCTTCGTTTCAAAGAAAGGGTGTCAAGCTGCCATCGGTGATGAATGCACTCAGCGCCAGTACATCCACCGAACCCGACCGGTCCTGATCCAGATGCGCCACTTGGCTGCGCACCGCATCATGGACCCGCCGCGTGCCCTGCCCCAATCGCGATACACCCCGCAGGTCTACCGCCTGCGCCGCGACGATCAGTTCAATGCTGGCCAACCACACCACCCGCTCGGTCAACCGGCGGGTCTTGTCGACCACCGCCAGCGCCTGCCCGGCGTAGTCTTCCACCCGATCGGCCACCGGCACGCTCACGGCGGGCAGCGGGTTGGCCAGGTGCCCGATCTCTGCGACCAGCGCCGCGCTGGTGCGCTGCAAGGCCGCCATGCCGACATGCCCCGGCTGCGTGATCAGAAAGCGCGGCAAATCACTGGACGCGGGCGACAGCAACTTGGCAATGCGCTCGGCGCTGCACGCGGCGACTCGAATCAGCGCCAGGCCCAAACCTTCAGCGGCGAGGGCCAGGTGCGTGCTGTCGAAATTGGCCGTGGCCAACACCAAAGATTCCTCGCTGATCAGCGCCGGATTATCCGCGCCACTGCGCAGTTCCAACTCGATCAGTTCATGCAGTTGCTGTAACGCCTGTTGCGCAGCGCCTTGCACAACCGTGGCACAACGAAAGCTCAACGGATCTTGCAAGCGGCGCGGGCTGTACGCCAAATCGCCGCCTTCAAGCAGGTGCAACAACGCCGCCGACTGCTCGGTTTGCCCAGGCGCCGGGCGCAAGCGTGAGGCCCACGGCTGGAACGGGCTGAGGTTGGCCCGGTAGCCTTCACACGACAACGCCAGCGCCGCCAACACGGCCTGTAACACCTGCTGCGCCTCGGCCACCAGTAACGCCCCCAGCCCGACACTTGCCGCATTCGCCGACACCAGCGCCAGGCCATCCTTGCCGGTCAACGGCACCGTAAGCGCCAAGCTCAAGTGAGCCAACGGCGCCAGGTCACTCTCGCCCAGCGAGCCGAGCAACGGCACCTCGGGCTCGGCACCGGAATTAAGCAACGCCAACAGTGCCTCGGCCGCCGCCGGTGAAATGCCCGAACGGCCCTGAGCCAACCCGGCCAAACGGGCGGCGGTGATTGCGCGTAATTCCTGGCGATTGGCCAGACGCCCGACGCCCACCGCTCGGCCCAGAGGAATAGTGGCCTGCAACGGTGCCACGGGCGTGTCCACCGCGGCACCGAGCCCGGTGGTCACGCCATAAATCGGCGTGCCTTCGGCCGCCCGCTTCAGCAGCAGGCGGTGGCCTTCGTCGATCCGTTGGCGCGCTTGCGCGCTGAACTGCGCCGGTGTGTCGTGCCGGGCAATGGCGAGCAGATCTGCCAACGCCAAGCCTTGGGGATCGAAGCTGATCATGCCCAGCGCAGCCGCTGGCCGATGCCCAATCGCTGGGCTTTTTCCAGCAGTGCATGGCCCAGGGCGATGTCGCTGAGGCTCAGGCCACGGTGCCAGAACAGAATGGTTTCTTCCGGGTTTTCGCGGCCGGTTTTCAAGCCGGCGACAATCTGCCCAAGCTCGGCGTGCAGGGTGTCGGCACTGAGCTTGCCGGCATCGACATGCGCGCGCAGTGCGCCAAACATCCCGCCTTTGCACTGGCCCCAATCGTCCACCACCAATTTGCTCATGATGTCGGTCAGCGACAATTGCACCGCGCTCATGGTGCCGTAGGGCACGACGAAGGCGCCGGGTTTGATCCAGTCGGTGCGCAACAACGGCTCGGGCTGATCCAGGCGCGAGGCCTCGACCACGATGTCGGCGCCACGCACGGCCGACTCCCAGTCGTCGGTGACAATCACCGGCTTGCCCAAGTCCTGGCGCAGGCGGTGGGCGAAGGCTTCGCGGCTTTCGCTGCGGCGCGAATGCACGCGGATTTCCTCGAAGTCGAACAGATGGTCCAGCAGGCGCACATTCCAATACGCGGTGCCACGCGCGCCGATATGCGCCAGCACTTTGCTGTCGGGCCGGGCGAGGTATTTGGCGCCGATGGCGGTGACGGCGCCGGTGCGCATGTCGGTGATTGCCGAGGCGTCGAGGATGGCCCTGGGAATGCCGGTGGCTGGGTCCAGCAGGTTGAGGATCGCCAACTCCGACGGCAGGCCCTTGCGGTAATTATCGACAAAGTCGCCCACCACTTTGACCCCGGCGTAACCGATGTCGCCGCCGAGCACGCCGCGCAACACGTTGAAGTGGCCATTGATGCCGCCGCCAGGAATCAGGTGAGTGCGCGGCTCGATCACCGCCTCGCCACGGCCCTGAATCGCCAGGCTGGCTTGGATGGCGGTGAGGATTTCCTCGTTGGAAAGGTTGAGCGCGTCGATGTCCAGGCCGTTGAGAAAGTCGATGTAGATCGGTTGCATGGTCTGCTCACTGATGGGAGGTTTTAGAACTTGTTGTGCCTTGCGGGCTTGGGGTGCCGAGTGGGACTCCTGTGGCAAGCGGGCTTCTCGTGGCGAGCGGGCTTGCCCCGCGTTGGGCTGCGAAGCGGCCCCATGTCAAACCTGCGCGCGTCCCCTGACACACTGCGGTGAATGGTTTTGGGGCTGCTGCGCAGCCCAACGCGGGGCAAGCCCGCTCGCCACAACAAGCCTGCTCGCCACACCTGGCCGGCTTGCTACACCAAGCCGGCTCACCACAGGAGCCTTGCTGGCCGCAGGATTCAAGGCGCCTTGAACACGATCTGCTGCACATCGACCTTCTTCGGGATCAGGCCGTTGGCAAAAAACAGGTCGGCAGTGCGTTGCTGGTTGGCGATGTCGACGGCCTCCAGCGGACGAATCGGCGCGGGTGAGCGGTGTTCGAAGTAGCTTTTAACCACCGCCGGTGGCAGGCCCAGGGTCTTGGCCATCAGCGCAATGCTTTGCTCGGGTTGGTCCAGGGACAGGCGCTGGGCCTTGGCGAGGGTCTTGATGATCGTGCCGACCGCTTGCGGGTGCTGTTTGGCAAACGGGCTGCTGACCACAAAGAAACTGCCCGCCGGGTTGAGGCCTTGGCCATCGCCGAGCACGCGGGCGGAGCCGTCGACCACGGCCGCGGAGTAGTACGGGTCCCACACTACCCAGGCGTCGACCTTGCCTTGTTCAAACGCGGCACGGCCATCGGACGGCGACAGGTACACCACGTCTACATCCTTCCACTGCAAACCGGCGCGCAGCAGGCTCTTGAGGAACAGGTTGTGTGCGCTGGAACCCTTAAGCAGCGCCACGCGCTTGCCCTTGAGTTCGGCCACGTTCTGGATCGGGCTGGCTTTGGGCACCAACACCGCTTCGGTCTTGCCCTCATTCGGCTCGACGGCGAAGTACTGCAGATCAATGCCGGCGGCCTGGGCGAAGATCGGCGGGATGTCGCCGATGTTGCCGATGTCCAGGCTGCCACCGTTCAGCGCCTCGATCAGCGGCGGGCCGCCAAGGAATTCGATCCATTGCACCTGGGTGCCGGGCAGCGCGTCTTCAAACAACTTGTGCTCGCGGGCCAGCACCATGCTCACCGAGCTTTTCTGGTAGCCGATGCGCAACGTGGAAGGTTCGGCGGCGAGCACATGGCTGGCCACCAGCGAAAGCACAACAACAGCGAGGGCTTTAAGCATCAGAGGGCTCCCTTGACCTTGGCCGCGACATCCGCCGGCACCCATTGCTGCCAGACGTTCGGCTGCGCTTTGAGGAACGCCAGCGCGACCTGGCGTGGCTGTTCACGTTTCTCGCTCATCTGCGCAAGGACGCCGTTGAGCAGGTCAATCGGCAGGTCGACTTTTTCAAAGAACGTGACCAGTTGTGGGTACTGCGCCTTGAAGGGCGCCGACACGCCAATCGCCAGATGCGCCGGCATTGAACGGGTGCCGATGGGGTGCGGGTTGTTGGCGTCGGCCAGGGTTTTCCAGGCCTCGGCGTTGAACGGCGGTTCTTCCAGTTTGATCAGCTTGAAGCGGCCCAGCAGCGGGGTTGGCGACCAGTAGTAGAACAACACCGGTTTGCCGCGGCGGATCGACGACGCCACTTCGGCATCCAGCGCCGCGCCGGAGCCGGTACGGAAGTTGACGAAGGTGTCGGTCAGGCCATACGCCTTGAGCTTCTGGCTGTTGACGATTTCCGAGGTCCAGCCGGTGGGGCTGTTGAGAAAGCGGCCTTTGCTGGGGTCTTCGGGGTCGCGGAACACGTCCTTGTAGCGCGACAGGTCGGCCACCGACTTGAGGTCCGGGGCCAGGGGTTTGATGCCGCGCTCGGCGTCGCCCTTGATCACGTATTCCGGCACCCACCAGCCTTCGGTGGCGCCTTTGACCGTGTCGCCCAGGCCGAACACTTTGCCTTCGCCTTCAGCCTTGACCCACGCCGGACTGCGCCCGGCCCATTCTTCGCCGATCACTTGGATGTCGTCCTTGGCCAGCGCGGCCTCCAGGCTCACGGTGCTGCCGGGCAAGGTGTCGGTGGGCAGGCCGTAGCCTTTCTCGACGATCAGGCGTAGCACTTCGGTGATCAGGCTGCCGCTTTCCCAGGTGATATCACCGAAGTGGATCGGTTTGACGGCATCGGCAGCGTGGGCCGGCTGGGCCAGGACGGTCAGTGCCAATAGCGAGCCACCGAGCAGGTTTTTTAGTGTTCTCATGAGTAGCCTCTTGGAGATTCAAAACAGATCCAAAGTGGGCAGCGTCAGTGTGGGAGCGGGCTTGCTCGCGAAGGCGTCGTATCAGTTGATACATGTGCTAACTGACACGACGCCTTCGCGAGCAAGCCCGCTCCCACATTTGATCTTCAGCAGCCTCTAGATCGCAGGGTCATTTGTTAAAAGTCATAACTGAGCCGCGTGTAGTAAAACGCCCCTTCCGGCGCGGTCGGTGACAGGTAGCTGTATTGCTGGCCCGGCGTCTGGCGCAGGCGGCTGTTGAAGTCGTCGGGCTTGCTGTCGAACAGGTTGTTCACGCCCACCGACACGCGCAGTTGCTGGGTGAACGCGTAGTTGACGTCGAGGTCGGTGCTCCACTGCGCACTGAAAACCTGGTCGTACTGCGCGTTGGTCTCGCTGGCCGCGTATTTGCGGTATTTGCCGTAGCGGGTCTGGTTGAGGGCGATGGTCCATTGGTTGAGCGTGTGCACTGCGCCGAACACCAGTTTGTCTTCGGGATAGCCGTGTTCGATAAAGCCACGCGCTTCGCGGGTCAGCACTTCAAAGCCGTTGGGGTTTTCGTGGACTTTCTCGATGGTGGTGCGCGCCTTGGTGTAGCCGGCGGACAGGGCCAGGTTGCCGAACTGCGCGAGGTCCAGGTTGTACTTGCCGACGATGTCGACGCCGCGCGTGCGGGTGTCGGCAGCGTTGGTCATGAACTGCGCCCAAGAGTATTGGCCGTAACCGGCATTGGTGAGGATCTGCTCGGCCAGTGGCCCGGAGATGCCGCCGCTGAACAGCAAGCGGTCGCGAATCGAGATTTGATAGGCGTCGATGGTCAGCGAGGCATTTTCTGCCGGTCGCAGCACCAGGCCCAACGAGTAGTTGGTCGATTTCTCAGGTTTGAGCGGTTGCGCGCCAAGGGCACGGGCCGCCGGGTTGTCGGCCGGCAGCATGCGCGTCAGCACTGGGTTGCCGTTGGCGTCCAGGTTGGTGGTGGTGGTCCATGAGGTGCCAATCTGCCCCAGGCTCGGCGCGTGGTAAGCATTGTTGACCGTGGCGCGCACGCCCACTTGCGGGGTGAAGTCATAACGCGCCGAGAGCTTGCCGGTGGTGGCCGAGCCGAAGTCCGAGTAGTGCTCGGTGCGCCCGGCAACACCGACTTGCAGCTTGTCGGTAACCTGGTTTTCGAGGCCGAAATACACGCCGCCCACGTCCCGTTTAAACGTGCCGGCGTCTTCCGGGGTCAGGCCCGAGGCTTGTACCGCGCCAACCTGTACGCCATCGATGCCGCCGTAGGAATAGGAATCGTAGTCGCCGGCTTCCAGGCGATATTGCTCATGCCGATAAGCCACTCCGCCGGAGACAGTCAGCGGGTGGCTGGACCAGTTCACGTCCAGGTCCTTGGCGTAATCGAGAGTGATGTTGGTCTGGTCGTTGATCAGCGTGGCGACGTTGAACTTGGTCGGGCTGTTGGCGCCGTAGCTCGGGTTGACCGTGTTGAAGGCCAGTTCGTCGTGCTCGTCGCGGCCATAGGTGGCGCTCAGGTCGAAGCGGCCGATGCTGTCGTCTTCATAACGCGTGCCCACGGTGATGGCGCCGTCTTCGTAGCGATAGCGGTACTTGGGAATCGTGCCGCCGGGGTAGATCGAGGCAACGTTGTTCGGGCTGCTGGCCAACAGCGGCGGCGTGTTGTTCACCGAGGTGTCCTGGCCGAAGGTGGCGAAGCTGTAGACGCGCCATTGGTCGTTCAGGCCGATCTCGGCGTTGGCCGCCAGGTTGTATTTGTCACGCCCGGCGCCGCCCCAGCGTGGGTCTTGCACGTGACCGTCGGCGACGTACTTGTCGCCAATGTCGTCGGGCTTGTTGTTCAGCGTGTTGAAGCTCAGGGTCAGGAAGCCATCGCCCGGCAGGCCAATGCCGTACCAGCCGTCGGTGGTTTTGCTGAAGCCATCGCCCTGGGCGTATTTGCCCAGTTGCGTGTTGATGCCGCCACCGCTGTCGCGCTCCTTGAGCACGATGTTGACCACCCCCGCCACTGCGTCGGAACCGTACTGCGCCGACGCGCCATCACGCAGCACTTCGACGTGGTCGATGGCGCTGATGGGGATCATGTCCAGGTCCACCGGCTGGGCGCCAATGAACGGCACGCCACCGGAAATATTCACCACCGCCGAGGTGTGCCGGCGCTTGCCGTTGATCAGCACCAAGGTCTGGTCAGGCGACAGGCCACGCAAGGAAGCGCCCTTGGGGTCTTGCCCGCGGGTGGCGCTGTTGTTCTGCGGAAAGTTGAACGACGGCAGCAGTTGGAACAGCGCTTGGTTGAGGCTGGTGGCGCCGGTTTGCTTGAGTTCTTCGGCGTTGATCACATCCACCGGCGCGCTGCTGGTCAGGGCGGTGGCATTGCTGCGCCGCGTGCCGATGGCGACCACGCGGTCGAGGGTCGGCGCCTGCGCGGCGCTGGTCTGCGCCTTGACGCTGCTGGTCGCGTTTTTGGCTGCGCCTTCCTTGATGATGAACGCACCGTCCGGGCTCACCTGCACTTGCAGGCCGGTGCCCTTGAGCGCGGCGTCCACCGCCTGGTGCGCTGACAGCGAACCGTCGACAGTGGCCGAGGAATAATTGCCCAGTTGTGGCGTGAAGGAAATCACCTGGCCGCTCTGGCGGCTGATGTTCAACAGCACTTCATCCAGCGGGCCGGGGGCGATGTGGTAGACCTGACGCGCCTCTTCGGCGCTGGCGGCAAATGACACAAACAGGCTGGCCAACGGCACCAGGGCAAAGGTTCGAAGCGGCACACGGTTGAACTGACTCACTTTGGCTCCCCCCAAGGAAACTCGAGAACGCTGCTCCCCGCAGCGCTTACGGGAGTGATGTGGGATGGCGGGGGCAAAACTTGCAGATCGTTTGGTTATGTCGATAGAACCCACCCGCGAAGTGAAAACCCCACCCCTGTGGGAGCTGGCTTGCCTGCAATGCAGGCGACTGGGTCCATCTGCCACAACCAGGTGATGCCATCGCAGGCAAGCCAGCTCCCACATTGGCCGAGCAAGTCCGTCAGGCCGCATTGACGGTCACCCACAACCCGGTGCGGCGGGTGATGTGGATCGGCAAGGTGCGCGCCAGGGTGTCGAGGATTTGCTGCGGGTTGTCCAGCCGATAAAGGCCGCTGACGCGCAAGCCGGCGACTGACGGGTCCAGGCGCAACACGCCAGTGTGATAGGGCCGCAACGCGTCGATGACTTCGGCCAGCGGACGGTCACGCACTTGCAGGAAGCCGTCGATCCACGCCGTGGCGCCGGCCGAACTGACCTGCACCGGGCCGAAGCCGGCGCGGTCGAAATGCACTTCATGGCCGGCGGCGAGTTGCAGGCGTTCGCCGCTCTGACGATCGATTTCCAGCGCGCCATCGAGCGCCACGACCTGGCCCTGCCCTTGCCGCTCGCGCAACACAAAGCGATTGCCGTAGGCGCGCACCTGCGCCTGCTCGGTCTGAATCAGAAAGGGGCGGTTACGGTCGCTGGCGACACTGGCCAGCAACTCGCCTTCGCGCAGGCGCACCAGGCGCCGCTGCGGGTCGAACTGGATATCCGCCGCGCTTTGCGCGTTGAGCAACAACTCGCTGCCATCGGCCAGGGTAACGGTGCGACGTTCACCGGTGCCGGTGCGGATGTCCGCAGTCAGGTCCGCTAACCCCATGGGTTTGCTCAACAGCGCAGCGCCCATGGCCACGCCTGCACCCGCCAATGCGACCTGCAATACATGGCGGCGGCTGGAAGGCGCATCCAGCGCTTGCTGCAGAACCTTGCCGCTTACGCCTTGCGCTTGCGCAACCTGAAACACGCCAAGGCGCGTTTCCAGTTGCCGGCACAACGCGTCATGCCGCGGGTCGGCTGCGCGCCAGTGGTGATAGCGCTGCCAGTCCGCCGCCGTGGCCTCGCCCGAACGCAGCAGCACGTACCAGCGCGTGGCGCTGTCGATCAAGGCGTCGTTCATTCCAGGCACAGCCGCAGGCAACGGTTGAGCGCGCGGGCCATGTAATCGCTGACCGAACGCTGGGAAATTCCCAGTTCGGCGGCGATCTCGGGGTAGGTCAGGCCATTGAGTTGCGACAGCAGGAAGGTCGCCTTGACCTTGGCCGGCAAGCCGTCGAGCAACTGGTCGATGGCCTGCAAGGCTTCGAGCATGTGCGCCAGGTCTTCGGGAGACGGTGCGGTGCAGGTTTCGTCGTTGTCCAGGGCATCGAGATAAGCGCGCTCCAGATCCCGCCGGCGCCACAGCTGGTACATCAGGCGCTGGGCAATGGTGGTGAGCAAGGCGCGGGGCTGACGAATCGGCACCACGCCTGGCGAACTCAGCAGTTGGACGAAGGTGTCGGCGGCGATGTCTTCGGCGTGGGCACGCGAGTCGAGATGGCGGTGCAAACGGCTGCACAGCCAGTCGTAATGACTGCGGAACAATCCGCCCACGTAATCGCTGTGAGAAGTGTCGGCGCCGGACATAGTGGCTCCATCTGAGTAGGTTGCGCGTTATGTCCGGTGTTCCGGTGGAGCGATCCTAGCAAGGCGGCTTATTCATTAATAATATTTAAAAGGTATTTTTATATAACCTTATTGAAGCTTCGAATAACCTGCGTTGACCGCCTGTTGCTGGTAATCCAACAGCACGCGGTAGTCGTCTTCGCGCGCGGGCAGCACTTGCTGGATACCCAGCGTGTCGACCACCTGCGGTAAATCCTGCAACGCCAGGTTCATTGCCTCGCGGATCTGCGCCACGTGCTCATCGCTCAGCCTAAGCGGCCCGATGTAAGGCAAGGTCGGGCTCGGCGCGCTGTGGGGGACGATGCGCAGCCCCGCCACTTCCAGCGGGGCGAAACGCGCCAGGTAGTCGTAGGTGACGCTGTCGATGGCGGCGAGGTCGGCAAGGTTTTCGCGCAGCCAGCGCAGGCTTTCACGGTGGGCGCCGCTGATACCGACGCTGGCAAAGAAACGACCGCCGCGCTGCAACGGCGCGAGGCGTTCGCGCAGCAGGTTCATGCCGCTGTTGGAGTCATGGCCATTGATCACGCCACGGCTGAGGTAGAAGTCCGCCAGTGCGGTGCGCGGGTCGTCGTCGCGGGCCAGCAGCAGGCTGCAATGTTCGCCCTGGCTGCTGTGGGCCAACTCGTAGCGTGGGCGACCGATCACGCGCACCTGGCCGCGCAGTTGGGTCATCAGCGGATAGCCGCAGGTTTGCGTGACGAGCAGTTCGGGCGCCAGCCACAGGCCGTGCAGGTCGAGGTGGTCGGCGTTGCGGCGGCTCAGGTTCAGACGCTCGACTATCCGCGCCAACCACTGCTGGTTGGCGCGCTGCACCGCTTCGGGGGCGACGTACATCAGCAGTTCGGCGTAGTGATCACTCATGGGCGTCTCTCAGGCAAAAGGGTGCCGGGGGCTGTCGATGGCCTTGAGGCCGTGGCGGCTGATCAATTGGCCGTAGCCCTGCACCACAAACCCGCCGCTGCGCGCCACCCATTGTTCGCGGCGGGCGTGGTAGACGGTGGGCAGCAAGTACCAGGGCAGTTTCGGCAAGTCATGGTGCACTAGGTGCAGGTTGTTGTTGAGGAACAGCCAGGTCCAGGGCCAGGCCGCTTCGTTGAGGACGGTGCGCTGTTCCGGCTGCAGGTGTGGACGGTGCTCATAGTAGGAACGGATCGACGCCAGGGACAAGGCCGGCACGCTGACCAGCAGCAGGTAGTGCCACACCGGCAGTGCGCTGCAGTGGGCAATGAAGCTCAGCATCAATAGGGTCACGGCGCCGTGGGCCAGCCACATCGGCCACACGTGGGGCAAGCGTTGAAACTCATGGCGCGCCAATCGGCCAATTGCCAACGGCGCCGCGAGCAGGAAACGGCCGAGCACGGTTTTGGTCAGCCAATGCACGCTGCGTTTGAACAACGAGCTGTTGTCCCATTGGGATTGGTTGAGGTAGCGGCTTTCCGGGTCGATGCCCGGCAGCGTCAGGTCTTCATCGTTGTGGTGCAACAAATGGCTTTCGCGGTACAGCGTATAGGGATACCACACGGCAAAAGGCGCATAGCCGAGCAGTTTGTTCACAAGAAGCGAGCGGGTGGGATGGCCGTGGAGCAATTCGTGCTGCACCGACAGCCACAGCGTCACCAACGGGATCAGCAGCAAGGTGCTCAGCCACAGGCCCAGCCATTGACTGGCGAGCATCACGGCGAACCAGCCGGTGTACACGCCGATCAGCAACAGCCAGGTCGGCCATTCGGTTCGGGCGGTAAAACGGTGCACCAGGGCTTCGATTTCCCGGCGCTGGGTCAGATCAAGGTAGTTGGCCATCGGCAGCTCAGAGCAGGTGTTTCCTGCTCTGTGCATTGAGGCTTGAAAATCTTGCAGACCGTTTGGTTCTAAGCTTGTAACTCAGTGACCGAACAGGCCTGTGTCGGACTTCTTGGCTTTCTTGTCAGCGCGTTTTTCATCGGCGGTTTTTGCCGGTTTCTTCTTCGCGGCTTTCTTTGAATCCATACCTTTGGCCATGATGCATGCTCAACTGAAGGGGATGTAACAGTGGGTATACCACCTATTGCCGGGCAGAAGGCGCTTATAATCCCCGACCCTTGATATTGCTCGCTTGAAGACCATGCCCGAACTGCACCTCGAACCGCTGGCAGCGCCGCTGTGGCCGCTGCTCAACAAGTTTTACCGTAGCCACGACTCGTCGATGAAAGCCATCAAAGGCGGGCGTTTATGGGTGGCGCGCGACAGCGAGATCGTGGCCGGGTTGTGCCTGAGCCCGGTGCTGGGCGGGCAGTGGCTGACGGGGGTGTTCGTGGACCCCGCGTATCGCGGCAACGGGTTGGCGGCGCGGCTGATTCTGCAGGCTGTGGCCGAAGTGGAAGGCACAGTGTGGCTGCTGTGCCATCCGGATCTGGAAGGTCTGTACCGGCGTATGGGCTTCACTCAGGACACGGTGCTGCCACAATCGCTCAGCGAGCGTCTGGTGCGCTACAAACGCAATAAACCAATGATCGCCATGGGGCTTATAACCAAGGGTGAGGTGCACCTCGGATAATGTGTGATCGCCCGGTAGAGGGCCCATGCTAGCCTCGACGGCACAGTGGCCCCTTACAGGATGATCATGAAAACGACGCTTGCAGCTCTGTCCCTCACCGCCCTCCTCGTTCCAACGCTCAGCCAGGCAGCCGACGCACCGATTACCGCCGCGCAGTACGCCAGCGTGCTTGCCGGCAGCTGGCGCGACCCGGCCAACAGCGCGCGCGACGTTTATCGCCATCCGCAGCAAACGTTGGAATTCTTCGGCCTGGGCGCCAAGCAGACGGTGATCGAAATCACCCCGGGCGGCGGCTGGTACAGCGAGGTCCTGGCGCCGTTGCTCAAGGACCATGGGCATTACGTCGCCGCCGTGCAGGCTGCGAGCAGCAGTGCTTACGCCGCGACGTCCGAACAGAACCTGAAAAAGAAATTCGCCGCCGACCCTGCGCGTTATGCCAAGGCCGAGGTTGTCGAATTCGATCCCAAGGCGCCGGTGTTCGGCAAGCCTGCGTCGGCCGATGCGGTACTGACCTTTCGCAATGTGCATAACTGGGTTGACGCGGGCACCGCGCCGGCCACCTTCAGCGCGTTCTACACGGTGCTCAAGCCCGGTGGGGTGCTGGGCGTGGAAGATCATCGGGCCAAGGATGGGGCGGATCTGGAAGCGATCAAGGACAGTGGTTACCTGACCACCGCGCAGGTGGTGAAGCTGGCAACGGACGCCGGGTTCAAGCTGGCGGGACAGAGTGAGGTGAATGCCAACCCGAAGGACACCAAGGATTACCCCGGTGGCGTATGGACCTTGCCGCCGGCATTGAAATTGGGTGAGCAGGACAAGGCCAGGTATGTGGCGATTGGTGAGTCGGATCGGATGACGTTGCGGTTTGTGAAACCGGCCAAATAACCCGCTTTGAAATGCAATGCACATGTGGGAGTGGGCTTGCTCGCGAATGTGGAGTATCAGTCACAGGATAAGTCACTGATACACCGATTTCGCGAGCAAGCCCGCTCCCACATTTGGATCTCGTTGGGCCTGAAAGCTATTCGTCAGCGTTCGGATCCATGTCTGGAAACATCACTTCGATAAACCCGAACTTGCTGAAGTCGGTAATCCGCGAGGGGTACAACCGGCCGATCAGGTGATCGCATTCATGCTGCACCACGCGCGCATGGAAACCCTCGGCGATGCGCGTGATCGGCTCGCCTTTGGGGTCGAAACCCTCGTAGCGAATCTGCTGATAACGGTCTACCGCGCCACGCAGGCCGGGCACGGACAGGCAACCTTCATAGCCCTCTTCCACCACCGGGCTGAGCGGTGTGATCAACGGGTTGATCAGGATGGTCTGCGGCACCGGCGGCGCATCCGGGTATCGCTCGCTGGCTTCAAAACCGAAGATCACCAGTTGCAGATCGACGCCGATCTGCGGTGCGGCCAGGCCAACGCCGCCGACGTGTTCCATGGTCTGGAACATGTCGTCAATCAACTGCCAAAGCTCGGGGCTGTCGAACATTTCCGGCGGAACCGGCGGTGCAATACGCAGCAGGCGCTCATCGCCCATTTTCAGGATTTCACGGATCATCGATCAGGCTCAATGGGTGTGGGCTTGGAGTGGTCCCGGCCTAGGCCTGAGACGTGCTGTTTTGCATCCGTGTCAGAAACTTCTTCGGCGGGTTCATCGAACTCCTTTTCTCCCGGGTCCTTGCCTTCAGCCGACATGTGTTCGATCACGGCATTCATCTCCGCGCCCAGCAACAGCACCGCGGCGGAAATATAGAAGTACAGGAGCAGGACGATGATCGCACCGATACTGCCATACATGGCGTTGTAGTCGGCGAAGGTTTTGACGTAATAGCCAAAGCCCAGTGAAGCAACGATCCACACCACCACGGCGAGCACCGAGCCGGGCGTGATGAAGCGGAATTTCTGCTCCACATCGGGCATCACGTAATACATGAGGGCCACGGCGAACATCAGCAAAATCACAATCAGCGGCCAGCGCAGGATGGTCCACAAAGTCACCACGAATTCCTGCATGCCGATCTGTCCGGCGAGCCACTCCATCACCTGCGGGCCAAGCACCATCAAGGCGGCGGCGGCAAGCAGCATGCCGGCGATGCCGACGGTGTAGAACACCGAGAGCGGGAAGCGCTTCCAGATTGGACGGCCTTCGACCACATCGTAGGCAGCGTTCATCGCGCTCATCATCAGCCGTACACCGGCGGAGGCGGTCCACAGGGCGATCACGATACCAACGGAGAGCAAGCCACCTTTGGACTGCTGCAACTGGTCGATCACCGGGTTGACCTGCTCCAGCGCCTGGGGCGGCAGCACCAGTTCCGATTGCATGCGCAGCCAGGTGAAGAAGTCCGGCAGGTGCAGGAAACCAATCAGGGCGATGAGGAACAGCAGGAAGGGAAACAATGAGAACAGCATCTGGTAGGCCAGTGCCGAGGCATAGGTGGGCATTTCGTCATCGACGAATTCCTTGACGGTGCGCACCAGCACCTTATGCAGGGGTAAACCTTGTAATACCGGAAAAATCATAGCGTCTCCTTTCGCCGCAAAAGGGTGAGGTCGTGGGCGACTCAGGGGCCGTTTTCTACATCAAAAGTAGCCTACTTGGCGACTTTGAAACAATTACCAGATTTTAGTTGCAGCATCTGACATAAAAACGGCCATCCGTGGATGGCCGTCGGGCTGCACGCATACAGCCAACGATTCAGACTTACTTGGTGGCTTTTTTTACCGCGTCTTTGGTATCGCCCACCGCTTTCTGCACTTCGCCTTTCTTTTCCTGAACCACGCCTTCGGCGCGCAGCTTGTCGTTGCCAGTCACTTTGCCAACACCTTGCTTGACGTTGCCGACGGCTTCGTTAGCCAAACCTTTTGCCTTATCCGATGTGCTGCTCATGGTATTTCTCCTGGAACAATCGAGGTTTTTGGTCATTACGTAGAGATTGACCCGAGGCTGTTCGGCAGAGTTTCAATTATTTTTCGACGGGCATTTCATCGCCGCCTGCAGGTTTGGCTTTATGTTTTGCAGCCAACCCACGAGAATGCCCCGCACATTCAGGCTATAACGCTGAATAACAGATCCCGTAGGAAGGTTATGAAACTCAATAAAGCACAGGCTATCGCCCGCAGAAACCAGGAACTGGGCGGTGCCGTACTCGGCCTCAACAACTGCCACTTCACCGACCTGGACCGCAAACGCAATATCTGGTGGTTCGACCTGCCGGTGGGCCGTATTGCCGTGGGCCAGTACGAGTGGATTCACTTGTTGATGCACAACGCCGAGTCCGACCAGTTGCTGCACCTGAAGGTGCCGACAGCATTTTTGCGTGAAAAACTTGAAGGGCTGGTAGTGCGCAATGCAGGCAAGCGCAGCCCGGAGATCACGCTGGAGCTGAGCGCGGACAAGGATTCGTTCCTCACCGATGTGCGCCCGGCAGGTGCGGGTGTGAGCTTCGCGCAGTTTGCGGTGTAAAGACGCAGATCAAACATGTGGCAGCGGGCTTGCTCGCGAACACGGTGTGTCAGTCGCCGGATGTGTTACTGACCCGCCACGTTCGCGAGCAAGCCCGCTCCCGCATCTGGATTGCATTCCAATCCAGGCATAAAAAAACCCCGCAATTGCGGGGTTTTTTATTGGGTTACTTTTTCAGGCCCAGCTTCTTCAGTTCTTCATCACGCAATTCACGCCGCAGGATTTTGCCCACGTTGGTGGTCGGCAACGCATCACGGAACTCAACGGCCTTGGGCACCTTGTAGCCGGTGACGTTGGCGCGCATGTGCTCCATCACCTGATCTTTGGTCAGGGTGGCACCGGGCTTGACCACGATGAAGATCTTGATGTGCTCCCCGGATTTTTCATCCGGCACGCCGATGGCCGCGCACTGCAGCACGCCGGGCAGGGTTGCCAGCACGTCTTCCAATTCGTTGGGGTAGACGTTGAAGCCGGAGACCAGAATCATGTCTTTCTTGCGGTCGACGATGCGCATGTAGCCGTCAGGCTGGATGATCGCGATGTCACCGGTCTTCAACCAGCCTTCGCTGTCGAGGATTTCGGCGGTGGCATCTTCGCGCTGCCAGTAGCCCTTCATCACTTGCGGGCCCTTGACGCACAGTTCGCCGATTTCACCGAGGGCCAGCTCGACGCCGTCATCGGTGATGACTTTGCACACAGTCGAAGGCACCGGAATGCCGATGGTGCCGATCTGGATGTTCTGGATCGGATTGACCGTGGCCACCGGGCTGGTTTCGGTCATGCCGTAGCCTTCGCAGATGTTGCAACCGGTCACGTCTTTCCAACGCTCGGCCGCGGCCAGTTGCAGGGCCATGCCGCCGGACAGGGTGACCTTCAGCGCAGAGAAGTCCAGCTTGCGAAAGCCTTCGTTGTTGCACAGCGCCACGAACAACGTGTTGAGGCCGACAAAGCCGCTGAACTTCCACTTCGACAGTTCCTTGACCATCGCCGGCAAGTCGCGCGGGTTGCTGATCAGGATGTTGTGGTTGCCGATCAGCATCATCGCCATGCAATGAAAGGTGAAGGCATAGATGTGGTACAGCGGCAGCGGCGTGATCAGGATTTCGCAACCTTCGTTGAGGTTGGAGCCCATCAGCGCCTTGCATTGCAGCATGTTGGCGACCAGGTTGCGGTGGCTGAGCATCGCGCCCTTGGCCACGCCGGTGGTGCCGCCGGTGTATTGCAGCACGGCAACATCGCTGCTGGCCGGGCTGGCATCATTGACCGCCTGGCCGTGCCCCTTGGCCAGCACGTCGTTGAACTTGATCGCCTTGGGCAAGTGATAGGCCGGGACCATTTTCTTCACGTACTTGATGACGCTGTTGATCAGCAGGCGCTTGAACGGCGACAACAGGTCGGCGACTTCAGTGACGATCACGTGTTTGACGGCGGTCTTGGGCACGACTTTTTCAGCCAGGTGCGCCATGTTCGCCAGGCAGACCAGGGCCTTGGCCCCGGAGTCATTAAATTGGTGTTCCATTTCCCGCGCGGTATACAGCGGGTTGGTGTTGACCACGATCAGGCCGGCACGGATGGCGCCGAACACGGCAACCGGGTATTGCAGGACGTTGGGCAGTTGCACGGCGATGCGATCGCCAGGCTTCAAGTCGGTATGTTGTTGCAGGTAAGCGGCGAAAGCACCGGACAATTCGTACAGTTCACCGTAGGTGATTGTTTTGCCCAGGTTGCTGAAAGCCGGCTTGTCGGCGAAGCGCTGGCAGGACTGCTTCAGTACCGCCTGAATATTTGGATACTCGTCTGGATTGATGTCTGCAGCAATCCCGGCGGGGTACTTATCCTTCCAAAAGTCTTCGTTCATGGAAGCCCACTCCTCAGCGACGCGAATTCATCATCGCATTTGATGCGATTATTATTGGTGTATGTTTTTTTAAGGTGAGTCTGGCGCTTTCAAGCAGGCCGAGAAGTCACAAAGCGCGCCGAGAGTAGCAGCTTTGCCAAGGGCCGCCTAGAGCCAAAAGGGGCCCCTACGGTCATAAACATGACTGTCCTACAATATTTGGTCACACTTTAAGCAGCGATCAAATATCCCAGCAAAAGGCTCTGGAATAGGGTTTTCAGGGCAATAAAGAATCTATGTGTAAGGGGGCTTGCCCCCGACAGCGGTGTTTCAGCCAACACATCTGCTGACTGATACACCTCCATCGGGGGCAAGCCCCCTCCCACATTTTGAGTGGCTTTCAATCATGGTCAGGCGATGTCGCGAAGCTCCCTGCGCAAAATTTTGCCCACCGGCGTCATCGGCAGCGAGTCGCGCAACACAATATGCTTGGGCACTTTGTACCCGGTGAAATTGGTCTTGCAGTACGCCTTCAGCTCTTCAAGGCTTACGCCTTGGGTACGCGCCACCACAAACAGCTTCACCGCCTCCCCGGTGCGGTCATCCGGCACGCCGATGACCGCGCAGTTGGCCACCGCCGGGTGGGCCATCACCACGTCTTCGATCTCGTTGGGGTAAACGTTGAAGCCCGAAACGATGATCAGGTCTTTCTTGCGATCAACAATGCTTACGAAGCCATCGTTGTCGATCACCGCAATGTCACCCGTCTTGAGCCAACCGTCGGCGTCCAGCGCCTCGGCGGTAGCGGCCGGCTGCTGCCAGTACCCCTTCATCACCTGCGGGCCCTTGATGCACAGTTCGCCGCGCTCACCCAATGGCAGCTCGTGCCCGTCATCGTCGATCACCTTCATCGCCGTACCCGGCACCGGAATACCCACCGTGCCCAGGCGCGATTGGCTGCCGTACGGGTTGGTACTGGCCACGGGTGAGGTTTCAGTCAGGCCGTAGCCTTCGCCGATGGAACACCCGGTCACCGCCTTCCAGCGCTCGGCCGTGGCCTTGATCAGGGCGGTGCCGCCGGAGTTGGTGATCTTGAGGTGGGAGAAATCCAGGGTCTTGAAGTCGGGGTGGTCCATCAGTGCCACAAACAGGGTGTTGAGCCCCAGCAGGCAGGAGAACCGCCACTTTTTCAGCTCCTTGATGAACCCGCCGATGTCGCGCGGGTTGGTGATCAGCACGTTGTGGTTGCCGGTCACCATCATGCACATGCAGTTCGCCGTGAAGGCATAGATGTGGTACAGCGGCAGCGGCGCGATCATCACCTCCTGCCCTTCCTTTACCAGCGGCTGGCCATCGTCGGTGACCTGGGACATGCACGCCCGGGCCTGCTGCATATTCGCCACCAGGTTGCCGTGGGTGAGCATCGCGCCCTTGGCCAGGCCAGTGGTGCCGCCGGTGTATTGCAGCACGGCGATGTCGTCCAGCGTGACCGGATGCCGGATCAACCCCTGCCCCGCGCCCATGCGCAATGCGCGTTTGAACGACACCGCCCGTGGCAGGTGGTAGGCCGGGACCATTTTCTTGACTTTGTCGACCACGGTATTGATCAACCAGCCCTTGGCGGCGGGCATGAAGTCGCCCATTTTGGCTTCGATCAGGTAGTCGATCTCGGTGTCGGCGCACACCTCCTGCACCCTCGCACCGAACAGGTTGAGGTACACCAGCGCACGCACGCCGGCATCCTTGAACTGGTGACGCATCTCGCGCGGGGTGTACAACGGGTTGGTGTTGACCACGATCAGCCCGGCACGCAGTGCGCCGAATACGGCAATCGGGTAATGCAGCACGTTGGGCAACTGCACCGCGATACGCTCGCCCGACTTGAGGTCGGTGTGTTGCTGCAGGTAACCGGCGAACGCAGCACTCTGGCGCTCAAGCTCGGCGTAGGTCAGGGTGATGCCCATGTTGCTGAACGCCGGACGGTCGGCAAAGGCC
Organism: Pseudomonas sp. R9.37; assembly: GCF_963878885.1. Classification (NCBI taxonomy): domain Bacteria; kingdom Pseudomonadati; phylum Pseudomonadota; class Gammaproteobacteria; order Pseudomonadales; family Pseudomonadaceae; genus Pseudomonas; species Pseudomonas sp. R9.37. The sequence goes on along the minus strand of NZ_CAWNZA010000047.1, from coordinate 393,090 downwards.
TTGCAGGAACGTTCGAAGACTTCGATCACCGACTTGTACGTGGTGAGGTCGATGTCATTGGAAACGCCCGCGGCGCGTTTGTCATTCCAGAAATCAGGTTGCATTATTCTTGTCCTCTTACCTGAGTGTGTCCGACCGCTGCAGCGATAAAAACGTGCTGCTATAAAAAGCGGAGCTTTGGGGACGTTAGCAGCTATGGCCAAACAGGCAAATACAGGAAAGAGCGTCATTAATTGCGTGAATCTTCCTACAAGGGCCTGCACTGATCAGACGCAAGCCCGAGGATGAGCTATACACTGCAACGACCCTGAGCAAAGGAAGCGCCATGAACCACAGCACCTTCTGGCTGACCGCGAATGACCGCAGCCGCCTGTACGTCAATCAATGGCTGCCGGAAGGCGAGACCCGGGCAGTCGTCATGCTGTCCCACGGCATGGCCGAGCACAGTGGTCGATATGCACGCCTGGCCCAAGCCCTGTGCGGTGCCGGTTACGGTCTGTATGCGCTGGACCAGCGCGGTCATGGCCGCACCGCCGATGAAGGCACGCTGGGGTTGTACGCCGAAAAGGACGGCTGGAACAAAGTGGTGGGCGACCTGGCCAGCCTCAACCAGCACATCGGCCAGCAGCAGCCGGGGCTGCCCATTATCCTGCTGGGCCACAGCATGGGCAGCTACATCGCCCAGGCCTACCTGCTGCACCACAGCGCCAGCCTGACTGGCGCGATTCTCAGCGGGTCGAATTTCCAACCGATTGCGCTGTACCGCGCGGCGGCGGTGATTGCTCGTATCGAACGGGCACGCCAGGGCTTGCGCGGGCGCAGTGCGTTGATCGAGTTCCTGTCGTTCGGCTCGTTCAATAAAGCCTTCAAGCCCAACCGAACGGCGTTTGATTGGCTCAGTCGCGACCCGGTCGAGGTCGACCAGTACATCACCGACCCGCTGTGCGGTTTTCGCTGCACCAACCAGTTGTGGATCGACCTGCTGGGCGGCTTGCAGCAAATCAGCAAAGCGTCCAATCTCGCGCAGATCGACCCGGGCCTGCCGATCCTGGTGATGGGCGGCGAATGTGATCCGGTGAGTGAAGGCAAGCGTCTCAAAAGCCTGGCCCATGCGTTGCGTGAGGCCGGCTGCCAGCACCTGCAATTGAATATCTACCCGCAGGCGCGTCATGAAGTGTTCAATGAAACCAACCGTGATGAAGTCACAGCGGATGTACTGGCGTGGTTGCAACAGGCTCTGACCTTGCACAGGCCGACCCGCTGCGAATAAATTTTCGTTTAAAATCAAACGCTTAAAATCATACTGTTTAATTACCGATTAGCCACAGGATGCACCCCGAGATGACTCAGGTTACCAACACCCCGTACGAAGCCCTCGAAGTCGGCCAGACCGCCAGCTACAGCAAGACTGTCGAAGAGCGCGATATCCAGTTGTTTGCCGCGATGTCCGGCGACCACAACCCGGTGCACCTGGATGCCGAGTACGCCAAGGCGACCATGTTCAAGGAGCGTATCGCCCACGGCATGTTCAGCGGCGCCCTGATCAGCGCGGCCGTTGCCTGCGAACTGCCCGGGCCGGGCACTATCTACATCGGCCAGCAGATGAGCTTCCAGAAGCCAGTGAAAATCGGCGACACCTTGACCGTGCGTCTGGAAATCCTCGAGAAGCTGCCCAAGTTTCGCGTGCGCATCGCCACTCGCGTGTTCAACCAGCGCGATGAGCTGGTAGTGGACGGTGAGGCGGAAATCCTGGCACCCCGCAAGCAGCAGGTGGTGACGTTGACCGAACTGCCGCCGATCAGCATCGGCTGATGCCTGGGTGTAAAAATTGCCCATAAAAAAAGCCCCGCATCAGCGGGGCTTTTTCTAATCAGGAGCGACTCAAGACTGAGCGCGAGCCTGGTTACGCAGGGCTTTCACCTGGTCGTGGTTACGTTGGGCGCCATGGAACTGACGCTCAACCAGGTCACGAATACCCAGCAGGTTGTGCTTGTTGATCTTCTCGATCGCTTCTTTGTAAGCCTTCAGTGCGTGGTCTTCACCGCGCTCGGCTTCGTTCAACACGGCTTCTTCATCTTTGCCGGTGACCAGCGATTTCACGTCGACCCAACCACGGTGCAGTGCGCCGGCAACCGAACCGGATTTTTCCGGATCGCCACCCAGAGCTTTCACTGCGGTTTGCAGCTCGGCGGCAGCGCTGGCGCAGTCGGCGGCACGCTTCTGGAAAAGCGCTTTGAGCTCTGGGTGCTTGATGTCTTCAGCACAAGTTGCGAAGCCTTTCTGGCCGTCTTTGCTGGTCTCGATCAGGTCGTTGAGTACAGAGATCGATTCTTTGTTGATGTCAGTCATTTTTCAATTCCTTGTGCGGGTTAAGAAACGTGTATTAATGATTGCAGCGCCCGTGCCAAGTTTTTAAAAACAACTTTTCCCTTATTTTTCAACGGGATAAAAATTATTGAACCATCTGTATGCGAGTTATTTGCATGATCTGTCATTTGGCCTTCATGCAGAATGCCTGTATTTTCCAAGGTCTCGACTTAAACGCCTTATGCCATGAACCCCGAAAAACTCGAATTGCTGATCACCCGCGAAATGCCCTTCGGCAAATACAAGGGACGGATCATCGCCGACTTGCCCGGCCCCTACCTGAACTGGTTTGCCCGCGAAGGTTTTCCTCACGGCGAGTTGGGCGGCTTGCTGGCATTGATGCAGGAAATTGACCACAACGGCCTGTCCGAACTATTGGAACCGCTGCGCGTAAAGCACGGCAAACCCGCCCCCCGCCACTGAGAGTCTCGCCATGCCAAGGAATGCAGATAACGAACGTCATTGGCAGGCCATTGCCCAGCGCTATGAGCTGGAACCTGGCCCGATCAATCTGGAAAACGGCTACTTCGGGCGTATGAGCCGCGCGGTACGGGCGCAGTACCTGGAGCACGTCGCGTTTATCAACCGCAGCAACTCGCTGTATGTGCGCCAGCGCTTTGAGCAGGGTGAAAACGTCGAGGTGCGCCGCCAACTGGCCGGGCTGATCGACGCCGACCCGGAGTCGATTGCCTTCACCCGCAATGCCACAGAGGCGTTGCAGTCACTGATCCGCAACTACAACAACCTGCAACCGGGCGACCAAGTGCTGATCAGCGACCTGGAGTACGACACGGTCAAAGGCGCGATGCGCTGGCTGGCGGGCTATCGCGGTGTGGAGATGATCGAGTTATCCCACGCCCACCCGGCCAGTTTCGACAGCCTGGTACAGACTTATCGCACCGCGTTTGTGCAGCACCCGCGCCTCAAGTTGATGGCCCTGACCCATGTGACCCACCGCACCGGCCTGGTAATGCCCGTCGAGGCGATTGCCAACGCCGCACGTGAGCACGGCGTGGATGTGATCCTTGATGGCGCCCATGCCCTGGGCCAGATCGAATTCAACCTCGCCCAACTGGGCATCCAGTTTGCCGGCTTCAATCTGCACAAATGGATCGGCGCGCCGCTGACCCTGGGCTTTCTGTACATCGCCCCGCAGCGCCTGGCCGCTATCGACCCGGACATGGGCGAGTTTCATTACCCGGCCACCGATGTTCGCGCGCGTACGCCCTATAGCACACCGAATTTCCCGGCACTGATGACCTTGCCGCTGGTGCTGGAAGAGCACCGGGCATTGGGTGGCTCGGCAGCCAAGGGCGCACGGGTCAATTATCTGCGGAATCTGTGGGTGAACCAGGTGCGTCAGTTGCCGGGTATCGAGGTGCTGACGCCGGATGACCCACGGCTGTATTGCGGGATCACGGCGTTCAAGTTCACCGGGCGTGATCAGCAGGTAATGGCGGATCGGTTGCTCAAGGACTACGACCTGTTTACCACCACCCGTGTCGGCGCGGCCTTTGGCAGCTGCATTCGGGTGACGCCGGGGTTGGTGACCTCGGCGGCGGACATCGATGTCTTGGTCAAAGCAATAACCGAGCTAAGCGCGGACTGAAATGTGGGAGCGGGCTTGTGTGGGAGCGGGCTTGCTCGCGAATACGCTGGGTCAGTCGACGAATAGGTCAACTGAACCACCGCATTCGCGAGCAAGCCCGTTCTCACATTGCTCAGCGTTGAATTTGAGGTTTTCTACAGGCAAAAAAAAGCGGCACACCGACCAAGTGCGCCGCAAAAATGCCGTTAAGCACAGCAACAACGATTCGGTAAATCAGCTTAATCCAGCAGCGCCAGCGCCTGTGCGGTGACTTCCTGGATGCGGGCCCAGTCGCCGTTCTTGATCCATTCCGGATCAAGCATCCAGCTACCGCCCACGCACATCACGTTTTTCAACGCCATGTAGTTTTTGATGTTGGCCGGACCAACGCCGCCGGTAGGGCAGAACTTCACTTCGCCGAACGGCCCACCCAGCGCCTTGATCGCAGCAACGCCGCCGCTCACTTCAGCCGGGAACAGTTTGAAGCGACGGTAACCCAGGCCATAGCCTTCCATGATGCCGGAGGCGTTGCTGATGCCTGGCAGCAACGGGATCGGGCTGTGCACCGAGGCTTCCAGCAGGTCACGGGTAATGCCTGGCGTGACGATAAACTGCGAGCCCGCCACTTCGGCGGCTTCAAGCATGTGGCGGTCGAGCACGGTGCCGGCACCGGTGCACAATTCAGGGCGTTGCTCGCGCAGCACTTGAATTGCCTTGAGGCCGAACTCGGAACGCAAGGTCACTTCCAATGCGGTCAAACCGCCGGCTGCCAGGGCATCGGCCAGCGGCAGGATGTCCTGTTCGCGGGCGATGGTGATCACCGGCAGGATCCGCGCCTTGGCGCAGAGGCTGTCGATCAAGGCAACTTTATCCGCCATGGACACGGTCGGTTGAGGGCTTTTCATAGCGGCTGATCCTTGGCTCATGGGCACCAGTAAATCTCTAAAGTAGGTTGCAAAAACGCGCGAATCGGCATGGCAGCAACGTCGTCACTGGCCAGCGCGGCGCTCAAGGTGGTCAATTTCGCGCTGCCGGAAATCGACAGCACGGTGTAGTGGGCCGTGGCCAGCAACGCGCGACTCATGGTCAGGCGCTGGTGCGGCACGGTCGGCGCGAGCATCGGCCAGCAACGGCGGGTACCGTCGGCCTTCAGTGCTTCAGCCAGGTTCGGGCTGTTGGGGAACAGCGACGCGGTGTGGCCGTCATCGCCCATGCCGAGTACCAGCACATCGATGGCGTGCAACTCTGCCAACTGGCGATCGGCCAGTTCGGCGGCGTCTTCAAGCGTGGCCGCAACGTGATACAGGCTGAGGAACTTGGCCTTGGCCGCCGGACCTTGCAGCAAGTATTTCTTCAGCAGGCCGGCGTTGCTGTCGGCGTGTTCCACCGGCACCCAACGTTCGTCGGCCAACGTGATGGTGACCTTGGACCAGTCCAGGCCCTGTTTGGCCAGGTTCTGGAAAAACGCCACGGGACTGCGGCCGCCGGACACCACCAGGGTCGCCTCGCCACGGGCACTGATGGCCGCGCGCAGTTGCTCGGCCACGTCATTGGCCAGGCCATCGGCCAGCAATACGGGCGTGCGGTACTCATGAGCAGTTACGCCCTGAGGCAGTTTCAATTCAGATATCGCCATACCATGACCTCCCATCCCGCGTGATCAGTGCAATTGAGCTCATCGGCCCCCAGGAACCCGCCGCGTACGGCTTGGGCGCATCACCGGATTTTTTCCACCCGGCGATCAACTGGTCACACCACTTCCACGCGGCTTCGATTTCATCTTTGCGAACAAACAGGTTCTGATTGCCGCGCATCACTTCCAGCAACAACCGCTCGTAGGCATCCGGAATACGGGTGCTGCGATAGGTGTCGGAAAAATTCAGTTGCAGCGGGCCACTGCGCAGTTGCATGCCCTTGTCCAGGCCTTGCTCCTTGGTCATCACACGCAAGGAAATACCTTCGTCCGGCTGCAGGCGAATGATCAGTTTGTTGCTGATCTGCAGGCGCTGCTCGGGGGCGAAGATGTAGTGGGACGGTTCCTTGAAGTGGATGACGATCTGCGACAGCTTTTGCGGCATGCGCTTGCCGGTACGCAGGTAGAACGGCACCCCGGCCCAGCGCCAGTTACGGATATCGGCACGCAGGGCGACAAAGGTTTCGGTGTCGCTCTGGGTGTTGGAATTCTCTTCTTCCAGATAACCCGGCACTGGCTTGCCGGCACTGTAGCCGGCGATGTACTGGCCGCGCACCACTTGGGTGGTCAGGCCTTCCGGACTGATCGGCGCCAGCGCCTTGAGCACCTTGACCTTCTCGTCACGGATGCTGTCGGCGGACAGGTCGGCCGGCGGGTCCATGGCGATCAGGCAAAGCAGTTGCAGCAGGTGGTTCTGGATCATGTCGCGCAGCTGGCCGGCCTTGTCGAAGTAACCCCAGCGGCCTTCGATACCGACCTGCTCGGCCACGGTGATTTCCACGTGGGAAATGTAGTGCTGGTTCCACTGGGTTTCGAACAGGCTGTTGGCAAAACGCAACGCGATCAGGTTTTGGACCGTCTCTTTGCCCAAGTAGTGGTCGATACGGTAGGTGCGGTTTTCCGGGAAAAACTGCGCCACGGCGTCGTTGACCTTGCGCGAGGACTCCAGGTCCGAACCGATGGGTTTTTCCAGCACGACGCGGGTGTTTTCCGCCAGGCCGACCTTGGCCAGGTTTTCGCAGATCGCCCCGTAAACAGCCGCAGGAGTGGCGAAATAGGCGATCAGGCGTTGGTCACTGCCGACCTTCTCGGCCAGGCCGACGTAATCGTCGGCTTTCATGAAATCGACATGCACATAGGCCAGGCGCGCGAGGAAGCGTGTGGCCACGGCTTCATCGAGTTCCTTGCCGACGTACTTACGCAGTTCTTTCTCGATGTGGGCCATGTGCTGCTGTTCGGAGCCGGCCTCACGGGCCAGGGCCAGAATGCGCGTGTCGTCGTGCAGGAGGCCTGCGCCATCGAGTTGATAGAGAGCAGGAAATAACTTGCGCAGCGCCAGATCACCCAACGCGCCAAACAGGGCAAAGGTGCAGGGTTCTACGGTTATCGAAGGCATGATGTTTGTTCTTTTATCAAGTTAAGCTACAAATACCTTTTTTCAAGGCATCACTCAAGGAAAAATGTAGTAATAACCACAACATTTTCCCGAAATACGCATTCCGAGTGGTGGTGTTCAGCTACCCTCAGTAGGATAGGCCACCGCAAAGAACCACTCGTCGATTGGTTACCGCCCTTAATTTGCATCGTCGCCCGAAGGAAAGACTGAATGGACCGCGTGCGAAATCTTCTGGAACAGATCCGGAACCGCCTCGAAGAATTGAACAAGGCCGAGAAAAAAGTCGCCGAGGTCATCCTGCTCAACCCGCAGCAGGCGACCCGCTTCTCTATCGCCGCCCTCGCCCAGGCCGCCTCGGTCAGCGAACCGACGGTCAACCGTTTCTGCCGTTCGTTCGGCGTCAGCGGTTACCCTGAACTTAAATTGCAGCTGGCGCAAAGTTTGGCCAGTGGCGCAGCGTATGTCAGCCGCGCCGTGGAAGCCGATGATAACCCTGAGGCCTACACGCAGAAGATCTTTGGCAGCGCCATCGCATCTCTGGACAGCGCCTGCCAGGCCCTGGACCCGGCCCTGATCAGCAAGGCCGTGGACCTGTTGATCCAGGCGCGGCAGATCCACTTCTTTGGCCTGGGTGCTTCGGCCCCGGTGGCCATGGATGCGCTGCACAAGTTTTTCCGCTTCAACCTGGCCGTGACCGCGCATGCCGACGTGCTGATGCAACGCATGATCGCCTCGGTGGCGCATACAGGCGAGCTGTTCGTGATTATTTCCTACACCGGGCGTACCCGCGAGTTGGTGGAAGTGGCGCGCATCGCACGGGAAAACGGTGCGTCAGTACTGGGCGTGACCGCCGAGAACTCCCCACTGGCCAAGGCCAGTACGGTGAGCCTGAACATTCCGCTGCCCGAAGACACGGACATCTACATGCCGATGACCTCGCGGATCATCCAGCTCACCGTGCTGGATGTGCTGGCGACCGGCATGACCTTGCGCCGCGGGGTGGATTTCCAGCCGCATTTGCGCAAGATCAAAGAGAGCCTGAATGACAGCCGGTATCCGGTGGGGGATGAGTTTAACTAAGCCAGCCTGTGTGCTGGCTTCACTGGCCTCATCGGGGGCAAGCCCCCTCCCACAGTTTGATTTGTGAATACCTTCAAATGTGGGAGGGGGCTTGCCCCCGATGAGGCCATCAGCCGCACCGCTAAGCCCCAGCCCTGGCCTGCAAACTCAAATGCGCCCTCTCCCCCGGCGCCAAGCTCGCACCGGCCATCGCCGACTCCACGCACACGAACCCTGACGCCTCGTTAAAGCTCACGCCCAACAACGGCCGGCTGCCCGGATGCCACACCACCGTGTCGGCGCTGTCGCCGGTGTCGATGCACAATTCGCGCTGCCAGGCGTGGTCCTTGAGGTGCAATTCGCCCTCGTGCTGGAACACCCGTTGGCACCCGCCATCCACGCGCAGCTCACCTTCCTGCTGGCAAACCTGGCGATTGAGCTGGTCATAACCTTGTGCGCCATCAAGCCCAGACAGCGCTATCTCATCCACGTGACCAATACGCCAATAGGCGTGCAAAGCATGGCTCAATTGGCACGGCAACTCGTCCTGATGCTCGGTGCACAGGCGCAGCTCCAGGGTTTCGCCCAGGTGGGCATGCAGGTCGACCTGCCAATCGCACAGCTGCAATTGCCAGTGCAGGCGCACGCCGTCGTCGTCGGTGCTGCTGTCGAGCAGTTTCCAGTCGATCAGCCGCGCCCACCCATGGGAAGGCCAGGCGTTTTCGCTCGGATGGCGCCCATACCACGGCCAGCACACCGGCACGCCGCCCCGGATGGCGCCGACTTGCGGCCACTTGGCCGCGCACCACAGCCAGGGTTTCTGGCCACGCGGTTGAAAGTGCAGCAATTGCGCGCCCTGACGACTGAACACTGCCTGGCACAACGGATGGTCGATGACCAACACGTCGCGCATCTGAAAGCGTTCCCAGGCGAATACCGGACGCTCGCGCAGGGATTTGAAAAAGCGTTGCAGCGGATGCTCATGCATGTGCCACGGTCCTGAAATTCATTGTTGCTCAAACCTTGGGTGACCCTGTGGGCGCTGGCTTGCCTGCGATAGTACCGCCTCGGTCATTCAGACAAACCGAGGCGCCTGTATCGCTGGCAAGCCAGCGCCCACATGAGGTGTGCACGGCTGCCCAAAAAAAAGCGGATAGCCATGGCTATCCGCAAAATGCGCACAGAGAGAAGGAGCTTATCGCAACAGCGTTAGAACGTAGTCTGAATTTTCAGGCCCGCAACTACCGCGTTGTCGACTTGTTTCACACCACCTGGGTTGGCGATGTACTGCAGGTTAGGACGCACGGTCAGCCAGTTGGTGACGTGGATGCCGTAGTTGAGTTCGACGTTGTACTCAGTGTTACGCAGCGGTGCGTAGCCCGCTTGATCGTAATCAGTGAAGCCGCCGGCCGCATTGAGCAACTCAGCGGTTTTCTTCACGTCACTGTTAGCGTGGATACGCGACACACCGATACCGACGTCATCCTTGGTACGCGCGTCAAATGGCCCTTTGTACACAAGCATCAACGACTGGTAGTTGTCGACCAGGTTGGTGTCTTTGTCGTGGAAGGTCACGTTGGCCGCGATGTTCAGACCACGGGAAGCGTCGCCATTGTGCGTGGTGAGTTGTTGCTGCAGAACGCCCCAGTAGCCGCTTTTGCTGCTACGAACGCGGAAAGCTGCGCCGGAGCTGCCAGCATCACCGCCGTTGACGTCTTCACGTACGTCGGTGGCATCGGCGGTGCTCTTGTAGTAACCCACACGGTATTCGCCCGGCAGGCCATTGACCTTCGGCGACCAGACCAATTCCACCGGCAATACGGTGCCCTTGGTGCCGCTGCCGCTGAGTTTGAAGCCGTTGCCGTGCTCCAACTGCGATGGGTTCTGGTTGTACGCACCGATTTGCGCATACAGCTCAGGCGTGATGTTGTACTTCACGCGGATCGCCGCTTGGCTGACAGGCCAGTTGTACCAGGTGTTTACATAGTTACCCACTTGCGAGCCGCAGAACGAGAGGTTCTGGAAGTCGCACGGGAAGGTGTTGAAGTCTTCGCCTTCACCGAAGTAACCGAGTTTCACGTCCAGCTTGTTGTCGAACATCTGGTGCTGAATCCAGAATTGGGTCAGACGCACCATGTGGCCACGGCCATCAACTTCTTGAGACGAACTCAAGGTGCCGGCACGCGGGTCACCAATGCGGTCATTGGAGATGTTCGCACCATTACGATTGGTCAACTGGATCTTGGCCTGGGTGTTATCCCAGCCCCACAGCTTTTGCAGATCCAGTGCTACGCCCAGACCGAACTGGTCAGCGTAACGGGCAGTTTTGTCGTTGTTGTAGCCACCGCTCAGGTTGGCGCCAACTTCCCCAACGTAGTCAGCCTTGATGTCGATACCTTGCTCGATCAGCTTGGTACGCTCGCCGCCCCAATCGCCGGTCATCCACTTGGAATCGGCACTGAAAGCATCGTCCGCCATCGCATTGGCGGACAATACCAGGGCTGCCGCCGCTGACAATTGGCAGATCAGCCGGGTGTTGTTGTGTTGCTTTTTCATCCCTACATCCTCGTCTTTATTGTTATTAAACTGTTTTTATCTAACGCGGGTTACTTTTTTTAACCAAAACAACAAGTTATCCATTCAGGCGCAACACTCAGCGTCCCTTGAATTGGGCCACATTGTCCGCACGGTCCTGTGCTGGCAATGAAGCGGCAGTGCCCAGGCGCTCGCCGGTGTTGGCGTCAAACAGCAGCACCTTGGCAGGATCGAATTGCAGGGTCAGGGTCTCGCCCACCTGCGGCGCCACGTCGGGCGCCAGGCGGCAGCAGACCTTGGTGTCGTTCAGTTGCACGAACACCAGAGTGTCCGGGCCGGTCGGCTCGGTGACCTGGACTTCGGCACGAATGCTCGATGCACTGTCGCCCTCGCCTGCCGCCAGCATGATCTGCTCCGGGCGCAGGCCCAGGATCACGTCACGGTCTTCGAGGCCGGCGTCCGTCACGTTAAGCGCCAGCTCGCAGCGCGCCTGGCCGCTGTCGAGCAGCGCCACCAGACGACCGTCCTTGCGTTGCAGGCGCAGCGGCACGAAGTTCATGGGTGGCGAACCGATGAAGCTCGCCACAAATTGGTTGGCGGGGTTGTTGTAGATCTCTTTTGGCGTGCCGAACTGCTGGATGATGCCGTCCTTCATCACCGCGACTTTATCGCCCAGGGTCATCGCTTCGATCTGATCGTGGGTGACGTAGACGGTGGTGGTTTTCAGACGCTGGTGCATCAGTTTCATTTCGGTGCGCATCTCGACGCGCAGCTTGGCGTCGAGGTTCGACAGCGGTTCATCGAACAGGTAAATCTTTGGTCGACGTGCCAACGCACGGCCCATGGCCACACGCTGTTGCTGACCACCGGAGAGTTGTCCCGGTTTACGGTTGAGCAAGTGTTCGATCTGCAGCAGCTTGGCCACGCGCGCCACTTCGGTGTCGATATCGGCCTGGCTCATTTTGCGAATCTTCAGGCCGAACTCGATGTTCTCGCGCACGCTCATGGTCGGGTACAGCGCGTAGGACTGGAACACCATGGCGATGTCGCGATCCTTGGGGCTCATGCCGCTGACGTCTTTATCACCGATCATGATCGCGCCGCCGGTGATGGTTTCCAGACCGGCGATGCAGTTCATCAGCGTGGATTTGCCGCAACCCGAAGGGCCGACCAGGATCAGGAACTCGCCTTCCTTGATCGACAGTTCGATGTTCTTCAAGGTGTCGGGCAGGCCGGCGCCATAGGTCTTGTTTACATTGCGAAGTTCAAGCGTAGCCATGATTACCCCTTGACCGCGCCGGCCGTGAGGCCGCGCACGAAATACTTGCCTGCGATCACATAGACCAGCAGGGTCGGCAGCCCGGCGATCATCGCCGCCGCCATATCCACGTTATATTCCTTGGCCCCGGTGCTGGTGTTGACCAGGTTGTTCAGCGCCACCGTGATGGGCTGCGAGTCGCCGCTGGAGAACACCACACCGAACAGGAAGTCGTTCCAGATCTGGGTGAACTGCCAGATCAGGCAGACCATGATGATCGGGGTCGACATTGGCAGAATGATCTGACGGAAGATGGTGAAAAAACCCGCACCGTCCAGTCGTGCCGCCTTGATCAGCGCATCCGGAATGCTCACGTAGTAGTTACGGAAGAACAGTGTAGTAAACGCCAACCCGTAGACCACGTGCACAAACACCAGGCCGGTGGTGGTGCTGGCCAGGCCCATTTTGCCGAGGGTGAACGAGGCCGGCAGCAGCACGGTCTGGAACGGCAGGAAGCAGCCGAACAACAGCAGGCCGAAGAACAACTGCGAGCCTTTGAAGCGCCAGAACGACAGCACGTAGCCGTTCAACGCGCCGATGGCGGTGGAGATGAGTACGGCCGGAACGGTGATCTTGATCGAGTTCCAGAAGTAGCCATCCACAGTGGCCCAGGCCTTGACCCAGCCGATGCCGGTGACCACGGTCGGCCAGCTCAGCAGGTTGCCGGTGCTGATGTCTTCCGGGGTTTTAAAGCTGGTCAGCAACATCACCACCAGCGGCACCAGGTACAGCAGCACAGCGAGGATCAGCACCGCGTAGATCGCGACGCGACTCAGGCTGATGGTCGGTTTGGAAGCAAGACTAGTCATTACGCTTGGTCCTCAGCTCGGAGTACAGGTAAGGCACGATGATCGCGAGGATCGCGCCGAGCATCAGGATCGCACTGGCCGAGCCCATGCCCATCTGGCCACGACTGAAGGTGAACGAGTACATGAACATCGCAGGCAAGTCGGACGAGTAGCCCGGGCCGCCGGCGGTCATGGCTGCGACCAGGTCGAAGCTCTTGATCGCGATGTGCGCGAGGATCATCACCGCACTGAAGAACACCGGACGCAGGCTGGGCAGCACCACGCTCCAGTAGATGCGCGGCAGGCTGGCGCCGTCGATCTGGGCGGCACGGATGATCGACTGATCAACCCCACGCAGGCCGGCGAGGAACATCGCCATGATGAAACCCGAGGCTTGCCACACGGCGGCAATCACCAGGCAGTACACGACGCGGTCGGGGTCGATCAGCCAGTCGAGACGGAAGCCTTCCCAGCCCCAGTCACGCAGAAGTTTGTCCAGGCCCATGCCCGGGTTGAGCAGCCATTTCCAGGCGGTACCGGTGACGATCATCGAGAGCGCCATCGGGTACAGGTAAATGGTGCGGATAAAGCCTTCGCGGCGGATTTTCTGGTCGAGGAAGATCGCCAGGGTCACGCCAATCACCAGGGTGATGCCGATAAACATCCCGCCAAAAACCGCCAGGTTCTTGCTCGCTACCCACCAGCGGTCGTTGTCGAACAACCGCGCGTATTGCGCAAGACCCGCCCATTTGTAGCTTGGCAGGAACGTGGAATTGGTGAACGACAGCACGAACGTCCACAGGATGTAGCCATAAAAGCCCACCAGCACGATGAACATGCTGGGCGCCAGCACCAGTTTAGGGAGCCAGCGCTGCAGTGCATCGAACGGCGAGGCCTTGCTGAACACAGCAACAGAACTCATGGGAAAATCCAGTACAGGGAAAAAGGACTACAGGAACAAGCCTTGTGAGGGGTCAGGGGGTTTCCCCTCACAAGGATCAGCCTTGCTAACCGTTACTTGGCAGACTTGATCGCAGCGCCGAGTTTCTTGGCGGTGTCGGCCGGGTCGGCTTTCGGGTCGTTGATGTAGTTGGTCACGACATCAAAGAACGCACCTTGCACGGCCAGGGTGGTGGCCATGTTGTGCGCCATGCTTGGCTGCAGGCCGCCGGTCTTGGCGTCAGCCAGGAAGTCCTTGGCAGCGGTCTGGGCGCAGGAATCGAAACCGAGCTTGTCCATTTCGTTGAGCATGTCGGTCCGCACCGGGATCGAGCCTTTGTTGATGCTGAAAACTTTCTGGAAGTTTTCACCCAGCACGACTTTGGCAATGTCCTGCTGACCGGCAGCAGTGCCTTTGTCTTTCTGCTTGAACACCGCCAGGGAGTCGATGTTGTAGGTGAAGGCTTTGTCGGTGCCCGGGAAGGCTACGCACTCGTAGTCCTTGCCGGCGACTTTCTTGGCAGCGGTCCACTCGGACTTGGCCCAGTCACCCATGATCTGCATGCCGGCCTTGCCGTTGATGACCTTGCCTGCTTCCAGGTTCCAGTCCTGGCCTTTGCCGTCGACGTCCATGTAGGTCGCGACTTTCTTCAGCTCAGTCAGGGCCTTGACCATTTCAGGGCCGGTGAGCGCGCCGTTATCCAGGTCGACCAGGGCTTTTTTGTAGCCATCGGCACCCATCACCGACAGTACGACCGCTTCAAACACGGTGCTGTCCTGCCACGGCTGGCCACCGTGAGCAAGCGGAATGAAGCCCGCGGCTTTGAGCTTGTCGCCGGCTGCGTAGAACTCTTCGAGGGTGGTCGGGTTCTTGGTGATACCGGCTTTCTTGAAGACTTCCGGGTTGATCCACAGCCAGTTGACGCGGTGGATGTTGACCGGCACGGCAACGTAGTTACCTTCGTACTTCACGGTATCGGAGACTTTCTTGTCGAGCAGGGAGTCCCACTTTTCTTCTTTGGCGACGTCTTTGAGCACGTCGGTGTCGAGCAAGCCAGTGGACGCCCATTCCTGGATGTCAGGGCCTTTGATCTGGGCGACGCCAGGCGGGTTGCCGGCAACTGCGCGGCTTTTCAGCACGGTCATGGCCGTGGCACCGCCGCCGCCTGCGACAGCACCGTCTTTCCAGGTGAAGCCGTCTTTCTCAACTTGGGCCTTCAGGACATCTACAGCCGCTTTTTCACCGCCCGAGGTCCACCAATGCACAACTTCAACCGTCCCTTTCGAGTCGGCGGCAAATGCACTGAGGGGAAACAACGAGGCAATGGAAATAGCTACGGCGAGGCGATTAATCGCGTTCATCTGAGTACCTTTTCTTGTTGTTATGCATGCAAGTCTAGAGCTTGCGCTGCACGGAGTTTAAACAGGGATTTTCAAGGCGCAGGTAACAAAGGGACGTACAAATGTCACCACTTGGTGACATAGCAACCCTGTGCCAAAGCGCTGGTCATGCTGGGTGACAAGGGTAGCGCAGGCAGCACCACCGCTTGCCAGGCGTGATAAAGATCCGGCTTGCCGCCCCAGATTTTGCTGCTGGGCTGGTTGTGCGGGTTCAGCTCGTGGTGCCAGCTGCCCTGGACACGGTCGATAAAGTGGTTTTCGCAAAACTCCCAGAACCGCCGATACCAGGTTTCGTAATGCAGCTCTGCGGTGCGTTTGAGCAACGCTTGGGCTGCGGCGCTGGCCTCGGCATGGGTCCAGTGCAGGCGCTCGCGCACCACCGGGCGGTGGTTCCAATCGAGCGTGTAGACAATGCCCGGAGCACCGTCCACGGCCCAGGCGTATTCGCAGGCACTGGCGAACAAGCCCTTGGCATCGGTGACCAGCCAGTCCGGGGTCGTCAGCCCGGCTTGCAGGCGGGCGGCCTCCAGGTGCAGCACCAGCCGCGCCCACTCAAAACCGTGGCCGGGGGTGATGCCATAAGGGCGGAAGCCGTCGGCGGGATTGTCTTCGTTATAGCCCAGCAGCGGTTTCCACTGGGCATCGAAATGCTCGATGACCATGAACTGGTTACCGGCGGCGCAGGTGTGAATAACGCGCTCGACAATGCGCAGTGCGCGGTCCAGCCAGCGCGTGTCTGCGGTGACATCGGCCAGCGCCAGAAACGCTTCGGTAGCGTGCATGTTGCTGTTGGCGCCGCGATAAGTCTCCACACCGGTCCAGTCCTGAGCAAAGGATTCGAGCATGGCGCCCTCCTCCTCGCTCCAGAAGAACTGGTCGATGATGTGCACGGCGTCGTTCAACAGATTCTGCGCACCGGGCGCGCCCACTGCCACCGCCGAACTCGCCGCGAGGGCAACGAAAGCATGCAGGTAAGCGGCCTTGCCACGGTTGCCATCGACGGCCTGGGGCGCGGCGAACCAACCGCCGTGCTCGCTATCACGCAATGGGCCACTCAGGGCCGCGACGCCGTGCGCCACCAGGTCGGCATAACCGGGCAGGCCCATGGCGTGGGCCATGGCAAAGCTGTGGGTCATGCGGGCGGTGTTCATGGTTTCGGCGTGGGCATCGGCCGGCAATTGGCCTTGATCGTCGAGGTTGCCAAAACCGTCAGGCAGGCGCGAGGCTTTGGCGAATGCCAGCAGGCGCTGCCCTTCGGTGGCGAGCCAGCTGTGATGGGCAGGTGCGTTCAGCCAACTACTGGCAGGCAGTGGTTGCATGGTCATGGGTAGCCCTTATTATTTTTTATGGGATGACCGGAGTCTAAACAAGGGTGACATGAGGGCAAGTAACGAAGGGGATTGGAAGTGTCACCAAGCGGTGACAATTCAGACGAGCGCCCTGTGCCTGACGCTGACCCCCTTTAATTGTGGGGGATGGCTTGCCTGCGAGAACACTGAGCCCGTTATAAAGGCATGAGCTGACAGACCGCTATCGCAGGCAAGCCAGCTCCCACCGTTTGAAACCGGCTCACACCGACTATCACTGCCCCCCTAGAGGCCTGACTTTCGCCGGTTCGTTGAGCTGCTGCTGCAGGTTCTGCACCTGGCTCTGCAACGTGGTGATGTTGCGCGTGGTCTGGATACGGAACACGTCGAACTCTTTATTGGTCGGCGCATCGCTGTTGGCGGGCTGGTTGTCCTGAGCGCTTTTGAGTACCACCAGGTCCTGCTCCAGGCGCGCAATCGCCGCGCTTGGGTTGCCCTGTTTCTTCAGGGCGGCCACGTCGGCAGACAGGTCTTTGATTTCGCCTTGCGCCGCCTTGAGCGTTGCCACCGCGTCGGTCAACGCCTGCACCTGGCCCTGCAATTTGGCATTCGCGTTAGCCAGGTCGGTCGTGCTGGCGGTCATTTGCGCCAGGCGCTGGTCCAGCTCGCTCGCCTGGCCGGCAACGCCGACCTGTTGCTTGCCTTGCTCCTGCAATTGCGCTTCCAACTGCTTGATTTGCAACTTGAGCGCTTCGCTGCCGTTGTTCACGTTGGCTTCGCTGGCGACCACCTTGCCGGAAATGTCCTGCAAACGTCCCGCCGCTTCTTCACTGATGCGCGCAAAGCTTTCTTGCGTGGCAACCAATTGCTGGCCCATCAGGGAGATCTGCTGAAAGCTCCACCAGGCAAGGCCCGCAAAGGCGATCAGCAGCGCGCCCACCAGTGCCCACAACGGGCCGGTCGTGGCGCTCTTGACCTTGACCACCGGCGTATTGCGCGAGCGCACGGAGGTAGCGGGTGTCGGCTCGAAATCATCATCGTCCCCGATGTCAGCCCGCAGACTGGGAACGTTGTCGAAATCGTCTTTAGCATCGTTACGCATGAATCAACCCTGAATCGGTGAGATGGCTACCTGAAAAGCCGAGCGACGGCAGTATAAACCGCGTTCGCGCCGCACTGATCGACCCGGAACCGCACATTCGGTTCCCGATGTATTGCCGGTTGTGAACTTACCTGAGCCCCGGATCTTGAGCTTTCCACCAACTGCAGAATTCGTCGAGGGCGGTCCACAGGCTGACCTTGGGCTCGTAGTCGAGATAATGCCTCGCGCGGCTGATGTCGAGGGTGAAATCTTTGTTCATCACCTGCATGCCCAAGCGCGACAACGCTGGCTCCGGACGCCCCGGCCACATCGCGCAGAATGCCTCGTTCAACGCGGCCACGCTGTAGGACAAGCCGTAAGACCGATAACGCATGACCTGGGGCATGTCCATCTGGCGCATCACGTAGTTGACCACGTCCCACACCGGCACGGGCGCGCCATTGCTGATGTTGTAGGCCTTGCCCAGCGCCGAGCCGGTCGCCAGCAAACTGCTGAGCAACGCTTCGTTGAGGTTGTGCACGCTGGTGAAATCGACCTTGTTCAGGCCATCGCCGACGATGGCCAGGCGGTTCTTGCGCTGCATGTTCAACAGGCGCGGAAAAATGCTCATGTCACCGGCGCCCGTGACAAAGCGCGGGCGCAAGGCCAGCACTTCCAGGCCGAACTCCTGGGCACCGAACACCTTCTGTTCCGCCAGGTATTTGGTAGCGGCATACGGGTGCTTGAAGCGCTTCGGCACTTGCTCTTCGGTCAGCCCCAGGTGATCACGCCCGTCAAAGTAGATCGACGGCGACGACAGGTGCACCAGCCGGCCGACGCGCTGCTTGAGACAGGCTTCGACGACGTTTTCAGTGACCAGCACATTGCCTTGATGGAAGTCCTGATACTTGCCCCACAGCCCGACGGCGCCGGCGCAATGCACCACGGCTTCGACGTCTCGGCACAGATCGCGCACCAGGTCGGCATCATTCAAATCACCCTGGATAAACTCGGCACCGCGCCGTACCAGGTGTTCCACACCTTCGGCGCGCCGCCCGTTGACCCGTACGTCCAGGCCTTGCTCCAGAGCGAACCGCGCGAAGCGCCCGCCGATGAAGCCGCTTGCGCCGGTGACCAGAATCTTCATGTAGCCTCCTACGGATGCAGCTGCCAGCGTCAAGCTTCAAGCCACAAGTTAAAAACGATCCGCAAGCTTTTCTCTTGCAGCTTGCAGCTTGACGCTTGTTACTGCTGATAGGGCACCAACCATTGGCCACATGCCTGGGCCAAATGGTCGGTCAACAAGCCCAACAGTTGCCCGCCACTGCGCCAATGATGCCAGTACAACGGCACGTCGATGGGCTTATCTGGCAACAACTCGACCAATACGCCGGTTTGCAGCTGGTCGCGCACCTGTAATTCGGGCACCAGCCCCCAGCCCAGGCCGGCTTCGGTCAAACGGATAAAGCCTTCGGACGAGGGGCATAAATGGTGCTCGAAACCGCCATCGACTCCCAGGGAAGCCAGGTAACGGTGCTGCAGGAAATCATCCGGGCCGAACACCAGCGCCGGTGTTCGCGCCAAGTGGTCGGCACGCACGCCTTCAGGGAAATGCCGCGCAATAAACGCAGGGCTGGCCAACGCGCGATAACGCATGGCACCGAGCAACAGGCTGCGCGCCCCAGCCACGGGGCGCTCGCTGGCGCAAATACAGGCCGCCACTTCACCGGCGCGCATGCGCTTGAGGCCAACGGTCTGGTCTTCTACCACCAGGTCCAGCAGCAAATGCTGCTCGGCGCAAAAGTCGCTGACCGCCTCGGCCCACCAGGTGGCAAGGCTGTCGGCATTCAGCGCGATGCGCAAACGCTCGGGCATGCCCTCCTCGTCCAGCGCCGGCACCTGGCTTTGCAGGTCACGCTCCAGCAAGCGCACCTGTTGCACGTGGTTGAGCAGGCGCCGGCCGATGTCGGTGGGCGTCGGCGGCGAGGCCCGCACCAACACCGGCTGACCGATACGTGCCTCAAGCAACTTGATGCGTTGAGAGATCGCCGACTGCGACAACCCCAACACCTGGGCGCCACGTTCAAAGCCGGCCTGTTCCACCACCGCGGCCAATGCAGACAGCAATTTATAGTCGAACATCAGTTTCTCTAATGAGCGATCAGCAATATTGGTTTTTCTTATACAGCGTAGCCCGCGAGAATGACCAGCATTGCTTCTCTCTCTATCAAGGAATTCTCACATGGCTGGTGAAACCGCCCTGGCAACCCTGCTGCGCAGCATGAGCCCGCACCTCAATGACGGCGATTATGTGTTCTGCACCCTGCCCGATCAGCGCGTGCCGCAAGGGTGCGACGTGATCGGCAGCTTTCGCGAACAGGAAGGCCTGACACTGATCCTTGAGCGCCAACAGGCAGAGCACGCCGGGCTGGCGTTTGACTATGTCGCTGCGTGGATCACCTTGAATGTGCACTCCGCCCTGGAAGCCGTGGGTTTAACCGCAGCCTTCGCCAGCGCGCTGGGCAAAGCCGGCATCAGTTGCAACGTGATCGCCGGTTACTACCACGACCACCTGTTTGTCGGCCGCAGCGATGCTGAGCGGGCCATGGATGTATTGCGCCACTTGGCAGCAAACGCGGAGTAACCCTTATGTGGCAAAGCTATGTGAACGGGCTGCTTGTGGCCCTCGGCCTGATCATGGCGATCGGCACCCAGAATGCGTTTGTGCTGGCGCAAAGCTTGCGGCGTGAACACCACGTGCCAGTAGCCGCGCTGTGCATCGTGTGCGACGCAATACTTGTAGCTGCCGGGGTATTCGGCCTGGCCACGGTGCTGGCGCAGAACCCGCTGCTGCTGGCAATCGCCCGCTGGGGTGGTGCGGCCTTCCTGCTGTGGTACGGCACCCTGGCGTTGCGCCGGGCCTGTTCCAGGCAAAGCCTGCAACAGGGCGAAAACCTCAAGGTGCGTTCGCTGCGCGCGGTGCTGCTCAGCGCCCTGGCGGTGACCCTGCTCAACCCGCATGTGTACCTGGACACCGTGCTGTTGATTGGCTCATTGGGCGCTCAACAAACTGAACCCGGCGCCTACGTAGCCGGTGCCGCCAGCGCGTCATTCCTGTGGTTTGCCACACTGGCATTGGGCGCTGCGTGGCTGGCACCCTGGCTCGCGCGCCCCGCTACGTGGCGGCTGTTGGACTTTCTGGTGGCAGCGATGATGTTCAGCGTGGCGTATCAACTGATCAGTGCTTGATGAATATTCCAAAACGCTCTGGAACCTCTATCCCACACAGTTGTTGCGTGGTTTTGCCGCACCCCCGGTGCTATGATCCGGACCCTGCGCCGCAAAGAGTACAAACTCCCCGGCGCTTGTTTGGCCGCCCGTGATCGGCCTTGCGCTCACCGCAACTGACCTGATTAGGAGAATCATCATGGCTTTCGAATTGCCGCCGCTGCCCTACGCACACGATGCCCTGCAGCCGCACATTTCCAAGGAAACCTTGGAATACCACCACGACAAGCACCACAACACCTATGTCGTGAACCTGAACAACCTGGTGCCAGGCACCGAGTTCGAAGGCAAGACCCTGGAAGAAATCGTCAAGTCTTCTTCGGGCGGCATCTTCAACAACGCCGCTCAGGTCTGGAACCACACTTTCTACTGGAACTGCCTGGCGCCAAACGCCGGCGGCCAACCCACCGGCGCACTGGCTGAGGCTATCAACGCCGCCTTCGGTTCGTTCGACAAGTTCAAAGAAGAGTTCACCAAGACGTCCGTCGGCACCTTCGGTTCCGGTTGGGGCTGGCTGGTGAAAAAGGCTGACGGTTCCCTGGCTCTGGCCAGCACCATCGGCGCCGGCAACCCGCTGACCAGCGGCGACACCCCGCTGCTGACCTGCGACGTCTGGGAACACGCTTACTACATCGACTACCGCAACGTGCGTCCAAAGTATGTGGAAGCGTTCTGGAACCTGGTCAACTGGAAGTTCGTGGCTGAGCAGTTCGAAGGCAAGACCTTCACTGCCTAAGCAACGCTTGCGGTAAAGAGAGCCCGGCCATAGTGCCGGGCTTTTTTATGGGCAACGAATTGTGCTCTGGTGGCTGGAACTCGGTGCGCGGATCTTGCCACGTAGACAGTGTGAGGAATTCGCCTCTCGTACCTGTCGGAGAAATTACTATGACCATCGGCGCAATAACATCCATGCTCCCTATGGTTGCCGGTTTGGCCCAAGAGGGTCTCAAGGCTGTGACCGAGCTCGCTAAAGCGGCCGGTCAAATGGCTCAGTCGCAATCTGGCAACAAGCAAGGTGAAGGTGATCAAAACAAGATTGCGCATGAAGCCATGCATAACAAGGAACGTGTGAATTTTTCGAACAGCGAATCCACCAACAGCACCGTCAACATCAACGTCGCGTAAAAAAGCGTCAGTTCCCAGCGCATCCGCTGCGCCCGCGGGAATTGCTCAAGGCAGGCGGATCCATGTCCGCCTCGCCCCAGCGCCCCTCTCAAGTTCCTTGTCAAACCTGCCGATGCCCTAATGTTCCTTTGACTGCCATCACGAGATTGCCAATACTCATGGCATATTGAGGCCACCCGCATGGAACAAGGAATGCCCCTTTGAAGCTGGAACTCAAAAACAGCTTGTCGGTGAAGTTGCTACGGGTGGTGCTGCTGTCGGCATTGATCGTGGGCGTTGCGCTGAGCGTGGCGCAGATTGTTTTCGATGCCTACAAGACGCGCCAGGCCGTGGCCGGCGATGCTCAGCGCATCCTCGACATGTTTCGCGACCCCTCGACGCAGGCGGTCTACAGCCTGGACCGCGAGATGGGCATGCAGGTGATCGAAGGCCTGTTTCAGGACGATGCCGTGCGCATGGCCTCCATCGGTCATCCCAACGAAACCATGCTCGCCGAAAAAAGCCGCGCATTACAGCAATCGCCCACCCGCTGGCTGACCGACCTGATTCTTGGCCAGGAGCGCACCTTCACCACATCATTGGTCGGCAAAGGCCCCTACAGCGAGTATTACGGTGACCTGAGCATCACCCTGGACACGGCCACCTATGGCAAAGGTTTTCTGGTCAGCTCGGTGATCATCTTTATTTCCGGCGTACTGCGCGCCCTGGCCATGGGGCTAGTGCTGTACCTGGTATATCACTGGCTGCTGACCAAGCCGTTGTCACGGATTATCGAGCACCTGACGTCGATCAACCCGGACCGGCCCAGCGAACACAAGATCCCCCAAATCAAAGGCCATGAACGCAACGAGCTGGGGCTGTGGATCAACACCGCCAACCAGTTGCTCGAATCCATCGAACGCAATACCCACCTGCGGCACGAGGCAGAATCGAGCCTGCTGCGCATGGCCCAGTACGACTTCCTCACCGGCCTGCCCAATCGCCAGAAATTGCAGGAGCAACTGGACAAGATCCTGATCGACGCCGGCCGCCGACAGCGCCGCGTTGCGGTGTTGTGCGTAGGCCTGGATGACTTCAAAAGCGTCAACGAACAGTTCACTTATCAGGCCGGCGACAAACTGCTGCTGGCCCTGGCTGATCGCTTGCGCGCCCACAGCGGCCGCCTCGGCGCCCTGGCCCGGCTGGGCGGCGATCAGTTCGCGCTGGTGCAGGCCGATATCGACCAACCTTACGAAGCCGCCGAACTGGCACAAAGCATCCTGGATGACCTGGAAGCCGAATTTGCCCTCGAGCATGAGCAGATTCGCCTGCGTGCGACCATCGGCATCACGTTGTTCCCGGAAGACGGCGACAGCACCGAGAAGCTGCTGCAAAAAGCCGAACAGACCATGACCCTGGCCAAGAGCCGCTCGCGCAACCGCTATCAGTTCTATATCGCCAGCGTCGACAGTGAAATGCGCCGACGCCGCGAGCTGGAAAAAGACCTGCGCGACGCCCTCAGCCGCGACCAGTTTCACCTGGTCTACCAACCGCAGATCAGCTACCGCGACCACCGCGTGGTGGGCGTGGAAGCCTTGATCCGCTGGCAGCATCCGGAACACGGCCTGGTGCCGCCCGATTTGTTCATCCCGTTGGCCGAACAGAACGGCACCATTATTCCGATTGGCGAATGGGTACTCGACCAGGCTTGCCGGCAGCTGCGCGAATGGCATGACCTGGGCTTCACAACCCTGCGCATGGCGGTCAACCTGTCCACCGTGCAGTTGCACCACACCGAGCTGCCGCGGGTGGTCAACAACCTGATGCAGATTTACCGCCTGCCGCCGCGCAGCCTTGAACTGGAAGTGACCGAGACCGGCCTGATGGAAGACATCAGCACCGCCGCCCAGCACTTGTTGAGCCTGCGCCGTTCCGGGGCGCTGATTGCGATTGATGACTTCGGCACCGGCTATTCGTCCCTCAGCTACCTGAAAAGCCTGCCGCTGGACAAGATCAAGATCGACAAGAGCTTCGTCCAGGACCTGCTCGATGACGACGACGACGCAACCATCGTGCGCGCCATTATCCAACTGGGCAAAAGCCTGGGCATGCAGGTGATCGCCGAAGGCGTCGAAACCGCCGAGCAAGAGGCCTACATCATTTCCGAGGGCTGCCACGAGGGCCAGGGCTATCACTACAGCAAACCGCTGCCAGCGCGGGAGTTGGCGGCGTATCTGAAACAGTCCGAGCGCAACAACGCGGCGATTCTCTGATCGCTCAAAACAATACTAAATATTTCCCTCGCATAAACCTTTACACAAAATGCAAATCTTTCGCATTATGTCGCAGTTTTTGCGCTTCCCCGCGCGCCCTATCAACAACCGAAGCAGGATGTTCGCCATGATTCGTATGCCCCTGGCCACCGCCAGTCTGCTGGCCATTGCCATTTCTCTCGCCGGTTGCGGCGAAGGTAAAGACAAGGCCGCCGCGCCCCAAGCGCCGACCCCGGCTGCCAGCACCACCGCTCCAGCGGCTGCCACCCCAGCAGGCCAGGTCGACGAAGCGGCCGCCAAGGCCGTGGTCGCGCATTACGCTGACATGGTGTTCGCGGTGTACAGCGATGCCGAATCCACCGCGAAAACCCTGCAAACCGCAATCGACACCTTCCTCGCCAACCCGAACGACGACACCCTCAAAGCGGCCCGTACCGCCTGGATCGCCTCGCGCGTGCCGTACCTGCAGAGCGAAGTGTTCCGCTTCGGCAACACCATCATCGACGACTGGGAAGGCCAAGTTAACGCCTGGCCGCTGGACGAAGGCCTGATCGACTATGTCGACAAATCCTACGAACACGCCCTGGGTAACCCAGGCGCCAACGCCAACATCATCGCCAACACCGAGATCCAAGTGGGCGAAGACAAGGTCGACGTGAAAGAAATCACCCCGGAAAAACTCGCCAGCCTCAATGAGCTGGGCGGTTCCGAGGCCAACGTCGCCACCGGCTACCACGCCATCGAGTTCCTGCTGTGGGGCCAGGACCTCAACGGCACCGGCCCAGGCGCGGGCAACCGCCCTGCGTCGGACTACATGACCGGTGACGGTGCCACCGGCGGCAACAACGAGCGTCGTCGCACCTACCTGCGCGCGGTCACTCAGCTGCTGGTCAGCGACCTGGAAGAAATGGTCGGCAACTGGAAACCCAACGTCGAAGACAACTACCGCGCCACCCTGGAGGCCGAACCAGCCACCGACGGCCTGCGCAAAATGTTGTTCGGCATGGGCAGCCTGTCCCTCGGCGAGCTGGCCGGTGAGCGCATGAAGGTGTCCCTGGAAGCCAACTCGCCGGAAGACGAGCAGGACTGCTTCAGCGACAACACCCACAACTCGCACTTCTACGATGCCAAGGGTATTCGTAACGTTTACCTGGGCGAGTACACCCGCACTGACGGCACCAAGATGACGGGGCCGAGCTTGTCGTCCCTGGTGGCCAAAGCTGATCCGGCCGCCGACACCACGCTGAAGGCTGACCTGGCGTCGACCGAAGCGAAGATCCAGGTCATGGTTGACCACGCCAACAAGGGCGAGCACTACGACCAACTGATCGCCGCGGGTAACGACGCGGGCAACCAGATCGTGCGTGACGCCATCGCCGCGCTGGTCAAGCAGACCGGTTCGATTGAAGCGGCGGCGGGCAAGCTGGGTATCAGCGACTTGAACCCGGATAACGCTGACCACGAGTTCTGATCCGTGCCGCGTTGAATGAGGCGACCTTCGGGTCGCCTTTTTTTATGCCCGCCTATATGGAGCCCGATGACCACCACAAACCCCACATTTGATCGACGTCGCTCCCAAGCCCCGGTTTACAAGCCCTGCACCGCGGGTAGAATGGCGCCACTCTCCCAACACCCGAGCTTTCTTCATGGCGTTGCCGACCCTACGCATCATCGGTTTCATCATCGGCATCTTCCTGATCACCCTCGCGATCGCCATGGTCATTCCGATGGCCACCCTGGTGATTTTCGAACGCACCAGCGACCTGCCCTCGTTCCTGTGGGCCAGCCTGATCACCTTTCTCGCAGGTCTGGCGCTGGTCATTCCTGGCCGCCCCGAACACGTACACCTGCGCCCCCGAGACATGTACCTGCTGACCGTCAGCAGTTGGCTGGTGGTCTGCGTGTTCGCCGCGCTGCCGTTTTTACTGACCCAGCACATCAGCTACACCGACTCCTTTTTCGAAAGCATGTCGGGCATTACCGCCACCGGCTCCACCGTCTTGAGTGGGCTGGACAGCATGTCACCGGGCATCCTGATGTGGCGCTCGCTGCTGCACTGGCTGGGCGGCATCGGCTTTATCGGCATGGCGGTGGCGATCCTGCCACTGCTGCGCATTGGTGGCATGCGCCTGTTCCAGACGGAGTCCTCAGATCGCTCGGAAAAAGTCATGCCGCGCTCGCACATGGTGGCGCGCCTGATTGTGGCCGCGTATGTGGGCATCACCATCCTCGGCAGCCTGGCGTTCTGGTGGGCCGGGATGGGCTTGTTCGATGCGATCAACCACGCGATGTCGGCTATTTCCACCGGCGGGTTTTCCACCTCCGATGAGTCCCTGGCCCACTGGAAACAACCGGCGGTGCACTGGGTCGCCGTGGTGGTGATGATCCTCGGCAGCTTGCCCTTCACCCTGTATGTCGCCACCTTGCGCGGCAACCGTCGGGCGCTGATCAAGGATCAACAGGTGCAAGGCTTGCTCGGGTTGCTGCTGGTGACCTGGCTGGTACTGGGCACATGGTACTGGTGGACCACCGACCTGCCGTGGTTCGATGCGCTGCGCCACGTGGCGGTGAACGTCACGTCGGTGGTGACGACGACCGGTTTTGCACTCGGGGACTACAGCATCTGGGGCAACTTCTCACTCATGCTGTTCTTCTACCTGGGCTTTGTTGGCGGCTGCTCGGGCTCCACGGCGGGCGGGATCAAGATCTTCCGCTTCCAGGTCGCCTACATCCTGCTCAAGGCCAACTTGAACCAGCTGATTCACCCGCGCGCGGTGATCAAGCAGAAGTACAACGGCCACCGCCTCGACGAAGAGATCGTGCGTTCGATTCTGACCTTTTCGTTCTTCTTCGCCATCACCATCTGCGCCATTGCCCTGGCATTGTCGCTGCTGGGGCTGGACTGGATGACCGCATTGACTGGCGCGGCCAGCACCGTTTCCGGCGTGGGCCCGGGCCTGGGCGAAACCATCGGCCCGGCCGGTAACTTCGCCAGCCTGCCGGATGCGGCCAAGTGGATCCTGTCGTTCGGCATGCTGCTGGGCCGACTGGAGATCATTACAGTCTTTGTTCTGTGCATTCCGGCGTTTTGGCGGCACTGACCGTCGACGCCTCGAGCAACCGCGCCCGGTATTCGCCGGGCGTGGCATCGAACCAACGGCGGAACGCGCGGAAAAAATTGCTCGGGTCGGCAAACCCCAACAGGTAGGCAATTTCCAGCAGGGTCATGCTGGGCTGCGCCAGGTACTGCTCGGCGAGTTCGCGGCGGGTGTCGTCGAGCAATGTCTGGAAACTGGTGCCCTCCTCCTGCAAGCGCCGCTGCAAGGTGCGCTGGGACAGGTGCAAGGTCTGGGCGACCACTTCGCGTTTGGGTTCGCCCTGGGGCAGCAGACGGCACAGCACTTGCCGCGCCTTGTGGGTCACGCGGCTCTCGGAAAAACGCGCGAGGTATTCACCGGCAAACCGATCATGCAGCAACGCCATGGCTTCGTTCGCCGTGGGCAACGGCGCATCCATGTCGGCCTGCTCAAAAATCAGCGCGTCATAGGGTGCGTTGAATTCCAGGGGCGCATGGAAGGCTTGTTTGTAAGGCGTCAGGTCCGCCGGCTGATCGCCTTGCAGCAGCACTTTGCGCGGTTGCAAGGTGCGGCCGGTCAGCCAGCCGCACAATGCCAAAGCACTGGCCAGCGACGCTTCGGCGCTCTGGCGAGTCGGTGGCAAGTGGTCGCCGTGCACCGTCAGAATCAGCGCATAGCCTTCAGGTAAGAGTCGGAAGCTCAAGTCGGCACTTTCGGCGATGATGCGCTGATAACGCACCAGGCGCATAAAGCCCTCGGCCAACGTGTTGCTGGACATCAGCGCATAACCGGCCACATGAAACGACGCCGGGCGAACAACCTTGCCCATGTTCAGGCCGATCGCCGGGTTGCCCGACAGCTCAACTGCCCGCTGCCACAGCCGCGTCATCGAGTCCTGGGGGAAACGCGCGTCAGGGTCACTGAGGGCGGCGTAGTCCAGGCCCAATTGCTTGAACAGCACTCGGCAGTCCAGGCCGTCCATTTCCAACGCCTTGACTATCCCCATCGCCCAGCTTGCAGAAGTTGTTCGTTCGCTCATGGCGTCTTCTTAAAAAAGCAGGCTTAACAGCAGCCAGGAAGCCAAGGATACTAAAGTGGCATCTATTGTCACTGGCTGTTACCACTGATCACTCTAGACTCAAATAAGCTCCCCGCCGAACATCTGTAAGGCGGTACAACCACCCAAGGGCCGGCCAACGTGGAAAACGTCAAACAATTCAATAGCTTCGCCGAGTTCTATCCGTACTACCTGAGTGAACACGGCAACAGCACATGCCGGCGCTTGCACTTCATCGGCACCACGCTGGTGATTGGCATCCTGGCGTACGCCATCGGCAAAGGTTCGATGGG
Source organism: Pseudomonas sp. R9.37 (assembly GCF_963878885.1). Classification (NCBI taxonomy): domain Bacteria; kingdom Pseudomonadati; phylum Pseudomonadota; class Gammaproteobacteria; order Pseudomonadales; family Pseudomonadaceae; genus Pseudomonas; species Pseudomonas sp. R9.37. The sequence goes on along the minus strand of NZ_CAWNZA010000047.1, from coordinate 364,526 downwards.
GCTGCTGCTGGCGTTGCCCATCGCCGGTTACAGCTTCGCCTGGATCGGCCACTTCTTCTTCGAAAAGAACCGCCCGGCGACCTTCCAACATCCGCTCTACAGCCTCTTGGGCGACTTTGTGATGTACCGCGACATGATCTTGGGCAAAGTCCCTTTTTGAACAGGGCGCCTTTTTTACGGGCGTCCCTAGAGGTGTGACCTCTTGTCACTTGCCTAAAAAATGAAAATTCGTACATACGTCGACATAAAATTCTTTTTGTCATTTTCAGTGCTGTATCCTGCCAAGGCTTTTTGAGAGCGCGCAATCACACTGCGATTGATTAAACAGACCTTGCGAGGAGCGACGACGATGCACGAGATACCTAATCTCCCCTTCCCAAGCCTGCACCCAACAGAGCAGCCAACACCGCAGCAGGCCAGCGACAAACAGCCTGAGACCAAAGAAGCACAACCAGTCGACAGCAAAAGCCAGGACTGACGCCGTACCAGACCGTGTGGAAAGCGCACCTTTGAGCGCTTTCCACACTGCCTGAATCACCCGAGATGCCCGCCATGACTGATACCCTCCCCGACGCCGCTGTACTCGACGCAGCGCTGCAAATGATCGACGTGTGGCACCGCCTCAGCCCTGAAAAACAGGCGCTACTGCTCGAGCGCTTCGGCACCCAGGAAAACGCCCTGGCCGCCCTGGTGACCACGCAAATGCTGACGCCTGCCAAACGCTGATCTGTCGGTAATCTGAAGTTTTTGCGTTTTGCCGCCCCGCGAGGCGTCAGCGCCGGTATCATTAGCAGCCTATCTTTACCTGCTGCGACAGTGGACCTCTCCCATGCCAGATACCCAGCGCCCCATGGCGGTCACGCTGCAAGTCGTTTCCATCGTGCTGTTTACCTTTATCGGTTACCTCAATATCGGCATTCCCCTGGCCGTGTTGCCGGGCTATGTCCACAGTGAACTGGGCTACGGCGCGGTGATTGCCGGCCTGGTGATCAGCGTGCAGTACCTGGCCACGCTGCTGAGCCGCCCGTATGCCGGCAAAATCATCGACAACCTGGGCAGCAAGCGCGCGGTGTTGATCGGCCTGGTGGGCTGCGGCCTGAGTGGCGTATTCATGTTGCTTGCCGCGTGGTTTTCGAGCCTGCCGGCCGTCAGCCTGATCAGCCTGCTCATCGGCCGACTGGTGCTCGGCAGCGCCGAAAGCCTGGTGGGTTCGGGCGCCATCGGCTGGGGCATTGGCCGGGTCGGCGCGGCCAATACCGCCAAAGTCATTTCATGGAACGGCATCGCCAGTTACGGCGCACTGGCCGTCGGCGCACCGCTTGGGGTGGTGCTGGTGAGCCATTTCGGATTGTGGAGCATGGGCGTCAGCATCATTCTGCTGGCGGTGCTCGGCGTGTTTCTGGCCTGGAATAAAGTCGCAGCGCCGATTGTGGCCGGTGTGCGCCTGCCGTTCATGAACGTGCTGGGCCGCGTGCTGCCCCACGGCTGCGCGTTGGCCCTGGGCTCGATCGGCTTTGGCACCATCGCCACCTTTATCACCCTGTATTACACCACCCAGCACTGGGACAACGCCGTGTGGGCACTGAGCCTGTTCGGCGCCAGCTTCATCGGCGCGCGCCTGCTGTTCGGCAATTTGATCAACCGGATCGGCGGCTTTCGCGTGGCGATTGCTTGCCTGTCCGTGGAAATCCTCGGGTTGCTGTTGCTGTGGCTGGCGCCTGACGCCCACCTCGCCCTGGCCGGTGCGGCGTTGAGCGGGTTCGGCTTTTCCCTGGTGTTTCCGGCGTTGGGGGTGGAGGCGGTCAACCTGGTACCAGCCTCCAGCCGGGGCTCGGCAGTGGGGGCTTATTCGCTGTTTATCGACTTGTCGTTGGGCATCACCGGCCCGTTGGCAGGTGCGGTGGCGGCGGGGTTCGGCTTTGCCTCAATCTTCCTGTTCGCTGCGCTCGCCGCCGCCGGTGGCTTGCTGCTGAGCTTGTACCTGTACCGGCAAGCGCCCAAGGCCCGCGAAGCGCGCGACGCTTAAAAGTCGACCTTACCGCGCCCGGCCTTGATGCTGCCGCGCTTGGTCTTGGATTCCAGGCGGCGCTTTTTAGAGCCCAGGGTGGGCTTGGTCGGGCGGCGCTTCTTCTCGACCTTGGTGGCGCTGAGGATCAACTCCACCAGGCGCTCCAGCGCATCCGCGCGATTCTGTTCCTGGGTCCGGTATTGCTGGGCCTTGAGCACCAGCACGCCTTCACTGGTGATACGGCTGTCGCGCAGCGCCAGCAGCCGTTCCTTGTAAAAGTCCGGCAACGACGACGCCGGAATATCAAACCGCAGGTGCACCGCGCTCGATACCTTATTGACGTTCTGCCCACCAGCGCCCTGGGCGCGAATGGCGGTCAGCTCGATCTCGGCATCGGGCAGGTGCACGTTGTTGGAAATTACCAGCATCACTCAAAAACCTTAGGCAACGGACAAGCCCAATTCGGATAACAACATCGACGCCTGGGCTTTGGAAATCACGGCGCCTTTGAACAGTTTGGCATCATTGAGGCGAAAGCCGCTCAAATCCGCGCCCCGCAAGTCAGCGCCGGCAAAATTGGCACCGTTGATGCGGGCGTGGGCGAGGCTGCAGTCGATCAGTTCGGCCTTGCGAAAGTCTGCATCCGACAAGTCGCTGTCGGAAAAATCCAGATTATTGAGCACGGTTCGGGCAAACGACAGGCCGGACAAAAACGCGCTGTTGAGCAAGGTTTCGCTGAAGCTCAGGCCCAGGGACGCGCAATGGGTGAAGTTGGCGCCCGTCAGTTTGCACTGCGTGAAATTGGCTTGGGACAACTTGCTGCGCTGCCAACGGGTGTTGTTCAGGTCGCAGCTGATCAATTGCGCCTCAAGCAGGTTGGCCGCCTCGAACACGGCGTGCCCGGCCCGGCAACTTTTCCACTGCGTGCCTTCCAGGCGCGCACCGAGAAAAGAGGTTTGCGCCAGTGTGCAGCGCTCGAACACCCAATGCTCCAGCACCATCCGCGACAGGTCTGCCCCGCTCAAATCGACGCCCATCAAGCGCAACGGCCCGCGGTGCTGGTCGATCAGGTCTTGCACCTCATCGCGCTGCAAGCTGCCGCCGTCGATATCGATGTGCTGCATGAAGCCTCCGGGCAAGGGTCGATGAAAAAGAAGGCGCGAGTCTACCCTGTCGGCGCCGACAAAAAACCCGGCACGGCGCCGGGTTTTCTGTTGAGGCAACACGGCTTACTTCAACGCCGCACTCGCCGTGGTCAACGCCGCTTCAGCGCTGCGCTTGTTCTTGATCCAGTAGCACAGCCCCATGAACGCCACCCATACCGGAATCGCGTACACCGAGACCTGAATGCCCGGAATCATCAGCATGATCACCAGGATAAACGCCACGAACGCCAGGCAAACGTAGTTGCCGTACGGGTACCACAGCGCTTTGAACAGCGGCACCTGGCCGGTGCGGTCCATGTGCTGGCGGAATTTTACGTGCGAGAAGCTGATCATCGCCCAGTTGATCACCAGCGTGGCCACGACCAGCGACATCAGCAGCTCAAGCGCGTGTTGCGGGATCAGGTAATTCATCAGCACCGCCACCAGGGTGACCGCCGCCGACGCGAGGATCGAACGCACCGGTACGCCACGCTTGTCGATCTTCGCCAGGGCTTTGGGCGCATCGCCCTGCTCGGCCATGCCCAGCAGCATGCGGCTGTTGCAGTAGGTGCCGCTGTTGTACACCGACAGCGCTGCGGTCAGCACCACGAAGTTAAGGATGTGCGCGGCAGTGTTGCTGCCCAGCATCGAAAACACCTGCACGAACGGGCTGCCGCTGTAGGCATCGCCGGACGCATTGAGGGTTGCCAACAGGCTGTCCCACGGTGTCAGCGATAACAGCACCACCAGCGCGCCGATGTAGAAAATCAGGATGCGGTAGATCACCTGATTGATCGCTTTTGGGATCACGGTTCGCGGCTGGTCAGCTTCGGCTGCGGTAAAACCGAGCATCTCCAGGCCGCCGAACGAGAACATGATGATCGCCATGGCCATCACCAAACCGCTGACGCCATGCGGGAAGAAACCGCCGTGGTCCCACAGGTTGCTCACCGAGGCTTGCGGCCCGCCACTGCCGCTGACCAGCAGGTAGCTGCCCAGGGCGATCATGCCGACGATGGCCACCACCTTGATGATGGCAAACCAGAACTCGGCCTCACCAAAGACTTTGACGTTGGCCAGGTTGATCATATTGATCAGCACGAAGAACGCTGCTGCCGAGACCCAGGTCGGGATCTCCGGCCACCAGTAGTGCACATATTTGCCGACCGCCGTCAGCTCCGACATGCCCACCAGAATGTACAGAATCCAGCAGTTCCAGCCCGACAGGAAGCCGGCAAAACCGCCCCAGTACTTATGGGCAAAGTGGCTGAAGGAGCCGGCGACCGGCTCTTCGACGATCATCTCGCCGAGCTGGCGCATGATCATGAAGGCGATAAAGCCGCAGATGGCGTAGCCCAGGATCATCGACGGCCCGGCTGATTTAAGCACCCCGGCCGAGCCCAGGAACAGGCCGGTGCCGATGGCGCCACCGAGGGCGATCAACTGGATATGCCGATTTTTCAGGCCGCGTTTCAGCTCGCCTGAAGAGGAATGGGGTCCACTCATGAAAAGGGTCTCACGCAAGGTTTGATGATGTTGAATGCACGTTGCTGCCTTGAATCTCGACTCAAGCAGCGCCGCTCAAACCCCAGCGCAGGCACCAGGAGTACAGCGTCTTTCTAACGGTCATGCGTCACCTGTTTGTTTTTATCTGTGACGAAATCGAACCCGTCCGGCTCGTGGCCAGGCGGAGTGATCAGGGTGGATAAACCCTGAGGTCTTGGCCTTTTGCGTAGGTACGCAAAGGAGTCACAGTAAAACGCGGCGCATTGTACACCGCTCGACAGCTTCGGGCCGCCCCCGGGGCGTGCCTGTGACAATCTGTCAGGCATTCCTTACAGCGCCGGGGTTTGCAATGAACGCGCGCCTATATCGTAAATTAATCGTTACAGCCCGGAAAATAAGCGTTACAGCTGCGCTTGATCCGTCAGAAAACGGAAAAATGTCAGTATGAAAAATCCTACAAATTAGCTTCGCCAGTCCGTTGTTTTTTCGGAATAAAAAACCGCCGCTAAAAAACAGAAGAAAAAATCCAAATGAGACCGTGTCAATAAATATTTTGCATTCTGAAACACACTCTCCTAGGTTCTTTCACTTGCCAGCGAAGCCCGTTGGCAAGCCGTTCTCAAACAACGTCCTCTAGGAGATACACCATGCAAGCACTGGAAAACGACCTGGAAACCGAACTGCAACTCGACGATTGGTTTGAAGCGCCGACCCATGAGGCCGCCGTTGAAATGATGCAAGCTGATGCCGTTGTGCCCTTTGGCACCGCGATGTGGCCTTTCTAACACCCGGCAGGCAACCGGCAGGTGTTGTGCACGGCACCTGCCCCCTTACCCCAGGCACAGAAGGACACACGTCATGGACAAGGCCCGCGCCGTCGAACACTTTCTCTACTACCTTGCGCATCACCCGGCCCTCAACGGCCTGAGCCGCCCAACCGTGCTGCTGGGCCACACCGAGCGCTATGACGCCATTGCCCAGGCGATCACCCACGGCAGCGCCGCCCGATTCAATTTCCAGTTGCAGCGCCTGGACCTGGCCGCCAGCGACACCCTGGCCCAGGCCATCGAAACCTGTGACCTGTACCTGTTTCTCTACGATTCCTCGACCCTGCCCAATCCACGCGCCGAAGGCCCGGACTTTATCCGCGCCCTGCAGGAAGTGATGGCCGAGCACTGGAAGAAATCCCTGCTGTTCAAGGATTACGGCGACTATTTCTACGACACCTTCAGCGTCGAGCCGCAACGCATTGCCGACCTCAACGCCACGCTGATCCGGCGCATGTCCCAGGCCAACGTGCTGAGCTTTACCGACAAACACGGCTCGCGCCTGGAAGCGCCGATGAGCAGCATCAAGAAGTGGACCAATATCAATGGCGTCGGCAACCATGACCTGGCGCCGGGCGAGATCGCCACGCACAGCGAGGCCATCAACGGCCAGGTGCGGTTTGTCGGCACGTTTCTGAGCACCATCCCGTTTGCGCGCAAATACGGCGTACTGCAATCACCGCTGGAGCTGTGGATCGAGAACTCGACGATTTGCAGCGTGGCCAGCGATGTGCCGGGCTTGGCGGACGATTTCAACAAGTACTTGAATGCCAACCCGTCCAACCGTCGCGTGGAAGAGCTGGGGATTGGCACCAATGAAGGGGTCAAGGATTTGTACGCGCGCAATGCCGGGTTCGAGGAGCGCCATTGCGGCTTGCACCTGGGCTTGGGCGGCGGGCAGAAAGGCAGTCACCACCTGGATTTGATCTTTGCCAGCGGCGTGTTGGCGCTGGATGACAAGCCGGTGTTTGATGGAACGTTTGCGTTCTGAGCACAAAACTCAGAAACACTGGAGGTACAAATGTGGGAGCGGGCTTGCTCGCGAATGCGCAGTGTCAGTCACCCGATGTACTGACTGCTCCACCGCATTCGCGAGCAAGCCCGCTCCTACATTTTTGACCGTATTTCATGGCAAAAAAAAACGCCAACCCGAGGGTTGGCGTTTTTTTGTGCAGCACTTACATCACTGCGGCTTCTTGCGACCAAAACCAGGACGCTGGCCGGAACCGGCCGGGGCGCCACGGCGCTTGCCCGACGGCTCGTCCGCGACCAGCTTCGGCCCAGGACGCTTGTTCGCTGCCGGCTTGGCTGGACGCTTGGTGCTGGCGCTGTCGGCTGGGCGGTCGGATGCCGGAGCACCACGGCCTTCACCACGGTTGCCGCGGCCGCCGCTTGGTGCTTCGCCGCCACGCGCAGGACGCGGGGTGCGAGGGCCACGCTCGCCTTCCTGGCGGGACGGCGCGGTTGGGCGACGCTCGCCTTCGATGTGCGGCTCACGCGAAATGCGACCGCCGGTGGCCGGCGCGTTCAGTGCAGGGCGCAGGGTGCGGGCAACACGTTCGGTACGGGCCACAGGACGCGACGATTTACGCTGCATACGCTCAAGCTTGTCTTTGCTCTTGGCGTTCATCTGCGGCATGGCAACCGGCGTCAGGCCAACTTCAGCGCTGAGGATATCGACCTCGTACTGGCTCATTTCGCGCCAGCGGCCCATCGGCAGGTCGGAGTTCAAGAACACCGGGCCGAAACGCACGCGTTTCAGGCGGCTGACTACCAGGCCCTGGGATTCCCACAGGCGACGCACTTCACGGTTACGGCCTTCCATCACCACGCAGTGGTACCAATGGTTGAAACCTTCGCCGCCTGGCGCCTGCTTGATGTCGGTGAACTTGGCCGGGCCGTCTTCAAGGACGACGCCCGCTTTCAAGCGCTCGATCATCTCGTCATCGACTTCACCGCGTACACGCACGGCGTATTCACGGTCCATCTCATAGGACGGGTGCATCAGGCGGTTGGCCAGCTCGCCGTCGGTGGTGAACATCAGCAAACCGGTGGTGTTGATGTCCAGACGGCCGATGTTGATCCAGCGGCCTTCTTTCGGCTTGGGCATCTTGTCGAACACGGTCGGACGGCCTTCCGGGTCGTCACGGGTGCAGATCTCGCCGTCGGGCTTGTTGTACATGATGACGCGGCGCACCGATTCGGCGGCCTCTTCACGCTTGATGACCTTGCCATCAATGGTGATTGCATCGTGCAGGTCGACGCGCTGGCCAAGGGTGGCTTCAACGCCGTTGACCTTGATGCGCTTCTGGGTGATCCAGGCTTCGACGTCGCGGCGCGAGCCCACGCCGATACGCGCCAGCACCTTTTGCAGTTTTTCGCCTGCTGGGCCGATTTCCTGGCTGTCGTTCTGGTCTTGGTCGTTCATCTTAAGCACCTCCCGGTGGGTCGATTCAGGCGTGGCCTGAGGAGTGTTGAAAGCGGGGCTTTGGGCGAATACGTCGCCAAAGGGTCGCGAATCATACGCGCATGGCGCGCGTTGCGCATCACAGACTAGTCGATTAAGGCGCAGTCATTTGCTTTTCCGCCGACCGGTGGCGCCCAACGCCAACAGGCGCAGCTCGGCTTCGGCCAATACTGTGCGCTTGTCGACCTTGTCGAGCTTCTTCCAGGCGCGGATTTCGCGCTTGCTGCGGCCACAGCCGACGCAGATATCGTCGCTGAATTTGCAGATGCTGATGCACGGGTCTTTGGTGGAACTCATGTTTTCTCCCAGACAATCCAGACAATGGAGATCCAATGTGGCAAGGGGGCTTGCCCCCGATGCAGTGTGTGAGCCTGCATTTTTGTCACTGGGGGACTGCTATCGGGGGCAAGCCCCCTCCCACATCGAAGTGCGTCAGTCTTCGAGTTGGCGGCGTTCGTTTTCGATGGCCTCGGCCAGCGCCCGGGCTTCGTCTTCCTCGTCGCTCAACGGCGGTTGTTCGAGGGCGGCGACGGCAGCCAGGAGTTTCTCGCGGGCTTGAGCCACGCCAAGGATGTCTTCCTCGGGCTCCGGTTCTGGCTCCGGTTCTGGCTCCGGTTCCGGTTCCGGTTCCGGTTCAACTTCGACCTCGGGCGCGGTTTCACCGTTCACCTGGGTTTGCGGTTCACTCGCACCGTCACGCAGCAAGTCGTCGAAGTCGGTCTTGATCCCCTGCTCCATGTCGTCCAATTCGAGCAACAAGGTATGGAAGCTGGTCTCGTCCTTCGGCTCTTCCGGCTCGGCCGTGGCGTCGGCGAGTTCCTGCAGGCTGGCAGGAACCGGTGCGTCGTCGAAATCCAATACCGGTTCGGCCTCCATCTCGCGCAGTTCGGCGAGCGGCGGCAGGTCATCCAGGTTTTTCAGGTTGAAGTGGTCGAGGAACACCTTGGTGGTGGCAAACATCGCCGGTTTGCCGGGCACATCGCGGTAGCCGACGATGCGGATCCACTCACGCTCCAGCAATGTCTTGACGATATGGCTGTTGACCGCCACACCGCGCACGTCCTCGATTTCGCCCCGGGTGATCGGCTGGCGATAGGCGATCAGCGCCATGGTCTCAAGCATCGCCCGCGAATAACGCTGTGGGCGCTCTTCCCACAGACGGCCGACCCAGGGGGAAAACTTCTCACGGATCTGCAGGCGATAACCCGACGCCACTTCGCGCAGCTCAAAGGCGCGACCATCGCAGGACTTGCGCAGGATCTCCAATGCCTTCTTGAACACCGGTGGCTCAGGGCGCTCGGCCTCTTCAAAGAGTTCGAACAGGCGCTCAAGGGATTGCGGTTTACCCGAGGCCAGGAGAAAGGCTTCCAGCAGCGGCGCCAGTTCGCGGGGTTCAGTCAAATTCATCGATTCAGCTCGTTATTCGGCTCGCGCCCGCACGTGGATAGCCGCAAAAGGCTCATTCTGGACCAGCTCGACCAAGGATTCCTTGACCAGCTCAAGGATCGCCATAAAGGTCACCACCACCCCCAGGCGCCCTTCTTCTTTGGTGAACAACTCGACAAAGGGTACAAACCCGCCGCCCTTGAGGCGTTCGAGCACATCGCTCATGCGCTCGCGGGTCGACAGCGCCTCGCGACTGACCTGGTGGCTTTCAAACATGTCGCCCCGGCGCAGCACTTCGGCCATGGACATCAGCAATTCTTCCAGGCTCACATCCGGCAACAGCTTGCGCGCCCGAGCTTCCGGGGCGTCGAGCTTGGGCACGACCACGTCACGGCCAACGCGGCTCAGACCGTCGATGCCTTCGGCGGCGGCCTTGAAACGTTCGTACTCTTGCAGACGACGGATCAGTTCGGCGCGCGGGTCGTCCTCTTCGGCTTCGATGGTCTCCGAGCGCGGCAACAGCATGCGCGACTTGATCTCGGCGAGCATCGCGGCCATCACCAGGTACTCGGCGGCCAGCTCCAGGCGCACGGTCTGCATCAGCTCGACATACCCCATGTACTGGCGGGTGATTTCCGCCACCGGGATGTCGAGGATATTGATGTTCTGCTTGCGGATCAGGTACAGCAGCAAGTCCAGCGGGCCTTCGAAGGCTTCAAGGAACACTTCCAGGGCGTCCGGCGGGATGTACAGGTCCAGCGGCATTTCCAGGACCGCCTGGCCATAGACCATGGCAAACGGCAGTTCCTGCTGGGCGCCGGCCTGGCTGTCGACGGTTTCGACGACCGACATTCAGGCCTCGACCATGAACGGCGTCGGATCGCCGCAACCCACACGCACCACTTCCGGCTCGCCGTCGGCCAGGTTGATCACGGTGGAGGCCTTGTTGCCGCCGTAGCCGCCGTCGATGATCAAGTCGACGTGTTTTTCCAGCAGGCGGCGCATTTCGTACGGGTCGTACAGCGGCTCTTCTTCACCGGGCAGGATCAACGACACACTCATCAGCGGCTCGCCCAGTTCAGCCAGCAACGCCAGGGCAATCGGATGCTCCGGCACACGCAGGCCGATGGTGCGCTTTTTCGGGTGCAGCAACAGGCGCGGTACTTCGCGGGTGGCGTTGAGGATAAAGGTGTAAGGCCCCGGCGTATGGGCCTTGAGCAGGCGGAAGGTGCCCGTGTCGACCTTGGCAAACAGCCCAAGCTGGGACAGATCGCTGCAAATCAGTGCGAAGTTGTGATTCTTGTCCAGGTCACGCAGGCGTCTGACCCGTTCAACCGCGTTCTTGTCGCCGATCTGGCAACCAATGGCGTAGGACGAGTCGGTCGGGTAGATCACCACGCCGCCGGCGCGGATGATCTCCACGGCCTGTTTAATCAGGCGTGCTTGAGGGTTTTCCGGATGAATCTGGAAGAATTGACTCACGTGTTCTACCTGTTCAGACGGTGGCAATAATGGGGTCATGCTTGAATCGCCCCCACAACAGCGGCAGATCTTCCGGTACCTGGCGATACTCGCCAATCTCGGACCAGCCGCCTGGGCCATGAAAGTCACTGCCGGCGCTGACCAGCAGACCAAATTCGCGAGCAAGTATCGCCAGGCTGCCCACCTGATCGGCGGGTTGGTGCCCGTTGACCACTTCGATAGCGTGGCCGCCCGCTCCAATATAGTCGGCAATCAACTTGCGGCGCTTGCTGCGGGTGAAATCGTAATGCCACGGATGCGCCAGGCTGACCCAGGCCCCAGCGGCCCGCAGAGTGGCGACGGTGTCTTCCAGGGTCGGCCAGTGTTGCTTGACGTCACCCAACTTGCCGGCGCCCAGCCATTTGCGAAAGGCCTCGGCGCGATCTTTTACAAAACCTTCACGCACCATCCAGTCGGCAAAGTGCGGACGGGCTGGTGCGTTGCCGCTGTCGCCCAGTTCCTGCTGGATGGCGCGGGCGCCCTCCAGGGCATTGGGCATGCCTTTAAGGCTGAGCTTGCGGCTTATTTCTTCGGACCGCAGCCAGCGGCCATCGTGCAATTGGGCAATGGCCTCGACCAACGGCGCGGCGTTCTGATCAAAACCGTAACCGAGCACATGAATGGTGGCGCCGCCCCAGGTACAGGACAATTCCACGCCGTTGACCAGCTGCATGCCCAACGCATGCGCGGCCGTACGGGCTTCATCGAGGCCTTCGAGGGTGTCGTGGTCGGTCAAAGACAGGACTCGCACGCCTTTTTCAAACGCACGCGCAACCAGTACCGCGGGCGCCAGGGCGCCGTCGGAGGCCGTGCTGTGGCAGTGCAAATCAACATTCACGGGGGTGTGTAACCTCAAGTCAGCTGGCGCTATCGCAACCAAGGATGTTTGTTATTATGCCGCCACATCCAGCTTCTGGCTCTTACTGTGAAACAATTCATCGACTTCATCCCGCTGTTGCTGTTTTTCATCGTTACCAAACTCGACCCCAGGGTCATTGATATCGCCGGTCACGAGCTGACATTCGGGGGCATCTACAGCGCTACCGCCGTGCTGATCATCAGCTCGATCGTGGTCTACGGCGCCATCTTCATCTCCCAGCGCAAGCTGGAAAAAAGCCAATGGCTGACCCTGATTGCCTGCCTGGTATTCGGTGGCCTGACCCTGGCCTTCCACAGCGAAACCTTCCTTAAATGGAAAGCCCCCGTGGTGAACTGGCTGTTCGCCCTGGTCTTCATCGGCAGCCACTTCATCGGTGATCGCCTGCTGATCAAGCGCATCATGGGCCATGCACTGACCCTGCCGGACCCGGTGTGGACACGCTTGAACGTGGCCTGGATCGTGTTTTTCCTGTTCTGCGGCGCCGCTAACCTGTTCGTGGCCTTTACCTTCCAGGCCTACTGGGTCGACTTCAAGGTCTTCGGCAGCCTGGGCATGACCGTATTGTTCCTGATCGGCCAGGGTATCTACCTGTCGCGCCATCTGCATGACACCGCCCCTACCACGCCGAAAACCGAGGACTGACATGCTCTACGCCATCATTGCTACCGACGTTGCCAACTCGCTGGAAAAACGCCTGTCCGTGCGCCCGGCCCACGTTGAACGCCTCAAACAGCTGCAAGCCGAAGGCCGCATCGTGCTGGCCGGCCCACACCCGGCCGTGGACAGCAACGACCCGGGCGACGCCGGCTTCACCGGCAGCCTGATCGTCGCCGAGTTTGCGTCGTTGGCAGACGCCCAAGCCTGGGCCAAAGCCGACCCGTATGTAGCAGCAGGCGTCTACGCTGATGTGGTGATCAAGCCGTTCAAGCAAGTCCTGCCTTGAACCGCTTTCTTTAATAAAGCCGGGCCGAACCTATTCGGTTCGGCGCGCTCCTAATTGCTCATTATTCTCGGTGACCTGCCGACAACGTTCTGAATATTCGTGTGGAATCAGGAGTTCCGATGCGCTTACGTCAGTTGTGTCTGTTGGCCGTGTTAACGATCGGGGCTACCGCCCACGCTGAAGAAACCTCGAACACCGGCAGTTCCACGCCCCTGTCCCTGAGTGCCGGCAGCCAGATCACCGAGTTGCAGCAACGTTTGAAAGAAAGCGAACAGCTGCGTGAAGAACTGAGCAAGCAATTGCAAAGCGCAGACACTGCCCGCGAAAGTGCCCAACTGAGTCGCTTGCGCCAAGAGAACCAACGCCTGGCCCAGCAACTCAAAGCATCACAAGGCGGCGCCTTGACCCGCTGGCTGACCGAGCAACAACAGTGGTTTGTCACCGGAGGGGCCGTCGCCCTGATCGCCCTGCTGTGCGGTATCTTCGCCAGCGGTGGGCACCGTCGCCGTCGACAATGGCTAAATTGAGTGAGTCATGAGCGAGCTGTTACTGATAGATGATGACCAGGAGCTCTGTGAGCTGCTGACCAGCTGGCTGAGCCAGGAAGGTTTCCAGGTGCGCGCCTGCCACGACGGCTTGAGCGCGCGCAAAGCCCTGGCCGACAGCGCCCCTGCAGCAGTGGTGCTTGATGTGATGCTGCCCGACGGCAGCGGCCTGGAGCTGCTCAAGCAATTGCGCAACGACCATCCGGAATTGCCGGTGCTGATGCTTTCGGCACGGGGCGAGCCGCTGGATCGCATCCTCGGCCTGGAGCTGGGCGCCGACGATTACCTGGCCAAGCCCTGCGACCCGCGCGAACTGACTGCCCGCTTGCGCGCCGTATTGCGCCGCAGTCATCCGGCGGCGGTGTCTACTCAGCTGGAACTGGGCGACCTGTGCTTCAGCCCGGTGCGTGGGGTGGTGACCATCGATGAGCAGGAATTTGCCCTCACCGTTTCGGAGAGTCGCCTGCTTGAGGCCTTGCTGCGCCAGCCGGGTGAACCGCTGGATAAGCAGGAACTGGCGCAGATTGCCCTGGGGCGTAAGTTGACCCTTTACGATCGCAGCTTGGATATGCACGTGAGCAACCTGCGTAAAAAGATCGGCCCACACTCGGATGGCCGACCACGGATCGTGGCGTTGCGTAGTCGCGGGTATTATTACAGCCTCTGAGGATTGCGGGGGTTGGGCCTTGGGGGCGAGCTTTTGGGGTGGGTGTATATCCGTTGTTTGGGTGATGGCCGCTTTGGGTTCCGCCCTTACGGCGGGTCACTTTGGAAAAGCCCCAAAGTAACCAAAGGGCTCTTGCCCCACCACTCGGCACCTCGCTCACGCTTCGGTGTGCCCGAACGAAGGCTTGAATCCGTGGGCCGCCGTGACGGGCCATCCATGGCCCAACACGGCTAACCCGGCGTCCTGCCGGGTTACCCACGGATTCAAGCCTGCGTTCGGCCAGCGTGGTTTAACGGGGCGCCTAAGATCAAAGTCAAAAGCAGATCAAGATCAAAAGCAGGGCACGGCGGCCTGGTAGCCGACCTGAGTGGTTAGATCAAAAGCGGACGCGAGGCGGCCTGACAGCCGACCTGATCTTGGAAGCTGAACTCAATCAAATGTGGGAGCTGGCTTGCCTGCGATGGCATCAACTGGTTGTGCCTGATAGACCGAGGTGTCTGCATCGCAGGCAAGCCAGCTCCCACAGAAAAGCAAAGCAGTGCGGTGCAGTGCTGGCGGCTGAACTCGGTCAACTTGTGGGAGCGGGCTTGCTCACGAAGGCGGTGTGTCAGCTACACATGAGCTAACTGACCCACCGCCTTCGCGAGCAAGCCCGCTCCCACATTTAGAACGCTGTGCATCAGATAGAGATGTGTTGCTGTGCTGTTGCCCTGCTTTTGCTTCAACCACTCAGGTCGGCTACTAGGCCGCCGTGCTCTGCTTTTGATCTTGATCTGACAGGCCCCGTCAACCACGCTGGCCGAACGCAGGCTTGAATCCGTGGGTAACCCGGCAGGACGCCGGGTTAGCCGCGTTGGGCCATGGATGGCCCGTCGCGGCGGCCCACGGATTCAAGCCGGAGTGAGGGAATGCCGAGCCTAGGCGAGGCACCGAGTGGTGGGGCAAAGACCTTTTGGTTACTTTTGGCTGGGCCGGCATTCCGGGCGTTTGCCAAAAGTGACCCGATGTAAGAGCGGAACCGCCAGCCGCCGTGACCGCAGCAACGGATATGTACCCAACCCCCACCCCACCCCAACCCCGCCCCAAGTTTTGTCAGCCCCCACCAACCCCCTCTTTACCCAAGCTTTACCCACACCTGACCGCCGTTGACCTTGATCTGAGTAACCTACTCACATCCGGACTCACCGGAATAGAGACAGGAGAATCACCATGCGCAAGACCCTTATCGCTTTGATGTTCGCCGCTGCCCTGCCGACCGTTGCCATGGCCGCCGCGCCAGAAGGCCCAGGCCCGATGGGCGGACCTGAAGGCCACATGATGGGTGGCCCGGGCCACGGCGGTGAACACGGTCCGCGTGGCAAAGGCGGCCCGCTGAGCCAACTCGACCTGAGCCGCGAACAGCGCGAGCAAATCGGCAAGCTGATGGGTGAACAATGGCACGGCCGCAAAGAGATCGTGCGCAAGTACCTGGACAAACTCCCAGCCGCTGACCAGCAAGCCATGAAAAACGAAATGGCCGCCGCCAAGCAAAAAACCCAGGCTGACATCCGCGCCGTGCTCAAGCCCGATCAACAGAAGAAATTCGACGAGATCGTCAAGAAACAAGCCGAACGCCGCGCCGAGTGGAAGGAATTCCAGGCCTGGAAAGCCCAGCAGCCGCAAAAAGCGCAATAATGCTCTAGCTTTACCACCCCAGCCCAGTGGCTCGCGCCGCTGGGCTTTTCCTGCTTGAGGGTTTCCTGTGCGTTCATTGTTCTGGCGCATCCTGGCCAGTTTCTGGCTGGCCATCGCCTTGGTTGCCGGGCTGTCGATTCTGCTTGGGCACATGCTCAACCAGGACGCCTGGATTCTCAGCCGTCATCCCGGCCTCAACAACCTGGCGCAGGAGTGGACGCAACTCTACGAAACCCAGGGCGAGGACGCCGCTCAGGATTTGCTGCAACAACGCAAACGCCAGTACCACATCGACGTGCAGGTGCTCAATGAAAGCGGCGAGCCGGTGGTGCGCGGTACGTTCCCCCGCCGCGCCGCCGCCTTCGAGGCCCGGCAAAATGACAGCCAGGACGGCCACCTGCCGTGGCGCCGCCTGACCGCCGAGTACACCAGTGAAAAAACCGGCGACACCTACCTGCTGATCTACCGCATCCCGCACCCGGAACTCGACGCCTGGCACCGCAGCAGCCTGCTCTGGCCACTGAGTGCGCTGGCGATTGCGCTGGTGGTGCTGACCCTGTTCAGCCTGCTGGTGACGCTGTCCATTACCCGCCCGCTCAGCCGTCTGCGCGGCGCGGTGCATGACCTGGGCCAGGCCACCTACCAACAAAACAGCCTGGCGCGCCTGGCCAACCGACGCGATGAATTCGGCGTATTGGCCACCGACTTCAACCGCATGGGCGCCCGCCTGCAAAGCCTGATCGGCAGCCAGCGCCAGTTGCTGCGCGACGTGTCCCACGAACTGCGCTCGCCCCTGGCCCGTTTGCGCATCGCCCTGGCGTTGGCCGAACGCGCAAGCCCTGAAGAACGCGAAAGACTCTGGCCACGCCTGACCCGCGAGTGCGATCGCCTGGAAGCGCTGATCAGCGAAATCCTGGTCTTGGCCCGCGTCGATGCCGACAACGCGAGTGCCGAAGAGGTCGACCTCAACCCACTGCTCAAGAGCCTGCAAAAGGACGCCCAGCTCGGCGCTCCCGACCAGGTGGTGCAACTCACCGCCGACCCCGAGCTGGCGCTCAAGGGCTGGCCGACCATGATCGAGCGCGCCGTGGATAACCTGCTGCGCAACGCCCAGCGCTTCAACCCACAGGGTCAACCGATCGAGTTGCACGCTCGGCGCCACGGCGAGCGCATTCTGATCAGCGTGCGCGACCACGGCCCCGGCGTCGAAGCCGAACACCTCAGCCAATTGGGCGAACCGTTTTACCGCGCGCCCGGCCAGGCTGCACAAGGCCACGGCCTGGGTCTGGCGATTGCCCGGCGCGCAGCGGAACGCCATGGCGGCAGCCTGATCCTGGCCAATCACCCCGACGGAGGTTTCATCGCCAGCATCGACCTGCCGTTGGAACCGGGAGTTGTCACACCGGTGTGAGGATCTTCTATAGTGGCCCTTCTCTAACGGAGGGCCTTTGATGACTGACCTGCTGACTCCCATCCAAGCCGCACTCGATCTACCGCAATCCTCGCTGACTTTCACCGAGGCTGGCGCCCTGCCCTCGACCTTCGCCGTCACCGAACTGGCCAGCGCCAGCATTGGCGCAGCCGGCCAGGCCGTGGCTCACCTTATCCACCAACAGACTGGGCGTTTGCCCAGCGTCAGCGTGGACCGGCGCCTCGCCTCCTTCTGGTTTTCGTCCTCGATTCGCCCCGTGGGTTGGGAAACACCGCCGCTGTGGGACCCGGTGGCCGGCGATTATGCCTGCGCCGATGGCTGGATTCGCCTGCACACCAACGCCCCGCATCACCGCGCCGCCGCCGAACGGGTCTTGGGCAAAGTCAATGACCGCACCGAAATGGCCGCAAACGTTGCTAAGTGGAACGCCGCCGAGCTGGAGCAGGCGATTGTCGATGTCAACGGCTGCGCAGCGCAGATGCGCGCGTGGCAGGCCTGGCAAACCCATCCCCAAGGGTTGGCGGTGAATGCCGAGAAATTGGTGCAGCGCCAGACCTTCGACACCCCCACCGACAAACCCTGGCTCGGCTCGGTGGCGCGCCCGCTGGCGGGCATCAAGGTACTGGACCTGACGCGCGTATTGGCCGGCCCCGTGGCCAGTCGCTTCCTCGCCGGGCTCGGCGCCGACGTGCTGCGCATCGACTCGCCTGACTGGAACGAACCCGGCGTGGTGCCGGAAATGACCTTGGGCAAACGCTGCGCACGTCTGGACTTGAAGAGCCCCGAAGGCCGACAGGTGTTTGAAGCGCTGCTCAAGGACGCCGACATCCTGTTTCACGGTTACCGCGCCGACGCCCTTGAGCAACTGGGCTACACCGCCGCAGAACTGCAGACCCTCGCCCCCGGGCTGATCGACGTGAGCCTCAATGCCTATGGCTGGAGCGGCCCCTGGCGCAATCGCCGCGGCTTCGACAGCCTGGTGCAGATGAGCAGCGGGATTGCCGACGCGGGCATGGCCTGGAAGCAGTCGGATAAACCGGTGCCGCTGCCGGTGCAGGCGCTGGATCACGCCACCGGGTATTTGATGGCAGCCAGCGCGATCCAGGCGCTAAGCGAACGCTTTAAATCCGGGCGTGGCGGCTCGGCGCGGTTGTCACTGGCGCGCACGGCGAAGTTGCTGGTGGAAGCCGGACAGGTGCCGCAGCAACCGGCGTTACGGGCCGAAGAGCCGAGTGACCAGGGGTTGGTGGTGGAGCAGACGGCGTGGGGTCAGGCCCATCGGTTGCTGGCACCGGTCACCCTCAGCGGCACGCCGCTGCAGTGGGATTTGCCGGCGGGGGAATTGGGCTCGCACCGGGCTCAGTGGTGACCTGAAGACCGCCTTCGCGGGCAAGCCCGCTCCCACACTTTACCGGGTACATCCTTTGGAACGCGGCCAACCTGTGGGAGCGGGCTCGCCCGCGAAGACGCTTTACCGAGTACATCCTTTGAAATGCGGTCAACCTGTGGGAGCGGGCTTGCCCGCGAAGAGGCTTTACCGAGTACATCCTTTGAAATGCGGTCAACCTGTGGGAGCGGGCTTGCCCGCGAAGACACTTTACCGAGTACATCCTTTGGAACGCGGTCAACCTGTGGGAGCGGGCTTGCCCGCGAAGACGCTTTACCGAGTACATCCTTTGGAGTGCGGTCAACCTGTGGCAGCGGGCTTGCCCGCGAAGACACTTTTCCGAGTACATCCTTTGGAACGCGGTCAACCTGTGAGAGCGGGCTTGCCCGCGAAGACGCTTTACCGAGTACATCCTTTGGAACGCGGCCAACCTGTGGGAGCGGGCTCGCCCGCGAAGACGCTTTACCGAGTACATCCTTTGGAATGCGGTCAACCTGTGAGAGCGGGCTCGCCCGCAAAGAGACTTTACCGAGTACATCCTTTGAAATGCAGTCAACCTGTGGGAGCGGGCTTGCCCGCGAAGAGACTTTACCGAGTACATCCTTTGAAATGCAGTCAATCTGTGGGAGCGGGCTTGCCCGCGAAGAGGCCCTAACAGACGCCATCAATCCGCCCGTTGCAGCGACGCCCACAAATGCTGCGCCGCATACGCCCTCAACGGCCGCCACGCCTCAGCCCGCACCAATAACTGGCGCGCCGAAACCGGCCCGCCTTCCAATGCCGCCAATGCATTGATCAACCCAACATCCCCCGACGCAAATGCATCCGGCTCACGCATTTGACGCATGGCGATGTACTGCGCGGTCCAGTCGCCAATCCCCGGCAAGGCCACCAGCCGGGCCACGCCGTCGTTGAGACTGGCTTTGGGCTCAAACAACGGCGGGTCATCCAGCAACGCCTGAGCCACACCGGACATCGTGCGGCCCCGCGCTTTGGGCATGCCCAACGTCGCCAGATCCGCCTGCGCCAACACCTGCGGCGTCGGGAACAGATGGGTGATACCCGCATGTGGGGTTGCCAGTGGCTGGCCATACTGCGCGACCAGCTTGCCCGCCAGGCGAATGGCTGCCACCACCGTGATCTGCTGGCCCAATACTGCGCGAATCGCCAGTTCCAGACCGTCCCACGCGCCCGGCACGCGAAGGCCCGGACGCGCCGCCACCAGTTGCGCCATCAACGGGTCGGCGGCCAATTGCGCATTGATCAACCCGGGCTGGGCGTCCAGGTCGAACATGGCTCTCAAACGCCGCTCGACCTCAGCAAGCGCCGCCGCGTCAGAAACCTCGACGCCTACTTCCAACCAATCGCCCGCGCCCGGCGCAACGCTGATCCAGCCGTGGCAACCGTCAACATGGATGCTGCGCCGATACACACCCGCCTCGACACTTTCCAGCCCAGTGATCGCACGCAGGGACAAAAAGCCCAGCATCGCCGCCCAGTCATAGGGCGGCTGATACGCCAGTCTCACAACGACAATACCCCGCCATACAAGCCATATGCCGCCAACCCCGCGCCGGCGACAACGCAGCTGAAAATGCCTTTTTCCACAGGGGTGAACAAGGGCTGGCCCTGCTCGCGCTTGGCCAGGGCGAACAGAATCACACCGGGCGCATACAGCAGCGCCGACAGCAGCAGGTATTTCAAGCCGCCGGCATAAAGCAGCCACACGGCATACGCCAGGGCAATCAGGCCCACCAGCAAATCTTGCATGCGCTGGCGGCGGGCGCCTTCGTAGGTTTCGCCACGCGCACTCAACAGCACCGCATAGGCCGCCGACCACAGGTACGGCACCAGAATCATCGAAGACGCCAGGTAGATCAGTGTGGTGTAGGTGCTGTGGGAAAACAGCGTGATCACCAGAAAGACCTGGATCATCACATTGGTCAGCCACAGCGCGTTGACCGGCACCTGGTTGGCGTTTTCCTTTTTCAGGAAGGCCGGCATGGTCTTGTCATGGGCAGTGGCATACAGAATTTCCGCGCACAGCAGCGCCCAGGACAGCAAGGCGCCAAGCAAGGACACGGCCAGGCCAATGCTGATCGCCATTGCGCCCCAAGGGCCGACGATATGTTCCAGCACGCCCGCCAGGGACGGGTTTTGCAACTGCGCCAACTCTGGCTGGCTCATGATTCCCAAGGACAACACATTCACCAGCACCAGCAGCGCCAGGACCCCAAGAAACCCGATTACCGTGGCCCGGCCGACGTCCGAACGCTTCTCGGCCCGCGCCGAATACACGCTGGCGCCTTCGATGCCGATGAACACAAACACGGTGACCAGCATCATGTTGCGCACTTGATCAACCACGCTGCCGACTTGCGGGTTGCCCAGGCCCCAGATGTCACGGGTGAAGATATCCGCCTTGAACGCCACACCGGCGATCACGATAAACATCAGCAGCGGCACGATCTTCGCCACGGTGGTGATCTGGTTGATGAACGCTGCCTCCTTGATCCCGCGCATCACCAGAAAATGCACGGCCCACAACAACAGCGAGGCGCAGGCGATGGCAATCGGCGTGTTGCCCTGGCCGAACACCGGGAAAAAGTAGCCGAGGGTGCTGAACAGCAACACGAAGTAACCGACATTGCCCATCCAGGCGCTGATCCAGTAACCCCAGGCCGACGAAAACCCCATGTAGTCGCCAAAGCCGGCCTTGGCGTAGGCATACACCCCGGAGTCCAGTTCGGGCTTGCGGTTGGCCAGGGTCTGAAACACGAAGGCCAACGTCAGCATGCCCACGGCGGTGATCGCCCAGCCGATCAATATGGCGCCCACTTCAGCGCGTGCAGCCATGTTCTGCGGCAAGGAGAAAATCCCCCCGCCAATCATTGAGCCCACCACCAGGGCGATCAGCGCACTGAGTTTGAGTTTTTGGGCCGGTTGCGACATGGACACTCCTGAATAACTAACAATTGAGCTGACGACCGTGCACTCAACTAATTAGTTCAGCGAGTGTAGCGTTTATTAAAGACAGCGATAAAACCGTCAAGCTCATAACGTAATGGCATGACAGTTTATATAGTTTGGGTTTATTTAGAATTTAAATAGGCAGGCACTTTGCCAGCTTCCGGCTATTTGGCAGTCCGTCCCGAAAAAGTTTGCACATTCAGCAAAAGGGGCTAGCTTCAAAAGTCCACATAAACGCACTAAATGATTAATCACAACGCAGAGCCGCTCTGGGACGCGACTTTGCGAGGAATACTATTGCCCAGGGTTCTTACCCCTAAGTCATTAATTCACAATGGAATGTGCCAATGAAGTGATCTGAGTCAGCTGTTTGATTAGCGCACGGAATTATTCTGTGGTCTCTCTTCTCCTGCATTGGAGTCACGCAATGTCTGAATCTCCCGGAAAACTTCGATTAGGCGCGCTGGTTGCGCTGGTCGTGGGCTCAATGATTGGTGGCGGGATCTTCTCACTGCCGCAAAACATGGCCGCCAGCGCCGATGTGGGTGCGGTGTTGATTGGTTGGGTGATTACCGCCATCGGCATGCTGACCCTCGCCTTTGTGTTCCAGACCCTGGCCAACCGCAAACCCGACCTCGACGGCGGCGTGTACGCCTACGCCAAGGCCGGTTTCGGCGACTACATGGGCTTCTCGTCAGCCTGGGGTTACTGGATCAGCGCCTGGCTGGGCAACGTCGGTTACTTCGTGTTGCTGTTCAGCACCCTCGGTTACTTCTTTCCGATCTTTGGCGAAGGCAACACCCCGGCAGCGGTGATTGGCGCGTCGGTGTTGCTGTGGGCCGTGCACTTTCTGGTACTGCGCGGGATCAAGGAAGCGGCGTTCATCAACCTGGTGACCACCGTCGCCAAGGTCGTGCCGCTGGTGCTGTTCGTGTTGATCGCGCTGTTCGCGTTCAAGCTGGACATCTTCACCGCTGACATCTGGGGCGTTAAAAACCCGGACCTGGGCAGTGTGATGAACCAGGTGCGCAACATGATGCTGGTCACCGTGTGGGTGTTCATCGGCATCGAAGGCGCGAGCATCTTCTCGTCGCGGGCGGAAAAACGCAGCGACGTGGGCAAGGCCACGGTGATTGGCTTTATCACCGTGCTGCTGTTCCTGATGCTGGTGAACGTGCTGTCTTTGGGGATCATGACCCAGCCGGAACTGGCCAAGTTGCAGAACCCGTCGATGGCCGCCGTGCTGGAGCATGTGGTCGGTCACTGGGGCGCAGTGCTGATCAGCGTCGGCTTGATCATTTCCTTGCTGGGCGCGCTGCTGTCGTGGGTGCTGTTGTGTGCGGAGATCATGTTCGCCGCCGCCAAGGACCACACCATGCCGGAGTTCCTGCGCAAGGAAAACGCCAACCACGTGCCGGCCAACGCCCTGTGGCTGACCAACGCCATGGTGCAGATTTTCCTGGTGATCACGCTGTTTTCCGCCAGCACCTACCTGTCGCTGATCTACCTCGCCACCTCGATGATCCTGGTGCCTTACCTGTGGTCGGCCGCTTACGCGTTGCTGCTGGCGGTGCGCGGCGAGACCTACGAAAACGCCCTGCGCGAACGCAAGAAAGACCTGTTCATCGGCGCCATCGCGTTGATCTACGCGGTCTGGCTGCTCTACGCCGGCGGCGTGAAATACCTGCTGCTGTCCGCCCTGCTGTATGCACCTGGCGTAATCCTGTTCGCCAAAGCCAAGCATGAATTGGGCAAACCGATTTTCACCAACGTCGAGAAGCTGATTTTCGCCGCCGTCGTCATTGGCGCCCTGGTGGCTGCCTATGGCCTCTACGACGGCTTCTTGACTCTGTAAGTGTTTTCTACTGGAGGATCTGTAATGACCACGGAAAAAGTGAAGTACGGCGTACATTCCGAAGCCGGCAAACTGCGCAAAGTCATGGTGTGCTCCCCAGGTTTGGCCCACCAGCGGCTGACCCCCAACAACTGCGATGAACTGCTGTTCGATGACGTGCTGTGGGTGGCCCAGGCCAAGCGCGACCACTTCGACTTCGTCACCAAGATGCGCGAGCGGGATATCGATGTGCTGGAAATGCACAACCTGCTGACCGACATCGTTGCCATCCCCGAAGCGCTGGACTGGATTCTGGAACGCAAGATCACCCCAAACACCGTGGGCCTTGGCCTGGTCGATGAAGTCAGTTCCTGGCTGCGCAGCCTTGAGCCGCGCAAAATCAGCGAGTTCCTGATCGGTGGCGTGTCGGCCGAGGACCTGCCGAGCAGCTTCGGTGGCAAGACCATCGAGATGTTCCGCGACTTTCTCGGCCACGCAAGCTTCATTCTGCCGCCGCTGCCCAACACCCAGTTCACCCGCGACACCACCTGCTGGATCTACGGCGGCGTGACGCTGAACCCGATGTACTGGCCGGCGCGACGCCAGGAAACCCTGCTGGCCTCGGCCATCTACAAATTCCATCCCGAGTTCACCAACGCCGACTTCCAGATCTGGTACGGCGACCCCGACCAGGAGCATGGGGCCGCCACGCTGGAAGGCGGCGACGTCATGCCGATTGGCAATGGCGTGGTGTTGATCGGCATGGGCGAGCGCTCTTCTCACCAGGCCATTGGCCAACTGGCGCGCAACCTGTTCAAAAACAAAGCCGTGGAACGCGTGATCGTTGCCGGCCTGCCCAAATCCCGCGCGGCGATGCACCTGGACACCGTGTTCAGCTTCTGCGACCGCGACCTGGTCACCGTCTTCCCGGAAGTGGTCAACCAGATCATCCCCTTCACCCTGCGCCCGGATGAAAGCAAGCCACACGGCATCGATATCCAGCGGGAGAAAACCAACTTCCTCGAAACCGTGGCCGCAGCACTCAACCTCAAAGCGCTGCGCGTGGTCGAGACCGGCGGCAACAGCTTCGCCGCCGAGCGCGAGCAGTGGGACGACGGCAACAACGTGGTGGCCGTGGAGCCTGGCGTGGTGATCGGCTACGACCGCAACACCTACACCAACACCCTGCTGCGCAAGGCCGGCGTGGAAGTCATCACCATCAGCGCCGGTGAACTCGGTCGCGGCCGTGGCGGCGGCCACTGCATGACCTGCCCGATCATCCGCGACCCAATCGACTACTAACTTTCAAACCTTGGCCGCCGCTCATGAGGCGCCGGCCAAGGGGATAACCTAAACAGAAGGAGATCCACCATGGCTTTTAATATGCGCAACCGCAGCCTGCTCTCGCTGATGCACCACACCACCCGCGAGCTGCACTACCTGCTGGACCTGTCCCGCGACCTCAAGCGCGCCAAATACACCGGCACCGAGCGTCCACACCTGAAGGGCAAAAACATCGCGCTGATCTTCGAAAAAACCTCGACCCGCACCCGTTGCGCGTTCGAAGTGGCGGCCCACGACCAGGGCGCCCACGTCACCTACATCGACCCGGTGTCGTCGCAGATCGGCCACAAAGAAAGCATGAAAGACACCGCCCGCGTATTGGGCCGGATGTTCGATGCCATCGAGTACCGTGGCTTTGAACAGGAAATCGTCGAAGAGCTGGCCAAGTTCGCCGGTGTGCCGGTGTTCAACGGCCTGACCGCCGAATTCCACCCCACCCAAATGATCGCCGACACCCTGACCATGCGCGAACACAGCGACAAGCCGCTGCATGACATCAGCTACGCCTACCTCGGCGATGCGCGTTACAACATGGGCAATTCGCTGCTGATGATCGGCGCCAAGCTGGGCATGGACGTGCGCATCGGCGCGCCGAAAGCCCTGTGGCCACACGAGGACTTCATCAAGCAGTGCCAGGCGTTTGCCGAAGAAAGCGGCGCGCGCATCACCATCACTGAAGACCCGAAAGAGGCGGTCAAAGGCGTGGACTTCATCCACACCGATATCTGGGTGTCGATGGGCGAGCCGGTGGAAGCGTGGGACGAGCGTATCGAGCAACTGCTGCCGTACCAGGTCAACGCCAAAATGATGAAGGCCTCGGGCAACCCACGCGTGAAGTTCATGCACTGCCTGCCGGCGTTTCATAACAGCGAAACCAAGGTGGGCAAGGACATTGCCGCACGTTACCCGAACCTGGCCAATGGTGTGGAAGTGACCGAAGAGGTGTTCGAGTCGCCGGCCAACATCGCCTTTGAGCAAGCGGAAAACCGCATGCACACCATCAAGGCGATTCTGGTGTCGGCGCTGGCGGATATCTAACCCAACATCGCTCCCACAATTTGTCCTGTGTTCACAAAGTTGAATTCTAGAAGGATTGCATTATGCGTATCGTCGTTGCACTGGGCGGTAACGCCCTGCTCCGCCGTGGTGAACCCATGACCGCGGATAACCAACGCGCCAATATCCGAATCGCCACCGAACAGATCGCCAAGATCCATCCCGGCAACGAGTTGGTGATCGCCCACGGCAATGGCCCGCAAGTCGGCCTGCTGTCGTTGCAGGCGGCGGCCTATACCAGCGTGTCGCCCTACCCGCTGGACGTGCTGGGCGCCGAAACCGAAGGCATGATCGGCTACATCATCGAACAGGAATTGGGCAACCTGCTGGACTTCGAAGTGCCGTTCGCAACCTTGCTGACCCAGGTGGAAGTGGACGCCAACGACCCGGCCTTCAAAAACCCGACCAAACCCATCGGCCCGGTGTACGCCAAAGCCGAAGCCGAGAAACTCGCCGCCGAAAAAGGCTGGGCCATCGCCCCGGACGGCGATAAGTATCGTCGTGTGGTTGCCAGCCCACGCCCCAAACGCATCTTTGAAATCCGCCCGATCAAGTGGCTGCTGGAAAAAAGCGCCATCGTGATCTGCGCCGGTGGCGGCGGCATCCCGACCATGTACGGCGAGGACGGCAAGCTGCGCGGCATTGAAGCGGTGATCGACAAAGACCTGTGCTCATCCCTGCTGGCCGCGCAACTGGACGCCGATTTGCTGGTGATCGCCACCGACGTTAATGCGGCCTTTATCGACTTCGGCAAGCCGACCCAGAAAGCCATCGGCCAGGCCCACCCCGACGACATGGAAAAACTCGGCTTCGCCGCCGGCTCCATGGGCCCCAAGGTACAAGCCGCCTGCGAGTTCGCCCGCCAGACTGGAAAAACCGCCGTCATCGGTTCACTCTCGGACATCGAAGCCATCGTCCAGGGCAGTGCCGGCACACGCATCAGCACGGCAAAACCTGGCATCACCTATCTGTGAAGTAAAGGAGATACGCCTATGGCCACCTTTGAACCCGGTCACTTGCACGTCGAACGTCACGCGCTCAACAAGGATGACTACAGCTACAACCTGTGTATCGACTACGAGGTCAGCCAGGACCCAAAGGAAGGCAAGGGAATGCTCTTCAAGCTGCACGGTTCGGTGCAGGGCAAGGACCTCAAGGAGGAATTCTTTTTGCCCAAGGACCAGGCCTTTGATTTTGCGCGCCATGCGATGAACATCGCGCAGAAATATGGCATGCCCAAGATCGCGACGCTTAACGGCCAGATGCACAAGCAGTACGACTTGATGTTTGAGGACGTACGGCATCAGCTGGATGTGAAGGCCGGGGATCCGGTCAAGCCCGAGCACTTGGGATAACACGTTCGCACTGACACAACACCCTCCATGTGGGAGCGGGCTTGCTCGCGAATGTGGTCTTTCAGTCAATGAATCAAGCGACTGGTGCACCGCATTCGCGAGCAAGCCCGCTCCCACATTTTGATCTCCCTCAGCGCCAAGGCATACTTGCCGCCTCACGCTCCCCAGAATCGTTAACCGCCCCATGCGTATCCACGTCAGCTTCATCGACCGCGTCGGCATTACCCAGGAAGTCCTGGCCCTGCTCGGTGGGCGCAATCTCAACCTGGATGCGGTGGAGATGGTGCCGCCCAACGTCTACATCGATGCGCCGACGCTGAGCGCCGAGGTACTCGAAGAACTGCGCGACGCGCTGTTCAGCGTGCACGGTGTACAGGCGGTCACGGTGGTGGACATCCTCCCCGGCCAACGCCGCCACCTGCAACTCGATGCCCTGCTGGCGGCCATGACCGACCCGGTGCTGGCGCTGGACAGTGCCGGCAAGATCCTGCTGGCCAACCCGGCGCTGATCGCCCTGTACGGCCGTGAGCCGGCGGGGGAAAGCATCAGCGAGCTGTTCAACGACGCGGCGCTGCTGGAGACCTTGCTGGAACACGGCTTTCGCCTGCCGCTGCGCGAAATCAGCGTCAACGGCCAGACCTTTTTACTGGACGCCACGCCGATCACCGACGCCGGCGCCCTGCTGACGCTGTACCAGCCCAACCGCATCGGCGAGCAACTGTCGGCGCTGCACCATGACCATGCCGAAGGCTTTGATGCGTTGTTGGGCGAGTCACCGGTGATCCGCACCCTCAAGGCGCGTGCGCAGCGCGTCGCCGCACTCGATGCGCCGCTGTTGATCCAAGGCGAAACCGGCACCGGCAAAGAGCTGGTCGCGCGGGCCTGTCACGCCATCAGCGCGCGCCACAGTGCGCCGTTTCTGGCCTTGAACTGCGCGGCGCTGCCGGAAAACCTCGCCGAGAGTGAACTGTTCGGCTACGCCCCCGGCGCCTTTACCGGCGCGCAGCGCGGCGGCAAGCCGGGGCTGATGGAGCTGGCCAACCAAGGCACGGTGTTTCTGGATGAAATCGGCGAGATGTCACCGTATTTGCAGGCCAAGCTGCTGCGTTTTCTCAACGACGGCAGCTTCCGGCGCGTCGGCGGCGACCGCGAAGTAAAGGTCAATGTGCGCATCCTCAGCGCCACCCACCGCGACCTGGAAAAGATGGTCAGCGAAGGCACCTTTCGTGAAGACCTGTTCTACCGCCTCAATGTGCTCAACGTCGAAGTGCCGCCGTTGCGCGAGCGCGGCCAGGACATCTTGCTGCTCGCCCGCTACTTCATGCAGCAGGCCTGCGCGCAGATCCAGCGCCCGGTGTGCCGCCTGGCGCCGGGCACTTATCCGGCGCTGTTGGGAAACCGCTGGCCGGGCAACGTTCGGCAGCTGCAAAACGTGATCTTCCGCGCCGCCGCGATTTGCGAAAGCAGTTTGGTGGACATCGGCGACCTGGACATCGCCGGCACGTCAGTGGCGCGCCAAAGCGACGGTGAAGTCGACAGCCTCGAACAAGCAGTGGAAGACTTCGAGCGCAGCCTGCTGGAAAAGCTCTACGCCAGTTACCCCTCGACCCGCCAACTGGCGAGCCGCCTGCAGACTTCGCACACCGCGATTGCCCACCGCCTGCGCAAGTACGGCATTCCCAACAAGCCCTGAACGCACTCGATCTATAGGTGGGAGCGGGCTTGCTCGCGAAAGCGGTGGGTCAGTAACAGATGTGCTGACTGACACACTGCTTTCGCGAGCAAGCCCGCTCCCACAATGGATTGCATGCCAAATCTAGTCTGAGAACGACATCCAGTGTACTGAAAGCGCTACAGCGTAACGATATCGCTACAACCCTGTTTTTTGCGCGCCATGCAAGGCTTTGATCCACATAGGCTTTTTTTCAGCGGCCCAGCTGTAGCGAAATCGCTACAGGCCAATCTTTCCAACTCCTCACCGATTTTATTAAATCGTTGATTTATAACGAATTAATAACATTGGCCGCGATATTGCTAAGTAACTCCTCATTATTCCAATCCCGTCCACCAGACGAATCTGGCCCCGAGGAGTTTCCATGAGCGAGTTGCGTTTCACTGAAGATCACGAATGGCTGCGCGCCGAAGCCGATGGCAGCGTCACCGTGGGCATCACCGCTTTTGCGCAAAACGCGCTGGGTGATGTGGTTTTCGTGCAACTGCCGGAGTTGCAGGTTTACGCCAAGGGCGCAGAAGCCTCCACCGTTGAGTCGGTCAAGGCAGCGAGCGGCGTGTACATGCCGCTGGACGGCGAAGTTCTCGACGTAAACGACAAACTCAGCGACAGCCCGGAACTGGTCAACGAAGACCCGATGGGCGAAGGCTGGTTCTTCCGCTTTAAACCCGCCGATGCCGACGCAGTGGCTAAGCTGTTGGATCAGGATGCGTACGACCGCCTGATCAAAGCCAACGCCCAAGCCTGAGGAGCGCGCCATGACGATCAATCTCAGCACCGCCAACGAATTCATCGCCCGTCATATCGGCCCACGCCAGGAAGACGAGCAGCAAATGCTCGCAAAGCTGGGCTTTGACTCTCTCGAAGCTCTGAGCGCCAGCGTGATCCCGGAAAGCATCAAGGGCACCAGCGTGCTCGGACTGGAAGACGGCTTGAGCGAAGCTCAGGCCCTGGCCAAGATCAAGGCCATCGCCAGCCAGAACCAACTGTTCAAGACCTACATCGGCCAGGGCTACTACAACTGCCACACGCCGTCGCCGATCCTGCGCAACCTGCTGGAAAACCCGGCCTGGTACACCGCCTACACCCCGTACCAACCCGAGATTTCCCAAGGCCGCCTGGAAGCGCTGCTGAACTTCCAGACCCTGATCAGCGACCTCACCGGCCTGCCGATCGCCAACGCGTCCTTGCTCGACGAAGCCACCGCCGCCGCCGAAGCCATGACCTTCTGCAAGCGCCTGAGCAAGAACAAGGGCAGCAACGCCTTCTTCGCCTCGATCCACAGCCACCCGCAAACCCTCGACGTGCTGCGCACCCGTGCCGAGCCGCTGGGTATCGACGTGGTCGTGGGCGACGAGCGTGAACTGACCGACGTCAGCGCATTCTTCGGCGCCCTGCTGCAATACCCGGCCAGCAACGGTGACGTGTTTGATTACCGTGAACTGACCGAACGTTTCCACGCTGCCAATGCCCTGGTCGCGGTCGCCGCCGACCTGCTGGCCCTGACCCTGCTGACCCCGCCGGGTGAATTCGGTGCCGACGTGGCCATCGGCAGCGCACAACGCTTCGGCGTACCGCTGGGCTTTGGTGGCCCGCACGCGGCGTATTTCTCCACCAAGGATGCGTTCAAGCGCGACATGCCGGGCCGTCTGGTCGGCGTGTCCGTCGACCGTTTCGGCAAGCCGGCCCTGCGCCTGGCCATGCAGACCCGCGAGCAACATATCCGCCGCGAGAAGGCCACCAGCAACATCTGTACCGCGCAAGTGCTGCTCGCCAACATCGCCAGCATGTACGCCGTGTACCACGGCCCCAAAGGCCTGACCCAGATCGCCAACCGCATTCATCACCTGACCGCGATTCTCGCCAAAGGCCTGAGCGCGCTGGGCCTGAAGGTTGAGCAAACACACTTCTTCGACACCCTGACCCTCAACACCGGCGCCAACACCGCGGCCCTGCACGACAAGGCGCGCGCCCAGCGCATCAACCTGCGTGTGGTGGATGCTGAGCGCCTGGGCCTGTCGGTTGACGAAACCACCACCCAGGCGGATATCGAAGCCTTGTGGTCGATCTTCGCGGACGGCAAAGCCCTGCCGGAATTCGACGCCAACGTTCAAAGCACCCTGCCGGCCGCGCTGCTGCGCCAGTCGCCGATCCTCAGCCACCCGGTGTTCAACCGTTATCACTCCGAAACCGAGCTGATGCGCTACCTGCGCAAGCTGGCCGACAAGGACCTGGCGCTGGACCGCACCATGATCCCGCTGGGCTCGTGCACCATGAAGCTCAACGCCGCCAGCGAAATGATCCCGGTGACCTGGGCCGAGTTCGGTGCCCTGCACCCCTTCGCCCCGGCCGAGCAAAGCGCTGGCTACCTGCAACTGACGTCCGAGCTGGAAGCCATGCTGTGCGCGGCCACCGGTTACGACGCCATCTCGCTGCAGCCGAACGCCGGCTCCCAGGGCGAGTACGCCGGCCTGCTGGCGATTCGTGCCTATCACCAGAGCCGTGGCGAAGCGCGCCGCGACATCTGCCTGATCCCGTCGTCGGCCCACGGCACCAACCCCGCGACCGCCAACATGGCCGGTATGCGCGTGGTCGTAACCGCCTGCGATGCACGCGGCAACGTCGACATCGAAGACCTGCGCGCCAAGGCCATCGAGCACCGCGAGCACCTCGCCGCGCTGATGATCACCTACCCGTCCACCCACGGCGTGTTCGAAGAAGGCATCCGCGAAATCTGCGGGATCATTCACGACAACGGCGGCCAGGTGTACATCGACGGCGCCAACATGAACGCCATGGTCGGCCTGTGCGCACCGGGCAAGTTCGGCGGCGACGTGTCCCACCTGAACCTGCACAAAACCTTCTGCATCCCGCACGGCGGTGGCGGCCCGGGTGTTGGCCCGATTGGCGTCAAATCGCACCTGACCCCGTTCCTGCCAGGCCACGCGGCCATGGAACGCAAGGAAGGCGCGGTGTGCGCGGCGCCATTTGGCAGCGCGAGCATCCTGCCGATCACCTGGATGTACATCAGCATGATGGGCGGCGCGGGCCTCAAGCGTGCGTCCCAACTGGCGATCCTGAATGCCAACTACATTTCCCGTCGTCTCGAAGAGCACTACCCGGTGCTCTACACCGGCAGCAATGGCCTGGTGGCGCACGAGTGCATCCTGGACCTGCGCCCGTTGAAAGACAGCAGCGGCATCAGCGTGGACGACGTGGCCAAGCGCCTGATCGATTTTGGTTTCCATGCACCGACCATGTCGTTCCCGGTGGCCGGCACGTTGATGATCGAGCCGACCGAAAGTGAATCCAAGGAAGAACTGGACCGCTTCTGTGACGCGATGATTGCCATCCGCGAAGAAATCCGCGCGGTGGAAAACGGCACGCTGGACAAGGACGACAACCCGCTGAAAAACGCGCCGCACACGGCCGCTGAAATCGTCGGCGAATGGAGCCACCCGTACAGCCGTGAACAAGCGGTGTACCCGGTTGCGTCGTTGATTGAGGGCAAGTACTGGCCGCCGGTTGGCCGAGTCGACAACGTGTTTGGCGACCGCAATCTGGTGTGTGCGTGCCCGTCGATCGAGAGCTACGCCTGATCTGACTGGAGGAACACGGTCAAAAATGTGGGAGCGGGCTTGCTCGCGAATGCGGTGTACCAGTTGATACATCTGGTGACTGAACCAACGCCTTCGCGAGCAAGCCCGCTCCCACATTTGAACCGAGCCAGTCTTCAAAAATAATAAGAAACCGGAGAACAACCATGTCCCTTAGCGTGTTCGACCTGTTCAAGATTGGCATCGGCCCCTCCAGTTCCCACACCGTTGGCCCGATGCGCGCCGCCGCTCGCTTCGTCGAGGGCCTCAAGCGCGACAACCTGTTGAGCGCCACCACCGGCATCAAGGTGGAACTCTATGGCTCGCTGGGCGCCACCGGCAAAGGCCATGGCAGCGACAAGGCCGTGTTGCTGGGCCTGGAAGGCGAACACCCGGACACCGTGAACACTGAAACCGTGGCTGCACGCCTGGCGCAAATGCGCAGCGACGGCCGCTTGAACCTGCTCGGTGAACACAGCATTGCGTTCAACGAGAAAGAACATTTGGCGATGATTCGCAAACCCCTCGCCTACCATCCCAACGGCATGATTTTTCGGGCCTTCGACGCCGCCGGCATCCAGATCCGCAGCCGCGAGTACTACTCGGTCGGTGGCGGGTTTGTGGTGGACGAAGACGCGGCCGGCGCCGACCGGATTGTCGAAGACACCACGCCGCTGACCTTCCCCTTCAAACACGCCAAGGACTTGCTTGGGCATTGCGCCACCTATGGGCTGTCGATCAGCCAGGTGATGCTGACCAATGAAAGTGCCTGGCGCCCGGAAGCGGAAACCCGCGCTGGCTTGCTGAACATCTGGCAGGTCATGCAGGACTGTGTGGATGCGGGTTGTCGCAATGAAGGCATCTTGCCCGGCGGTTTGAAGGTCAAGCGCCGCGCTGCCGCGTTGCATCGACAGCTGTGCAAGAACCCCGAGTCGGCGCTGCGCGACCCGTTGTCGGTGCTCGACTGGGTCAACCTGTACGCGCTGGCGGTCAACGAAGAAAACGCCAACGGCGGCCGCGTGGTCACGGCGCCCACCAACGGCGCGGCCGGGATTGTGCCGGCGGTTTTGCATTACTACATGCGCTTTATCCCCGGCGCCAATGAAGACGGCGTGGTGCGCTTTTTACTCACCGCCGCCGCCATCGGGATTTTGTACAAGGAAAACGCCTCGATCTCAGGCGCCGAAGTCGGCTGCCAGGGCGAGGTCGGCGTGGCCTGTTCGATGGCAGCCGGCGCACTGTGTGAAGTGCTGGGCGGCAGCGTGTCTCAAGTGGAGAACGCCGCCGAGATCGGCATGGAACACAACCTCGGCCTGACCTGCGACCCGATTGGCGGGTTGGTGCAGGTGCCGTGCATCGAGCGCAATGCGATGGGCTCGGTCAAGGCGATCAATGCGGTCCGCATGGCCTTGCGCGGTGACGGGCAGCATTTCGTCTCGCTGGATAAAGTCATCCGCACCATGCGCCAGACCGGCGCCGACATGAAAAGCAAATACAAGGAAACCGCCCGTGGCGGTTTGGCGGTCAACATTATCGAGTGCTGACGCCTAACAGCGCGTCCGCACGTTTTTCAGGAGCTGAATATGTCCACCCAAACCCTGTTGAAAACTCCACTGCATGCGCTGCACCTTGAGCTGGGCGCGCGCATGGTGCCCTTCGCCGGCTACGACATGCCGGTGCAATACCCACTGGGCGTGATGAAGGAACACCTTCACACCCGTGAACAGGCCGGGTTGTTCGACGTGTCGCACATGGGCCAGATCCGCCTGACCGGCGCGGATGCCGCCAAGACCCTGGAAACCCTCGTGCCCGTCGACATCATCGACCTGCCGGTGGGCATGCAGCGCTACGCGATGTTCACCAACGATCAGGGCGGCATTCTTGACGACCTGATGGTGGCCAACCTGGGTAACGACGAACTGTTCCTGGTGGTCAACGCCGCTTGCAAGGATCAGGACCTGGCGCACCTGCGCCAACACATTGGCGAGCAGTGCACGATCGAGCCGCTGTTTGAAGAGCGCGCCCTGCTGGCCCTGCAAGGCCCGGCGGCGGTGAAGGTACTGGCGCGCCTGGCGCCGGAAGTGACCAAGATGACTTTCATGCAGTTCGCCACCCTGCGCCTGCTGGGTGTGGACTGCTATGTCAGCCGTTCCGGCTACACCGGCGAAGACGGGTTTGAAATCTCCGTGCCCGCCGCCAACGCCGAGAGCCTGGCGCGCAGCCTGCTGGCCGAGACCGAAGTGCAGGCCATCGGCCTGGGCGCCCGTGACTCGCTGCGCCTGGAAGCCGGTCTGTGCCTCTACGGCCACGACATGAACACCGACACCACGCCGATTGAGGCCAGCCTGTTGTGGGCCATCTCCAAGGCTCGCCGTGCCGATGGCGCGCGTGCCGGTGGCTTCCCTGGCGCCGACCGCATTTTCACCCAGCAACAAGCCGGTGTGAGCCGCAAGCGTGTCGGCCTGCTGCCACAGGAACGCACCCCGGTGCGTGAAGGTGCAGAGATCGTCGATGCGCAGGGCACCGTGATCGGCAGCGTGTGCAGCGGCGGCTTTGGCCCGACCTTGGGCGGCCCGCTGGCCATGGGTTACCTGGACAGCGCATTCATCGCACTGGACACCGAAGTGTCTGCGTTGGTACGTGGGAAAAAGGTGCCATTACGTGTAAGTAAAATGCCATTCGTGCCACAACGTTACTTCCGTGGCTGATTGACTGTTCCTATAAGTAACGCGGTTGCGTTAACGTGCACTAAACTGTAACGCAACCGCCATAAAACAGTGCATTGACGATAGTCAATGTAATAGCGGACAACCTATAACAAGTGATCAACTCTATCGAATAAACGGGATCCACATTACCCATCAAACAGTCATGAAGCCAAGCAAACGCTGGGCTTTTGGCGGGGCTTGTTTTTTCTCTGTTAGTTGGCGTAGAGTTTGCCCACTGTGTTTGCATGGGTCGCTTTGAACCTGGACCTGGGCAGTAGCCAAAGTTTGCTACAACCCGTTCGACGTCTCTTACTTTCCTGCAACTCAGCCCAGTACTCTTTCATGTGAAAGGGGCTGTCATTAATTTTTTTGCGTCAAGGAAATAAGAAAATGGCTGATCGTCAGAGCGGTACCGTCAAGTGGTTTAACGACGAGAAAGGGTTTGGTTTTATCACTCCAGAAAGCGGTCCGGATCTGTTCGTGCACTTCCGCGCTATTCAGGGCAACGGCTTCAAGAGCCTCAAAGAAGGCCAGAAAGTGACGTTCGTCGCCGTGCAAGGCCAGAAAGGCATGCAGGCTGACGAAGTACAAGCAGAAGGCTGATCCTTGCTGCGACAAAAAGCCCCTGATGGTGACATCAGGGGCTTTTTTATAA
This sequence comes from Pseudomonas sp. R9.37, assembly GCF_963878885.1. Classification (NCBI taxonomy): domain Bacteria; kingdom Pseudomonadati; phylum Pseudomonadota; class Gammaproteobacteria; order Pseudomonadales; family Pseudomonadaceae; genus Pseudomonas; species Pseudomonas sp. R9.37. The sequence continues at coordinate 328,888 of NZ_CAWNZA010000047.1, read as the reverse complement.
GCGTTTGCTCGTAAAATGGCTTTTTCCTCTAGAGAGACTGCCATGTCCAAACCCCTGCTGAGCCCCCAAGGCGAGTTTCCCGCCGTTGGCCTGGGCCGTCGCCTGGCAGCGATGTTTTATGACTTTCTCCTGTGCACTGCCTTGCTGATCGTCACGGCGTTTATCTACAAGCTGGTGTGGATGGCCTTTATCGGCGAGGCGAAGATGCGCGCACTCACCGAGTCCGGCGCACTGGACGGTGACCCGTTGCTGTCGACGATTCTGTTTTTTGTGTTATTTGGTTTTTTCGCCAAGTTCTGGACCTATTCCGGCCAGACCCTGGGCATGCAGGTGTGGGGCGTGCGCGTGCAGAACGCCGACGGCTCGCGGATCAGCCTATGGCAGGCGCTGTTGCGGTTTGTGGTGTCGATTGCGTCGTGGTTGTGCGTAGGGCTGGGTTTTATCTGGTCGCTGTTTGATAAGCAAAAACGCAGCTGGCATGACATCTATTCGGATACGCAGCTGGTGCGGATTCCGAAGCAAAAAAGGTAATTCCAAGCGACACAAAACAACTGTGGGAGCTGGCTTGCCTGCCATGCAGCACCTCGGTCTATCAGGCAGACCAGGGTGATGCTATCGCAGGCAAGCCAGCTCCCACATTTTGACCGTGTTTACAATTAAATTAAGCGTTGCCGGCAAGCTTGAGGCGCGCCGCCTGGGTGAAGTCCAGCATGCGCTTTAACGGCCGTACCGCGTGCGGAATCACCGACGGCTCGACGAAGATCTCGTTGCTGCCCTCGCGCAGGCACTGCAGCGTGCGTTCCAGTGTATTCATCGCCATCCACGGACAATGCGCGCAACTGCGGCAGGCCGCGCCGTTGCCGGCAGTCGGTGCCTCGATGAAGACCTTGTCCGGGCACAGCTGCTGCATCTTGTAGAAAATGCCGCGGTCGGTCGCGACGATAAACGTCTTGTTCGGCAGGCGCTGGGCCGCTGCAATCAATTGGCTGGTGGAACCCACGGCATCGGCCAATTCAATCACCGACGTCGGCGACTCCGGGTGCACCAGAATCGCGGCATCCGGGTACAGCGCCTTCATGTCCTCGAGCTGCTTGGACTTGAACTCTTCGTGGACGATGCACGCGCCGTCCCACAGCAGCATGTCTGCGCCGGTCTGGCGCTGAATGTAGGTGCCCAGGTGCTTGTCCGGCCCCCAGATAATCGTCTCGCCGTTGTCCATCAGGCTTTCGACGATTTCCAGTGCGCAGCTTGAGGTAACGACCCAATCGGCCCGCGCCTTCACCGCCGCCGAGGTGTTGGCATACACCACCACCGTGCGCTCGGGATGCTGATCACAGAACGCCGAAAATTCCTCCACCGGGCAGCCAAGATCCAAAGAGCAGGTGGCTTCCAGGGTGGGCATGAGGATGCGTTTTTCGGGCGTGAGGATTTTGGCGGTCTCGCCCATGAAACGCACACCGGCGACCAGTACGGTCTTGGCCGGGTGGGCTGCGCCGAAGCGGGCCATTTCCAGGGAGTCGGAGACACAGCCGCCGGTTTCTTCGGCCAGGGCCTGAATCACCGGGTCGCAGTAGAAGTGGGCGACCAGCACCGCGTCCTGAGCCTTAAGCTCGGCGGCGATGGCGGTACGCAGGCTTGCCTCTTCTTCGGCGCTGAGCGCCTTGGGCTGCTTGGCGTCGAGGTGAGCTTGAACCAGTAGGCGTTCGGAAATTTGCGTCATGTTCGCAAGACCTGCAGGCGCAGTTGCGCGAAAGTCGAGTGTACCACCGGCTCTGGAGCCTTTCGGGCGCCGCCGGACGAAGTGATTGTGTTCATCAAGCACGGGTGAAGCTGCGCAAGGCTACAGAATATCGAATCGATTCAAAAGCCTAATCTGGCCTGCACAGGCGCGCTGGTCGGGCAAAAAAACGGGAAGGCTCATGACTGGGCCTTCCCGCTTTGACCACGCCGAACGTCAGCGCATCAGCACATCCGGATCGTTCTGCAACAGGATCGAGTCATGCATGTTGGCCAAGGCATCCTTCAAGGGTGACTGCTCCAAGGCATCCTTGTACTTTTTGCTCGCCTGGGCGGCGTGCTCAAGCAGCGCCAGGTAGTCGCGCCTGGTTGAGGCTTCCTTCGGCACCACGCTGTCTTGCACCCGGTTGCCCATCACGTATTTCTGCGTGTGGGTGTTCTGGGAAGCCGATTGGGTAACGGACGCATTCGTCAGTCGGCCGTCTTTATAGGCGAAGGTTGCGGTGCTACTGGCCTTGTCCTGCACTTGCACATACAGGTAATTCTGCGATTCGCGAGAGCCGTCAAAAACCGGCGGTTTGCCACCGTCGAGGCCTTTATGGAAGCTGGCCGACAGCAGCGATTGCTGGTTTTGGGTGACGCTGCGGTCGCCCGTGCTGCGGCCATTGACCTGGGTCTGCTGCGACACGCTGTAGGAAAAGCCCTCAACTTCCGACCGACGCATCGAATTGGGCGCGGCCGCCGCCTGTTTGATCGAGGCCTTGAAGTCAGCCAGGCCCGTCAGCAAGCCTTTGTCGGTCGGGTTATGAGTCAGCGGGTTCGCAGCGCCAGCCCCGGGCGGATAGTTGCTGTTCATGGCGCTGAACGCGTCCTTGAACATGGTCATCAGGTCCGCGTTGGCACTGCCGCGCTGCTCGACGCGGTCGAACTGCGCTAGGTAGGTTTGCAGCGCCTTGGCCTGCTGCTTGGCATTGCCGAGGATCGCCGCGTTTCTCAGGTCCACCGTGAGGTCAATCTGACCCGCCGGGCCACTCATGCGCGTGGTACGGCTCTCGCTGTCGGCATGAAAGGCCAGAGTAATGTCCTCACCGTTCGAGGCCTTCACCTTGGCATTGAGGTCCACCGACGACAGCAGCTTGGCGTCGAACTGAGTCAGCTTGCTCAAGTCGAGTTTCGGCGGCACGGCGGTCAGCCCGTCGACCGAGGCCTGGAATGCGCTGCCCAACTGGCCGACGGCCTTGAGTTCATCGGCGCTCAACTCCCCGCCTTCTACAGTGGCCTGTACGCCCAGGCCATCTTTCTGGCTGGACAGGCTGAACGTCACCGTCTTGCCGCTGGCAGTCTTGATGCTGAGGCTGACCTGGTTGTCGGCCTTGCTGTGCAGCAGCGTCTGGTCCGCCTTGATTGCATCGGTGTCGCCGGCGCGGTCAGCGGTGGTGTTGAGCAGCGACTGGGAAATAGCGGCACCGCCACCTTTGGTGAATTGGTCCACCAACGCAGCGCCCAGCCCACTGTAGCGGCTGGCCGTAGTGACCGAGTGGAAGCTGGAGTTGATGACCCAGGTGATCGAATCATCGCTGTTGTTTTCCCAGGTCCGCACGCTTTCCTGGCCGGGCAACAAACCGTTTCGAGAGTAGGTATCGACGACATCGGCTGCCGGATTGCCAAGGCTGACCACTGCGGAAGGCCGCGTCGGTGAGACGTCGACAGTGTTCGCCAGGGTGGCTGGAGGCGCGGTGGTCGCAGCCCGAACAATAAGGGGATTGGTCGCGATAACAGGCGTTAACGTAGTCATGACAGTCCATGTCTTAAAAGCTGAGTAGCTTTCAATCTAATCAACACGCGCCGTAAATGACAGCATTGATGTCAACAAAACCGGCAAAGAGCCATGCCAAAAAACTGGCTCTCCGCCGGATTGCATCGATCAGAAGCGGTAAGTCACCGAGCCCCCGAAACCATTGGCGCTGTTCTCATACTTGGCATCGTAGGTCAGTGCCAACTGAGGGTTGTTGTCGCGAATCTTGATCGGCTCTTCCTTCAGGTAGGAATAGGCCACGTCAAAGGTCAGGTTATCCACTGGCGTCCAGCCGGCACCGAGGCTGAACACGGTACGGTCGCCTGTAGGAATACGTACGGAACGGTCGGTGTTGTTGGTCGGCGTCTGGTCCACCGAGAAGCCGGTGCGCAGCACCAGTTGTTTGTTGAGCTGATACGACAGGCCGATCGCATGGGACCACGTGTCGTGCCAGTGCTCCTGCTCGGTGATGGAATCCAGGCCTGCCAGCTCAGCCGTCAGTTCGGACACGCCGGAATTGTTCACCGTGATCTTCTTCAACTGGCTCCAGCGGGTATAGGTGCTGCCCACGTAAAGGGTCAAGGCATCGGTCAGCTGGTGAGTGACGGAAAAGTCCACGGAAGACGGCGTGGTCACATTCAGCTTGGCGTCGTACTTCTGTGCCCCGCCATCCAACAGGTCGGAGAGCACGCCCGAGGCGTCGGTATGGCCACTCAAGTGATACACCACTTGCGAATGGTAGGTGAGGCCGACGCGGGTACTGTCCAGCGCCTGCACCAGGATACCGGCGTTGAGGCCCATCGCGGTGTCGTCGCCCTTGATCTTGGCCGTTTCCGTCCCCAGCCCGAACGCCGGTACCTTGGAGTCAAGCTCGCCGCTGATTTTGTTGAAGGTCGGGCCGAAACCTACCGACACCTTGTCGTTGAACGCGTAGCTGACGGTCGGCTGCACGGTGAGGACTTGAATCTTGCTCTTATTCCCAAAGCCATTGCCCTGGAAGCTGTGTTCATAGTCGGTCACCAGGCCAAACGGTGCGTAGACCCCCAGGCCAAACGCCCAGTGCTCATCGATCGGCGTGACCAGGTAACCCATCGGCACGGCAATGCCGGGGACCATGTCGCCCTTGTTGGTGCCGGGATTATCGACGCCGCCCTGGCTGGAGCTGGCGTCCTTGATGTTGGTTTTGGCATCCAGGTAGGTCGCCCCGATGCTGACTTCATTGTGCTTGAGGCGCGACATGCCGGCCGGGTTGCCAAACACCGTGCTGGCGTCGTCGGCCGAGGAAGAACGCCCGGCGTAACCGGTGCCCATTGAACTGATGCTTTGTTCATTGAGGGCGAAGCCACCGGCCAGCAGTTGTGTAGAGGCAAGCGAAACGCAAAGCGCCAGGGCGCCTTTAAGAGTTTTGTTATTCATTATTAGGACTCGAATTATTGGTCAGCGCCGGGAAAACTACCAACGTTCGAGCGCGGCGTTTATGAAGAGTTTTTCATGCACGGGATTGTCGGACAATTCTAGATTTTTCAAAGACTTTGCTCGTTTTTAAGCGTCTTTTTATGACCTTTTAACCTGATCGTGACCGCCCGGTTTTATCTGCCCGTCACGCCTGGGCGGCCCGCCCTTGAAAGCTGAACCCAGTCACACGTGTGCACGGGGTGCGCGCGATTGCATTGAGGGTATCTGGCTGACGCGTCGCGAGTACCCGATGCCTGAGCGTCAACCCCAACGCTTTGCCGGCGCCAGTCAGCACCGTACGTGCGGAAGTCGCTGGTGGGATAGATATCGTAATGACATGATAAGGCCCATTTAACCCATTCGGCCAAACTCAAATGAATACCACTGTCGGGATCGGCTCAGAGCCAAGCGAGCTGGCCGCCACCGGCTTGGGCAGAAGCGAAGCGTTTACCGAGCGCGTTCTGGCCAGCATCAACGATTGCATCAAGGTTCTGGACCTCGATGCCCGCCTCACCTTCATGAGCGAAGGCGGCATGAAAATCATGGAAGTCAGTGACTTCAACGCGATCCGCGGTTGCCCCTGGCCCGACTTCTGGCAGGCCAAGGGAAACACGGATGCCAAGGCTGCCGTAGAAGCCGCCAAAAACGGCGAAAGCGCAAGTTTCATCGGCCCCGCCGAGACGCTGGCCGGCAACCTGAAATGGTGGCATGTGCAGGTCAGCCCGATCCTCGACAGCGACGGCCGGCCGGAACAGATCCTGTGTGTCTCGCGTGATATCACCGCCCTGCGTGAAGCCGAAGAGTCCCTGCGCACACTCAACGAATCCCTTGAGCAAAGGGTGATGGAGCGCACCCGCGATCGCGATCGTATCTGGCGCCTGTCGCCGGACCTGATGCTGGTCGCCCAGCTCGACGGCGTCATCTCTGCGGTGAACCCGGCCTGGACACGCATGCTCGGCCACACCGAACATGATTTGGTGGGCAGCCAGCTGCTGGCCCTGGTGCACCCGGAAGACCTCGCGGTCTCCTCCTCGGCGGTCAGCCGCCTGGGGGACGGCAAGAATTTTCCCAACTTCAAGAACCGTTACCGCCACCAGGATGGCAGCTACCGCATGATCGCCTGGACCGCCGTGCCCGACAGCGACTACATCCACGCGGTGGGCCGGGATATCCAGGCCGAAGAAGAAGCCAAGGAAGCCCTGCGCTTGTCGGAAGACGCCCTGCGTCAATCGCAGAAGCTTGAAGCGATCGGCCAACTCACCGGCGGCGTCGCACACGATTTCAATAACCTGCTGACGGTCATCAAGTCTTGCGCTGACTTGCTCAAGACGCCTTCTTTGAGCGAAGAGCGGCGCATCAAGTACGTGGAAGCCATCGCCAGCACCGTGGACCGCGCCGCGCGCCTGACCGCCCAACTGCTGACCTTCGCGCGCCGCCAGGCGCTGCGTCCGGAGGTTTTCAACGTCGGCAACAGCGTACTGCGCGTGGGCGAAATGATGGACAGCCTGACCGGCTCACGCGTCAAGGTCACCATCGAGGTGCCGCAGGAACCCTGCTTTATCAACGCCGATGAAAGCCAATTCGACACTGCCCTGGTGAATATGGTGGTCAATGCCCGGGATGCCATGGCCGGCAATGGCCAATTGGCGATCCGGGTGGCAACCGCTACGTGGCTGCCTTCAGTGCGCGCCCATCCGGTGCGAGTCGCCGAATACGTGACCATTGAGTTGAGCGACACCGGTTCGGGCATTCCTCCGGAAAAGCTCGACGCCATCTTCGAACCCTTCTACACCACCAAGGGCATTGGCCAGGGCACCGGGCTGGGGTTGTCGCAGGTGTACGGCTTTGCCAAGCAGTCGGGCGGTGAAATCCTGGTGCGAAGCGAATGCGGCAAAGGCAGCCAGTTTATGTTGTACCTGCCCAAGGTCGAGGCCGGCTTGATGCCCGTCATCCAGGACAGTTACGACGTCCCCATCGCCACGGACCTGTGCGTGCTGATGGTTGAGGACAACCCCGACGTCGGCCTCTACACCTCGCAGACCCTGGAGCAAATGGGTTTCAAAGTGCTTTGGGTCGCGGACGCCAACAGTGCGCTCGAGGCCCTCGCGCCAAACCCGGAAAGCTTCCAGGTGGTGTTCTCCGACATTTCCATGCCGGGCATGAGCGGACTGGAATTGCTCGACGCGCTTGAAGCCCTCTACCCGTGGCTGCCGGTGGTGCTCACCACGGGTTACAACGACGAATACGCACGTATCGCCCAGGAAGAAGCCCAGCGTTTTGTGCTGTTGCAAAAGCCCTACTCCACCGAAGCATTGGCTGTACTCCTGCAAAAAGTCGTCAAGAGTCGCCTGAACCTCACCGCACAAAGCTAAGCCTGAGACGGGGCTGCACCGACCCCGTCTTTTCCTCTGCAACAATAAAAAACCTTCCCGCCCCCCTGCACTGCGACCAAAACCCGCAAAACCAACCCTTAACCCGTGCCTACACCCCGACATTGAAGCTGGACGTGGGCAAGCCCGCGTTCATCGGCGCAAACATTTCTAAATGTTTCTTCATAAAGCCAAACCGTCATTAAACAGACATATCTCAGGAATTAAATCGTCACGTCTTAGACAGGTGGACCTATCCACTTACCCCTTCCCTTGAGGTGTTGTCGTGATGTTGCCGACTAAAAAAAGTCTGTCTGTTCTGTTCGCCGCCCTGTGCCTGAGCGGCGTGGCCCACGCCACTGACGTTACCGGCGCCGGTTCCAGCTTCGTCTACCCGGTGCTGTCCAAGTGGTCGCAGGACTACAGCAAGAACTCCAGCAACCGCATCAACTATCAGTCGATCGGCTCCGGCGGCGGTATTGCCCAAATCAAGGCCGCCACCGTGGACTTCGGCGCCTCCGACGCCCCGCTGTCGGCCGACGAGCTCAAGGCCGGCGGCCTGGGCCAGTTCCCCAGCGTGATCGGCGGCATCGTGCCGGTGATGAACGTCGAAGGTATTGCGCCGGGCCAGTTGAAGCTCGACGGCGACGTGCTGGCGAAGATCTTTCTCGGTGACATCAAGGCCTGGAACGACCCGGCCATCGCCGCGCTCAACCCTGGCTTGAACCTGCCGGTGGCAAACATCACCGTGGTGCACCGCTCCGACGGTTCGGGCACCTCTTACAACTTCACCAACTACCTGGCCAAAGTCAGTGACAGCTGGAAAACCAAGATCGGTTTCGGCACCACTGTGCCGTGGCCGGTGGGTGTGGGCGGCAAAGGCAACGAAGGCGTTTCGGCCTACGTGAAGCAGATCAAGAACTCTATCGGCTTTGTGGAATACGCCTACGCGCTGCAGAACAAGATGACCTACACCCAGCTGAAGAATGCGTCGGGCAAATTCGTCAAACCTGACGCCAAGGCCTTCCAGGCAGCCGCGGACACCGCCGACTGGGCCAATGCCCAAGACTTCAACCTGATCATGACCAATGCCCCAGGCGAAGGCGCGTGGCCGATCACGGCGACCACCTGGATCATCATGTACAAGCAGCCCAAGAATGCCGAGCAAAGCCAGGCAGCGTTCAGCTTCTTCAAATGGTCGCTGGAAAAAGGCCAACAACAGGCAGCAGCGCTGGACTACGTAGCCCTGCCGGACTCCCTGGTGTCGCGCATCGAAGGTTACTGGAAGTCTGACTTCGCCAACTGATTCGCCCTACAACCGCCTTCCTCATTGATTGCGGGAGGCGGTGAGCCCATCTGATATGAACGACACCGTCCACCCGCTGGTTATGACTACTCACGCAGGCGACACCGCGGGCGACCGTCGTGCCACCCGCGATCAACGCCACGACTTGTGGTTCAAACGCTCGATGTTCGGCGCAGCCATGCTGGTGTTGGTGCTGCTGGGTGCCATTGCGGCCTCGACCCTGTGGGGCGGCGGCCTGGCGTTCAAGACCTTTGGTTGGAGCTTTATCACCAGCACCGAATGGGATGCGGTGAACAACCACTTTGGTGCTGTGGTGCCGATTTACGGCACCTTGGTCACCTCGTTTCTGGCCTTGCTGATCGCGGTGCCGGTGAGTTTCGGCATTGCGATTTTTCTCACCGAAGTCGCGCCACCCTGGCTGAAGATGCCGGTCGCGTCGGCCATTGAACTGCTCGCCGGTATCCCCTCGATCATCTATGGCATGTGGGGCCTGTTCGTGTTCGGGCCGTTCATGGCCGAACACCTCTCGCCCTTGATCAATGACTACCTGGGTGCCCTGCCCTTTGTTGGCTCGCTGTTCCAGGGCCCGCCGTTGGGAATTGGCATGCTCACTGCTGGCATCGTGCTGGCGGTGATGATCATGCCGTTTATCACCTCGGTGATGCATGAGGTGTTTCGTAGTGTGCCCACGCCGTTGAAAGAATCGGCCTACGCGCTTGGCAGCACTACCTGGGAAGTGGTGTGGGACATCGTCTTGCCCTACACCCGCTCGGCCGTCGTAGGCGGGATTTTTCTCGGCTTGGGCCGCGCCCTTGGCGAGACCATGGCCGTGACCTTCGTACTGGGTAACGCGCAACAGTTTTCCGCGTCCCTGTTGATGCCCAGCAGCTCGATTGCCTCGGTCATCGCCAACGAATTCAGCGAGGCCTACACCGACCTGCATCGCTCCGCGCTGATCGCCTTGGGCTTCTTGCTGTTTATCGTGACATTCGTGGTGCTGGCACTGGCGCGCCTGATGCTGATGCGCCTGTCGCGTAAGGAAGGGTTATGAACACTCACGAACGCCTGTACCGCAAACGCGCGCTTAAAAACGCCGTGGCCATGTTCTTCAGTTGCGGCGCCACCGCCTTTGGCTTGCTGTGGCTGGCGTGGATACTGCTGACCACCCTCATCAATGGGTTCCAGGCGCTCAACCTGCGCCTGTTTACCCAGATGACTCCGCCACCCGGCACCGAGGGCGGACTGGCCAATGCGTTTTACGGCAGCGCGCTGATGTCCGGCATCGCGCTGTTGATCGGCACGCCCATCGGGCTGATGGCGGGAATCTGGCTGGCGGAGTTCGCCCGCCACTCGCGTCTGGGCACCACGGTGCGGTTTATCAACGACATCCTGCTGTCGGCGCCGTCGATTGTGCTGGGCCTGTTTATCTACACCGGCGTCATCCTGCCGCTGAACCTGCTGACCAACCATCAGGTCGGGTTTTCCGCCATCGCCGGTGCCCTGGCCCTGGCGTTATTGGTGATCCCGGTAGTGGTGCGCACCACCGATGAAATGCTCCAGCTGCAACCTTCGACCATGCGCGAAGCAGCCCTGGCATTGGGTGTACCGCAATGGAAGCTGACGCTGCAGATTGTGTTGAGAGCGGCCAAGGCCGGCGTCGTCACCGGCATCCTGCTCGCCCTGGCGCGGATCACCGGGGAAACCGCGCCCTTGCTGTTCACCGCCTTCGGCAATCAGTTCTGGAGCAGCAACCTGCTCAAGCCGATTGCCAGCGTACCCGTGGTTATTTTCCAGTACGCCATGAGCCCGTTCGATGACTGGCACGCGCTCGCCTGGGCAGGTGCACTGGTGCTGACGCTGTTCGTGCTGGTGCTGAGCCTGACATCCCGCCTGATTCTTTTACGCAATAGGTCTCACTGATGGACGCCACCGGCATTGCTCACGAAAAAACCAAAATCCAGGTGCGCGGGTTGGAGTTTTTCTACAACAACCAGCGCTCGCTGAACGCCATCGACATTGATATCCCGGAAAAACGTATCACCGCCATCATCGGCCCTTCAGGCTGCGGCAAATCCACCTTGCTGCGCGTGTTCAACCGCATCTACTCGATGTACCCCAAGCAGGAAGCCCGTGGCGAAGTGCTGCTCAACGGCGAAAACATCCTCGCTCCCGGCTACTCGATGAATCGCCTGCGCAGCCACGTGGGCATGGTGTTCCAAAAGCCGGTGCCGTTTCCGATGTCGATCTACGACAACATCGCCTACGCCGTGCGCCACCATGAAAAGCTTTCCCGCCGCGAAATGAACGATCGCGTCGAGCAAGCCCTGCGCGGCGGCGCCCTGTGGGATGAGGTGAAAGACAAACTCAACCAGAGCGCACAGAGCCTCTCCGGTGGCCAGCAACAGCGACTGTGCATCGCACGCACCATCGCGCTGCGCCCGCAAGTGTTGCTGCTGGACGAGCCGACCTCAGCGCTCGACCCCATTTCCACCGGGCGCATCGAGCAATTGATTACGGAATTGAAGACGCAGTACACGGTGATCATCGTGACCCACAACATGCAGCAGGCCGCACGGGTGTCGGACAACACCGCGTTCATGTTCATGGGGGAATTGATTGAGTACGGCAAGACCGACCAGATCTTTACCACGCCGAAGATGAAGCAGACTGAGGACTACATTACCGGGCGGTTTGGCTAACCGCTTGGCGTGGCAAAGCATTGGGGGCTTGGTGGCAGGCTCAGCCCGAGCGGGCTGAGTTTACGTATTGATCGATGCACAAGCTGAGATAAGTCTGTACGCCAAGGGCTCGCTACAGAGCCCGGCCAGCAAGGCCCAAATCACAGGCAAAAAAAAACCCGGAAATCCTCACTTGCGTGGGCCTTCCGGATTTTCTAAACCGCCAAAAATGGTGGGTCGTGTGGGATTCGAACCTACGACCAATTGGTTAAAAGCCAACTGCTCTACCAACTGAGCTAACGACCCGCTGTGTGGTGGCGCGTATAATACTGATTTCTAAGGATTATTCAACACCTTATTTTAAATAAATCAGAAATAACGCGTGGGGTCAGTAATTCCGGCCGCCTGGAAGCCTTCTGCGCGCAGTCGGCAGGCGTCGCATTTCCCACATGCACGGCCGTCATCGTCTGCCTGGTAGCAGGAAACAGTCAGCGTGTAATCGACGCCAAGTGCTACACCAGTCTTCACAATGTCCGCCTTGGTCATGTTCTGCAGCGGCGCCTGAATATGGAAGCCCTGCCCCTCTACGCCGGCCTTGGTGGCCAGGTTGGCCATGCGCTCGAACGACTCGACGTACGCTGGTCGGCAGTCTGGATAGCCGTTGTAGTCCAGCGCGTTGACACCGATGAAGATGTCGCGCGCATTCAATACTTCAGCCCAACCAAGCGCAAGAGACAGAAATACAGTGTTGCGCGCTGGCACGTAGGTCAGCGGAATACCTTCACTGGGCGCCTCGGGCACGTCAATGGTGCTGTCGGTGAGCGCGGACCCGCCGATGCCATTGAGGTTGAGACCGATCACCTTATGCTCCGCCACGCCCATGTCACGGGCCACGCGCGCGGCGGCGTTCAGCTCGGCGCGGTGGCGCTGGCCGTAGTCGAAGCTCAGGGTGTAGCAGTTGAAGCCTTGGGCGCGGACCATGGCCACCAGGGTGGCCGAGTCCAGACCGCCGGAAAGCAGGATGACTGCGCGCTTTTGATCAGCCATATCAGCGCCCCGGCTCGTCATTCCACAGGTATTTGTGCAGCTGCAACTGCAGGCGCACCGGCAGGTTGTCCGCCACCACCCAGTCAGCCAGGTCGCGAGCGTTCAGGTCGTGATGGCTGGGAGAGAACAGCACCTCGCCCGCACGACGGTCCAGCCCGTACTGGATCAGCTTGGAAGCCGCCCAGTCATAATCGTCGCGGGAACAGATCACGAACTTGACCTGATCGTTGGCGGTCAGCAGGTCCATGTTGGCGTACAGGTTGCGATGCGCTTCTTTGGAGCCAGGGGTCTTGAGGTCGACCACACGGCTGACGCGCGGATCCACGGCCGAGATGTCCAGGGCGCCGCTGGTTTCGAGGGAAACCTCGTAACCAGCGTCACACAGCCGCTTGAGCAGCGCGATGGCATTGGGCTGGGCCAGGGGTTCGCCGCCCGTCACGCAGACGTAGCGTGGCTTGAAACCGGCAACCTGCTCGATGATGTCGTCCAGGGTGCGCACGGTGCCGCCGCTGAAGGCGTAGGCGCTGTCACAGTATTGGCAACGCAAGGGGCAGCCGGTCAGCCGTACAAATACAGTCGGCAGGCCAGCAGTGCGCGTTTCACCCTGTAACGAGTAAAAAACTTCGGTAATACGTAATGTGTCTTGCATAGTCGCCACGGGCGTAACAGCTAAACAGGCTGTCCGCCTCCGTCAGGCACTTCAAGGAATTGCGCAAACGCGTAAACCCCAGGAAGCGTGTTTCATAAAAGGGCGTGGATTCTAACGAAAAAACCCGCGCCAGGCGCGGGTTTCTTCTAAACGGGAAGCATCGCTTACAAGCGCTGCAGATCCCGCTGTGCCAACTGGGCAGCGGAGGTACCCGGATACTGGGCAACCACCTGCTGCAGAATGCCTTTGACCTTGTCGGTGTGACCCAGGCGGCGTTCTACGTCAGCGAGTTTGTACAACGAATCAGGCACCTTGGCGTGCTTTGGGTAAAGCTGGCTGACCTTGGCAAAAGCCTGGCCTGCACCTTGCAAATCACCCTTGGCCAAGTTGACCTCGCCCAACCAGTACTGGGCATTGCCCGCGTATTGGCTGTTCGGGTATTTGCGCAGGAATGCGGTAAAGGCCTGGCTGGCCTTATCGAAATCCTTGGCTTTGATCAGGTCGAAGGCTGCATCGTAATACAGCTTTTCCTTCGCCGGATCACCCGGTTCGCTGCTGGCGGCAGGGGCTTGGCTTGCCGCCGCGGCCCCTGCTGCTGCACCACCGGCGGCGCTTTGTGCGCCACCGGCAGAAGAATTATCAGGAGTGGCGGCAGGTGTAACGCCGGCTCCAATGCGTCGGTCAAGATCCTGGTAACGCTCCAGGCCTTCTTGCTTAAGCTGGTTCACTTGATTCTGCAGAACTTCAATCGTGCCTTGTTGCTGCGACAATTGATCCTGCATGCGTTGCAGCTGGTTGAACAGTTCGCCCTGTGCCGAGGGAGCGGACGTAGCCGCTCCCCCAGCATAGGCGCCGTTCGTGCCATAACCCGCTGGCGGATAACTGCTCCCGCTATTGTTATAGCCAGAGTTGCTATCTTCCACAGGAACCGCAGCCCACACCGCAAGCGGTGCGAGGCTGAGAGCCAATACAGTTAGAGCACGACGGCACGTTCGCATGACGAATTACTTACGCAGTTCGACGCGACGGTTTTGAGCCCAGGACTGCTCGTCGTGGCCAGTAGCAACTGGACGCTCTTTACCGTAGGAAACCAGTTCCAGTTGGCCTGGAGCAACACCTTGCAGTACCAGGTAGCGCTGAACGGCTTTCGCACGACGCTCGCCCAGTGCCATGTTGTACTCACGAGTACCACGTTCGTCAGTGTTACCTTCCAGAACAACGCGAGCGCCGTTAGCTTTCAGGTCCTTCGCGTGAACGTCCAGAGCGCGCATGGCTTCTGGCTTCAGGTCCGAACTGTCGTATTCGAAGTAGAAAGTGGTGATAGCGCGCAGAGCAGCTTCTTCGCTCAGGGAGCCGTCAACTGCACCAGTGTTAGCGCCGTAACCAGCGTTTGGATCAACAGCTGCGCCTTCACCGGCATTGTCGCCGCCTTTAGACGAGCAACCAACGGCTACGGACAGAGCCAGAGCCAGAGCAGCAAACTTACCAAACTTCAGCATTTCCATCGTGAAACTCCTAATGAACCCCAGTGTGTTAAGTACTTCTTTTTGTAGCGCCGCGTCAGTTCAGGTAAGGGGACCAGGACGGTTCTCTGACTTCGCCTTGAGCGGTAGGAAGCGGGAGCCTTACGCGTCCATTAATGGACACGAGCATCAAGACTCCCCGGCCCTGCTGGCGGGTGGCGTAGATTACCATGGTGCCGTTGGGCGCAACAGTAGCTGACTCATCAAGGTTGGTATCTGTGAGGATTTTTACGGTTCCGCGCTGCAAATCCTGGGCCGCAACCCGGAAATTAGTGAAACCATCCTGACGGTGAATCATCACCAACGTCTTTTCATCGGCCGAAAGCTTAGGATTGGCATTGTAGTTACCAATAAAGGTCACGCGTTCTGCGCCACCGCCATTCACGTTCGCTTTATAAACTTGTGGCTTGCCGCCACGGTCGGAGGTGAAGTAGATGGTCGAGCCATCCTTACCCCAGAACGGTTCGGTGTTGATGCCCGGGCCGCTGGTAACACGGCTGATCTGGCGCGAAGCCATGTTCATCACGTAGATGTCCGGGTTGCCGTCCTTGGAGAGCACGAACGCCAGGCGCGAACCATCCGGCGACCAGGCTGGTGCACCGTTGAGGCCTTCGAAGTTGGTGATCTGCTCGCGACGACCTGTATCGATGTGCTGAACAAAGATACGTGGACGGCGCTGCTCGAACGATACGTAGGCAATACGCTTGCCATCCGGCGCAAAGCGCGGCGACAGGATTGGCTCACGCGATTGCAGCAAGGTCACAGCACGTGCGCCGTCGTAGTCCGAACGCTGCAAAGTGTAACGAGTGTTGTCTACAGAGAAACGCTCAGCCGTTACATAAAGCAGACGTGTCGAGAAAGCACCCTTGATACCGGTCAGCTTTTCAAACGACTGGTCCGAGATGTAGTGCGCCATGTCCCGCAGTTGTTCGGCGGTGCCCGATACGCTGCCGGTCAAGACCTGCTGCTCGGTGGCCACGTTGAACAACGTGTACTGGATCTGCAGGCGACCGCCGGCCGGCGTGATGTTGCCGACCATCAGGTACTGGGCGCCCACCGCCTTCCAGTCACGGAACACAACTTCGCTGGCCTGGTTAGGCTGGCTGATCATGTTGCCTTTCGGAATCGGCGCGTAGTAACCGGAGTTGCGCAGGTCGTCACTGACGATCTGGGCCATGTCGTCCGGCAGCACGCTGCCGCCCTGCCAGCCAAACGGTACTACGGCAATCGGGGTGGCCCGATCGCTACCGCTGGTAACCAGGATGTTCTTTTCATCCGCCGCCGCTATCCCTGCCATACAGCAAATAACGACAAGCATTCCTCGAAGAAGGTTTCTCACAAGGCTAGATCCTCAGGTGTGAATGTCATCTTGAATGAACGATAGGGAGCGAAGTCGCTTGGTTTCATTCCCTGCATCTCGGTCAACCGGCCAATGTTCTTGACCGCGGCAACCGCCGAACTGTCGAACGAACCGTCACCACTGGACTTGGCCACGCTGACCGAAGTCACCGTACCGTCCGGCAACATGCCGATCTGCAGCACTACTGTCATGCCTTTGCGTGCCGAAGGTGGACGTGTCCAGCCTTCCGCTGCCCGTGCCCGAATCAGGTCGTCGAAACTGCCCGCGACTTCATCACCACGTTCATCGGCCAAGGCTTGCTGACGCTGCGGCGTGTCGGAAAGCAAATCTGCCAAGGCCTGGGCCTTTTTCTCTTCGGCGGATTTACGTGCTGCTTCCTGGGCCTTTTTCTTGCTGGCGTCGGCGGCAGCTTTCTTCTTCGCGTCGTCGGCGACTTTCTTCTTCGCCTCGTCTGCTTCAGCTTTTTTCTTGGCGTCTTCGGCGGCTTTCTTCTTCGCGTCTTCGACTATCTTTTTCTTGGCGTCTTCAGCGGCCTTTTTCTTGGCCTCTTCTTCGGCAGCTTTTTTGGCTTCTTCTTCAGACTTCTTCTTAGCTATATCAGCCAATTGTTTCTCTTCGGCTTTTTTGGCTTCGGCAGCTTTATCGGCTTTTTTGGCTTCATCAGCCTTTTTCGCCTCGTCAGCTTTCTTGGCTTCGTCAGCCTTTTTCGATTCCTCGGCCTTTTGAGCCGCCTCTTCTTTCTTTTGTTCCGCAGCAGCCTTCACCGCTTCCTGCTCGACCTTCTTCTGTTCCATCTGCTCGACTTCAGTCTGGCGCGCAGCCGACTTCTGGGCCTCACCCGCAATCTTCTGATTGGTCTGGGTGGTGGCCTGACTTTTCGATTTCAGCTGATACAGGGTCGCCTGCACGATCGGCTTGGCTGGCGGCAAGTCCGGGGTCATGGCAAAGCTGACGAACAGCATGCCAAACACCAGGACGTGCAGGGCAATTGCCCAAACGCTAGGCCAGAAGTAGCTTTCCGAGGCGGACGGCTCTCGCTGTTGCTGCATCAGGGCGCCTCGGTAATCAAGCCAACGTTACCCACGCCGGCCTTCTGCAGCCCGCCCATGGCGCCCATGACGGAACCATAGTCGACCACTTTGTCGCCGCGAATGAACACTTGCGTGTGCTTGCCGCCTTCGTTGCCGGACCGGATGATCTTGGTCACGGCATCGGTCATCTGCGGCAAGGTCATGGCCTTGTCCTGCTGTTTCTGGGTGTCGACTTCGCTGCCAAGGTTCCAGTAATAGGTCTTGTCAGCCTTGATCGAAATGGTCAGGACCTGAGTGTTGTTGTCTTGCGGCAAGGCTTCGCTGGAAACCTTGGGCAGATCAACCTTCACGCCCTGATTGAGCATCGGCGCGGTCACCATGAAGATGACCAGCAGCACCAACATCACGTCGATGTAAGGCACTACGTTCATCTCGGCGACCGGCTTGCGCTTTTTGCGAGCTCGAGCGATTAAAGCCATTGGGAATTACCTGCTTATTCTTCGCTGGTGTGCACTTTACGGTGCAGGATCGCCTGGAATTCATCGGCGAAGGTGTAGTAACGGCTGATCAAGGTCTCGCCGCGCGCGGCAAAACGGTTGTAGGCAATTACTGCGGGGATAGCAGCGAACAAGCCGATCGCGGTAGCGATCAGGGCTTCGGCGATACCCGGGGCCACGGTGGCCAGGGTCGCTTGCTGGGCCTGAGCCAGGCCACGGAAGGAGTTCATGATGCCCCACACCGTACCGAACAGGCCGATATACGGGCTCACGGAACCGACGGTGGCAAGAAACGGCAGGCTCTGCTCCAGCTTCTCTTCTTCGCGGGAAATCGCGACGCGCATGGCACGGGCCACGCCTTCCATGACTGCTTCCGGGTCAACGCCCGGTTGCTGACGCAGGCGGGAAAACTCCTTGAAGCCAGCGCGGAAGATCTGCTCGACGCCCGAATCCGGGTCCGGGTTGCTGCCGGCCTGGCGGTACAGCTTGGACAGGTCGATACCCGACCAGAAGCGCTCTTCGAAGCTCTCCAGGGCACGTCGACCGGCACGCAGCAAATTGCTGCGCTGAAAAATCATGACCCAAGAGGTAACCGATGCGGCTACCAGGACCAGCATCACCAGTTGAACCACGACACTGGCATTGCTGACCAGGCTCCACATGGAGGAATGGTCGACGACGGTAGGTTCCACGCTAAATCTCCTGCTTTGATTGTTTACCCGCGCCGCTTACGCCGGCAAAGGCCGCACGTAGAGCTTCGGGAATGGCCCGGGGTTTCAAACTATTGGTGCGCACACAGGCCACCAGGAACTGCCCCTCACAGAGCAGCGTTGCATCCGTTGCCCGCCTGACTTGCTGTTTAAAGCGCAGGCTGACACGGTTCAATTCGATTACTTCAGCGCTGACCAGCAACTCGTCGTCCAATCGCGCCGGTGCGTGATAACGCGCCTCGCTGGAATGCACGACGAATAACAGGTCCTCCCCTGCCAGCTGGGATTGGGCAAAGCCCAGCTCCCGTAGCCGCTCGGTTCGAGCCCGCTCCATGAACTTGAGGTAGTTGACGTAATAAACGATGCCGCCGGCATCGGTGTCCTCGTAATAAACGCGACAGCGATGTGCGAACGACTGATCCCCGTTTTGCGCGCGCATACTCTAGTGCTTACTCCTCAGGTTGCCAATCCGGCTGGGCAACTGTTTTTTCCATTCTCTGAAACATTTGCAGCAACTGAATGACGCTACCAGCCACTAGGACAGCACAAACATCAGATAAATCGACTGACGTGAGCTTTTTAATCGTCCACTGCATCCAGGAATTCGTCTACTACAGGCATCTCGCCCAATCGTGACGGAATGTTTAACCCGAAGTGCAGATAAGCATGACGCGTCACCACCCGCCCCCTTGGCGTGCGCATGATGTACCCCTGCTGGATCAGGTACGGTTCCAGCACATCCTCAATGGTATGACGCTCCTCGCTGATCGCCGCCGCCAGGCTGTCCACACCCACCGGGCCGCCGTCGAACTTCTCGATCATGGTCAAGAGTAGACGTCGATCCTGGTGGTCGAAGCCATGTTCGTCCACATCCAGCAGGTTCAACGCCAAATCGGCCACGGCCTTGGTGATATGCCCCTTGGCGCGCACTTCAGCAAAATCGCGCACACGTCGCAATAAACGGTTGGCAATCCGCGGCGTGCCCCGCGCTCGACGGGCGATTTCAAAGGCGCCTTCCGGGTCGAGCGGCAAGCCAAGAATACTCGCCGAACGACTGACAATCGTCGCCAGGTCTGCGGTGCTATAGAACTCTAGACGTTGAACAATGCCGAAACGGTCTCGCAGCGGGTTGGTCAGCATGCCCGCGCGGGTGGTCGCGCCCACCAGGGTGAACGGCGGCAGGTCGAGCTTGATCGAGCGGGCCGCCGGGCCTTCGCCGATCATGATGTCGAGCTGGAAGTCTTCCATGGCCGGGTACAGCACTTCTTCGACGATGGGCGACAACCGGTGAATCTCGTCGATAAACAGCACATCGTGCGGTTCAAGGTTGGTCAGCAGGGCCGCCAGATCACCCGGACGCTCCAGCACCGGGCCGGAGGTGGACTTGATCGACACGCCCATTTCCTGGGCGATGATGTTCGCCAGCGTGGTTTTACCCAGCCCCGGCGGGCCGAAGATCAAGGTGTGGTCCAGAGACTCGCTGCGCCCGCGCGCGGCCTGGATGAACAACTCCATCTGCTCGCGCACGGTGGGCTGGCCGATGTATTCGGCCAGGCTCAGCGGGCGGATGGCCCGATCCTGGACTTCTTCACGGTCGCGCGGGCCAGTGGCCGCGATCAGACGATCAGCTTCAATCACTTAAATCATTCCCTTCAGGGCTCGGCGGATCATGTCTTCGCTGCTCAGGTTCTTGTCCTTGATAGCCGATACGGCTTTGCTCGCTTCCTGAGGCTTGTAGCCCAGGGAGATCAACGCGCTGACCGCATCGCTCTCGGCGCTGGCGACCTGGCCTGCCGGCATGTCCGGCTGGTTCGGCACCAGGGCAAACATGCTCGGCACCACTTCCCAGGCCTTGAAGCGGTCCTTGAGTTCTACCAGCAGGCGCTCGGCGGTTTTCTTGCCGACGCCCGGCACCTTGGTCAACGCCGAAGTGTCCTGGGCCGACACCGCGCGCACCAGCTCATCGACTTCCAGGCTCGACATCAATGCCAGCGCGAGCTTTGGCCCTACGCCATTCAGGCGAATCAACTCGCGGAAAAAGTCGCGGTCGCGCTTGCCAATGAAACCGTAGAGCAGTTGCGCGTCTTCCCGTACCACCAGATGGGTGTGCAGGGTCAGCGGCTCGCCGACCGACGGTAGGCGGTACAGGGTGGTCATGGGCACTTCCAGCTCATACCCCAACCCATTCACATCCAGAATCAGGTGCGGCGGCTGTTTCTCAGCCAGGGTGCCGCGCAAGCGTCCAATCACGGTTCAGATCCTTAAAGCTTGGGGTCAGATCGAGGCCTGACCGGAAATAACGATTGCGCTGATGCTATCAGAGACGCAGCCGGCCGCCACGACTGCGTGCCGTGCCCAGTCCGTGCGGCAGCAAGCTTGAGCGCGTGTGCGCATGGCAAATGGCAATGGCCAGGGCGTCGGAGGCGTCGATTTGCGGTTTTGAGGTGAGCTTGAGCATGTGCATGACCATCATTTGCACCTGCTCCTTATTCGCCGCACCGGTGCCGACCACAGCCTGTTTGACCTGGGTCGCTGTGTACTCGGCGATTTCCATGCCCTCCTCCGCGCCGGCAACAATCGCGGCGCCACGGGCCTGGCCAAGCTTGAGCGCGGAGTCGGCGTTTTTGGCCATGAACACCTTTTCGATGCCCATGGTCACCGGGCCGTAGGTCTGGATCACTTCACGCACGCCGCGGTAGACAATCTGCAGGCGCTCGGCCAACTCGCCCGCGCCGGTGCGGATGCAGCCCGAGGCAACGTAGACGCAGCCGCGCGGGGTCTGTTGCACCACGCCAAAACCGGTGATGCGCGAACCGGGGTCGATACCTAGGATTAAAGTCATAACGCCTGCGGGTTGGGTAAAAACAATTTTTGATACAGAGAAGCTCTAATGTGGGAGCGGGCTTGCTCGCGAAAGCGATGTGTCAGTCAACTCATATGCTGACTGATACACCGCTTTCGCGAGCAAGCCCGCTCCCACATTTTGATCTACATCGCCCTTCAGCCTAGCTGTTCGGCCACAGACTCCGGGATGTCGGCGTTCGAGTACACGTTCTGCACGTCATCCAGGTCTTCAAGCATATCCAGCATCTTCAGCACTTTCTGCGCGCCGTCCAGGTCCAGTTCGGCGCTGGTGGTCGGCAGCATCACGATTTCCGCGTCAGTGCCTTTGAAACCTGCCGCTTCCAGCGCGTTGCGCACCGCATAGAAGCCGGCAAACGAGGTGAACACGTCGATAGAACCGTCTTCGTTGGTCACCACGTCGTCGGCGTCAGCCTCCATCGCAGCTTCCATCAGCGCGTCTTCATCCGTGCCCGGCGCAAAGGTAATCTGCCCTTTGCGCTCGAACAGGTAGGCCACCGAACCGTCGGTGCCCAGGTTGCCGCCGCATTTGCTGAACGCATGGCGCACGGCTGCCGCAGTACGGTTGCGGTTGTCGGTCATGCACTCGACCATCACCGCCACGCCGCCCGGGCCGTAGCCTTCGTAGCTCAGTTCGACCATATCGTCGGTGTCGGCGGCGCCGGCACCACGGGCCACGGCGCGGTCGATGATGTCGCGGCTCATGTTCGCGCCCAGAGCCTTGTCCAGCGCCAGGCGCAGACGCGGGTTGGAGCCCGGGTCACCACCGCCTTGGCGGGCAGCGACGGTCAGCTCGCGAATCCACTTGGTGAAGATCTTGCCTTTCTTGGCATCCTGACGCTCTTTGCGGTGCTTGATGTTCGCCCACTTGGAATGGCCAGCCATAACACAACTCCGAAATTCTCTAGAAACCTTATCAATCCCGCCCCAGGCAGGATTTTCCTCTTGAAAGCACAACCCTTGTAACGCAAAGGCGCATCCGAAGATGCGCCTTTTTAGACTGCGTAAACCTCAGTGCGCTTTCACGCAGCAGCCTTACTCAGCCTTTGGCGTCTCGCGCAGACGGATGTGCAACTCGCGAAGCGCCTTGGCATCCACCACGCCCGGAGC
Source organism: Pseudomonas sp. R9.37 (assembly GCF_963878885.1). NCBI lineage: Bacteria > Pseudomonadati > Pseudomonadota > Gammaproteobacteria > Pseudomonadales > Pseudomonadaceae > Pseudomonas > Pseudomonas sp. R9.37. Next base: position 306,759 of record NZ_CAWNZA010000047.1, on the reverse strand, counting down.
CTGGGTCATTACGTCCGCAGCACTCTGGGTTTTCGGGAAGGCGATCACTTCACGGATCGACTGGGCGCCGGTCATCAGCATCACCAGACGGTCCAGGCCGAATGCCAGGCCACCATGCGGCGGCGCGCCGTACTTCAGGGCATCGAGCAGGAAGCCGAATTTCTCTTCCTGTTCGGCTTCGTTGATGCCCAACAGGCGGAACACCGCTTGTTGCATTTCTTTGCGGTGGATACGGATCGAACCGCCACCCAGCTCGGTGCCGTTCAAGACCATGTCGTAAGCACGCGACAGCGCGCCTGCCGGGTTGGCTTCCAACTCTTCAGGCGAGCACTTCGGCGCAGTGAACGGGTGGTGCAAGGCGCTGAAGCTGCCGTCGTCGTTCTCTTCGAACATCGGGAAGTCGACGACCCACATCGGTGCCCACTTGCAGGTCAGCAGGTCCAGGTCGTGGCCCAGCTTGATCCGCAGCGCGCCCAGGGCTTCGCTGACGATCTTGGCTTTGTCGGCGCCGAAGAACACGATGTCGCCGTCGACCGCACCAACGCGATCGAGGATCGCGTTCAAGTTGTCCAGCGGAATGTTCTTCACGATCGGCGATTGCAGACCGTCAACGCCATTGGCGCGCTCGTTGACTTTGATGTACGCCAGGCCCTTGGCACCGTAGATGCCGACGAACTTGGTGTAGTCGTCGATCTGCTTGCGCGGCATGCTCGCGCCGCCAGGCACGCGCAGGGCGGCGATGCGGCATTTAGGGTCGTTGGCCGGGCCGCTGAACACCTTGAAGTCGACTTCCTTGAGCTGGTCGGCCACGTCCACCAGTTCCAGCGGGATACGCAGGTCTGGCTTGTCGGAACCGTAGCGGCGCATGGCCTCTTCGAAGGTCATGTGCGGGAACTCGCCGAATTCCAGGTCCAGCACTTCCTTGAACAGGTTGCGGATCATTTGTTCGGTCAGGCCCATGATCTCTTTTTCATCGAGGAAGCTGGTTTCGATGTCGATCTGGGTGAATTCCGGTTGGCGGTCGGCGCGCAGGTCTTCGTCGCGAAAGCACTTGGCGATCTGGTAGTAACGGTCGAAGCCGGCCACCATCAGCAGTTGCTTGAACAGTTGCGGCGATTGCGGCAAGGCGAAGAAGGAACCGGCGTGGGTACGGCTCGGCACCAGGTAGTCACGCGCGCCTTCCGGGGTGGCCCGGGTGAGGATCGGCGTTTCGACGTCGAGGAAGCCGTTTTCGTCGAGGAAGCGGCGGATGCTGGTGGTCATGCGCGAACGCAGGCGCAGCTTCTCGGCCATTTCCGGACGACGCAGGTCCAGGAAGCGGTAGCGCAGGCGAGTTTCTTCGCCGACGTCGGAGTATTCGTTGAGCGGGAACGGCGGGGTTTCCGACTCGTTCAGCACTTCGAGCTCGTAGCCCAGCACTTCAATCGCGCCGGACGCCATGTTCGCGTTCACGGCACCGGCCGGACGCAGGCGAACCTTACCGGTAATTTTCACAACATATTCGCTGCGCACGCGGTCGGCGGCGGCGAAGCTTTCAGCGCGGTCCGGATCGAACACCACCTGGGCCAGACCATCACGATCACGGATATCGAGGAAGATCACCCCGCCGTGGTCACGGCGACGGTGAACCCATCCGCACAGGGTGATTTCCTGACCATCCAGGGTCTCGTTCAGTTGGCCGCAATAGTGGCTGCGCATCATGATAGTGGTTTCACTTCTCGTAATTCGAATTTCGGTGGAGGCTCGCCTCGTCACCGTACAGTTAAGCAGGGGACGGATAATGCAGGAGCCTGCGCGTAGAGTTCAACTCAGTCTGCTTTGTCGCCGCCCGCCAGATTCTTCTTGGCGCCGGTCTTGAAGTCGGTCTCGTACCAGCCACCGCCGCTCAGGCGAAAGCCCGGCATGGACAACATCTTCTTCAGCTCAGGTGCCTGGCAGGCAGGGCAATCGACCAGCGGCGCTGCGCTGATTTTCTGAATGGCTTCCAACTGATGACCACAGGAAGCACATTGATAATCGTACATGGGCATGGAGATGTCTCGGCGATCAGATCATTACTGCGCTGCACCCGCCCTGTGGGTAAAGACCCGGCACGCGCAGCAAAGCGCGGGATTATATCTGGTAAATCGAAGCAGCGCAGCCGGCTTTCTGCCCCAGGCCTTGCCCGCCAGGTAGCGGGCCGGCCCGGTGCCACCTGACTAGTCAGGGCGGTGCGACGCCGTATTGCCTTTTAATACGTGAACCACGCACACCACCCTGACCAAGCCACTGAAGTTCTTCACTCCTCCGTACCGCAAATGCACTTCCCGATCGACATAAGACAGCAATGCGCTGACTGAGCAGGCATTGAGCCTGGCTATCTCCGTGAGGATATTCCAATAGATCTGCTCAAGCCGCAGGCACGTGGAAAACCCGTTGAGCCTGACCGACCGGGACAATGGCTTGGCCAGTCCCATATCGAAGCCTTTAGCGAAAGGATCGACTTTTATCTTATGAAAACCACAGGTTTCCATCACTCCACTACCCACTCCGCGTGACATACACCTGACACTCCATTGCCAAACAGCAGCCCATGGGTTTCTCCCATCGGACAGTGGCCCTATAAAACAGCAGGACGTGCCAGGCAGCCAGAAGACGCGGAGTCGATAGTCGTAGGACAACGCCAGGAAGCGCAGAGAAACAAGCGAGCGGCGCCAGGACGGCACCGCTCGGTTTGCTTTTGGGGCTGGAGCGTTACTGGTTTTCGAGCAGGGAACGCAGCATCCACGCCGTTTTTTCGTGGACTTGCATACGCTGGGTCAGCAGATCGGCGGTCGGCTCATCGCTGACCTTATCGAGCAACGGGAAGATACCGCGCGCCGTGCGGGTCACGGCTTCCTGGCCCGCCACCAATTGCTTGATCATCTCTTCTGCGCTGGGCACACCCTCTTCTTCCTTGATCGAAGACAGACGGGCGTAGATCGAATAGGCACCCGGCGCCGGGAAACCCAGGGCACGGATACGCTCGGCAATGGAGTCCACTGCCAACGCCAGTTCGTTGTACTGCTCTTCAAACATCAAGTGCAGCGTACGAAACATGGGGCCCGTGACGTTCCAATGGAAGTTGTGGGTCTTCAAATACAGTACATAGGTATCGGACAGCAGCCGTGAAAGCCCATCGACGATGGATTTACGATCTTCTTCACTGATACCAATATCGATTGCCATGTTTTTCCCCTTCAATTGACGAGCATTCATTGATCAGGTGCAGGACCACTCTAGCAAGAGTGCAGGCGGTGTGCAGCCCGACACACGCAACTGGCGTGCGGCAAATCGCCCCGCTGCATGACAGGCTTGCAACACCCAGCGGTCCCCGCTCAATCGGCGGCGCGCAGGCCTCACCCTTGAGTAGGAAAACGCCCGAAATGCCGCCGAAAAAGTCCGCACCTGTCTAGGACAAGTGTTTGAAGCAGAAATGCCATCGCGCCTGCAACACCCCGAAATGCTTGATTTGAGTAGGCACAGCCTTTGCTGTTAAATAGACGGCGTGTGGTTGCCGTTAATTTGCGCGGCGCACCACATAGGCTGATACCCGTGCACGTGCCCAACGCCTCCCATTGTTCAGAAGCGAACCGTGCCCGTCAGCTCTTCCTTGTGATCCTTCTTAACGTGAGTTAATCAAAATGTTGAAAATCGTCCACCTGCTAACGGGCGTTGCAGCGTTGCTGCTGTCCTTTATACCGAGCTTGCAACAGGGAAGCCCTCCCTACCTGGAACAACACGACGCTCTGTACCTGGCCTTGTTCGGCCTTCTTAACCTGACGCTGGCACCGGTGATCCCGTACTGGAACAAAGGCACACGTCATCAACTGCAAAACCTGGTCAGCGCGCTGCTGGTACTGACCGTTGTCGTTCAAACCCTCACCCTCCTGGCACCTATGCCTGAAGTCGGCGGCCACCCGGCTATCCTGCTCAGCCTGGTGATTGCTGTGGTCGCTATCGTTCTTCACCTGGCCATCAGCTTCTACCGTTCGTCCCCAGCGGCAGCCACGCAAAACTACGACATGACCAACCGGGATACCGGTACCGTGAAGTGGTTCAACACCTCCAAGGGCTTCGGCTTTATTTCCCGCGATTCGGGCGACGATATCTTCGTCCACTTCCGGGCCATCCGTGGCGAAGGTCACCGCGTTCTGGTCGAAGGCCAGCGCGTGGAGTTCTCCGTCATGAACCGTGACAAAGGCCTGCAAGCCGAAGACGTGATCGCGGCATTGCCGCGTCGCTGATACTTTCTCGGCGCAAAAAAAACCGCGATCCAGCCTGGCTGGGTCGCGGTTTTTTTATGGCGCGCCTTAATAATGTGGCGGCGGCGCTTCTTCTTCGGATGATTCGAACTGGCCACCCATTTCTTCCTGACGCTTGAGCAGCGCCGTCATCTGCAGCTGCAGGCGCTCTACCGCCCGCTGCTGGGTGACCAGAATGTCATTGAGGGTCTCGATGGTGTCGTCCTGAAAGGCCAGGCGGCTTTCCAGGTCGGTGACGCGGTCTTGCAGATCCATAATTCAGTCCTGGCTAAAGATGAAGCCGGCAGGCAATAAAGCGCGCAGTCGGGTGCGTATCGCCGTTACTTGCTCCTCGGTGTACGGTCGGGCCGGATGTTTGCCCCACACCGGTGCAGGCCAGGCGGCGTCATCACGCTTGCGCACGATCACATGCACGTGCAACTGGCTGACAACGTTACCCAGCGCACCAATGTTCATCTTGTCGGCTGCCAACCCTTCGTTCAACAACGCCGCCAGGGCCGTGGTTTCCTGCCACAAGGTGTGCTGATCGGCGACATCCAGCTGAAACACTTCACTGATACCGTCAATGCGCGGCACCAGGATGAACCATGGGTAATTCGAGTCATTGGACAGCAGCAGGCGGCAGAGCGGGAAGTCCCCAATAGCCAGTGTGTCTTGTTGCAGGCGTTGGTCTAAGGCGAACACGCGGGCACTCCGTTTGGCAGGTCAATTTCAGGTGCCCAGCATACCTTTGAATGCGCAACGCTTCACGGCGAATGCGGAAAGCCTGGATGCATGCGGATAAAAAACTTGCACCCTTTAGAGGCAGGCGAATATTTGAGCTACGCTAAATCGGGCCTCGACGGGATGCACCAAAATGACCCACCTGTGCTTCAAAGGGATCCGCCGATTACCCACTCATGGGGGTCAACCGGTAACGTTTTTCTCTGGCACAGGATTTAGGTACCCCTTCACAGGTGTAACACCTGGACGTCAAGCCCAAACCAAACGGCGTAAAAAGCCCGTGCTTATGCGGTTTTTACACTCCCGTAACGTTTTTCACGAAAAAATGACATTCGGTTACCGCTTTGTGCACGCTTGTTGCATTCACCCCACTATCGTCGGCAACGACACCCGTTTGGAAGCAGGTGTTTCGCGATAAAAACACAAGCGATTCAGTGCGTATCACGGAAGATTTCAAACTTCGAAAGCGGTCTGAAAACAGCACTTAAGTTGTCAGCCTGGTGACAATCGGGCTGTGAATTTGCGACATGGAAATAGCAATTTACGACAGCCTCGTAAAGAAGCTGAAAGGATAGATGGGTAAGTATCGTCAATAGGGTCCGCGTGATATAACTTTGCGCCGACACAAAAAAGAAAGAGCCGCCCAGATAAAAATACAGGTGGGACGGCAGTACTCTTCCTAAAACCAAAGGAGCAAATCACGATGCGCGTGATGAAGTGGAGCATGATCGCCCTGGCTGTTTCAGCAGGCACCTCGCAGTTCGCAATGGCGTCCGCCCAGGACGATTCCAAGGGCTTTGTTGAAGACAGTACTTTCAGCATCAACACTCGTTTGCTGAACTTCAGCCGCGACTTCCGTAACAACGACACCGGCAAAAGCCGTGTAGACGAAACCGGCCTGGGCTTCAACGGCCTGTTCCAGTCGGGCTATACCCAAGGCACCATCGGCGTCGGTGTTGATGTCATCGGCCTGCTGGGCGTGAAACTCGACAGCGGCAAGGGTCGTTCGGGCACTGGCCTGTTCCCTACCGGTGCAGACGGCCGCGCGCAAGACGACTACTCCAAAGGCGGCGGCGCTGTTAAGTTCCGCATCTCCGACACCGTGCTCAAAGTCGGCGACCAGTACACCACCGCGCCGGTATTCGCCTCCGATGACAGCCGCTTGCTGCCAGAGCTGCCGCAAGGTATCTCGATCACCAGCAACGAGATCAAGGGCCTGAAACTTGAAGGTGGTCACTTCACCTCGAGCGTGGCACAAGCACAGACTTACCGTGACAGCCTGGGCCTGACCAAAACCGACTTCATCGGCGGTGTCTACGCCCTGACTCCAGAAGTCAGCGCCAGCCTCTACTACGCGAAGACTGAAGACTACTGGAAGAAAACCTACGCCAACCTGAACTGGACTCACGCGCTGAGCAACGAACAGTCCCTGGCCGTTGACTTCAACATCTACAGCACCAAGAGCGACGGCGCCGGCCTGCAACGCGCAGAAAAAGACGGCACCACCAAACTGGACAACCGTGCCTACAGCTTGCAAGGCGCGTACACCATCCAGGCTCACACGTTCACCCTGGCCTACCAGAAAGTCAGCGGTGACGGTGACTACGGCTACGGCGTAGACGGCGGCGGCACGATTTTCCTGGCCAACTCCATCGCCCGTTCCGACTTCAACGCAGAAGACGAAAAATCGTTCCAGGCTCGTTATGACCTGAACATGGCCACCTTCGGCGTGCCAGGCTTGAGCTTCATGACTCGTTACGTCAAAGGTACCGGCGCTAATACCGCAGAGACCTCCAACGGCAAAGAGTGGGAACGTGACATCGAAGCCAAGTACGTGATTCAGAGCGGTCCAGCAAAAGACCTGAGCCTGCGCGTGCGTCAAGCGACCTATCGTTCGTCTGATGGCGTGTACTACGGTTCGGCGTCTATCGACGAACTGCGTCTGATCGCGCAATACCCGTTGAACATCTTGTAATTGCCAGTTTGATTACAACGATGGCTTAAGGCCTCGGCCTTAAATAAAAAGCCGCTCCCCTGTTTGCAAGGGAGCGGCTTTTTTATTGCAGTTTTATTTCGCTGAAAAAATAACTAGCAAGCTAACTAACGAGGTTAACGGCGCGCATCGAACCTGACCATTCGGCCAAGTTCGATACACTGCGCTTAGTTATTTCGCAGCCGGTTCCTGCATCACGCGGATAACGCGCTGTGGAAACGGAATATCAATGCCCGCGCCTTTCAAGCGATCACGCGACAGTTCATTAAGCATGAACACCACGTCCCAGTAATCGGAAGTCTTGGTCCAGCAACGCAAAGACACCGTGATCGAACTGTCGCCCAACGTCGACACCACCGCCACCGCTGCTGGGTCTGTCAGCACGCGCGGGTCTTTCGCCAGTTCCAGCAGCACTTCACGGGCTTTCTGCAAGTCGGCTTCGTAGTCGACACCCACGTCGAACACTACCTTGCGGGTAGGCTGGCGGTTGGTGTTGGTGATGATGCCGTTGGACAGGATGCCGTTAGGCACAATCACGGTTTTGTTGTCGCCGGTACGCAGCACGGTGTGGAAGATCTGAATACTGTCGACCGTCCCGGACGTGCCTTGAGCCTCGATCCAGTCGCCGATGCGAAACGGGCGGAACAGCAGAATCAGCACGCCGCCGGCGAAGTTGGCCAGGCTGCCTTGCAACGCCAGGCCGATGGCCAGGGTAGCCGCACCGATGGCAGCGACGAACGAGGTGGTTGCCACGCCGATCATCGAAGCCACGCTCACAATCAGCATCACTTTCAATGCGATGTTGGCAAGGCTGGTGATGAAGTGCTGCAGCGCCAGGTCCGCATTGCGAATGGCCAGCAAGCGCCCTACGCGGTGGGTAAATACGTTGATCAGCCACCAGCCGATGGCCAGGGTTATCACTGCCAGCAACACCCGGCTGCCGTATTCCATAATCATCGGGATCCAGGACTGCGAGGTCTTGATCAGGTGATCCACTTCAGCGTTCAAATCCATCTATCTTCTCCTGTTGCGCGGATGTGCGGCTTGATTGACTGCCATAAAACGCAAATGAGCCCCGTGGGGCTCAAGTGTAGGCACAGACTCTGGGGCGTGGGACGTCAAAAACACCCGCAGGTTCCGCAAAGTGCCATCAGTCGCGGAAGTTATTGAACTGCAGCGGCATGTCGAAAGTCTTGGCGCGCAGGGCAGCGATTGCCTCTTGCAGATCGTCACGCTTCTTGCCGGTCACGCGAACCTGTTCACCCTGGATGGCGGCCTGGACTTTCAGCTTGGCATCCTTGATGTGGGCGACGATCTTCTTCGCCAGCTCTTTGTCGATGCCTTCCTTGAGCACGGCTTCCTGCTTCATCAGCTTGCCGGAGGCGTAGGCGTCCTTGACTTCAAGGCACTGCACGTCGATCTTGCGCTTGACCAGCGCCAGCTTGAGAATCTCGATCATCGCTTCCAGCTGGAAATCGGCTTCAGCGGTCAGGTTGACGGTCAGTTCCTTTTCCTTGAACTCGAAGCTGCCCTTGCCTTTCAAGTCATAGCGGCGGTCCAATTCCTTGACGGCGTTCTCGACGGCGTTGGTGACTTCGTGTTTGTCCAGTTCGGATACCACGTCGAACGAAGGCATGTCATTTCTCCAATATAAGGGGCGGGCTCAGTAGAGATGGAGCGCGCCCAAGCTAAAATGCCGAGGCATTATAGCGGTTCTTTCGCGCTGTTCACTGTGAGCGACCCTATGGAGCAAAAACTCATGTCGACTACCTGGCACATTCTCGGCGCCGGCAGCCTGGGCACACTGTGGGCCACACGCCTGTCGCGCGCGGGCGTACCCGTGCGGCTGATCCTGCGGGATGAGGCCCGCCTATCCAGCTACCGGCAGGCAAAAGGCCTGACGCTGGTAGAGCATGGCGTAGCACACACCTACCCAGTGATCGGCGAAACGCCCCACAGCCAAGAACCCATTCATCGTCTGCTGGTGGCGTGCAAAGCCTACGACGCCGAAACCGCCATCGCACAGCTGCAACACCGGCTGGTACCGGACGCCGAACTGATCCTGTTGCAAAACGGCCTGGGCAGCCAGGATGGCGTGGCCGCGCAGCTGCCGCAGGCCCGCTGCATCTTCGCCTCCAGCACCGAGGGCGCATTCCGCGACGGCGATTGGCGCGTGGTCTTTGCCGGCCATGGCTACACCTGGCTGGGGGACGCGGGCCACCCGACGCCACCGCTGTGGCTGGACGACCTGCACGCCGCCGGCATTCCCCACGAATGGAGCACCGATATTCTCACCCGCCTGTGGCGCAAGCTGGCGCTCAATTGCGCGATCAACCCGTTGACCGTGCTCTACCAGTGCCGCAACGGCGGCCTGCACGACCACCAATGCGAAGTGGCGACCTTGTGCGCCGAATTGACCGAGTTGCTCGAATGCTGCGGTCAACCGGCCGCCGCCGAGGCGTTACACAGCGAAGTAGAGCGGGTCATCCACGCGACGGCGGCCAACTACTCCTCCATGTATCAAGACGTGGCCAACGCCCGGCGCACCGAAATCAGCTACCTGCTGGGCTACGCTTGCCAGGCGGCGGCCCGCCATCAGTTGGTCCTGCCGCATCTGCAACAGGTGCAAGCGCGGCTGATCGACCACTTACGCGCACGCGGATTAGCCACCGACTGAGGCACGCGCTACCCTGCCTACCTGTCTATCACCTGGGAAAACCCTGATGCCATTGCGCCAGCGTCTTGAAAATCTACCGGTAGGGCAGAAACTGCTGGCCGCCCTGCTGGTGTTGTTGACCACCGTATTGTTGGTGGCCAACCTGACGTTTATCAGCGCCGCCTACTGGATCTCCCAGGAAAGCATGGCCCCGCAGGCGTTGCAGGCCATCGGTCGCCTGGTGTCCAACCCCGCCCTGGCCGCCGAAGCCCTCGAATCCCCGGCCAAGGCCGACGCCCTGCTCAGCGAGTTGACCAGTTACTCGCCACTACGCGCCGCCGCGTTGTATGACGGCGAAGGCACCCGCCTGGCCCAAATGCAACATGGCAACCGCCTGCACCTGCCGGACAACTACCGGCATATCGAGGCCTGGCGCGTCACCGAATTTCGCAGCAACCAGGTCATCACCCTGCCCCGCGCCGGCCAGCCTCCGGGGCATTTACTGTTGGTCGCCAGCAGCGAGCTACCCGTGGCGTTTTATACCGGCACGCTGACAGCCAGCCTCGGCATCCTGATTTTCAGCGTATTGCTCTGGCTGGTCATCGCCCGGCAGATCAAACGCTTGATCACCCGCCCGATTCACGAACTCGAAGAACTGTCGCGCCAGGTGACCCGCGAAGAAAACTACGCCCTGCGTGCCGGGCGCGGCAACCATGATGAAATCGGCAGCCTGGCCGAAGCGTTCAACACCATGCTGTCGCGTATCGAAGCCCGCGAGCATCAGCTCAAGCGAGCGCGGGACGACTCCCAGGCCGCCTACGCCCAAGCCCAGGGCCTGGCCGAAGAGACGCGTCATACCAACCGCAAGCTGGAACTCGAGGTGCAGGTTCGCAGCAAGATCGAGAAAAAACTTACGGGCTTCCAGAATTACCTCAACAGCATTATCGACTCGATGCCTTCTGCGCTGATCGCCCTGGACGAACAACTCTACGTCACCCAGTGGAATCAGGAAGCCACTGCGCTTTCCGGCACGCGCCTGGACGAAGCGCTGAACCAGCCGATCTTCCTCGCGTTCCAGCCACTCAAGCCCTACCTGCCGCAAATCAAGGCCACGGTTGAGCAACACACGGTTGAACGCATTGAGCGCGTCACCTGGATAAAGGATGACGAGGCCAAGCATTACGCCCTGACCTTCTACCCCTTGATGGGCGGCGCCGGGCGCGGGGTGGTGATCCGTATCGACGACATCACCCAGCGCTTGTCGTTGGAAGAAATGATGGTGCAGTCGGAAAAAATGCTCTCCGTCGGCGGCCTGGCCGCGGGCATGGCCCACGAAATCAACAACCCGCTCGGGGCAATCCTGCACAACGTGCAGAACATCCGCCGCCGCCTGTCTCCCGACCTGCCGAAAAACCTGGAACACGCGGAACAGGCGGGCATCGAACTGGAGGTGGTCAACCGCTACCTGCAGGGCCGCGAAGTCCCGCAATTGCTCGATGGCATCCAGCAAGCCGGCGCACGCGCGGCGAAGATCGTCACGCATATGCTCAGCTTCAGCCGCCGCAGCAATCGCCAAATGGCGCCTTGCGATTTGCCGGCGCTGATCGACCAGGCAGTGGAAATTGCCGGTAATGACTTCGACCTGACGATCGGCTTCGACTTCAAGGGTCAGGCAATCATCCGCCAGTTCGACCCGCAGCTAGGCCCGGTGCCCGGCACCGCCAACGAACTGGAACAGGTACTGCTCAACCTGTTGAAAAACGCCGCCCAGGCCATTCACCTGCGTGAAGACGACCGCGAGCCCGGGCGCATTATTTTGCGTACCCGCCTCAACCCGCCCTGGGCGGAGATCCAGGTGGAAGACAATGGCATCGGCATGAGCGAAAACGTGCGCAAACGCACTTTCGAGCCGTTCTTCACCACCAAGGAAATCGGCCAAGGCACCGGGCTGGGGCTGTCGGTGTCGTATTTCATCATCACCAATAACCACAAGGGCCAGATGGAAGTGCATTCCACCCTCGGCCAAGGTACCTGCTTCACCCTGCGCCTGCCGTTGGCCGGCAGCCAAATGCCAACCTTTGACCTGACTCAACTGGAGCAATAACCATGGGCTTTCGCCTGTCGAAGATCTACACCCGTACCGGCGACACAGGCGAGACCGGCCTGGGCGACGGCCGCCGCGTGCCCAAGGACCACCCGCGCGTGGAAGCCATCGGCGAGGTGGACACGCTCAACAGCCAGTTGGGTTTACTGCTGGCCAGCCTTGAAGAGCAGAGCGGCAAGCATCCGCAACTGGACGATGTGATTGAGGTGCTTACCCCTTGCCAGCATCGGTTGTTCGATTTGGGCGGTGAGCTGGCGATGCCGGTGTACAAGGCATTGAATGCGGCCGAAGTTGATCGGCTGGAAGCGGCGATTGATCGCTGGAACGAGGAAGTCGGGCCACTGGAAAACTTCATCTTGCCCGGTGGTTCAGCGCTGATCGCCCAAGCTCACGTGTGCCGCAGCCTGGCGCGCAGTGCGGAGCGGCGGTGTCAGCAGTTGAATGCGATTGAACCATTGGAAGGCGTGGGGTTGGCGTACATCAATCGGTTGTCGGACTTGTTGTTTGTGGCGGCACGGGTGATTGCCAAGCGCCAGGGAGTTGCGGAGGTGTTGTGGCAGGCGGCGGCTAAGCCACACTGAGTTTTGGGGTGACTGATCTGGCCCCCTTCGCGAGCAAGCCCGCTCCCACATTTGACTGCTTTCCAACGCTGGAACCCGGTCGACTGTGGGAGCGGGCTTGCCCGCGAACAGGCCCGTCAGAAAAACATCAAACCTGCGGCCAAAACGCCCGAATACCTGCCACACCCTGAGCCCCAGCGGCCCAAGCCTGTTCCCGCTCAGCCGGCCCTACGCCGCCGAGCAAAAACACCGGCTTGCTGAACCCACGGATCAACTCGGCCGCCTGCTCCCAACCCAATGGCTGAGCATCCGGATGCGTCTGTGTCGGCTGCACCGGTGACAGCGTGACAAAATCCACGTCCATCATTTGCGCCAGCGCCAGTTCTTCAGCGTTATGGCAGGAAGCCGCCAACCAGCGATCCTTCGGCAGCGGGCGTCCCTTGCTCGCGTATTTACGCAACTGCGCCGACGTCATGTGCCAGCCGGCCGCCGGGAAATCTCCCAACCACTCAAACGGGCCCTTGAGCATCAATTGCGCCTTGCCGGCACACAGGCCAACGGCGTCCACCGCCAGGTCACGGTACTTAGGGTCGTAACCATTGGGCGCACGCAGCTGAACCAGCTTGATGCCCCCGGCAATCGCCTTCTGAATACCGCGCAGCAACGTCGGGGTTTCCAGCTCGCCCGGGGTAATCAGGTACTCAGCCGGCAGCCGCGCCGCCGCCACGATCGGGGCATTCGCTGCGGGGAACGCATAGTTGATCAAGTCTCGCGGGGCCACCCATTCCAACGGCTGCCCTTCGGCACCATGGGGCTCGCCGGTAAAGGCCGAGACTTCCCAGACATCCAGCAACACCTGCTTGTCCGGGTAGTCATGCTGCACCTTGATCAGCGGGCGTGCCGTGGTGACCTGGATGCCCAGTTCTTCCTGCAATTCGCGGGACAAGGCGGCAGAAACCGACTCATCGGCCTCCACCTTGCCACCGGGAAATTCCCAGAGGCCGCCTTGATGCTGAGTATCGGCACGGCGCGCCAGCAGGATCCTGCCATCGACACCGCGGATCACCGCTGCTGCTACATGCACTCGTTTCACCGCGCTTATCCTCTTGGCTGTCAGGTGCGGTATTCCGCATTGATCTTCACGTACTCGTGGGACAGGTCAGTGGTCCAGATCGTTTCGCTGCACTCACCGCGACCCAGTTCGATGCGGATGGTGATTTCTTCCTGCTGCATCACTGCCGAGCCCTGGGCTTCGGTGTAGGTTTCGGCGCGGGCGCCACGGCTGGCAATGCACACCTCGCCAAGGAACACGTCGATCTTGCTCACGTCCAGGTCAGGCACGCCGGCACGGCCAACGGCGGCGAGGATGCGGCCCCAGTTCGGGTCAGAGGCAAACAAGGCAGTCTTGATCAGCGGCGAATGCGCCACGGTGTAGCCAACATCCAGGCATTCCTGGTGGTTGCCGCCGCCGTTGACTTCAACGGTCACGAACTTGGTCGCGCCTTCGCCGTCACGCACGATGGCCTGGGCCACGTCCATGCACACCTCGAACACCGCCTGCTTCAACGCGGCGAACAGCGGGCCTTCAGTGGAGGTGATTTCCGGCAGGTTGGCCTGGCCGGTGGCGATCAACATGCAGCAGTCGTTGGTCGAGGTATCGCCATCGATGGTGATGCGGTTGAACGACTTGTTGGCACCGTCCAGCATCAAGCGTTGCAGCACGTCGCGAGAGACTTTGGCGTCGGTGGCGATGTAGCCGAGCATGGTGGCCATGTTCGGGCGGATCATGCCCGCGCCTTTGCTGATGCCGGTCACGGTGATGGTCACGCCGTCGTGCACGAACTGACGGCTCGCGCCTTTTGGCAGTGTGTCGGTGGTCATGATGCCTGTGGCAGCGGCAGCCCAGTTATCCACAGACAAGTCATCCAGCGCGGCTTGCAGGGCGCCTTCGATTTTTTCTACCGGCAATGGCTCACCGATTACGCCGGTGGAGTAAGGCAGCACTTGGCTGGCGTCCACGCCAGTCAACTGGGCCAGCTTGGCGCAGGTGCGGGCGGCGGCGACCAGGCCAGGCTCGCCTGTACCGGCGTTGGCGTTACCGGTGTTGGTCAGCAGGTAGCGAATCGAACCGGCCACGCGTTGTTTGGCCAGGATTACCGGCGCGGCGCAGAAGGCATTAAGGGTGAACACACCGGCGACGGTCGAACCTTCGGCACAGCGCATCACCACCACATCCTTGCGCCCGGGGCGCTTGATGCCGGCCGAAGCGATACCGAGTTCAAAACCGGCAACCGGGTGCAATGTGGGCAAAGGACCAAGACCAACAGCCATGAATGCGCTCCTTAAAAATAGGTGATGTCTGTGCCGTCGCTATCGACGGTGGGAATTAATGGCAAAACGCCGCGACGGCTGATGCCGGTCGCGGCGCGGGGTGTTGCAGCGTCAGGCAAAAATCTTAGTTGATTTCGCCGTGGCAGTGTTTGAACTTCTTGCCCGAACCACACCAGCACAGTTCGTTACGGCCCAGCTTCTGATCATTGCGAACCGGGGTTTGCGCCAAGGCCACATCGACCTCTTCGCCCAACACCTCAGGCGCTTCCAGACCCGGTGCTTCGTCGTGCTGGAACTGCATGCGCGCAGCCAATGCTTCGGCTTCCTGGCGCAGGCGAGCTTCTTCCTCGATCGGGTCTTCGCGACGCACCTGAACGTGGGACAGCACGCGAATCGAATCGCGCTTGATCGAATCCAGCAGCTCGGAGAACAGCGTGAACGACTCGCGCTTGTACTCTTGCTTCGGGTTCTTCTGGGCATAACCACGCAAGTGGATACCGTGACGCAAGTGGTCCATGGTCGACAGGTGGTCTTTCCACAGGTCGTCCAGCACACGCAGTACGATTTGTTTCTCGAAGGTGCGCAGCGCTTCGGCGCTCGCTTGCTCTTCTTTCTCGTTGTACGCGGCCAGCAGCTCGGTCATCAGCTTCTCGCGCAGGGTTTCTTCATACAGGTGGTCGTCTTCGTCCAGCCACTGCTGAACCGGCAAGTCGACACCGAAGTCGCTTTTCAACGCCGCTTCCAGACCGGCAACATCCCACTGCTCAGGCAGGGACTGTGGCGGGATATGCGCGCTGACGGTGGCGTTGAGCACGTCCTGACGGAAATCGGCAATGGTCTCGCCAATGTTGTCGGCGGCCAGCAACGTGTTACGCATGTGATAAATCACTTTACGCTGTTCGTTGTTGACGTCATCGAACTCGAGCAGTTGCTTGCGAATGTCGAAGTTACGGCCTTCTACCTTGCGCTGGGCCTTCTCGATGGCGTTGGTCACCATGCGGTGCTCGATCGCTTCACCGGACTGCATGCCCAGGGCCTTCATGAAGTTCTTCACCCGATCCGAGGCGAAGATGCGCATCAGGCTGTCTTCCAGCGACAGGTAGAAACGGCTCGAACCGGCGTCACCCTGACGACCGGCACGACCACGCAGCTGGTTGTCGATACGGCGCGATTCGTGACGCTCGGAGGCGATCACCTGCAGGCCGCCGGATTCCAGCACGGCCTGGTGACGTTTTTGCCAGTCGGCCTTGATCTGAGCGATCTGCTCAGGGCTCGGGTTTTCCAGCGCCGCGACTTCCACTTCCCAGTTACCACCCAACAGGATGTCGGTACCACGACCGGCCATGTTGGTGGCAATGGTCAGTGCGCCTGGGCGACCGGCCTGAGCGATGATTTCGGCTTCTTTTTCGTGGAACTTGGCGTTGAGAACCTTGTGCTCGATGCCTTCCTTGTTGAGCAGGTTGGACACGTGCTCGGAAGTCTCGATGGTGGCAGTACCCACCAGGATCGGACGGCCCTGGGCCATGCCGTCCTTGATGTCGTTGATGATTGCCGCGTATTTCTCTTCGGCCGTCAGGAACACCAGGTCGTTGTAGTCTTTACGCGCCAGCGGCTTGTTCGGTGGAATCACCATCACGGCCAGGTTGTAGATCTGGTGGAACTCGAACGCTTCGGTGTCGGCCGTACCGGTCATGCCGGACAGCTTGTTGTACAGACGGAAGTAGTTCTGGAAAGTGGTAGACGCCAACGTCTGGCTTTCAGCCTGGATGTTGAGCCCTTCCTTGGCTTCGATGGCCTGGTGCAGGCCTTCGGACAGACGACGACCCGGCATGGTACGGCCGGTGTGTTCGTCAACCAGCACGACCTGGCCGTCCTGGACGATGTATTCGACGTTGCGATGGAACAGCTTGTGGGCGCGCAGGCCGGCATACACGTGGGTCAACAGGCCCAGGTTGTGGGCCGAGTACAGGCTTTCGCCCTCGGCCAGTTCGCCGATCTGGGTCAGCATCTCTTCGACAAACTGGTGACCGGCTTCGTTGAGCTCGACCTGACGGGTCTTCTCATCGATGGAGAAGTGACCTTCTTTGGTCACCACGCCTTCCACTTCTTCGATGTGCTGCTCCAGACGCGGGATCAACTTGTTGATCTCGGTGTACAGGCGCGAGCTGTCTTCGGCCTGGCCGGAGATGATCAGCGGGGTACGGGCTTCGTCGATGAGGATGGAGTCGACTTCGTCGATCACGGCAAAGTTGAGTTCGCGCTGGAATTTTTCTTCCATGCTGAACGCCATGTTGTCGCGCAGGTAGTCGAAACCGAATTCGTTGTTGGTGCCGTACGTAATGTCGGCAGCGTAAGCGGCGCGTTTCTCTTCCGGCGGCTGGAACGGCGTTACCACGCCGACGGTCAGGCCGAGGAATTCATACAGCGGGCGCATCCAGTTGGCGTCCCGGCGAGCCAGGTAGTCGTTCACCGTCACAACGTGCACGCCCTTGCCGGACAGTGCGTTGAGGTAAACACCCAGGGTTGCCACCAGGGTCTTGCCTTCACCGGTGCGCATTTCGGCAATCATGCCTTCATGCAAGGTCATGCCGCCGATCAACTGCACGTCGAAGTGGCGCATGCCCATGACACGCTTACCGGCTTCACGGGCGACCGCAAAGGCTTCGGGAAGCAGCTTGTCGAGGGTTTCACCTTTGGCTATGCGGGCCTTGAACTCTTGGGTCTTGGCGCGCAATTGCTCGTCCGAAAGGGCAACCATCTGCTCTTCGAAGGCATTGACCAGCTGCACCGTCTTGAGCATGCGTTTAACTTCGCGCTCATTCTTGCTTCCAAAAAGTTTCTTTAACAAAGGCGCAAACATATCGGCAGGTTCTTCCACACATAGGGATGGAGGGCGCACCGTGAGTGGCCCGAGCAGCCCTCACGGCCGCATGCGAACGCGCATTCTACCCGGAATCGTGGGTGAGGAAAGTGGCGTTATTCCCCGATGCTGGCATGGCGCTGTGAGAGGGCCTGTTTAAAATAAGGGCTTTTGCTGGAACTTCAACCCATCAGGCGCAGAAGTTACCTATTGATTTTACGAGCAAAGCGCTGGGTGACGCATTGGCTGGGGGGCACACAGGCGCTTTCTGCTAAGATGGCGGCTCTGTTACTTAAGGTGTCTAAACATGGCATTTCGCCCTCTTACAGCCCGCGCGCCCAGCGTGTTGCTCCGCGAAGCCAAGCCGTTGAAAGCCATCTTCGGCCATGCGCAACGCTTGGGCCATTTGCAACGCCTGGTAGAAAGCCAGCTACAACCTGCCGCACGTGAACATTGCCATGTGGCGTCCTGGCGCGAAGGAAATTTGCTGTTAATTGTCACCGACGGTCATTGGGCGACCCGTTTGCGCTATCAGCAAAAACGCCTGCAGCGACAATTGATGGCCTTTGACGAATTTGCCAGTTTGACCCGTATCCAGTTCAAGGTGCAGCCGCCTACCGTGCAGCAAGGCGCGGTGGGGCACACCATCAACCTTTCGGTGAATGCGGCCGAAACCATTCAGGCGACGGCCGACGGGATCAGCGATCCGGGCTTGCGCGCGGCACTGGAACGATTGGCCGCGCACGCCAAGCCCAAATCTGAATAGCTACTTACGCTTGCTGCCGCCCAGCAACGAGCCCAACAAACCCCGCACCAACTGCCGGCCCATCTGATTGGCGGCCTGTTGCATGGCTGATTTGAGTGCCTTGCCGGCCGTGGTGCCCAAAAATGCTCCGGCCTTGTCGGTAAAGCTTGGTTCTTCGGCAGCAGGCGTGGCTGCCTCAGTCGGCCCGAGTTCCTTGCGCGCCATCAACACTTCATAGGCCGACTCCCGGTCAATCGGCTTGTCATACCGCCCCAGCAACGGCGAGCTGGCAATCAGCGCGGCGCGTTCGGCTTCGCTGAGCGGCCCGATGCGCGATTGCGGCGGCGCGACCAGCACGCGTTGGACCACTTGCGGCGTGCCCTTTTCCTGCAAGGTGCCCACCAGTGCCTCACCGGTGCCCAGCTCTGTGAGCACCGACAAGGTGTCGAACGCCGGATTGGCCCGAAAGCCATCCGCCACCGCGCGCAGGGATTTCTGCTCTTTTGTGGTGAACGCCCGCAAGCCGTGCTGAATACGCAGACCGAGTTGCGCCAAGACCGTGTCAGGCAAATCACCGGGGGATTGAGTGACAAAGTACACGCCGACACCTTTGGAGCGGATCAGACGCACCACTTGCTCCAGTCGATCCTGCAAAGCCTTGGGCGTGTCGGCAAACAATAAATGCGCCTCATCGAAAAACAGCGCGAGCAACGGTTTGTCGGCATCCCCGCGCTCCGGCAACTGCTCGAACAGTTCGGCCAGCAGCCACAGCAGGAAAGTCGCGTACACCTTGGGCGCCTCGTGCACCAGCCGGCTGGCGTCGAGCAAATGGATACGCCCGCGGCCGTCGCTGGCCGGCTGCAAAATATCTTCAAGCTGCAGGGCCGGCTCACCAAACAAGGCTTCTGCGCCCTGTTGTTCAAGCACCGCCAAGCGCCGCAACAGCGCCTGGCTGGAGCCGGTGGTCATCAACGCGGCATCGTCACCCAGCAGTTGCGGGTGATAGCGCAGATGGTTGAGCAATGCCTTGAGGTCTTTGAGGTCGAGCAGCAGCAGGCCTTCGCGGTCCGCCACTTTGAAGGTGGCATAGAGTGCCGACTGCTGGCTGTCGGTGAGTTCCAACAGGCTGCCGAGCAATAGAGGTCCCATTTCGCTGATGGTCGTGCGAAGTGGATGACCCGACTGCCCGTGGATATCCCACAGCGTTACCGGATAAGCCTTCGCCGTGTAATTAAGGAAGGGCATGCCGGCGATGCGCTCAGCCACTTTTCCTTGAGGGTTCGCGGCAGCCCCCAGACCACACAGATCGCCTTTGATATCAGCGGCGAACACGGCCACACCCGCATCACTGAACGCTTCTGCCAGGCGCTGCAGGGTGACGGTCTTGCCGGTGCCCGTGGCGCCAGCAATCAGGCCGTGACGGTTGGCCAGGCGCATGGCCTGGGCGACAGGTTGGCCGTCCGGACCGGCGCCAATAAGGAGTTGCGAGGAGTCAGGCATTTCGTCACCTTTGGTTAATCTTTAGTGCCGCCAGGTCGATACAGATAATTGTAAGACCCACAAAGTCTAAAAACAGATCGGATGGCTCCTAAAGGGACTTACAGAGCTATCACCAGAAGTACCACACCTTTTTTGACGCTGCCATTTTGCGCATCCCATGAGGACGCGCTTCGGATATCAAGACCTTAGCGGACCCTTCAAGCCATGAATAAAAACCTGCGCTTCAGCCACAAAATCCTGCTTGCAGCCGCTCTTATCGTCATCGCCGCCTTCGCATTGTTTACCCTCTACAACGACTACCTGCAACGCAACGCGATTCGCGACGACCTCAATAATTACCTGCATGAAATGGGCGACGTCACCGCCAGCAATATTCAGACCTGGCTCACCGGGCGCATAGCGCTGGTGGAAAACGCAGCACAGAACATTGCCATCAACCCTGAACCCGCCGCCGTCGCCGGCCTGCTGGAACAGAAAGCCCTGACGTCCTCGTTCATGGCCACCTACGTGGGCGACAGCAAAGGCGCCTTCACCATCCGCCCCGACACCAAGATGCCCGATGGCTTCGACCCTAGGGTTCGCCCCTGGTACAAGGGCGCCCAGTCCAGCAATGGCTCAACCCTGACTGAACCCTACATTGACGCCGCCACCGGGAAATTGATTATTTCGGTCGCCACCCCCAGCACCACCACAACTGGCCAGAGCATCGGCGTGGTAGGCGGCGACCTGAGCCTGCAAACGCTGGTGGATAACATTGGCGCGCTGAACTTCGGCGGCATGGGTTATGCCTTCCTGGTCAGTGCCGATGGCAAAGTGCTCGTGCACCCGGACAAAAACCTGGTGATGAAGACCCTGGCCGACGTGTACCCCAATCACACGCCCAAGATCAGTGCTGACTTCAGTGAAGTTCAAGCCAACGGTAAAGACAACATCGTGACCTTTACACCGATCAAGGGCTTGCCCTCGGTGAACTGGTACCTGGGCATTTCGGTGGATAAAGACAAGTCGTTCGCCATGCTCAGCGAGTTCCGCAATTCGGCGGTCATCGCCACGATCATCGCTGTGGTGATCATCATTGCGCTGCTGGGCATGCTCATCCGCGTGCTGCTGCAACCGCTGCACGTAATGACCCGCGCAATGCAGGACATCGCCGATGGCGAGGGCGACTTGACCCGCCGCCTGACCATCCAGAACAACGATGAGTTCGGCACGCTGGGCAATGCCTTCAACCGCTTCGTGGAGCGGATTCATACCTCGATCCGCGAGGTGTCCTCGGCCACCGAACAGGTCAACGAAGTGGCGTTGCGCGTGGTCAGTGCCTCCAATTCCTCGATGGTCAACTCCGACGAGCAGGCCAACCGCACCAACAGCGTCGCCGCCGCCATCAACGAACTGGGCGCCGCCGCCCAGGAAATCGCGCGCAACGCCGCACAAGCCTCCAGCCAGGCCAGCGATGCGCGGCACTTGGCCGAAGACGGCCAGCAGGTGGTAGATCGCAATATCAAGGCAATGACCCAACTGTCAGCGATGATCAGTGCGTCCAGCAGCAATATAGAAGCGCTGAACAGCAAGACTGTGAACATCGGGCAAATTCTGGAGGTGATCACCAGCATCTCCCAGCAAACCAACCTGCTGGCACTGAACGCCGCCATCGAAGCGGCGCGTGCCGGGGAAGCCGGGCGCGGGTTTGCGGTCGTGGCCGATGAGGTGCGCAACCTGGCGCATCGCACTCAAGAGTCGGCGCAGCAAGTGCAGAAGATGATTGAGGAGCTGCAAGTCGGTGCGCGCGACTCGGTCAGCACCATGAGTGAAAGCCAGCGCCACAGCCAGGACAGCGTGGAAATCGCCAACCTGGCCGGCGAGCGCTTGAACAGCGTGACCCAGCGCATTGGTGAGATCGACGGCATGAACCAGTCAGTGGCCACCGCTACCGAGGAGCAAACCTCGGTGGTGGAGTCGATCAACATGGACATTACCGAGATCAATACCCTCAACCAGGAAGGCGTGGAAAACCTGCAATCCACCCTGCGCGCCTGCACCGACCTGGAACAACAGGCCGCACGCTTGAAACAGTTGGTGGGCAGTTTCCGCATCTGAGCCCCGTGCCCGCCGCTTTTCAGAGCGGCGGGCCGTTATTTGTCCGAGCGCTCGGATTTGGCCTGTTCGCGCTCCCACAACTCAGCGGCACCGGGAAACTCGGTGCCGTCCTCAGCGTCCAGGTCATCCGGGTCATATCGACTTAAACACCCCTCCCCCAGCGTCGCCGGGGCTTGGGAAGTGGCTTTGTCCAGTGGATCGCTCATTGATCAATCCCCAACAGCAGGAAAAAAAAAGGCCTGGGACGATTTAACGCCCAGGCCTGTGCTTCTTCAAGACCTGTATCAGAACACTACAGTCTTGTTGCCATGCACGAGCACGCGATCTTCCAAGTGATAACGCAGGCCACGGGCCAGCACCATCTTCTCGACGTCACGGCCGAAACGCACCATGTCTTCAATGCTGTCGCTGTGGCTGACGCGCACCACGTCCTGCTCGATGATCGGGCCGGCGTCCAGCTCCTCGGTGACGTAGTGGCACGTTGCGCCAATCAGCTTCACGCCACGCAGGGAGGCCTGATGGTACGGTTTGGCACCCACAAACGACGGCAGGAAGCTGTGGTGAATGTTGATGACCTTGCCAGCATATTCGCGGCACAGTTCCGGCGGCAGAATCTGCATGTAGCGCGCCAGCACCACCACATCCGCTTCGTGCTGCTTAACCAGGCGGGAGACTTCGGCAAAGGCCGGCTCCTTGTCCTGCGGGTTGACCGGCACGTGGTAATACGGGATGCCATGCCATTCGACCATGCTGCGCAGGTCGTCATGGTTGGAGATTACGCAAGCGATCTCGCAGTCCAGCTCATCGCTGTGCCAGCGGTGCAGCAGGTCGGCCAGGCAATGGGACTCGCGGCTGGCCATCAGCACGACACGTTTTTTCTGCTCGGTGTCGGTGATATGCCAGGTCATCGAAAACTCTTCGGCGATCGGCGCAAACGCCTCACGAAAAGCCTCAAGACCAAAGGGCAGCGTGTCGGCACGAATTTCGTGACGCATGAAAAACCAACCGCTGAGATTGTCCGAGTGATGGCTCGCCTCGGTGATCCAGCCGTTGTGGGAGGCCAGAAAGTTACTGACTTTGGCAACGATGCCAACCCGGTCCGGGCAAGCAATCACCAGCCGAAAAGTGCGCATTAGGGGGAAACTCCAGAACTTCGCAAAGGCGGCTATTCTAGCGATTGCGCAGAAAAACTGCAGTATTCCTTACGGCTTATTCTGCCCCCAACCTCTGCCTACAGCCCTTAATAGCGTAAGGTTTTACCAACGCTATATGCGTGTACAACGTGATGCACGGGCAATTGTCGGAAAATAAACGAGATTATCTTTACGTCTACCACCTACTAATTAACTCGATTGCGTAGCAGGGCTACAAACATTCAACGTAATTCACATAAATGCATCCTTAAATGTTTACTTGGGGTTAGTGCCTGACTATTATTAGGCCACTCTCCTGCCAATCAGCGCTCTACATAAGGTAGTCCACATGTCTCTGATCAACGAATACCGTGCCACCGAAGAAGCTATCAAAGAGCTGCAAGCCCGTTTGAAGAACCTGTCCCAAGACGACAAGCTGCAAACCGAGCTGGAATTCGAAGGCAAACTGCGCACCCTGATGGGTGAATACTCCAAATCCCTGCGTGACATCATCGCGCTGCTGGATCCAGAGTCGAAAGTTAAGGCACCCCGCGGTGCTGTGAAAACTACCGGCACCAAGCGTGCTCGCAAGGTCAAGCAATACAAGAACCCACACAACGGTGAAGTGATTGAAACCAAAGGTGGCAACCACAAGACGCTGAAAGAGTGGAAAGCCAAGTGGGGCGGCGACGTGGTTGAAGGCTGGGCTACCCTGCTGGGCTAAGCCTGGTCGGGCTTTCGCCTGATAAGCAACAAAATAAAAACGCCAGCTTGCTGGCGTTTTTTATTGTCAGAATATTCTCCAATGCCTGACTACAGATTCAGCCGGGCGGCTAAAGAGTCGGCATACTCCTGCCATTGATCCAGCACCTGACACTGAAACGATGTAGCACTAACGGCCAACTCCTCGCGCGCCTGCTTAAATGCCAACAGGGTAGTCGGCGCGCCCCACTCCGAACTCGACAACCGTTGCTGACAGAAAAGTTTCCAGCGCTGTTGCTCCTCGTTGTTCAAGGTGTCAGGAAAGTTACGCGCGCGGTAGCGGAATAATAATTCCGGCAAACGATGATCATCAAATGGCCACTGCTGATGCGCCAGATGTAAAGGCTCGGCAGCCCGGACTTGTTCACATAAACGACGATCGCGATCACCAATAAAACCGTCATAGAGCTGCTGCTCGGGATCCGCACTCGGCGCAAAATCTTCCTCGGCATAAATAGCCGCCAACTTATCGCGCCAAACTTCGTGTGCGTCAGTTAGTCGCAGCGCACGTGCCTGGTACGTGTCCATATCCAATTGAAGTCGCTCGCGATCCTGCGCCCGCAGCACATTCAACGGGGCAACGACCGGGCAGCGGTTGATATGCACTAACTTGAGCGGCACGGGCAGTTCGCCTTCCGCCAGGTCGCCACGGCGCGTGTAGAGGCGCTGGCGCAAGGTATCGGCGTCCAGATCCAGCAACCCCTGCGGGTCCAGCCCAAGGTCACAGACGATTAATGCATTGCGATTGCGCGGGTGCCAGGCCAGCGGCAGCACCACGCCCAAATAGTGACGCTCGGCGGAAAAGCGTCCGGATATATGTACCATCGGTTGCAACAGGCGTACCTGATCCATCACCCGCTGCTTGCTGCGCAATTGAAACAGCCACTCATACAACTTGGGCTGTTTCTCGCGGACCAGGCGCGCCAGGGCGATCGTGGCTCGCACGTCCGACAAGGCGTCGTGGGCCTGGCCATGATCGATTCCGTTGGCTGCGGTCAAACGCTCAAGCTTGAGGGTGACGCGCCCATCCTGCTCTGGCCAGACAATCCCTTCCGGGCGAAGTGCGTAGGCCGTGCGCACCACATCGATCAAATCCCAGCGACTGTTGCCGCCCTGCCATTCACGGGCGTAAGGGTCGAAAAAGTTGCGATACAAACTGTAGCGCGTCATTTCATCGTCAAAACGCAAAGTGTTGTAACCGGCGCCGCAGGTGCCCGGTGCGGCCAGTTCGGCATGCACTCGGGTCATGAAGTCGGCTTCGGCCAGGCCTTTTTCCGCCAGGACGTCAGGGGTGATGCCGGTGATCGCGCAGGCGGCCGGATGAGGCAGGATATCGTCGCTGAGCTGGCAATAAAGGTTGACCGGCGGGCCGATCTCGTTGAGTTCGAGGTCGGTACGAATACCGGCAACCTGAAGCGGGCGATCGCTGCGCGGGTTGATGCCGGTGGTTTCATAGTCGTACCAAAAAATGGAGGTCACGGGCTATTCCTGTGCTGAAGACCGGCAAAGTCTAGGCGCTGTTGGCCGCCCGGGGCCAGCGATACCTTGGCTGTACAAATATCCAGCAAAACCTTGAATGGTTGCTTCCACCGTCGACACTGCTAGCATCCGTGTCTCTTAGCCGCTTCGCACTGCCAGGGATCGCAATGCCGAAAAACCCTTTGGATACCCGCTACCAGATCGAGACCCCTGAAGGGATAGATCTGCCCTTGCGCCCGGCAGGCCTGCTGCCGCGGGTACTGGCCTTTGCTTTCGACCTGGGCTTGCGTGGCTTGGTCATGGGCATCCTGCTCGTGCCCCTGGCCCTGTTGGGCAATATTGGTATTGGCCTGGGTGCACTGCTGCTGTTTCTGGTCAGCTGGTGGTACATGGTCTTGTTCGAAGTGCTCAATCAAGGCTGCTCTCCAGGCAAGCAGGTCATGGGCCTGCGGGTCGTACAGGACGATGGCACGCCTGTCGGCTGGTCCGCCTCGTTGATCCGCAACCTGCTGCGCTTTGTCGACATGCTGCCCTTCGGCTACTTCCTCGGTGCCATCAGTTGCCTGCAACATCCTCATTTCAAACGGCTCGGCGACCTCGCCGCCGGTACCCTGGTGATCTACCGCGAACAATCACTGGCCCGCCCCCGGATACCTCAAGCGGCTGCGTTGCGCCTGCCCTTCGCCCTTGACCTGAGCGAACAGCGCGCCATTCTCGCCTTCGCCGAACGCCAGGGCGACCTCTCTGCCGAACGGGTGCATGAACTTGCGTCCATCCTCGCGGTTCCTCTGCAAGTGTCTCCTGCACGCGCCGTAGAGCAACTCAATGGTGTGGCCCGTGGTTTGTTGGGGCCGACATGAAGCAGAGCCTGTTCGAAAGCCGTCACCAGCCCCAATGGCAAGCCTTTGCAGCGCAACTCACACAGTTGGAGCAAGGCAAGGCCAAGGCCCGCGACGTGGCGGACTTCCCCCATCACTATCGACGCCTGTGCCAGCACCTCGCGCTGGCACAGGAGCGTGGCTACAGCAGTTATCTGGTAGATCCGCTGCAGCAATTGGCCCTGCGCGGCCACCAGCAGCTCTATCGCCATCGCAGTCAATTGGGAGCAAAGGTCCTGAGTTTCGTCCTGGCCGACTTCCCACGCCTGGTACGTGAGCAATGGCGCTTCGTGTTAATCGCCAGCCTGTTGTTTTTCGGCAGCCTGCTGGGAATAGCCCTGCTGGTTTACCTGTTTCCCGACCTGATCTACAGCATCGTCAGCGCCCAGCAGGTCGCCGACATGCAAAGCATGTACGACCCCGATGCCAGCCGCCTTGGGCGCGCCGCCGAGCGAGCCTCCAGCGAAAACTGGATGATGTTCGGCTACTACGTGATGCACAACATCGGCATCGCCTTCCAGACCTTTGCAGCCGGGTTGCTGTTTGGCCTGGGTAGCGTGTTCTTTCTGATCTTCAACGGCTTGATCATCGGCGCAATCTGCGGCCATCTGACCGAAATTGGCTATGGCCAGACCTTCTGGTCGTTTGTCATCGGCCACGGTGCATTCGAACTGACCGCTATCGCCCTGGCCGGCGCAGCGGGTTTGCAACTGGGGTGGTCACTGATCGCTCCGGGGTCGCTCGCTCGCAGCGAATCCTTGCGTTTGGCGGCGCGCAAAAGCGTGCAGATGCTCTGCGGGGTGATGGTGTTCCTGCTGATCGCTGCGTTGATTGAGGCCTATTGGTCTTCCACCACAACTATCACGCCTTGGATCAAATACCTCGTGGGCGCCGCGCTTTGGCTACTGGTGGCCGCTTACTTGATTCTCGCCGGGCGGGTTCACCATGCGCCTGAGTGACGCCAGCGTGGCAATTCGCCCCCGTACTGCCTGGGAAGCCATGGACCTTGGTGTGTTGATGGCCAGGGAGCATCGCTGGCTGTTGATGAGCAGTTGGGCGCTGGTGAGCTTGCCAGTATTTGCCTTGCTCACCGTGTTGTTATGGGAGTCTCCCCTAGCAGCTGTTTTGCTGTTCTGGTGGCTCAAGCCGGCGTTCGATCGGTTGCCGTTGTACATCCTCTCCAAGGCACTGTTTGGTGAAACACCCAGCGTCAAACAAGCCGTGCGCCATTGGCCGCGACTGTTAAAAAGCCAGTTGCTGGTCAGCCTGACCTGGCGGCGTCTCAGCCTGAGCCGCAGTTTCGTGCTGCCAGTGAGCCAACTCGAAGGCCTGGGTGGCCAGGCGCGCCAACACCGCCTCGGCGTGCTGTTACAACGCAACGCAGGGGCCGCGCGCTGGCTGACAATCATTGGCATGCACCTGGAAATCGGCCTGTGGCTTGGCTGCATGGCGCTGTTCTATCTCTTCATTCCTGAGCAGGTTGAACGCGATTGGGACTGGCAACGGTTGGCGCTCGCCACCAGTTCGCAATGGCTATGGCTGGGGCATCTGGGCAACGCGTTCTATGCGTTGATATTGGTGTTCTGGGAGCCTATCTACGTCGCCTGCGGTTTCAGCCTGTACCTCAACCGCCGTACCGTACTGGAAGCCTGGGACCTGGAACTGGTATTCCGGCGTTTACGCCAGCGCCTGGGCAGCGTGGCAACGCTACTGCTGTTGGCGGTCGGGCTGATGCTGCAGGCCAGTCCACAGGTCATGGCGGATGAGTCCAGTAGCCAATCGCAACTGAGCACCCCGGCTGCGAGTCAATCCATCAAGACTCTGCTGGCCCTCCCCCCGTTCAAAAACCCGGAAACCGTCACCCGCTATCGCTTTGGCGAAGACCAGCCTGCGGCCAAAGGCACCGCGCACGGTGACGGCAAATTACCCGGATGGTTACAGGCACTGCTCGATCACCTCAACAGCAACACTTTCAAACACGTAGGCCAGGGATTGGAAATACTCCTGTGGAGCCTGTTGATTGGAGGCCTCGCATTGCTCGGCTGGCACTACCGCGACGGTTTGCACGCTTTTGTCAGTCGGCGCGCAATCAGTCAATCCAGGGTCACCAAACCCGCTCCGACGCAGTTATTCGGCCTGGAGTTGGGCATAGAAACCTTGCCCGAAGACATCGCCAGTGCTGCCGAACAATTATGGCCCACACAACCACGGCAAGCCCTCAGCCTTTTGTACCGAGGCCTGCTCAGCCACCTGTTGCACGACTACAACATTGCACTGAAAACCGCCGACACCGAAGGCCAGGTCTTGGAGCGTGTTCACCAATTACAACAACCGCAGCTGCTGGTGTTCAGTAATGAGCTGACACGCCACTGGCAAAACCTGGCCTACGGCCATCGACTGCCTCCGCTCGCCGCCCAGCAAAAGCTCTGCAGCGAATGGCGCGCGTTGTTCAATTCGGACGCCGCGCAATGAACCGCCCATTATTGTGTGCAGGTCTACTGCTGGCGTGCCTGCTGGGGGCTGGTGCATTTTATGCCTGGCACAAAGCGATCCCTTATGACGAAGTGGTTGATCGCGGCCCATCGCCCCAAGCACGGGAAAATCCCTATCTGGCGGCCGAGTACTTTCTGCGCCAGCAAGGTCTGAGCGTCGAGCATGCCAAGAGCCTCGAACGCCTCGCTAACCTCCAGCCGAAAGGCAACAGCCTTCTGCTGTTGGGTGATCGCGGCAACATGACACCACGCCAGGTGGATGAACTGCTCGATTGGGCAAAGTCCGGTGGCCATTTGCTGGTGGTCGCCGAAGCGCTGTGGGATGAAGAGACAGGTAAAAGCGGCGACCTGCTGCTTGATCGGTTGGACATCCACCAGACCTTGAGCGAAACCTTCGATGAGCCAGCCTCGGCGCGCAAAAAGAAAACGCCGGATCTGACCAAACTCTATGTCGACAATGAAACCGCCCCGGCGTACTTCAGTTTCGATACCGACTTCAACCTCACCGATCCCAAACACCTGGCACAGTTTTCAGCCAACAGCGCCAAATCCAGCCATCTCATGCAACGCAATCTCGGGCATGGCACCGTCACCGTGGTAACCGACAGCGAGCTGTGGAAAACCCCGGGCATCGGCCAACACGATAACGCCTGGCTGCTGTGGTACCTCAACCAAGGCACTGGCGTGACCTTGTTGTTCAACAGCGATGTAGACAGTCTGTTGACCCTGTTGATGCGCTATTTCCCCCAAGCCTTGGTGGCACTCCTGGCGTTTATTGCTCTGGCACTCTGGCGGACCGGCATGCGCCAGGGCCCGATCCAGGCGCCTGCGCCCAGGGCACGTCGGCAGTTGCAGGAACACTTGAAGGCCAGCGCCGATTTCCTGCTGCGTCGCACCGGCCAGGGCACTCTCTTGCACGCCCTGCAGCGCGACATCCAGCACGCTGCCCGCCGACGTCACCCTGGCTTTGAACACCTCGACACCGCTGAACAGTGGCAGGTACTTGAACGCCTGACGCGCCAACCCTCCCACATCATCAGTCAGGCCCTTGGCCCACTCCCGGCAAAGCGGCTCACCAGCGCCGATTTCAGCCGTCAGGTGGCATGCCTGCAAACTCTCAGGAATGCCCTATGAGCGAACTCCCAGCAGCCACTGCCCCTACCGCCGGAAGCCTTCAACACGCCAGCCAGCAGGCACAGGCCCTGCGCGTTGAATTGCGCAAGGCGGTGATTGGCCAGCATCAGGTGATCGACGACGTACTTACCGCGCTGATCGCTGGCGGTCATGTACTGCTCGAAGGCGTCCCCGGCCTGGGCAAGACGTTGCTGGTGCGTGCCCTGGCGCGTTGCTTTGGTGGCGATTTCGCGCGAATCCAGTTCACACCGGACCTGATGCCCAGCGATGTCACCGGCCACGCTGTGTATGACCTGCATACCGAGCAGTTCAAACTGCGCAAGGGCCCGCT
Source organism: Pseudomonas sp. R9.37 (assembly GCF_963878885.1). Lineage (NCBI taxonomy): Bacteria > Pseudomonadati > Pseudomonadota > Gammaproteobacteria > Pseudomonadales > Pseudomonadaceae > Pseudomonas > Pseudomonas sp. R9.37. Next base: position 276,698 of record NZ_CAWNZA010000047.1, on the reverse strand, counting down.
GTTCACTCACTTGCTGCTGGCCGATGAAATCAACCGCGCTCCGGCCAAGACTCAAGCCGCCTTGCTTGAAGCCATGCAGGAGCGCCAAGTCACTCTCGAAGGCGAGGCGCTGCCTATCGGTCAGCCCTTCATGGTACTGGCGACCCAGAACCCTATTGAACAGGAAGGTACTTACCCCCTGCCCGAAGCCGAACTCGACCGTTTCATGCTCAAGGTGCGCATGGATTACCCCGATGCTCAGCAAGAACTGGAGATGGTGCGCGAAGTCACTCGCTCGTCCCGGGCAGACATGCTCGATGTGCACCCGCTACGTACGGTGCTGCAGGCCCATGATGTGTTGAACCTACAGCAGGTCGCGAGCGAACTGGCGCTGGATGAGCAAGTCCTCGACTACGCCGTGCGCCTGGCGCGAGCCACCCGCACGTGGCCTGGGCTGGCCATCGGCGCCGGCCCTCGGGCCTCCATCGCCCTGGTTCGCGGAGCCCGGGCACGCGCGTTGTTGCGTGGCGGTGAATTCGTCACCCCTGACGATATCAAGGGGTGCGCGCTGGCGGTATTGCGTCATCGGGTGCGCATTGCGCCGGAACTGGACATCGACGGGCTGGAGGTAGACCAAGTGCTCAAGCAACTGCTGGACCAGATCCCGGCGCCCCGGCAGTGACTCGCCCATGAAGCCGACCCGCCTGTTGCTGAGCTGGCTGAGTGTGTTGCTGGGCCTGAACATCCTGCTCGGCGCCGCAGCGGCACTGCAATTCAAGGTGCCCGACACGCTGCACTCGATAGCCTGGGGCTTGTTACTGGCGCTGTTGCTGCTGGCGCTGCTGGATGCCGTGCGCCTGCGGCGGCGCCCCGGTGTGCAAATACAGCGGCAAATGCCGGGCAGCCTGGCACTCGGACGCTGGGGTGAAGTGCGCCTGACCCTGGCGCACGATTACTCGCGACCAATCACAGTGAAGGTGTTCGATCATGTTCCTGACGGCTTGAGCATGGAAAACCTGCCCCAAAGCATCGAACTGCGCCCCGGTGAACGCAGCGAACTGGGCTACCGACTGCGGCCTCTGCGCCGTGGACACTTCACCTTCAGCCGCTGTGGAATTCACCTGCCCAGCCCCATTGGGCTATGGTCGGCACGGCAATTTGCCGAGGTCAGCGATGCCACTCGCGTCTACCCGGATTTCGCCCATTTATACGGCGCACAGTTGCTCGGTGTGGATAACTGGCTCAGCCAACTCGGCGTACGCCAACGCCAGCGAAGGGGCTTGGGCCTGGAGTTTCACCAACTGCGCGAATTTCGCGAGGGCGACAGCCTGCGCCAGATCGATTGGAAGGCTACCGCACGACAACGCACACCCATCGCCCGTGAATACCAGGATGAGCGCGACCAGCAGATTGTGTTCATGCTCGATTGCGGTCGACGCATGCGCAGTCAGGACGGCGAGTTGTCACATTTCGACCATGCACTCAACGCTTGCCTGTTGCTCAGTTATGTTGCGCTGCGTCAGGGCGATGCCGTGGGGCTGAGCACCTTTGCCAGTGACCAGCCGCGTTACCTGGCGCCGGTCAAGGGCAGCGGCCAACTGAACCTGCTGCTCAATGCGGTATACGACCTGGATACCACCCGCCGGACGGCCGACTATCAAGCTGCGGCCAGCCAACTGCTGGCTCGGCAAAAACGCCGGGCGCTGGTGATCGTGGTCACCAATCTGCGCGATGAGGACGATGAAGCATTGCTGACAGCGGTCAAGCGTATCAGCCGACAACATCGGGTACTGGTGGCCAGTCTGAGGGAGGAAGTACTCGATGATTTGCGCCAGGCCCCCGTGCAAACCCTGCCCGAAGCATTGGCTTACTGCGGGACGGTCGACTACCTCAATACACGCAACGAACTCCATGACCGGTTGAGCGCCCATGGGTTATCCGTACTGGACACCCCCCCATCAGGGTTGGGAGCCGCGCTCGTGACGCGTTATCTGGGTTGGAAAAAAGCCGGAGTGTTCTGAAAGCGCGCTGACACAGACACGTTGCCAAGGCCGGATAACCATCCCAACCCGGGTCAACACATTCAATGCCTAAGCGGATGCCTGAAGCGGATCGAAGCTGAAGTAATTCAACAAGGCGCTGATCAACTGGCTGTACTCTTCGCCCGCTTCAATCACGCTGAACCCCGAGTCGTAATGCTGCGGGTTGATGTCTTCATGGCTCCACAGGCAGGTCGCGGTCAGGTCGATTGCCTGGCACTCGCCGGTCGGGCCAGGAATTTTCAGACGCAACTCGAAATCCACATCGACCATCATGGGCAACTGGCTGATCAACATCAGCCCACTTTCAGAAACGTTGCCCAGAAAACCGATAGGTTTATCGGTAACTCGGTTGAATACCTGCAGGAAGCAATGTAACTGGTGCCGCTCGATCCGTCGGTGGGTAAACATGTGAGATCGCCATCCAATGGCCATGCCCTGGCCGGTCCAGTGATTCGGAACGAGCCAATGGCTCGCTCTCCCTGGATCTCGGTGTGCCAACAGACGTCGCTATGGTCACTAAACAACTGCCGAATCCGGGCCTCGCATTCGTTCGAATAGAAACTTGTACAAACGAACACCCAAAGGATAGCTCAAGACTGGCGACGGGCCAGCTATAGAATGACAAATATCATTACAAAGACGCCGGCCGCGTCTGTGCAGCACTGGCGCCGGGGTAATGCCCCAACTGCTGCAGCGTGTCGAGCCTGGCTCGCGCACGGTAGGCGTATTCACTTGTCGGGTACTGGCTGATGATGAATTGATAGGTCTGGACTGCATCCACGAACAATTTCTGTCGCTCCAGGCATTGGCCGCGCAACATCGAGACCTCCGGTTGCACGTAGCGACGGGTGCGGCTCTCGCGGTCAACCTGGGACAATTCCAGCGTGACGCGCTCGCAATCACCCACCCCATAGGCACGGTAAGCGTTGTTCAAATGGTGGTCCATCGACCAGCGGGTACAGCCGACAACACTGACGGCCAGGGCAGCAACGAGCAAAATTCGCATGGGGGTTCTCCTGTCTTGAGCAGTGTATCGACCCCTCGTCGAAAATCTTCAAGGATGTTCGTCTATTCAACCGCTGCAAAAACAAGCCAATCGTCGATAAGTAGTGCAAACGAACAATGACTACAACGAAAGAGCATAGTAGCCTTCTCCAGCGCTTGAACTCAGGAGTCTGTGCATGTCCGTCCGTCGTACCAAAATCGTCGCCACCCTTGGCCCGGCCAGTAACTCGCCGGAAGTCCTCGAACAGCTGATTCTGGCTGGTTTGGACGTTGCCCGTCTGAACTTCTCCCACGGCACCCCGGACGAGCACAAGGCTCGCGCCAAGCTGGTGCGTGACCTGGCCGCCAAGCACGGCCGCTTCGTGGCGCTGCTGGGTGACCTGCAAGGCCCGAAAATTCGTATCGCCAAATTCGCCAACAAGCGTATCGAGCTGAAGATCGGTGACAAGTTCACCTTCTCCACCAGCCATCCGCTGACCGAAGGCAACCAGCAAGTCGTGGGTATCGACTACCCGGATCTGGTCAAGGACTGCGGCGTCGGTGACGAGCTGCTGCTGGACGATGGCCGCGTGGTCATGCGCGTCGACACCGCGACCCCGACCGAACTGCACTGCACCGTGATCATCGGTGGCCCGCTGTCCGACCACAAAGGCATCAACCGTCGCGGCGGTGGCCTGACGGCGCCGGCCCTGACTGAAAAAGACAAGGCCGACATCAAGCTCGCCGCCGAAATGGAAGTGGACTACCTCGCCGTGTCCTTCCCGCGCGACGCTGCCGACATGGAATACGCGCGTAAACTGCGCGACGAAGCCGGCGGTACTGCCTGGCTGGTAGCGAAGATCGAACGCGCCGAAGCCGTTGCCGATGACGAAACCCTCGACGGCCTGATCAAGGCTTCCGACGCTGTGATGGTTGCGCGTGGCGACCTGGGCGTGGAAATCGGTGACGCCGAGCTGATCGGTATCCAGAAAAAGATCATCCTGCACGCACGCCGCCATAACAAAGCGGTGATCGTGGCGACCCAGATGATGGAGTCGATGATCCAGAACCCGATGCCAACCCGCGCCGAAGTGTCCGACGTAGCCAACGCCGTGCTCGACTACACCGACGCCGTGATGCTCTCGGCTGAAAGTGCTGCCGGCCCGTACCCGCTGGAAGCCGTACAGGCCATGGCGCGGATCTGCGTCGGCGCCGAAAAGCACCCGACCAGCAAGACCTCCAGCCACCGCATCGGCAAAGTGTTCGAAAGCTGCGACCAGAGCATTGCCCTGGCAGCCATGTACACCGCCAACCACTTCCCGGGCGTTAAAGCGATCATCGCCTTGACCGAAAGTGGCTACACGCCGTTGATCATGTCGCGCATCCGTTCCTCGGTGCCGATCTACGCGTTCTCCCCGCACCGCGAAACCCAGGCTCGCGCGGCCATGTTCCGTGGCGTGTACACCGTGCCGTTCGACCCGGCCTCGTTGCCGCCGCATGAAGTCAGCCAGGCTGCCATCGACGAGTTGATCAAGCGCGGCGTTGTGGAGAAAGGCGACTGGGTCATCCTGACCAAGGGCGACAGCTACCACACCATCGGTGGCACCAACGGCATGAAGATCCTGCACGTTGGCGATCCAATGGTCTGAGTGACAGGCTGAAAAACAAAAGCCCCGCCATGTGAATGGCGGGGCTTTTTGCATTTCAGGCTGGTGATGGTGTTGGCGTCACTGGCCTCTTCGCGAGCAAGCCCGCTCCCACATTTGACCGCACACACCCTGAAGAAACACGCTCGATGTGGGAGCGGGCTTGCTCGCGAAGACGTCCGACCACTTGACGCCAATTCACCGCCTGGTGACAAAAGCCGACAACGCCGCAATCGCCTCCGGCGATTTCAATCGCTGCGTAAACAACGCCCCCTCCTCTTCAATCACGTGACGCAACTGCTCGCGATCCACACTTTTCATCAAGTGTTTGCTGACCTGCACCGCACCCGGCGCCAGCGTCTCAAAGCGTTCAGCCACTTCCCGCGCTTTGGCCAGCGCCGCTTCACCGCTGCTCAACGCCTGCGTGGCAATGCCCCACGCTGCCGCCTGCTCACCGGTGAATCCCTCGCCCAGCAGCAACAGCTCAGCCGCCTTGGCATGCCCGAGCAATCGCGGCAGGATCAGGCTTGAGCCAAACTCCGGACACAACCCAAGGTTGACGAACGGCATGCGCAAGCGCGCATCGCGGCTGATGTACACCAGGTCGCAATGCAGCAACAGAGTCGTACCAATGCCCACCGCCGCGCCGGCCACAGCGGCAATCACTGGTTTGCGGCAATTGAGCAGGCTTTTCATAAAGTGAAACGGCGGGCTGTCGAGGTCGCTGGGCGGCTGTTCGAGGAAATCGCCGATGTCATTACCGGCGGTAAAACACTCACGGCTGCCCTGAATCAGCACGGCACGGATGTCTGGGTCCGCATCGGCCTGCTCCAACGCGTGGGCCAATTGCGTGTACATGGCGCGGGTCAGGGCGTTTTTCTTGTCCGGGCGGTTGAGCTGCAAGGTCAGCAGCCCGCGTTCGCGTTGCAGCAGGATGGCGTCGGTCATGGTGGATCTCGCGGCTGTAGAAGTCAGCGCTCAACCACGGGGCAAAAACACATCGGCCAGCAGTTGATTGCGCGGCAGACCGGCCAGGAACAAGCGCTTGGAAAACGCCTCGACGCTGACAGGATGCCCGCAGAGTAAGGCCAGAGTTTGCCGCGAAACAAGCCGCAGTTGCGCCAATGCCTGGGTCAACTCAGCCGCAGTCCACAGCTCCACGGTGACGTTTGGATGCTGCAAAGCCAACTGCGCCAGGGGCTCGGCCAGGTAATGCGCGTCGGCATCATGAGCCAGGTGAATCACACGGATGGCGCCGTGATGATCCTGGCGCAACGCCTCGCGCAGCACGCCCCATAACGGCCCAAGCCCCGTGCCGGCGGCCAGCAGCCATAGCGGCCGCGAATGCCAGTCAGGGTCGTATTGCAGCGCCCCGCCTCTCAACTCGCCCAGGCGCAGGTCGTCTCCCAGTTGCAACTGGCGGGCGATGTTTATGAATTCACCGGGCTGACGGCAATCGAGGTGAAACTCCAGGAACGGATCCTCCTGGGGCAAGCTCGCCAGGGAATAGGGCCGCGCCACCTGTCCGGCCCACACCACCAGATGCTGCCCGGCGCGATAACGCAGGCCACGTTCCGGTTGCAAGCGCAGGCGCAGCACACTCGCACTCAACCAGTCGACGCCCACCACCCGGGCGGGCAAACCGTCACGCAGCGGGTCGAACGTTTCAACTTGCACGTCCCCGACAACCTGGCATTGGCACGCCAGGCGCCACCCGTCCTGACGTTGCGCCGGGCTCAAGGCATCGGGTTGTTTGTCCTCGACCTCACCCTGGCAGCGCACCAGGCACGCATGGCAACTGCCCGCCCGGCAACTGTAAGGCACGGCCACACCCGCCAGATTCAGGGCATCCAGCAAGTTGCTGCCGGTGGCTACCGACCAGTGGCGTTCGCCGACGTGCAGTTCAGGCATATAAGGTCTCAATCAGAAGGGCTGCGTACAGGGAATCATGCCCGACAGAGTTTGACCATAGTCGGGTGTATCGGCCACCGCGCCGGGTTATACTGCCGCGCCTTTTTAGCGTCGCGCCTGCACCTACGGCGTGCCTTGGAAAGGTGGACTCAGCCGACCGATGCACCCAACTGAGCCACCTTTATTGAATGTTCCCGTCTTATAGAGGAGCGCGACTCATGACCGTGATCAAGCAAGACGACCTGATTCAGAGCGTTGCCGACGCCCTGCAATTCATTTCCTACTACCACCCCGTTGACTTCATCCAGGCGATGCACGAAGCCTACCTGCGCGAAGAATCGCCGGCAGCCCGTGACTCCATCGCGCAGATCCTGATCAACTCGCGCATGTGCGCCACCGGCCATCGCCCGATCTGCCAGGACACCGGTATCGTTACCGTGTTCGTGCGCGTGGGCATGGACGTACGTTGGGATGGCGCCACCATGGGCCTGGACGACATGATCAACGAGGGCGTGCGTCGCGCCTACAACCTGCCGGAAAACGTCCTGCGTGCTTCGATCCTCGCCGACCCGGCAGGTGCGCGTAAAAACACCAAGGACAACACCCCGGCCGTGATCCACTACTCCATCGTCCCGGGTAACACCGTGGAAGTGGACGTGGCCGCCAAAGGCGGTGGCTCCGAGAACAAGTCGAAAATGGCCATGCTCAACCCGTCCGACTCGATCGTCGACTGGGTGCTCAAGACCGTTCCGACCATGGGCGCCGGCTGGTGCCCACCGGGCATGCTGGGCATCGGCATCGGCGGCACCGCCGAGAAAGCTGCGGTAATGGCCAAGGAAGTGTTGATGGAGTCCATCGACATCCACGAGCTGAAAAAGCGCGGCCCGCAGAACCGTATCGAAGAGATGCGCCTGGAGCTGTTCGAGAAGGTCAACCAACTGGGCATCGGCGCCCAGGGCCTGGGTGGCCTGACCACCGTGCTCGACGTGAAAATCATGGACTACCCGACCCACGCCGCCTCGCTGCCGGTGTGCATGATCCCCAACTGCGCCGCCACCCGTCACGCGCACTTCGTGCTCGACGGTTCGGGCCCGGCGTCGCTGGAAGCGCCATCGCTGGACGCCTACCCGGAAATCGTCTGGGAAGCCGGCCCATCGGCCCGCCGTGTCAACCTCGACACGCTGACCCCGGAAGAAGTGCAAAGCTGGAAGCCGGGTGAAACCGTATTGCTCAACGGCAAGATGCTCACCGGTCGCGACGCGGCGCACAAGCGCATGGTCGAGATGCTGAACAAGGGCGAAACCCTGCCGGTAGACCTCAAGGGTCGCTTCATCTACTACGTCGGCCCGGTTGATCCGGTGCGCGAAGAAGTGGTTGGCCCGGCTGGCCCGACCACCGCCACGCGGATGGACAAGTTCACCCGTCAGATCCTCGAGCAGACCGGCCTGCTGGGCATGATCGGCAAATCCGAGCGCGGCCCAACCGCCATCGAAGCGATCAAGGACCACAAAGCCGTGTACTTGATGGCTGTGGGCGGTGCGGCGTACCTGGTGGCGCAAGCCATCAAGAAGTCGCGCGTAGTCGCGTTCGCCGAACTGGGGATGGAAGCGATCTACGAGTTCGACGTGAAGGACATGCCGGTCACCGTTGCGGTGGACAGCAAGGGTGAATCCGTCCACATCACCGGTCCTGCCATCTGGCAGAAAAAGATCAGTGAAAGCCTGGCGGTAGAAGTGCAGTAAGCGCTTCACTGCACGGATAAAGGCGACTGCGGCCCATGGCCCAGTCGCCTTTTTTATGACTGGCAATGTTGCAATGACAAACACGATCATGTGGGAGCTGGCTTGCCTGCGATGCAGGCACATCGGTTTTTCAGTGACCCCGAGGTGATGCCATCGCAGGCAAGCCAGCTCCCACACAAGCCTGCATGCCACAAGATCCAAGCAGCCCATGCTATGGTGCTCACCCCTTACCGTGCCTGTTCATCACCGTATGATCGCGATCCCACGCCCCCTGCGCCTGACCTTCTATTCCCTGTTGATCATCGCCGGTGCGGTGCTGGCCGCTGCCTTGGCCACTCGCCATGCCGAACGCCAAGCCTTGGTGGATGACGCCGCCCGCGCCCATCAACAGCTCACGCTCTATGGCAATTCCCTGCACACCCTGATCGAACGCTACCGCGCCCTGCCCGCCGTACTGGCGCTGGATTCGGAAATGATCAGCGCCTTGAAAGGCCCGCTCGACGCCACCACCCAGGACCTGCTCAACCGCAAACTGGAGCGCATCAACGGCGCAGCACAGTCCTCAACCCTGGAACTGATGGATCGCAACGGCTTGGCCGTGGCCGCCAGTAACTGGAACTTGCCGAGCAGTTATGTCGGCCACAACTACGCGTTTCGCCCCTACTTCAGCCAGACCTTGAGCCAAGGCACCGGGCGTTTTTATGCGGTCGGAGTCACCACCGGCATTCCGGGTTACTTCCTCTCCAGCGCGGTGGTCGATGAACATGAGCAGTTTCTCGGCGCCATGGTCGTGAAGCTCGAATTCCCCGAACTTGAACGTGAGTGGGCCCAGGGCAATGACCTGCTGCTGGTCAGCGACGCGCGCGGCATCGTGTTTATCGCCAACCAGCCGGGCTGGCGTTACCGCAACCTGCGGCCGCTGTCGGCCAGCGACCTTGCCGAACTCAAGGCCACGCGCCAATACGATAAAAAGCAATTGCAGCCGCTGCAAACCCAGACGCTGCAGCGCTTCGACGAAAACAGCCACTTGATGCGCGTCAATGGCCCTGACGGCAATGCCAACTACATCTGGGAATCCCTGCCACTGAAGGCCGAAGGCTGGACCCTGCACCTGCTGCGCACACCGCAGTTCGCCTTTGAGGATCAGCGCAACGCCGGCCTCGCCGCTGCAGGCTCGTGGCTGGCGCTGGTGTTTCTGGTGCTGTTCCTGACCCAGCGCTGGCGCCTGGCCCGCCTGCGCCAGCGCAGCCGCGAAGAGTTGGAACAGCTTGTGGAGGAGCGCACCCAGGCGCTGCGCACGGCCCAGGATGGCTTGGTGCAATCGGCCAAACTGGCGGCACTGGGCCAGATGTCCGCCGCACTCGCCCATGAAATCAACCAGCCGCTGACCGCCCAACGCATGCAGTTGGCGACCCTGCGCCTGCTGCTGGACCACGGCCGCGTGGACGATGCCTACCAGGCGCTCACACCGCTGGACGACATGCTCACGCGCATGGCCGCACTCACCGGCCACCTCAAGACCTTCGCGCGCAAAAGCCCCAGCGGCTTGCGCGAAAAGCTCGACCTGGCCACCGTCGTCGACCAATCCCTGCACTTGCTCGACGCGCGCCTGCGCGACGAAGCCATCGGCGTGGTGCTGGACCTGACCCGACCCGCGTGGGTGCGCGGTGATGCCATCCGCCTGGAACAGGTGTTGATCAACCTGCTGCGCAACGCCTTGGATGCGATGGCCGACACGCCACGCAAACGCCTGGAGATCCGCCTGCACGCCGACCAGCAGTTGTGGCGACTGACCGTCAGCGACAGCGGCGGCGGCATTGCAGAAGAACACTTGAACAGCGTGTTCGACCCGTTCTTTACCACCAAACCCGTAGGAGACGGCCTCGGCCTCGGGCTGGCGGTGTCCTACGCTATCGTGCATGAACTGGGCGGGCGCCTGCTCGCCGGCAACCGTGGCGACGGCGCGGTTTTCACTTTGACCTTACCGATTGCGCTGGAGACGCCCGACCTATGTTGAACGCCGTGATTGTGGTCGATGACGAAGCCAGCATTCGCACGGCCGTCGAACAATGGTTGAGCCTGTCAGGGTTTGATGTGCAGTTGTTCAGCCGCGCCGAGGAATGCCTGGCGCACCTGCCCAGGGACTTTGCCGGGGTGATCCTGAGCGATGTGCGCATGCCCGGGCTCAGCGGCCTGGAACTGCTGGCCGAAGTGCAACGCCGGGATGCCGATTTGCCGGTGATTCTGCTCACCGGCCACGGCGATGTGCCGATGGCGGTGGAAGCGATGCGCGACGGTGCCTATGACTTTCTGGAAAAGCCCTTCAGCCCCGACGCCTTGCTCAACAGCCTGCGCCGCGCCCTGGACAAACGCGGACTGATCCTGGAGAACCGACGTCTGCATCAACAGGCCGATCACCGCGCGCAGCTCGAATCGAGCCTGCTGGGCGTGTCCCGAGGCTTGCAGAACCTGCGACGCCAGGTGCTCGACCTGGCGAACCTGCCGGTCAATGTGTTGATCCGTGGCGAGACCGGCAGCGGTAAAGAGCTGGTCGCGCGCTGCTTGCACGATTTTGGCCCGCGTGCAAAAAAACCGTTTGTAGCGCTCAACTGCGCCGCCATCCCCGAGCAGCTGTTTGAGGCCGAATTGTTCGGCCACGAAAGTGGCGCGTTCACCGGCGCCCAAGGCAAGCGTATCGGCAAGCTGGAATATGCCCATGGCGGCACGCTGTTCCTGGATGAAATCGAAAGCATGCCGCTGGCCCAACAGGTGAAGTTGCTGCGCGTATTGCAGGAACAAAAGCTTGAGCGACTGGGCTCCAACCAAAGCATTCACGTGGACTTGCGCATCATTGCCGCCACCAAGCCGGACCTGCTGGAAGAGGCGCGCGCAGGGCGTTTTCGCGAAGATTTGGCCTACCGACTGAACGTCGCACAGCTGCGCCTGCCACCTCTGCGCGAGCGCCGTGAAGACATTCCGCTACTGTTCGACCACTTTGCCCACAGCGCCGCCGAGCGCTTGGGCCGCAGCGCCGAACCCTTGAGCGGCGCGCAACTGGGGCGCCTGCTCAGCCATGATTGGCCGGGTAATGTGCGTGAACTGGCCAACGTCGCCGAGCGCCAAGTGCTGGGCCTGGGTGAACCGGAGCCGGAAGGTATCGAGGCCGGGCAATCCCTGGCGGCGCAACAGGAAGCCTTCGAAGCGCATTGCCTGAAAGCAGCGCTGGTGCGGCACAAGGGCGATATCAAGGCAGTATTGGCGGAGCTGCAGCTGCCGCGTCGCACCTTCAATGAAAAGATGCAGCGGCATGGGTTGGTGCGGGAGATGTTTCTCTAGGCCAATCGTTGTGTTGACCGGCAGGCCGCTATCGGGGGCAAGCCCCCTCCCACACTTGAGCGTGTTCACAAATCAAAATGTGGGAGGGGGCTTGCCCCCGATAAGGACAGCAGCCATAAGCGGATTTCCGCTCATCACCTGAAAATCATCAGCAAATTTCCGCTCAATAAAATCTTGTAACCCTTCTATTCCGGGCCTTCACCCACCTGGCACAGCTCCTGCTATAGCCCCAGCCAGGCAGTGCTCAAGCACGCTCCATAAAAACAACTAGATGAAGGATCCTTCAATGGATAACTCCAACTCCCTGCCTCTGGGGTCGGCGGCTGCGCCGGCAAAAGAACGCAGTACTTCCAGCCGGATCAAATCGATTTTCAGCGGCTCGGTCGGCAACATGGTCGAGTGGTACGACTGGTACGTCTACGCCGCCTTCTCGCTGTACTTCGCCAAAGCCTTCTTTCCGAAAGGCGACACGACCGCCCAACTGCTGAACACCGCCGCGATCTTCGCCGTGGGCTTCCTGATGCGCCCGATTGGTGGCTGGCTGATGGGGCTGTACGCCGACCGTGCCGGTCGCAAAGCGGCCTTGATGGCTTCGGTACTATTGATGTGCTTTGGCTCACTGATCATCGCCCTGAGCCCGGGTTATGAAACCATCGGCGTCGGCGCACCGATCCTGCTGGTGTTCGCCCGCCTGCTGCAAGGTCTGTCGGTGGGTGGCGAGTACGGTACCTCGGCCACTTACTTGAGTGAAATGGCGACCAAGGAACGTCGCGGTTTCTTCTCCAGCTTCCAATACGTGACGCTGATTTCCGGCCAACTCATCGCGCTGGCAGTATTGATTGTGCTGCAACAGGTGCTCACCACCGAACAACTGTACGACTGGGGCTGGCGCATCCCGTTCGCCATCGGCGCCCTGTGCGCAGTGGTCGCGCTGTACCTGCGTCGTGGCATGGAAGAAACCGAGTCGTTCACCAAAAAGGCAAAGGCCAAGGAAAGCGCCATGCGCACCTTGATGCGCCACCCCAAGGAACTGATGACCGTGGTCGGCCTGACCATGGGCGGCACCCTGGCGTTCTACACCTACACCACCTACATGCAGAAATACCTGGTGAACACGGTGGGCATGAGCATTTCCGACTCCACTACCATTTCGGCGGCCACGCTGTTTCTGTTCATGTGCCTGCAACCCATTGTCGGCGGGCTGTCGGACAAGGTTGGCCGCCGGCCGATCCTGATCGCCTTCGGCATCCTCGGCACCTTGTTTACCGTGCCGATCCTCACCACCCTGCACACCATCCAGACCTGGTGGGGCGCGTTTTTCCTGATCATGGCGGCACTGATCATCGTCAGCGGCTATACCTCGATCAACGCGGTGGTGAAGGCCGAGCTGTTCCCTACGGAAATTCGTGCCTTGGGCGTGGGCCTGCCGTATGCGCTGACCGTGTCGATCTTCGGCGGTACGGCTGAATACATCGCGCTGTGGTTCAAGAGCATTGGCATGGAAACCGGTTACTACTGGTATGTGACGGCCTGTATTGCAGTGTCGCTGGTGGTCTACGTGACCATGAAAGACACCCGCAAGCATTCGCGCATTACCACGGACTGAACAGTGTGGGAGCGGGCCTGCTCGCGAACGCGGTGGATCAGTCAGAGCAACATCGACTGACACGGCGCATTCGCGAGCAAGCCCGCTCCCACATATTGTTCTTCAGCGTTTCATAAACAGCGTCAGGTCAGCTCTACGGGCTGCCGGCGCCCATACCGGCGCTGCGCATACGACGCCCCGGCAATCATCACCACCAGCACCGCCGCCAACACCGCCGATGAACCCATGGTGCCGAAATCCAGCCCGCCCTTTTCATGGGGCTTGGTGAGGAAGTCGCCCAGGGTCGCGCCAAACGGCCGAGTCAGCACAAACGCCACCCAGAACAACAGCACCGAAGAGATCTGGGTGAAGTATTTAAGTGCTACCACCACCGCAATGGCCGAGCCGATCAGCAAGGCGCCACCGGCAAAACCCAACCCGGAGTCGTCCGCCAGGAAGTCGCCCAACGCGGTGCCCAAGGTGTTGGAGAACAGGATCGCCATCCAGTAAAACAGCTCGCCTCGAAAGGTCTGGACCTTGTTCACGTTCAGCGAATCGCCGCTGAGGTGCCACAACGCGAAGATGATCATCAGGATCACGATCAGGATCATCGAGCCGGTGGCGTACCCGAGGCCCAAGGTGCGGTCCATGAAATCCGACATCGTGGTGCCGGCGGTACTCGTGGACAGAATCACGATCCAGTACAACACCGGGTTGTAGGTTTTCGACCAGAGCTGCGTCATCAGGGTGACGAGAAATACGCTGATCAAGATCATCGAACTGATGGCGTAGCCGACATTCAGGGTCATCGACAACAAATCCCCGGCGGTTTCGCCCAGGGTGGTTGCGCAGATTTTCATGACCCAGAACGCCAGGGTTATCTGAGGAAGTTTGTTCATTGTGCGCAGGGCTCCGAAGCTCAGTCATGCAGGGGGCCGAATCATGGGGAGTGTCGACCTGGCGCGCAGACTGAACGGCACGCTGTGAAAAATAGGTGGGCAATCAATGAAAATTCCATCCGGCCAATGGAAATTCGCCGTCATGGATTGCACTATGGCTACCTCACAGCCCCCCCGCAGCAGGAACCCCGGCCCATGTCTGACGATATCCATTTCTACGAACCCGCCAATGGCCACGGCCTGCCTCATGACCCATTCAATGCCATCGTCGGGCCACGGCCGATTGGCTGGATTTCCTCCCACGACCGCGAGGGCCGCCTGAATCTCGCGCCCTACAGCTTCTTCAATGCGTTCAATTACATTCCGCCGGTCATTGGGTTTTCCAGCGTCGGGCGCAAAGACAGCCTGAACAACATCGAACAGACCGGCGAATTCGTGTGGAACCTGGCCACTCGCCCGTTGGCCGAACAGATGAACCAGAGTTGCGCGGCGGTATCGCCAGAGGTCAACGAGTTCGAGCTGTCCGGCCTGACGCCGGTCGCCTCGAAAATCGTCGGCGTGCCGCGCGTGGGCGAAAGTCCGGTGTCGTTCGAATGCAAGGTGACGCAGATTATTCAGCTGCAGCGCGCCGACAAAGAGTTGGTGCCGAGCTGGCTGGTGCTTGGCGAGGTGGTCGCGGTGCACATTGCCAAGTGGCTGCTCAAGGATGGGATCTACGACACGGCCGCCGCCGAGCCGATCTTGCGCGGTGGGGGCCCGGCGGATTACTTCCAGATAGGGCCGCAGGCGTTGTTCAAGATGTATCGCCCAGGCGCCACTCAGCGCTGAGCGAAAGGCAAAAAAATGTGGGAGCAGGCTTGCTCGCGAAGGCGGTGGATCAGTCAATGTTTCAGTGACTGACACGGTGCATTCGCGAGCAAGCCCACTCCCACCTTTGCATCGGTGGGGTTGCTTAGTCAGCGGCAGGTGACCAGGTCAATTGCCCTTCTTCGTCCACGTCGACCAACCGCTGCAATTGCGCGGCAGCCGCATCGTCGGCGTCGTCAGCGGTCTTGAACGTGTGTCCTTCAAGGATCTTGTGAAACCTGGGGGCGCCCATGCCATCCAGTGCCTTGACGGCAATGGCAGCGCTGTAGCCACCCTCTTCTTCACGCACCAAGGCGGAAACGGCTTCGTGGTGGGCAAACTCTTTACGTGCCATGTTGCAGGTCCTGGCCAATGGGAAAGTCGGCCATTCTAACCTTCTCAACCGGCCAGTTGCAGGTACTCGCCGTAGGCATGCGCAGCGGATGCATCGGTAAAGGTCTGGAAGTCCATGCTGCGCACCACCATGTCGTTCAATAGCTCGGTAAAGATCATCAAGGCGGGCGAATTGAAGTAGGCGCTCATCGCCTGCTCGCTGCTCCAGAAGCCGCAGATCAGCCACACATCGGGATCCACTTGGGAATGCTGCAACGAGAATTGCAGGCAACCCTGAGCCTGACGGCCCGGTTCAATCAAACTGCTCAAGCGTGCACCGAGTTCGGTGCTGCACCCGTTACGGGCACGGATAAAGGCCATATGGCTCGCGGGAATGGGGGTGGACATGTTCGACTCTCCCGTTGAGAAGTGATGCTCGGCAAGCACTGTGAGGGCGTGCTGCCACAGGATCAAAGATAACGGCGCGGGTGCGGGCGCGGTTAGTCAATTCCTGCCGGCTTATTGCACAATCCTGCCAGAAGCGTAGATAAGACGTTTGGCCCCGCGGGTTTATTCCATGGCCATGTTCAGTGTTTCAGGCAGATGACAGGCACTGCACTTGCCTGATTCGCGACTTGTCGCAGGATCAGGCAAGGATTGTGCAGGATCGACGTAACACTTTCTCAAAGGCCGCCGCTAAGCTGATCCCATCAAAAAGCTCGTAGAGGACACGTCATGTCGTCGTCGGAACATAAGTCCACTCCCCTCGATGCCGAGACGGAAAAACAGCGCGCCGAACTCGCCAGCATCGTGCACCGGCATACCTGGGAAGATGGCTCCTACGGCACGGCGATCACCTCGTTGTTCCTCAACCGCCACAACACGCCGCGCGACTTCATGCCGGTGCTGGTGGAACCTGCGCTGTGCATCCTCGCCAGCGGCAGCAAGGAAGTACGCCTGGCTGACGAGATCTTCGCCTACGACCCGCTCAACTATCTGGTGTTCTCCGTGGCAATGCCGGTGGCCGGACGGATCATCGATGCCACGCCGGAAGATCCCAACCTGTCGGTGCGCATCAATATCGACCCGGCGCAACTCACGGCGCTGATCGCCGAGGCCGGGCCAATGGGCGTGCCGTCGCGTCCGACTTCGCGCGGCATGTACGTCGACCGCATCGACACCCAATTGCTCGACGCCGTGCTGCGCCTGGCGCGCCTGCTGGATACGCCCAAAGACATCGCGATGCTGGCGCCGTTGATCAACCGCGAAATTCTTTACCGTTTGCTGCGTGGGCCGCAGGGTTACCGGCTGTATGAAATCGCCGTGGCCAACAGTCAGAGCCATCGTGTGAGCCAGGCCATCAAGTGGCTGAACGGCAACTACGAACAGCCGCTGCGTATTGATGACCTGGCCCGGGAAGTGAACCTCAGCGTCTCGACGTTGCACCACCGCTTCAAGGCGATCACCGCGATGAGCCCGCTGCAATACCAGAAGCAGTTGCGCCTGCAGGAAGCGCGGCGTTTGATGATTGCCGAAGGGCTGGAAGCTTCGGCGGCGGGGTATCGGGTGGGGTATGAAAGCCCGTCACAATTTAGCCGGGAATACAGCCGGTTGTTTGGGGCGCCGCCGCTGAGAGATTTGGCCCGGTTGCGCCAGAGCATCTGACCCAAAGGCGTTCAAAATGTGGGAGCGGGCTTGCTCGCGAAAGCGGTGGATCAGTCAAGATTTTCGGTGACTGACACTCTGCGTTCGCGAGCAAGCCCGCTCCCACATTTGATCCTCTGTGTGCTTTAGTCCAGGGTTCGCGGGAGCTGTAAGGTGACTCGCAAACCACCTTCGCGCAGGTTCTGCAAACTCACTTCACCGCCATGGCTATGGGCAATGTTGCGCGCGATGCCCAACCCCAATCCATAGCCCTGCTGCTGCCCGGCCAACCGAAAGTGCGGTTCAAACACTTGCTCCAGCCGCTGCTCCGGCACGCCAGGGCCTTCGTCATCAACGTGCAGGACAAATTCCGCGCCATCGTCTTCGATGTGCAAATGCGCGTTCTGCCCGTACTTCAAGGCGTTGTCGATCAGGTTACCGATGCAGCGCTTGAGCGCCAGCGGCTTGCCTGCATACGGCGCCAGGGCGCGGCCATCCTGGGTGATGCGGCCATTGCCGTTGGGCGCCAGGTACGGCTCCACCAGGCAATCGAGGACGTGATTGAGGTCGACCGGCTCGATGTTTTCGTGGATGTCAGTGTCCTTCACGCATTGCAGCGCGCCCTTCACCAGCAACTCCAATTCATCCAGGTCGCGACCGAACTTGGCTTGCAGGTTTTCGTCTTCGAGCAGCTCCACGCGCAGGCGCAAGCGGGTGATCGGCGTGCGCAAATCGTGGGAAATCGCGCTGAACAATTGGCTGCGCTCGGTCAGGTAACGGCTGATGCGTTCGCGCATGGCGTTGAACGCACGGCCCACTTCCACCACTTCGCTGCCGCCGCCTTCGGCCACCGGTTCGACATCCGCGCCCAGGGACATATCACGCGCCGCCCGCGCCAGACGCTTGAGCGGTCGGCTTTGCCAGTGCACCAACAGGCCGATAAACAACAATAGAAAACCGCTGGTGAGCACGATAAACCACACCTGCTGCGACGGCAGCCCCTGTTCTTCAAGGCTGGTGTAGGGCTCGGGCAACAACGAAGCGATGTACAGCCATTCGCCCGGCGCCAGCTGGATCTGCGTGACCAGCACCGGCGGATTCACCGGCTCCAGGGTCAACGCGTAATGCGCCCAGGACCGCGGCAGTTCATCGAGCTTCAGGCCAGCGTTGAAAATACGCAGGTCTTCGGCACTGACGAACTCCACCGAGATGTGCACGTCGCCGCCCAGGGTCTGGCGCAAGACTTCGTCTACCGCTTGCAGCACCGCCTGTTTGCGCGGGGTCTGCGGCAATATCTGCATATCCAAAGGTCGGTCGTTGAGGGTCACCACAAAGCGTGTGCCGCCCATGCTGCGCAACTGGTCCAGCACCAGCGGGCGATAGGCCACCGGCAACGAGCGGAAATAACTCACGCTGGCCGTCATCGAGTGCGCCAGGCTGCGGGCGCTGGTGACCAGGCCTTCAAGCTGAGTGGCGCGCAATTGCGAGACCCAGATCACGCTGGACAACGCCTGGGCGAACAGCACTGCGAGCAAGGTCAGCAGCAACATCCGCCCCAGCAGCGAGCGCGGCACCGGGAAACGGCGGCGGCGTTCGCTTAAATGCTCAGTGGGCATTGCCGGCAACCACGCTGGCTGCCAGTTGATAACCGCTGCCGCGCACGGTGCGGATCAGCCGTGGGGGTTTTTCGGTATCGCGCAGGCGTTGGCGCAAGCGGCTCACGGCCATGTCGACGATACGGTCCAGCGGCATCAGGTCGCGGCCACGGGTGGCGTTGCCGATGGTGTCGCGGTCGAGAATTTGTTGCGGGTGATCGAGAAACAGTTTGAGCAGGGCAAAGTCGGCGCCGGAAAGAATCACCTCTTCGCCGTCCACGTGAAACAGGCGATGGCTGATCATGTCCAGTCGCCATTCATCAAACACCCACACATCGCCGCCGCTGCTGCGTTCCTGGCCGAACTGGGCGCGGCGCAGCAAGGCTTTGATGCGCGCTTGCAGCTCGCGCGGGCTGAAAGGCTTGCCGATGTAGTCGTCGGCGCCCAGCTCCAGACCAATCACGCGGTCGGTTTCATCGGAACTGGCAGTGAGCATGATGATCGGCACCTGCGCCTGGCGCGGGTGCTGGCGAATCCAGCGGCAAAGGCTGAAACCGTCTTCGTCGGGCAGCATCACATCGAGGATGACCAGATCGCACGGCGCCTCGTTCATCGCCTGGCGAAACCCTGCACCATCCGGCACGCCACGCACCTGGAAGCCGGCGCGGCTGAGGTAGGTCTGCAGCAATTCGCGGATTTCCTGGTCGTCGTCGACGAGGAGAATCGATTTACTGATTGCGCTCACGGGGTCCTCCTTGTTGTTATGGCCAAACCTGAGTCATGTGTTGCTTTCAAGGCCCCCTTCGCGAGCAAGCCCGCTCCCACATTCAACCGCATTCATCCAGTTGGAATGAGTTTAATGTGGGAGCGGGCTTGCTCGCGAAGAGGCCATCACTGCCTACGCAAAAGCCTGCTCAAGTGCCACACCCGCCCCGGTCAACCCGGAATACGGCGCGGTCACCAACCACACCGGAATGCCTTTGAAATAATCGCTCATGCAGCCTTTGTCGCTGAAGCTCTTGGCAAAACCGCTGTTGATAAAGAAGTCGGCAAAGCGTGGAATAACCCCGCCCACGATATACACGCCACCGCGTCCACCGGTGGTCAGCACGTTGTTGCCGGCCACGCGGCCCAGCCAGATGCTGAACTGGTTCAACACTTCGATCGCCACCGGGTCTCCTGCCAGGCCGGCTGCCGTAATGGCTTCGGGCGTGTCCAGCACTGGCGTGTGCCCGTCGACCGCGCAAATCGCGCGGTACACCCGTGGCAGGCCGCCGCCGCTCAAGGCGGTTTCGGCACTGACGTGCCCGATCTCGGTGTAGATGTGCTGCCACAGCTGGGTTTCACGCGGGCTGCTCAGCGGCAGGTCGACGTGGCCGCCCTCCCCCGGCAGCGCCGCATATCGGCCTTCGCCCAGGTCCAGCAAGGTGCCGACGCCAAGGCCGGTACCCGGCCCGATCACCACCGCCGGGCGCAGCGGTTCCGGCGTGCCTTCGCAGACCACGCGAAATTCGTCGGGCTTGAGGCGAGTCATGCCCAGGGCCATGGCCGTGAAGTCATTGACCAACAGCAGCTCATCCACCTGCAAGGTTTTACAGAATGCAGTTTTGCTCAGGCGCCAGTGATTGTTGGTGAATTTAAATTCATCGCCACTCACTGGCCCGGCGACCGACAGGCATACCGCGCCGATGTCCCCGATTTCCAGGCCTTCTTCCTTGAGGTAGACCTTGATGGCCTCCTCAGGGCTGTGGTGGTCCGCGGTGGCATGCACGCGGATCGAGTGCAGCTCCTGATCCCGCCACAACGCAAAACGGGCGTTGGTACCACCGATGTCACCGACCAGCGCAAGCTTCACTTAAGCGTCTCCAAGGCAGAGGTAAAGGCGCTGGCGCCCTGCTCTGCGGAGCTTGCGGCCAAGCGCATAAATGCAAACAGCTCACGCCCCGCCCCCACGTTGTTGCCCAACAGGCCCGTGGCAGGCGTACGCGCTGCGAATTCTTCGGCGTCCACCTTAAGCTCCAAGGTGCCTTTCACGCCATCCACGCGAATGATATCGCCATCTTTGACCCGCGCCAGTGGCCCGCCGCTTTGAGCTTCGGGGTTGACGTGAATCGCGGCAGGGATCTTACCCGACGCGCCGGACATACGCCCGTCTGTCACCAACGCCACTTTGAAGCCACGGTCCTGCAATACACCCAGGAACGGCGTCATTTTGTGCAATTCCGGCATGCCGTTGGACCGCGGGCCCTGGAAGCGCATCACCGCGACAAAGTCTTTTTCCAACTCACCGGCCTTGAAGGCGTCGGCCAGGTCCTGTTGATCCTGGAACACCACGGCCGGCGCTTCGACGATCTGGTGCTCCGGGGCAACGGCAGAGACTTTCATCACGCCACGGCCGAGGTTGCCTTCCATCACGCGCAAGCCGCCTTCGGGCGAGAACGCACGGGCCACGGGGCGCAGGATGGTTTCGTCGAGGCTCTCGATCGGGCCGTCGCGCCAGATCAGCTCGCCGTCGACCAGGAACGGCTCCTGGGTGTAGCGGCTCAGGCCCTTGCCGGCCACGGTGTTGACGTCTTCGTGGAGCAGGCCGGCTTCGAGCAGTTCGCGGATCAGGAACGACATGCCGCCCGCCGCCTGGAAGTGGTTGATGTCGGCCTTGCCGTTTGGATACACGTGGGACAGGGTCGGCACCACCTCGGAGAGGTCGGCCATGTCCTGCCAGGTGAGGATGATGCCCGCCGACATGGCGATGGCCGGCATGTGCAGGGTGTGGTTGGTGGAACCGCCGGTGGCGTTGAGCGCGACGATGGAGTTGACGATGGATTTTTCGTCGACGATCTCGCCGATCGGCGTGAAGTCGCCACTGGCCTTGGTCAGGCGCGTGACCTGGTGCGCGGCTTCGCGGGTCAGCGCATCACGCAGCGGCGTGTACGGGTTGACGAACGAGGCGCCCGGCAAGTGCAGGCCCATCACTTCCATCAGCAGCTGGTTGGTGTTGGCGGTGCCGTAGAAGGTGCAGGTGCCGGGGCTGTGGTAGGACTTCATCTCCGATTCCAGCAGCTCTTCGCGGGTGGCCTTGCCTTCGGCGTAGCGCTGGCGCACGTCGGCCTTCTGCTTGTTGGAGATGCCCGAGGGCATCGGGCCGCCCGGCACAAAGATCATCGGCAGGTGGCCGTAGCGCAGCGCGCCCATCATCAGGCCGGGGACGATCTTGTCGCAGATGCCCAGCATCAGCGCGGCGTCGAACATGTTGTGGGACAGCGCTACCGCCGTGGACATGGCAATGACTTCACGGCTGAGCAGGCTCAGCTCCATGCCGGGTTCGCCTTGGGTTACGCCGTCGCACATGGCAGGCGTGCCGCCGGCGAACTGGCCGACCGAGCCGACTTCGCGCAGGGCTTTTTTGATCTGTTCAGGGAAATGTTCGTACGGCTGGTGCGCCGAGAGCATGTCGTTATATGAGGAAACAATTGCCACGTTGGCGGCGTTCATCATGCGCAGGCTATTTTTATCTTCAGTGCCGCAGCCCGCCACGCCGTGGGCGAAGTTGGCGCATTGCAGCTTACCGCGCATCGGGCCGTCGCTGGCGGCGCCGCGAATGAGCGCAAGGTAAGCCTCGCGGGTTGCACGACTGCGGGCGATAAGCCGTTCGGTGACCTCAATAACGCGGGGATGCATGTGTAGAACTCCAGGCTAACGGATGTGGCGACCCTCGTTCCTATGCTGATCAAACGCCCGCAGCTCATGGGATGGCAGGGTGTCGTTTGTATCATCGGACCAGTTGATTCAGGTCACTCGTTGTAGATTGAACAAAATATTGCCACTAAAAAGGCTTGTTTTCTATTTTTATGCGAATAATCTTGTAATTCTTACAACAAATCGACGACAGGCACTTTCCAATGACTCTTCGTATCGCAATCAATGGTTTTGGCCGTATCGGCCGTAATGTCCTGCGCGCACTGTATACCCAAGGCTACCGCCAGGATTTGCAGATCGTCGCCATCAATGATTTGGGCGATAGTTCGATCAATGCCCACCTGCTCAAATACGACACCGTACACGGTACTTTCGAAGCAGAGGTTGCCCACGATCAGGAAAGCCTGACCGTCAATGGTGACCGGATTGCCGTCAGTGCCATTCGCAACCCCGCCGAGTTGCCGTGGGCGGCGCACAAGATCGATGTGGTGTTCGAATGCACCGGTCTGTTCACCGACCGTGACAAGGCGGCCGCTCATATTACCGCCGGCGCGCGCAAGGTAATCATCTCGGCTCCCGCCAAAGGCGCAGACGCCACGGTGGTGTACGGGGTGAACCATGACATCTTGCGCCAATCCCACCAGATCATCTCCAACGCTTCCTGCACCACCAACTGCCTGGCGCCTGTGGCTCAGGTGCTGCACCGCGAGCTGGGCATCGAAAACGGCTTGATGACCACCATTCACGCCTACACCAACGACCAGAACCTGACCGACGTCTACCACACCGACCCGTACCGCGCGCGCTCGGCTACCCAGAACATGATCCCAAGCAAGACCGGCGCTGCTGAAGCGGTGGGCCTGGTGTTGCCGGAACTGGCGGGCAAGCTGACCGGCATGGCGGTGCGGGTACCGGTGATCAACGTGTCGCTGGTCGACCTCACCGTGGAGCTGAAGAAAGAAGCCACCGCCGAGCAAGTCAACGCGCTGCTCAAAGAAGCCAGCCAGCACTCGAAAATCCTCGGCTACAACTCCCTGCCGCTGGTTTCCAGTGACTTCAACCATAACCCGCTGTCGTCGATCTTCGATGCCAATCACACCAAGGTCAGCGGTAAATTGCTCAAAGTGCTGGCCTGGTACGACAACGAGTGGGGTTTCTCCAACCGGATGCTGGATAACTGCCTGGCGCTCTGCAACGCCGAGTAAGCAGGCACGAAGCGCTCTGTGTGAGCGGGCTTGTGTGGGAGCGGGCTTGCTCGCGAACGCGGTGAATCAGTCACCCGATCCATTGACTGACACTGCGCATTCGCGAGCAAGCCCGCTCCCACATGAGTTTTGTGCACTAACCAGCCCGTGGTAGGCCCACAGCAATAGCCACTTGCCATTTCCGTTGATGATAAGCATTATCATTAACTGCAAATCGATCTGGTAGCACTGTGAGCCAATCCCGCTTCAACCAAGTCTTTATCACTCAACGGGTGATTCTGCTTCGCACCTTGCAGCGGATGGTGAACAACCACAGCACCGCCGAGGACCTGTTGCAGGAAACCTACCTGCGCGTCACCCGGGCCCTCAGCGAGCGGCCGATCGATCACCTCGAACCCTTCGTCTACCAGACTGCACGCAACCTGGCGCTGGACCACCTGCGTTCGCGCCGCATTCAAGCCCGTACGCTGCAGGAAGACGTCCCGCTGGACGTGCTGCAAAGCGTCGCGGCGCCCATCAGCACGCCCGAAGACGCGACCCAGGCCGAGCAATTGCTCGAACACCTGAGTGTCAGCCTCGGCCAGCTGAGCGCTCGGCAACAGCAGATATTCATCCTCAGCCGCCTGCACGGTTGCAGCTACCAAGAGATTGCCGATCAGTTGCAAGTGTCCTTGAGCACCGTGCAAAAGGAACTGAAATTGATCATGGCCATCTGTGTAGGAGTGGCTGAACGGCTGGATCAGCCTTAAGCTTCAGCCGACAGATGTGGCGATCCAGTCTGTAGGAAAGATGAATAGAACGTGGCGAAGACCCGAGGAACACCGTGACAGACCCGAATAAACTGCGCCCCCATGAGCTGGCTCATGAGGTGTTGCAAGACACTGCTATGGACCAGGCCCTTGACTGGCTGATCGTCTTGCAGTGCCCGCAACCCGGGCAGCAAGCGCAGTTCGAGGCCTGGCTGGCCAGTGACCCGGCACACGCACACGCGTTCAACAAAGCCCGGACCGCCTGGGGCGGCGCGCCGGTACACAGCGCCGCCGTGGCCCTGGCAGCGCCGCGCAAACCGAGCGCCTGGCGCCGGGTAAAACCGCATTGGAAACCCTTGGCCACCGCCGCCGTGCTGTTGATCGGCCTGTTCAGCTTCAGCAACCTGCCCGTGCGCCTGCAAGCCGACCACCTCACCGTGGTCGGTGAACGCCAGCGCGTGCAGTTGGACGACGGTTCCAAAGTACTGCTGAACACCAACTCGGCGTTTTCAAGCCGCATCAAAGACCACCAGCGCATCGCGCGCCTGTACCAAGGCGAGGCGTTTTTCGAAGTTGCGCCCAACCGTGGCCTGCCCCTGGAGATTGACGCCGGGCCGGTGCGCGCCAGCGTGCGCGACACCGACTTCGCCGTGCGCTACCTCAATGGCGAAGCGCAAGTGCAGGTGCAGCGCGGTGACGTCGACCTGAGCAACACCTTCGACGACGCCCGCGTGCGCCTGCGCGCCGGTGAAAGTATCCGTATCGGCCCCAAAGGCTTTGGCCAGCCCGCCAAGCTGGATGTGAGCAAGGACCTGGCCTGGGTCCAGGGTCGGCTGGTGTTTGAAAACTGCCCGATGAGCGACGTGCTGGCAGAGCTGCGCCGCTATTACCCGGGCTGGATCGTCAACACCAACGACAAGCTCGCCAGCAAAGCTGTCACCGGCAATTACCGCCTCGACCAGCCGCTGGACGTGGTGCGCTCGCTGGCGCACATCACCTCGGCCACGCTCTCGGAATACCCGGCGCTGGTCATTCTGAACTAAATGAGAATTATTTTTACTCGATGTTAGCCGGCGGTACGTCTCGTTATAGCCAATGCAACTGATTCCTATTTGATTCGGTTCGCAACTATAAGATTCGTACTCCGGAGCGCTCTCGATGTCCTCTCGTTTCAACCGCCGGTCTTCTTCGCCCGTCCTGTCGTTGCTGACCGCTGCCCTTCTGATGGCCAGCGCGCCAGTCATGGCCGCCACTGCCGCCGAGCCGGTCGCCCGCAGCCACGGCAACTACAATTTCAGCATCGAGCAGCAGCCGTTGGTCTCGGCGCTGAACGCGTTTACCGCCGTGACCGGCTGGCAAGTCGGCCTGCCGGCAGAGCTGGGCCAAGGTGTGTCGTCCCCTGGCGCACGCGGCCCGCTGTCACCCGAAAAAGCCCTGGACCGGTTGTTGGTGGGGACCAACCTGAGCTATCGCAAACTGGGCACCAACAACATCGTGCTGGAAAAACGCACGGCCGGCAGCGTGCTCAACCTGCAACAGGTGACCATCAGCGCCACGCGCAACGAACAGGACGTCACCAGCGTGCCCAGCACGGTCACTGTGCATGATCGCCAGGAACTGGACCGCCAGAACGTCAACACCATCCGTGAACTGGTGCGCTACGAGCCCAACGTGTCAGTCGGTGGCGCAGGCACCCGCGCCAGCAACGCGGGCTACAACATTCGCGGCATCGACGGCGACCGCATCCTCACTCAAGTCGACGGCGTCGAAGTGCCGGACAACTTCTTCAACGGCCCCTACGCCAAGACGCGCCGCAACTACGTCGACCCGGAAATCGTCAAGCGCGTGGAAATCCTGCGTGGCCCGGCCTCGGCCTTGTACGGCAGCAGCGCCATCGGCGGCGCGGTGAGCTACTTCACCCTCGACCCGGACGACATCATCAAGCCCGGCCAGGACGTCGGCGCCCGTCTGAAAACCGGCTACAGCTCCGCCGACGACAGCTGGCTGACCTCCGGCACCGTTGCCGGCCGCGTGCAGGACTTCGACGGTTTGCTGCACTTGAGCCAGCGCAATGGCCATGAAATGGAATCCTACGACGGCAACAACGCCACCGGCCTGGCCCGCACTGGCGCCAACCCGGAAGACGCGCGCACCACCAATATCCTGGCCAAATTGGGCTGGAACTATGGCGATGACAACCGACTGGGCCTGACCTACGAGAAGTTCAAGGATGACCGCGACGTTAACCTGAAAAACGCCGTGGGCGGCCCATTCATCGGTGGTCGAGGAATGAATTTGTACCGTGCCCGCTCGGGCAACGACACCATCACTCGCGAGCGCTTCGGCCTGGAAAACACCGTTGCCCTGGAGTCGCCGATTGCCGATCGCATCAAGACCAGCCTGAACTACCAGATCGCCAAGACCGACCAGACCACCGCCGAAATCTACCAGGCGGGTCGTCGCGTACTACGCACCCGTGACACGCTATACGAAGAAAAACAGTGGGTCTTCGACGCCCAACTGGACAAGGCTTTCAACATCGGTGAAATCGATCACCAAGTGACCTATGGCACCACACTCAAACAGCAGAAAGTCACCGGCTCGCGCGAAGGCTCGGCCTCCTGCCTCGCCGTCGGCTCGGGTTGCACGGCCATCGGCGCCCCCAGCCCGCAAGCCAGCGACAGCGTAAAAAAATCCAGCGACTTCCCGGACCCGACCATCAACACCTACTCGCTGTTCGCCCAGGACCAGATCACCTGGGACAAATGGACCTTCCTGCCGGCAGTGCGCTATGACTACACCCAGCTCAAACCCAAGCTGACCCAGGAATTCCTCAACACCGTAAACCCGACCGGCACCTACCCGGTCAGCGACAAAGAAAAAACCTGGCACCGTGTAACGCCCAAGTTCGGCCTGACCTATGCGCTGACCGATCAATACACCTGGTTCGGTCAATACGCCGAGGGTTTCCGCACGCCATCGGCCAAGGCGCTCTATGGTCGCTTTGAAAACCTCAACCTGGGCTACACCGTCGAGCCAAACCCAAACCTCAAGCCGGAAACCAGCAAGGGCATCGAAACCGGGATTCGCGGTCATTTCGACGAGGGCTCTTTCGACATCGCGGTGTTCTACAACAAGTACCGTGACTTTATCGACGAAGACGCCTCGGTCGCCGGCGGCGATATCCAAACCTTTGAAGCCAACAACATCAAGCACGCCACCATCAAAGGGGTTGAAGCCAAGGGCCGCCTGAACCTCGACGCGTTCGGCGCACCGCAAGGCCTCTACACCCAGGGCTCGGTCGGTTACACCTACGGCCGCAACGACGACAACGGCGAGCCGCTCAACAGCGTCAACCCGCTTAAAGGCCTGTTCGGCCTGGGCTACGAGCAAGAGCAATACGGCGCGCTGGTCAGCTGGACGCTGGTGAAGAAACAGAACCGCGTCGACAGCACCACCTTCCACGCACCGGATGGCAGCACCAGTGCCCCGTTCAAAACGCCAGGCTTCGGCATCGTCGACCTGACCGGTTACTACAAAGTCACCCACGATGTGACCATCAACGGCGGCCTCTACAACCTCACCGACAAGAAGTACTGGAACTGGGATGACGTGCGCAGCTACGACGGCGTCGGCGAAGCCGGCGTGACAGCGCCCGCCAACCTCGACCGCCTGACCCAGCCCGGCCGCAACTTCGCGATCAACCTGATCTGGGACATCTGACAGCACCACACCCAAATGCCGTTTCCTTACCTCGCCGGAATTTCACCGGCGAGGTGAGGATTTTTTACTGTGCCGCGTCTTCTTGTTCGTCTAGTTGATAACAGCTCTCTTTAGGGCACCCAGGCGCTACTCTTCTCAAGGACTTTTTTCGATGACCGCTTCCCCTACCGCAGAACGCCCAAGCCTGCGCTCCCAGCGCCTGAACCAGATCACCAACGAGCCCCACACCAAACTCGATGCGCTGGTCAAAGCCCACGCCCCATTCGAAACCCAAGCCAACTTCGCCCGCTTCGTGGTCGCGCAGTACCTGTTCCAATCGGAACTGGTGGCCCTGTACAACGACCCTGAGCTGATCAAGATCGTCCCTGACCTGGCTGAACGCTGCCGCGCCGAAGCCGCCAAGCTGGACCTCGGCGACCTGGACACCGAAGTGCCTGCACCGGTCGCCGGCGCTGTTAAGAACCCAAGCAAGGCCGAAGCCCTGGGCTGGCTGTTCGTCTCCGAAGGCTCCAAGCTGGGCGCCGCGTTCCTGATCAAACGCGCCGTGGGCCTGGGCCTGAGCGAAACCTTCGGAGCCCGTCACCTCGGCGAGCCGGCCGGTGGTCGCGCCGAGGGCTGGAAGCGCTTTACCCGCACCCTCGACGGCCTGGCATTCAGCGCTGAAGAAGAAGCGGCGGTAGAAAAAGGTGCGATCGACGCGTTTGTACGCTTCACCGTGCTGCTGGAACAGGCGTACGCTAGCGCCCCTGAATTGGCCTGACTGCTGGAATGCGATTAAACATGTGGGAGCGGGCTTGCTCGCGAAAGCGGTGTGTCAGTCGACATATACATGACTGAACCACCGCCTTCGCGAGCAAGCCCGCTCCAACAGTTGTATCTCATTTCAAACTGATTTTTTGTGATCACCCAACCTATGACCGGCAAAACCCAATCCACCTCAAAAATCGCGCAGATCCTCTTCGGCCTGCTGGCCTACGTCAGCCTGGGCATTGGGTTGGTGGCGATTGTCATACCGGGTTTGCCCACCACCGAATTCATCCTGCTCGCCGCCTGGGCCGCGACCAAAAGCTCGCCGCGCCTGAGTGCCTGGCTGGAAAACCACCGGCTGTTCGGGCCGATCCTGTTCAATTGGCGCAACGGCAAGATCATCGCCCGCCGTGCCAAAGTCAGCGCCACTGTCAGCATGCTGCTGTGCGCCGGTTTGATGCTGGTGATGCTCGATCATGGCTGGCCGATCTACCTGGCGATCGCCGGCATGAGCCTGGGCAACCTGTGGATCTGGTCACGCCCGGAACGGCTTGCAGCGCCCGTAGGGCGCGGCGTGTAGTCTTTTTCCTACCGCTCATCGTCTTTCTCTCATGAAACAACTCGTTACGCCGATGTTTCGGACATAGCGCCGAATGGACTTGGCTCGCCCTGCTTGCAGGTCAACAAGTCCAATCGCGAGTGAACCTATGTTCGACACCCTCTCTATCCGCTTGAAAATCGTGCTGCTGTCCGGCCTCTGCCTGTTGGGGGTGATTGCACTGGTGGTCGGCGTCAACCTTTACGAGGCCGATCAGAACAACCGACTGGTCAGCGATTCAAGCTCGCGAATGCTCACCCAGAGTGTGCAGAACCTGTTGCAAGCCAAGGCCGGCGAACAGGCGGTACAGCTGCAGAAAACCTTTGGAGAAAGCCTGGTGGTGGTCACCGCACTGGCCGACCAGATCAAGGGCCTGCGCACCACCGCCGCCAAGCGCGGGCTGGAAGCGGGTGCACTGCGTGAAGAACTCAACCAGAGCCTCAAGACCGCCTTTGAGCGCAACACCAAGGTGCTGGGAATCTGGCTGTCGTTCGAACCCAATGGCCTGGATGGCAAGGACAGCGAGTTTGTCGACGACAAGGCCCGCGTCTCGAATGAAAAAGGTCGCTTTTCCAGCTACTGGAGCCGCGCCGCCGGTGAAGGCCTGAACACGGTGATGGTCGAGGACGATCTGACCAAGACCACCCCGAATCTCAGCGGCACGCCCTACAACATTTGGTACACCTGCCCACGGGACACGCGCACTGTTTGCCTGCTTGACCCGTACTCCGACGACGTGGCCGGCAAGCAGGTGCTGATGACCACCCTCTCGCTGCCGTTGATCGTCGACGGCAAGGTCATCGGCGTGGTTGGCGTGGACCTGGCCCTCAACACCCTGCAGGCGGTGACCGACGCAGCACAAAAAGAACTCTTCGACGGCGCCGCGCACCTGGAAATTCTCTCCAGCACCGGCTTGATCGCGGCCTACAGCGGCGAGCCGGCGCGGGTCGGCAAAAACCTGATCGACACCCTGGGCGCCGAGGGCAAAGAGATTGTGCAATTGCTGGCCAACGACACGCGCACTCTCCGCGAGCAAGACGATACGATCCGCGCCGTGTACCCGGTCAAGCCGATTGCCGACGCCAAGTCCTGGGGCATCGTGATCAAACTGCCCAAGAACGTGATGCTGGCGGACACCCTGAAACTGCAAGGCGTCCTCGACAACGCCCAGCAAGCCGGCACGCTCAAGGCCTTGCTGGTCGGCGCCGCCGCCGCATTGCTGGGCCTGGTGCTGATCTGGCTGACCGCCACCGGCGTAACCCGCCCGATCAACACCGTGGCCGCGATGCTCAAGAACATCGCCAGTGGCGAAGGCGATCTTACCCAGCGTCTGACTTACGCCAAGAAAGACGAACTGGGCGAACTGGCGAACTGGTTCAACCGCTTTCTCGACAAGCTGCAACCGACCATCGCGCAGATCAAACAAAGCATCACCGAAGCGCGCGGCACGGCTGATCAGTCATCAGCCATCGCGCGCCAGACCAGCGAAGGCATGCAGGTGCAGTTCCGCGAAATCGACCAGGTTGCCACGGCGTCCAATGAAATGAGCGCCACCGCCCACGACGTGGCCAACAGCGCGTCCAACGCTGCCAGCGCGGCACGCGGGGCGGACCAGTCGGCGCGCGAGGGCATGTCGATCATTGAGCAGAGCACCCGCGACATCACCACCCTCGCCGAAGAAGTCAGCAAGGCCGTGAGCGAGGTCGAGGCCTTGGCGGTGAACAGCGAGCAGATCGGTTCGGTGCTGGAAGTGATCCGCAGCATTGCCGAGCAGACCAATCTGCTGGCCCTCAACGCCGCCATCGAAGCGGCACGCGCCGGGGAAAGCGGACGTGGGTTTGCGGTGGTGGCCGACGAAGTGCGCAACCTGGCCAAACGCACACAGGATTCGGTGGAAGAAATTCGCCTGGTGATCGAGCGCATCCAGAGCGGCACCCGTGGCGTAGTGGCCACCATGCATTCCAGCCAGCACCAGGCCCAAAGCAATGCCGGGCAGATCCATCAGGCCGTGCAAGCGCTGGGCAAGATCAGCGACGCGGTCACAGTCATCAGCGACATGAACCTGCAAATCGCCAGCGCCGCCGAGCAGCAGAGCGCCGTGGCCGAAGAGGTCAATCGCAATGTCTCGGCAATTCGTACCGTGACTGAAACCCTCACCGGCCAGGCCACCGAGTCGGCGGCCATCAGCAGCCAGCTGAATGCCTTGGCCAGCCAGCAGATGAAGCTGATGGATCAGTTCAAGGTGTAACACCGAATCTAAAGCCAATGAAGAGCAAATGTGGGAGCGGGCTTGCTCGCGAATGCGATGGATCAGTCAATACATCCAGTGACTGTCACACCGCATTCGCGAGCAAGCCCGCTCCCACATTTAGATCACCGTTGGCCTACAGGCCAGGCCACGCCTGAACAAACGCCGCCACATCTTCTTTCTGCGCAGTGCGCGGCGGGTTCTGCGGCGTGCCCAGATAAAGGAAGCCAATCACTTCCTCATCCGCCGTCAGCCCCAGGCCTTTGGCCACGTGCGCCGAGTAGGACAGCTCGCCCGTGCGCCACACCGCGCCGATCCCCTGTGCATAAGCTGCCAGCAGAATACCGTGGGCCGCACACGCAGCCGCCAGCAGTTGCTCGGACTTTGGCACCTTGAAGTGTTCTTGCAGGCGGGCAATCACCACCACCACCAACGGCGCGCGTAGCGGGCCATTCTGGGCCTTGTCGATGGCGGCTTGCGGGGCGTCGGCGTCTTGCAGGCGCGCCGCTTCGGCCAGCAGCGTGCCCATCTGCTCGCGGGCCGCGCCTTCGACGGTGAGAAAACGCCATGGGCGCAACTGGCCGTGGTCCGGTGCACGCATGGCGGCGGCGAACAGCACATCGCGCTGCTCCTGGGTCGGTGCCGGTTCCAGCAAACGCGGCACGGAAACACGGTTGAGCAAAGCGTCGAGAGCCTGCATTGGCCACCTCCAGAGAAAAATGTGCGGCCATTCTAGCGGGAATGAATCGGATTCGACCAAACGATAATTGCTCTTATTCATTGAGCCCCGCCCTGTTAGACTTTGCGGCCTAATTTTGGCCATCGCTTCAGGAAACTTGATGTTCGGTTCGCTTTTTCGCCTGTC
Organism: Pseudomonas sp. R9.37; assembly: GCF_963878885.1. Classification (NCBI taxonomy): domain Bacteria; kingdom Pseudomonadati; phylum Pseudomonadota; class Gammaproteobacteria; order Pseudomonadales; family Pseudomonadaceae; genus Pseudomonas; species Pseudomonas sp. R9.37. Next base: position 244,325 of record NZ_CAWNZA010000047.1, on the reverse strand, counting down.
CGCAGCGTTGATGGCCTTGAGCCTGACAGCCTGCGATGACGCCCCACGTTTCACCAAGGCCGAGCCTGGTGAAGCGCGAGCCGGCGGCGCGACGACGGTGAACAAGCGCGACCAGAACGCCTTTTCCCTGCCCTCGGCCAACCTGGCGCCGACGCGCCGCCTGGACTTCAGCGTCGGCAACAGCTTTTTCCGCAGCCCGTGGGTGATCGCGCCGTCCACCACCACCGCGCGCGACGGCTTGGGCCCGCTGTTCAACACCAACGCCTGCCAGAACTGCCACATCAAGGACGGCCGGGGTCACCCACCGCTGCCCGACGCGCCCAATGCGGTGTCGATGCTGGTGCGCCTGTCGATTCCCGTGCCGATGACAGCGCCTGCGCCCTACGCCAAACTCATCGAGCAGCTCGGCGTAGTGCCCGAGCCGGTCTACGGCGGGCAATTGCAGGACATGGCCGTGCCGGGCGTTGCCCCGGAAGGCAAAGTGCGCGTGGATTACACACCGGTCAACGTGACGTTCAAGGACGGCACCGTGGTCGAGCTGCGCAAGCCCGACCTGCACATCACCCAGCTCGGCTACGGCCCAATGCATCCGGATACACTTTTCTCGGCGCGCATCGCCCCGCCCATGATCGGCCTGGGCTTGCTCGAAGCCATCAGCGACGCCGATGTGTTGCGCAACACCGACCCGAGAACGGCCGACAAAGAAGCCCTCGTCGGCCGCGCCAATTGGGTGTGGGATGACGCCCGGCAAAAAACCGTGCTCGGGCGCTTTGGCTGGAAAGCCGGGCAACCCAACCTCAATCAACAAAATGTTCACGCGTTTTCTGGTGATATGGGCCTCACCACGTCCCTGAGACCCTTTGATGACTGCACCGACGCCCAAGTCGCCTGCAAACAGGCCCCCAACGGCAATGGCGCCGATGGCGAGCCGGAAGTCAGCGATAACATCCTGCGCCTGGTGCTGTTCTACACCCGCAACCTCGCCGTGCCGGTGCGCCGTGGCGTCAACACGCCGCAGGTACTGGCCGGGAAGAACCTGTTCTACCAGGCCGGATGCCAGGGCTGCCACAAACCCACGTTCACCACGGCCGCAGGCGCCGCCGAACCCGAACTGGCCAACCAGGTGATTCGCCCCTACAGCGACCTGCTGTTGCACGACATGGGCGCAGGCCTGGCCGACAACCGCAGCGAATTCAAGGCCGGTGGCCGCGACTGGCGCACCCCGCCGTTGTGGGGCATTGGCCTGACGCAGACCGTCAGTGGCCACACCCAGTTTTTACATGATGGCCGCGCCCGCAATCTGCTCGAAGCCGTGCTGTGGCATGGCGGTGAAGCACAAGCGGCGCAGCAGCATGTGCTGTCCTTTAATGCCGAGCAGCGTGCCGCGTTGCTGGCGTTCCTGAATTCTTTATAAGCTTTGCCGCACTTACAGAAGGGAGCTCGACATGTTTCGTCCCAAGTTGTTGTTCACCAGCCTGGCCGCCCTCGCCCTCGGCGCCTGCTCGCCGCAAGACCCACAAGCGGTGACCTCGGCGGCTATCGCCAAGCAAGTGATCCTGCCGACCTACAGCCGTTGGGTTGAAGCCGACCGCCAACTGGCCGTCAGCGCCCTCGCCTACTGCCAGGGCAAAGAAAGCCTGGAGACCGCCCGCGCCGACTTCCTCCACGCGCAAAAAGCCTGGGCCGAGCTGCAACCGCTGCTGATCGGCCCGCTGGCCGAGGGCAACCGTTCGTGGCAAGTGCAGTTCTGGCCGGACAAGAAAAACCTGGTCGGCCGCCAAGTCGAACAACTGGTCACCGCCCAGCCGCAGATCGATGGCGCGGCCCTGGCCAAGTCCAGCGTGGTGGTACAAGGCCTGTCGGCCTACGAATACATCCTCTACGACGCCAAGACCGACGTCGCCGACGAGGCCCAGAAAGCCCGCTACTGCCCGCTGCTGGTCGCCATCGGCGAGCGTCAGAAAGCCTTGGCTGAAGAGATCCTGGCGAGCTGGAACAGCACCGACGGCATGCTCGCGCAGATGACCAAGTTTCCCAACCAGCGCTACGCCGATTCCCACGAAGCCATCGCTGATCTGCTGCGCGTGCAAGTCACTGCGCTGGACACGCTGAAGAAAAAACTCGGCACGCCGATGGGTCGCCAGACCAAGGGCATCCCGCAACCGTTCCAGGCCGATGCATGGCGCAGCCAGTCGTCCCTGCAAAGCCTGGAAGCCAGCCTGGCTGCGGCCCAGACCGTGTGGACCGGCGTCGACAACAAAGGCCTGCGTGGCTTGTTGCCGTCGGAGCAGAAGCCGTTGGCCGACAAGATCGACGCCGCCTATGCCGCGTCTTTGAAGCTGTTCGCCAGCAATCAGCGCACGCTCAACGAACTGTTGGCCGACGACGCCGGCCGCCAGCAACTCAACGACATTTACGACAGCCTCAACGTGGTCCACCGCCTGCACGAAGGCGAGTTGGCCAAAGCGCTGGGCATTCAACTGGGCTTTAACGCCAACGACGGTGACTGATGATGCTCAGGCGACAGGCTTTGGCGGTGGGCAGTGTGCTGCTCAGCGCACTCACGTTGGGCGGTTGGACGCTGTTCAAGCAGAAGGGCTTAAAAAGCCCGTTGCTGCTCTCGGCGCGTGATGATGCCGATGGCAAGCACTACGCCGTGGGCTATCACCTGGACGGCAAGCAGGTGTTTGCCACCCAGGTCGGTCAGCGCTGCCACGACATCATCAACCACCCGACGCTGCCAATTGCGCTGTTTGTCGCCCGTCGCCCGGGCACTGAGAGTTACCTGATCAACCTGCGTGATGGCGCGTTGCTGCAGACTATCACGTCGAATGCCAATCGCCATTTCTATGGGCATGCGGTGATTCACAAGAGCGGCGACTGGTTGTATGCCACCGAGAACGACACGTCCGACCCGGGCCGTGGGTTGCTGGGTGTGTATAAGTTCGAGGGCGAACGGCTGGTGCACAGCGGCGAGATGTCGACCCACGGTATCGGGCCGCACCAAGTGTCGTGGATGCCCGACGGGGAAACCCTGGTGGTGGCCAACGGCGGGATCCGTACCGAGGCGGAAAGCCGGGTTGAGATGAACCTCAATGCGATGGAGCCGAGCCTGGTATTGATGCACCGCGATGGCCGGTTGATCAGCAAGGAAACCCTGGGCCAGCAGATGAACAGCGTGCGTCATATGGGGATTGCCGACGACGGCACTATTGTCACGGGGCAGCAGTTCATGGGGCCGTCTCAGGAGCGGTCCGAGTTGCTGGCGATCAAGCGACCGGGGCAGCCGTTTGTGGCGTTCCCGGTGGCGGATGAGCAGCTGCAGGCGATGGGGCATTACACCGCCAGCGTCGCCGTGCACAGTGAATTACGCCTGGTGGCGCTGACGGCGCCGCGCGGCAATCGCTTTTTTATCTGGAACATGGACAGCGGCGAGCTGCGTCTGGATGGGCCTTTGCCCGACTGTGCCGGCGTGGGTGCGGTAGCGGACGGGTTTGTGGTGACTTCAGGCCAGGGGCGCTGCCGCTTCTACGACTGTCGCCAGAAGCAGTTGGTGGCTAAACCGTTGGAGCTGCCGTCAGGATTTTGGGATAACCATCTGCATGTGATTTGAAATCGACACCTGTGCGTGACTGCGGTGACGGACAGGTGCTGCGGCCCAAATCAACAGGCAAAGAAAAGGCCTCGCATCGCAAGGCCCTTTTCGGGGGTTTGAATCTATTCAACGCTTTATTCAGCTCTGCGGCCTCATGCCCTGAGACATCCCGAACATGAACAACAACAACTCATGATCAGGCTTGACCGCCACACTCGCCTTGGCGATGCGCGGTAACGGACACTGCCCGCCCCCTTGCACCGCACTGAGCACTTGTGTCCGAGGCAGCTCCCAGGCAGCCAGCGCCAGGGCTGAAATGCCCAACGCGCCGACCAGGAACAAACCTCGTGCCATTTCTAGCTTCATCTGGTTAAACCCTTGATAGCGCTGCCAAACGCCGTCTCGTAAAAGTAGCTGAGTTTTTTCCAGTCGGTATCGTTCCACGACGAATGGCGCCGCAGTTGCAGCATGTCATGGGACGCCGCCCGATAAGCGGTCAAACGCTGCCGGCATTTTTCAAAATCCAGCAACGCCACTTCTACTTTGGCCGAGTCGCCTTCTCCGGTTACGCGTACGAACACGTGCTTGATGTACAGGCAGCCATGCTGCCAGCGGCCCTTGTGCATACGTGCCAGGGTGCCCGCCAATTCCTCGAGCAGACGCTCATGCACCGCCTCACCGTATTGCTCACGACCACCGGCGGCGTACCAGTTTTCGATTTCGTCGAAACCGTCGAGGGACGCCGTCACCAACAACGCTTTCCATTGATGCTCAGGGTCGCGACGTGCCTCGCAGAACACCAGCTCCGGCACGCGTACGTTCAATGAACGCAAACCCCTGAGGGCATCACGCTCACGCAGTACGGTGGGGCGCCCAAACGGGTGAAGCCAGCTGCGGTAGATGTGGCCGGTCTGGCGTTTGCTGTAAAGCAAGCGGCCGTTGGGGCTCATCACGCGTTGCACACCACTTTCACCGCCACGTCGGCGATTGGGTTCTTCAACCCACTCGCCCTGCAGGCGCCAGAAAAAATCGAATCGTTCCTCGGGAGCTACATGACTGCCTACTACGCACTCAACTGCCATCCTGTTACCTCTTACGCAATACATATACTCGCCACATGGCGTAGAGCGGTATGAAGTCCAGGGATTCCTGAACACGGAAACCGGCCTGCTCAAACTCTGCCTCGACAGTAGCAGCCGGTAACACAAACCGGTTTTGGTAACCTTCCTGCTCACCTCTGTTGCGACGCTTCACTTCGGCGCGTTTGCGTTTCCAGGCCTTGAAATTGCCATCCACCCACAGCGAAATAATCACGCTGTCGCGGGTAACCCGCTGAAATTCTCGCAGTATTGTCATCCTGTGCGCCGGATCACCAATGTGGTGCATCAAGCGCATGCAGAAAATACTGTCGACCGAGTTATCCGGCAAATCGATATCAAAGGCAGAAGTCTGCAAAGGTCGTACCCGTTTCACCACGTCCGCTGGCTGAGCAACGGTCGCGACCTTGAGCATCGACGCTGAATTATCGGCCCCGATAATCACACGGTTGGGTTTCTCAGCCAACAGCGGCCAGAAGCGCCCGGCGCCGCACGGCAGGTCCAACACCAGGCCAGGTTCGCCGGCCATGGCCAGCGCACCCCGCGCCAATTGCTCGTCGCGTTTGTGGGACAACCGGCGAGCCAGATTGTCCTGATGCTTGAGCAAATAATTTTGCGCGTGCTGATCGTCGTACTTTTCAGAAAAATCGAGCTTGATCGGGGTAGACATCAACGGATCTCCAGTAGCTGATGCCTACAACCTTATGCAGCGAACTGTGATCAACAGGTCAACCCGTTGTGAAAAACTTGTCCTGTCCAATCTCATACATTTCAAGACTTTACAGACACAAGCAATAGCATGGGGCCATCTTCGCCGATTTACGGTGATGTCTGGCAGGATAACGGCAAGGGTGAGTGTCAGGGATTGACCTGACTCAACTGCACGTGGAAACGACAGCCGTTGGGTTCCATCGTGCTGAGACTGACCGTCCAGCCCTGGTTCTCACAAATACGCTGCACCAGCGATAATCCCAGGCCAAGCCCTTCGCCGCGCTTTTCGCTGCCACGCACGAACGGCTCGAACATCGCCTCACGCTTGTCTTCGGGAATCCCTACACCGGTGTCCTCCACCACAAAACCATTGGGTTCGAGGGTCAGGCGGATGAAGCCCTGCTCGGTGTAATGCAGGGCATTGCGCAACAGGTTGCCCATAACGGCGTGGAGAAAAGTGGTGTTGTAGCGCGCGTCCGAAGGGTTGCCTGGCTGGTAGATCAACGCCAGGCCCTTGCGCTCGATCGGCTCGCGCCAGATGCCGAGCAAATCGTCCGCCACCTGCGGCAGCGTTACCTGCGGCGACATGGCCGCTTCATCGTGTTCGGCACGGGCCAGCATCAGGAAGGTCTGCACCAGCTCACGCATTTCTTCACAGGCACGCGCGATGCGCTCAACCTGATTGCGGCCGCGCTGATCGATCGCCGGATTTTCCAGCAGCAGTTCGCAGGAACTGGCCAGCACCATCAAAGGCGTGCGCAATTCATGGCTGACGTCACTGGTGAACAATTGCTCGCGTGATAACGCCTGTCGCAGACGCCCCAGTGTGGCATCGAAGGCCACGGCCAGTTCGCCGACTTCATCCGCCGCATAATCGGGTGCCAGCGGTGGCGCCAGGCCCAGCAACTGGTCGCGATGACGCACCTGCCGAGCGAGCCGCACCACCGGCGCCATCACTTTGCGCGCCAGCACCCAACCGAGGAACACCGCCAGCGCCAGGCTGAGCACGAAGCCCACCAGCACCACGGCAAATAGAACCCGCTCGCGTTCCTCGAAGTCGCTTTGGTCCTGCAGCAGGACATACCGACGGCCATCCACCACTTCGACCATGGCGTGGTAAGACAGCGCCTCGCGGAACACCTCATGAAAGCCGGGTTCCAGGTGCCGCAAATCCTTGGGCAGCTCGAAATCCCCACGCCCGCCACTGAAATAGAACAGTTGGTCGGGCTCTGGTCGGTGGCTCCAGTCCTCAACGCTGTCCATCAACAACAGCCGTTGCAAGTCGCCGCCCAAGCCTGCCGAAATCAGTTTTTCTTCTACCAGGTGCACAGTCGCAACGATGCCCATGGCGAACGCCCCCGCCACCAACGCACTCATCAAGGCAAAGGCGATGATGATCCGCTGGGCAAGGCTTTGCTTAAACTCCATCACGACCCTCGGCCAGGCGATAACCCACACCGTGCACGGTTTGCAACAGCGGCTTGGCGAAGGGTTTATCGATCACTTGGCGCAATTGGTGGACGTGGCTTCGCAGGCTGTCGCTGTCGGGGCAGTCATCGCCCCACAAGGCCTCCTCGAGAATTTCGCGACGCAGCACATGCGGGCTTTTTTGCATCAACACCGCAAGCAACTTCAGGCCCACAGGGTTGAGTTTGAGCAGGCGCCCTTCGCGGGTGACTTCCAGGGTATCGAGGTCGTAGCTCAAGTCGCCGACTTGCAGGGCGCGGCGGCCGCCACCCTGGGCACGGCGCAGCACGGCCTCAATGCGGGCGGCCAACTCCGACAGCGCGAACGGCTTGAGCAAGTAATCATCGGCGCCGGACTTGAAGCCCTGCAGCCGGTCATCCAACTGGTCACGGGCGGTGAGCATGATCACCGGCGTGTCGCGGCGCGCGTCTTCACGCAGGCGTTTGCACAAGGTGTAGCCATCGATGCCAGGCAGCATGATGTCGAGCACGATCAGGTCGTAATGCTCGGTAGCGGCCAGGTGCAGGCCCGACAAACCGTCCTGCGCACAGTCCACGGTGTAGCCCTTTAGCCCCAGGTAATCGGCAAGGTTGGCCAGAATATCGCGGTTGTCTTCAACCAATAAAATTCGCATGGGCAGTGTCTCCGTACGCGGTAACGGCCGTGTTGGCTCGCGCAGCTTAAGGCCAAGTGTGGCTCAGGGATAGACCTCAGAGCCTTGTCGATAAAGGTTTTCAACCAATAAGATAAACCAACAAGTTTTTCACTATAGCTTCACAAACTGACTACAGTGTCAGGCCGAAGATCACCGCCCATCGATATAAGGAACATAGACATGGGGTTTCTCAAAACAGCGCCTATGCGCTTTCTGCTGCTCGTAACCGGCACGTGGCTGGTTATTTTCCTGCTCACGCGCAGTGTGCTGCTCTTCACGCACCTGGACGAAGTGGGTGGCAACCTGCTGCCGGTGTTTGGCGTCGGCTTGCTCTACGACCTGGGCTTTCTCACCTACGCCGCCCTGCCGCTGGGGCTGTACTTGCTGCTGTGCCCGCCCGCGCTGTGGCGTCGCCGCGGCCATCGCTGGTTCCTGCAGGCCGTGCTGACGGTCAGCCTGTTCGCGATGCTGTTCACCTCGGTTGCGGAGTGGCTGTTCTGGGATGAGTTTGGCGTGCGTTTCAACTTTATCGCCGTCGATTACCTGGTGTACTCCAATGAAGTACTGAACAACCTGTTGGAGTCGTACCCGATCGGCAAGCTGCTCAGCTTGCTGGCGATGTTGGCGATTGTGTTGAGCCTGGCCCTGCGCAAGCCCTTCAATGCGGCGATGCGCGCGCCTCTGCCGCCCATGCGTGGCCGGCTGCTGAATGCGCTGGGCTTATTGATCGTCGCCGGGCTCAGCCTGCAATTGATCAGCCAGGACAGCCCACGCGCCCAAGGCGGTAACGCTTACAACAATGAATTGGCCAGTAATGGCCCGTATCAGTTTTTCGCCGCGTTCCGAAACAACGAGCTCGATTACACGCAGTTCTACAAAAGCCTGCCTGACGACGTCGTTGCCAGGCAATTGCGAGCCGAGCTCAGTGAGCCCAATGCGCGCTTCGTCGGCACTGACCCGCTGGACATACGCCGGGCAATCACCAACCCCGGCACGTTGCGCAAACCCAATATTGTGCTGGTGACCATCGAAAGCTTCAGTGCCAAGTACATGGGCAGCAACGGCGATGGGCGCAACCTCACGCCCAATCTGGATGCCTTGCGCAAACAAAGCCTGTACTTCAGTAACTTTTATGCCACCGGCACCCGTACGGACCGTGGCCTGGAAGCGATCACGCTGGCGATTCCCCCCACGCCAGGCCGATCGATTGTCAAACGTATCGGGCGTGAAAGCGGTTTCGCCAGCCTCGGCCAGCACCTCGGTGCCATCGGCTACGACAGCGTATTTGTCTACGGCGGGCGCGGTTATTTCGACAATATGAACGCGTTTTTCAGCGGCAACGGTTACCGGGTGGTGGACCAGAGCAGCGTGGCCGAATCAGAAATCTCGTTCAAAAACGCGTGGGGCATGGCCGACGAAGACCTCTACCGGCAAACCCTGAAGCTGGCCGACGCCGATTACGCCAAACAGCAACCCTTCTTGCTGCAACTGATGACCACCTCCAATCATCGCCCCTACACCTATCCGGAAGGGCGCATTGATATCAAGTCCGGCAATGGCCGTGACGGCGCGGTGAAATACACCGACCACGCCATCGGCGAGTTCCTCAATGCGGCACGCCAGAAACCCTGGTTCGATAACACGATCTTTGTGTTTGTCGCCGACCACACCGCCGGCAGCGCAGGCAAAGAGGACTTGCCTGTCGCCAACTACCAGATCCCGCTGTTCATCCATGCACCCAAGCTCATTGAAGCGCGTGAAACAGCGCAACTGGCCAGCCAGATCGACCTGGCGCCCACCTTGCTGGGCCTGATCAACCTGAGCTACGAGTCGACCTTCTTCGGCCGCAACCTGTTGCAGGACAATCCGCTGCCGCCACGCGTCGTCATCGGCAACTACCAGCACCTTGGGCTGTTTGACGGCAATGACCTGGCGATCCTCAGCCCGCGCCAGGCCCTGCGTCGCCATGATCAGGCGCTGGGTGAGAGCCAGGAGTTGCGTGTAGGCAGTGACGACCCGTTGATCCAGCGCGCAATCACCTACTACCAAGGCGCGAGCTACGGCTTCAAGCAACAATTGCTGAGCTGGAAGGCACCCAAGGAAGTCATCCCACAGGTGAGCACGCGCTGACCCGCGTGCCTGCGGCAAATACCGCGCATAAAAAAACCCCGCCTGCATCACTGCAGGCGGGGTTTTTCAGGTGCCGGGTAAGGCTGGCTTACATCATGCCGCCCATGCCACCCATGCCGCCCATGTCTGGCATACCGCCGCCAGCCGAGCCTTCTTTCTTCGGTGCATCAGCGATTGCAGCTTCGGTGGTCAGGATCAGACCGCCGATGGAGGCCGCTGCCTGCAATGCCGAACGGGTCACCTTGGTAGGGTCCAGGATGCCCATTTCGATCATGTCGCCGTAGACGCCAGTTGCAGCGTTGTAACCGTAGTTACCTTTGCCGTTCTTGACTTCGTTGACCACAACGCTCGGCTCGTCGCCGGAGTTGGCAGCGATCTGACGCAGTGGAGCTTCAACGGCACGACGCAGTACAGCGATACCCACGTTCTGGTCTGCGTTGTCGCCTTTGAGGTCAACCAGCGCTTCCAGAGCACGGATCAGCGCAACGCCACCGCCAGGTACCACGCCTTCTTCAACGGCTGCACGGGTTGCGTGCAGGGCGTCTTCAACGCGGGCTTTCTTCTCTTTCATTTCAACTTCGGAACCAGCGCCAACCTTGATCACTGCAACGCCGCCGGACAGCTTGGCCAGACGCTCTTGCAGTTTTTCACGGTCGTAGTCCGAGGAAGTTTCGGCAACCTGGGCACGGATCTGAGTGATGCGAGCCTGGATGTCCTGGTCTACGCCAGCACCGTCAACGATGATGGTGTTTTCCTTGGAGATGGTCACACGCTTGGCGCTGCCCAGGTTTTCCAGGGTGGCGCTTTCCAGGCTCAGGCCGATCTCTTCGGAGATAACGGTACCGCCAGTCAGCACAGCGATGTCCTGCAGCATGGCCTTGCGACGGTCGCCGAAGCCTGGAGCCTTGACGGCTGCGACTTTAACGATGCCACGCATGTTGTTCACAACCAGCGTCGCCAGGGCTTCGCCTTCAACGTCTTCGGAAACGATCAGCAGTGGGCGGCCGGCTTTGGCAACGGCTTCCAGCACTGGCAGCATTTCGCGGATGTTGGAGATCTTTTTGTCGACCAGCAGGATCAGCGGGCTGTCCAGCTCGGCAACCATGGTTTCTGGCTTGTTGACGAAGTACGGGGACAGGTAGCCACGGTCGAACTGCATGCCTTCTACAACCGACAGTTCGTTTTCCAGGCCAGTGCCTTCTTCAACGGTGATCACGCCTTCTTTACCGACTTTTTCCATGGCTTCGGCAATGATGTCGCCGATGGAGCTGTCGGAGTTGGCGGAGATGGTACCGACCTGAGCGATAGCCTTGGTGTCAGCGCATGGCTTGGACAGGTTTTTCAGCTCAGCAACAACAGCGATGGTCGCCTTGTCGATGCCGCGCTTGAGGTCCATCGGGTTCATGCCGGCAGCAACGGCTTTGTAGCCTTCGTTGACGATAGCTTGAGCCAGAACGGTAGCGGTGGTGGTGCCGTCGCCTGCGTCATCGTTGGCACGGGAGGCAACGTCTTTGACCAGCTGCGCGCCCATGTTCTCGAAACGGTCTTCCAGTTCGATTTCTTTTGCTACAGAAACGCCGTCCTTGGTGATGGTCGGAGCGCCGAAGCTCTTCTCGATGATCACGTTACGGCCTTTAGGGCCCAGGGTCGCTTTTACTGCGTCAGCCAGGACGTTGACACCGGTGAGCATTTTTTTACGGGCGGAATCGCCGAATTTAACTTCTTTAGCAGCCATGATCGATATTCCTTAAATTCTTTGGAGTAACGGAAAAATGAGCGGGAAAATCAGCCTTCCAGTACAGCGAGAATTTCGTTCTCAGCCATTACCAGCAGATCTTCGCCGTCAACTTTCACAGTGTTGCTGCCGGAGTAAGGGCCGAAAACAACCTTGTCACCGACTTTAACGGCCAGCGCACGCACTTCACCGTTTTCCAGAGTCTTGCCTGGGCCTGCAGCGACGATCACACCGTGGTTGGCTTTTTCAGCAGCCGAACCTGGCAGAACGATACCGCCAGCGGTTTTCTTTTCTTCTTCGCTGCGACGGATAACGACGCGGTCGTGCAGAGGACGAAGCTTGCTCATTGTCGATCTCTCCTAATTGTGTTTTTCATCGGCCGGTATCGTTACCGGCGGGTTGTATTCCGACTGTGCCGGTCGCGCCTCGCCAAGCAAGACGCGGAAGTCTGTCTGGTGTCGCCACCAGAAACCTTGCGGTGACCGTTACATAAGGGCGCATAAGCTTATTACAAGGGGCCGCGGCGGAAATTTTTTATGTTTGCCGACGCACAAAAGCAACACGGCACCCGAAGGTGCCGTGCCAATAAAACGGTTATTTGCTGTCGCGGTGTTCGAATTCGCCTTCGATCACATCGCCCTCGCGTCCCAACGGCTGGCGCGGAGCCGGGCCACCACGGGGTTGCAGGTCATCGGCGAACGCACGCTGGCGAATCGCCGCTTCTTCGGCGCGCTGACGCATCTTGCCGGCCAGCAGCTTGCGAGTGACCGGCAGCAGCATGACCAGGCCGACCACGTCGCTGATGAAACCCGGCAGGATCAACAGGCCACCGGCCAGGGCCATCATCAGGCCTTCCAGCATGGTTTGCGCGGGCAGCTCGCCGCGGTTCAGGCTTTCACGCGCACGCAACGCTGTGGCCAAGCCGGCGACGCGCAGCACCAGAACGCCGAGCATCGAGCCGAGAATGATCAATAACAGGGCCGGGAAAAACCCGATCGCACTGCTGACTTGAACGAATACGAACAGCTCCAGCACCGGGAACAGCAGAAAGAGCAATAAAAAAGGGCGCATCAAATGGTTCCTCAACGCAAGAATGCCTTGCCAGTCCACCTTAGATGACGTCGCCATTTCGTGAATTCAAGCGTTGGCAGGCTCTTTTTTCGGCCAAACCTCAGCGTGGGCCAATGAAACCAGGGCTTCGCGTACTTGTGTCGGAGTGTTGCAAGGCGTCGCGAACGGCAACCAATGCAGCGACTGGCCAATGCGCAGGTGCATGCCTTCGCTGTCGATGCCGGCCAATTGCGCAGGTTCAAAGGTCGGCAAGCCGGTCAATGCGACGTAATGGGCGATGGCCTTGGTGTGGTCGGCGTTCATGTGCTCGACCATGCTGCGCTCGGCCTTGCCTGCAAATGGGTTGGCCAGTGTCAGGTGGTCGACCCAGTGAATCGCGCCAAACCCGCCTATATAGCGGTGCCGCACCGGCTTGAGTACCCAGAAGTCGAAATCGTGGGCCTTGTGGTAGTTGGCCGAATCGGGGAAGTAACGGTAATAACGCTCGGCAGCCGCTTCAATGGCAGTGGCATCTTCGAGTTTCTCGGCTTCAGCCAGGTAGGTCAGGCGCCCCACCGCCTGCACGTCATCGGCCTCGCGCTCACCCACCAGCAGCGAACACTTGGGGTCTTTCTGCAGGTTATGGGTGTGCTGGGCGATACGGCTGATCAGGATCAGCGGGCGGCCCTGCTCGTCGAGGCAATACGGCACGACCGAGCCGAAGGGAAACCCGGGCATGGCTTTGGACAATGTGGAGAGAGCCCCACGGTATTCCTTGAGCAACAGCTCTCGGGCGTTCTTGGCAACGTGCGCGCTCAACGTATGACTCCTCGGGTATTCCGCCGCCCACAGCATATGGGAATGGATCTCAACACAAGGTAATCAATATCCGCGCAGGTTGCCAGAGTGCACTTACCAGGCCACGCCGAACCCTGCGGTGTAACGGGTCTTGCTCAAGCTGCTTTGCGATTCGCCACTGATGATGTCGCGTTCAGCCTTGAGGTTGAGGGACGCCCATTCGGTGACCTTGTAACGCAGGCCCATTTCCGCATCGAGGGAGTAATCGGACGGCCCGGCGAGCGGCTTGCCCACTTCGCCGTTGGTGAAGAACTCCACAGTCTTGCCCACCAAGTAGCGGTTGTAGTTCCACTTCATGGCCAGCGAGTAGAAATTGGATTTGCCGCCGTCGGCATATTCGTAATCGGTGCGGTTCACCAGCGAACCGAGGGAGAACGCGCCCAGCTCATCGTCCCAGAACTGGTAGCCAGGGCCGGTACCGACCGTGCGCTGGCGGGACAAGTCTTCCACCTTGTCGCGCTTGTAGGTCAGGCGGCCTTGCCAGAACCAATGCTCGGTGATGAAACGGTCCAGGTCATATTCCAGCGCCCAGTTGTCGGTGGTGGTGACGTCGTCCTGGAACTCGCGGTTGTATTCGCCCTGCGCGGTATGGCGCCACTGGCCGTGACGGGCCGTGGTCTTGAAGTCCACGTCGTAATCATTGGTGTCTTTGTCGGCGCGCTTGTAGTCCAGCGCCAGGTCGACGTTGCCCTTCCACACCAGGTCTTCGATGACCGGTTTGGGCTTGAGGATTTGCTGGATGCTGGCCAGTTCCACGGTTTTGGGCGCCTCGCCATTGGCCAGCACCACCTTGCCGTCATCCGCAGCTTTCAGGGATTTGGCCTTCTCACCGCTGTACGCGTCCTGCTTGACCAGCAACTCCTGGTCACTTTCCAGGGTTTTCACCTGCTTCCAATCCACCGGGATGGCCCCTGCGTAGCTGGTCTGAATCAGCAACTTGCCACCGTCGAAGACTTTGATCTTGCCGGTCAGGCGGTCACCGTTCTTTAACCACACGGTGTCGGCGAGCAGGGGCGTGGAGGCGCTGATAACAGCGAGGCACAGCAAGGTTCTGGACAACATAAGCGTATTCGGGGCTCAGGGTTGGCGAAAAAGGGGCGTTATCGTGTTAGATAGCTAGGACTGACTCAAGTATTTATATTGAGTTCAATTCTCAACACCATGATTACAGACGTTTCTTACAAAGACCCTGACGATGCCCACAGTGATTGAACCCGCCGATCCCCCCCAAAGCCCGGCAGAAATGCGCCGTACGGCGTTGTACCTGACGTTGGCGCAGGTGCCCGAAGGCTGCGTGGTGAGTTACGGCGAATTGGCGCAGCTGGCCGGGCTGGGCCGGGCGGCCCGCTGGGTCGGCCGCACGCTGAGCCAGTTGCCCGAGGACAGCCGGCTGCCCTGGCACCGGGTGCTGGGCGCCGGTGGTCGGATAAGTCTGCCAGTGGGCAGTGCCTCAGGTGACGAGCAACGTGCGCGTTTACGCAGCGAAGGTGTCAGTATCCTGAACAATCGCGTTGATATTCAGCGTCATGGCTGGCGCCCGGTAGAGCACAGCGGTTAGAGTGCGCGCTTTGTTTCCGCAAATCTGAGGCAGACTCCAGCCCATGCCCCGTAAAACCTGGCGCGCCGCGCTCGCCGCCTATGCCAGCCCCTCGACGTTAGTGCTGTTGTTGCTCGGTTTCGCCGCCGGCTTGCCTTACATGTTGGTGTTCTCGACGCTTTCAGTGTGGTTGCGCGAGGCCGGTGTGGCCCGCGAGACCATCGGTTATGCGAGCCTGATCGGCTTGGCCTATGCCTTCAAATGGGTCTGGTCACCGCTGCTCGACCAATGGCGTTTGCCGCTGCTCGGTAAACTCGGACGACGTCGCTCCTGGCTGGTGCTGGCCCAGACGCTGGTGATCCTCGGGTTGATCGGCATGGGCTTTTGCGACCCGCAAAAGCACTTGTCGTGGCTGATTGCGATTGCTGTGATCGTCGCCTTCGCCTCGGCCACCCAAGACATCGCGGTAGACGCCTATCGCCTGGAAATCGCCGACGACAGCCGCCAGGCCGCCCTCGCCGCCAGCTACATGTCCGGTTATCGCATCGCCGCCCTGCTGGCCACCGCCGGCGCACTGTTCTTTGCCGAAGGCTTCGGCTCGACCGGTTTCAACTATAAGCACTCGGCGTGGACCGGCACTTACGTGCTGTTCGGCCTGCTGATGATTCCGGCGCTGCTGACCACCCTGTTCATGCGCGAACCCAATGTGCCACTGCGCACGCAGTTGCAGGCCGGCCGCTACAGCTTCGTGCATCAGCTGGTCTCGGTGTTTGTACTGATCGTGTTGCTGGTGTCCGTCCCGGCGATGTTCACCCAGCTCTACAACACCGATTTCGCCAGCGTCCTGTTCCACGGCGTCAGCCTGTGGGAACTGTTGATGGAGGACCGCGCCTTCCTGCGCGCCATCCTCTATATCATCCTGACCACGCTGTGCCTGTCGGCCATGGGCCGACGCGGCCTGGCGCCGGTACTGACGCCGGTCAACGATTTTATCCTGCGCTACCGCTGGCAGGCCTTGCTGCTGCTCGGGCTGATCGCCACCTATCGCATGTCGGACACGGTGATGGGCGTGATGGCCAACGTGTTCTACATCGACCAGGGCTTCACCAAGGACCAGATTGCCGGAGTGAGCAAGATTTTCGGCCTGATCATGACCCTGCTTGGCGCCGGCATGGGCGGCTTGCTGATCGTGCGCTTCGGGATCCTGCCGATCCTGTTTATCGGCGGCGTGGCCTCGGCCGGCACCAACCTGTTGTTCGTGATGCTGGCGGACATGGGCCCCGACCTGCAGATGCTGATCTTCACCATTTCGCTGGACAACTTCAGCTCCGGCCTTGCCACCTCGGCGTTTGTCGCCTACCTGTCGAGCCTGACCAACCTCAAGTTCTCCGCTACCCAATATGCGTTGCTCAGCTCGATCATGCTGTTGCTGCCGCGCCTGATTGGCGGCTATTCAGGGGTGATGGTGGAGAAGTTCGGCTATCACAACTTCTTCCTGATCACCTGTCTGCTGGGCGTACCGACGCTGTTCCTGATTGCCCTGCACTGGTTTCAGGAAAATCGACGGATTCGGTTGAGCCCGCCCACCGAAGACTGACACACCTCTGTCAATGTGGGAGCAAGCCCGCTCCCACACCGCCTCTGCATTCTGATACCTGTACTCCAGCAGTTTGCGCCCGTACAATCCCAAGTCATTTCAAGTCCAAGCAACCGACAACGGCCTACCATGCGTACCAGTCAATATTTGCTCGCCACACAGAAAGAAACGCCTTCCGACGCGGTTGTGATCAGCCATCAGCTGATGCTGCGCGCCGGCATGATCCGCAAACTGGCCTCCGGCCTGTACACCTGGCTGCCCATGGGCTTGAAGGTGATGCGCAAGGTCGAAGCCATCGTTCGCGAAGAAATGAACGCCGCCGGCTCTCTTGAAGTGTTGATGCCGAGCACGCAACCGGCTGAGTTGTGGCAGGAATCCGGGCGCTGGGAAGAGTATGGCCCTGAGTTGCTGCGCTTCAAGGACCGTCATGGCCGCGACTTCTGCGCCGGCCCGACCCATGAAGAAGTGATCACCGACCTGATGCGCAATGAGCTGAGCAGCTACAAGCAGCTGCCGCTGAACCTGTATCAGATCCAGACCAAATTCCGTGACGAAATCCGCCCACGCTTCGGTTTGATGCGCGGCCGCGAATTCATCATGAAGGACGCCTACTCCTTCCACGCTGACCAGGCCTCCTTGCAGGTCACCTACGACCGCATGCACCAGGCTTACTGCAACGTGTTCACGCGCCTGGGCCTGAAATTCCGCCCGGTTGAAGCGGACAACGGCTCCATCGGCGGCGCCGGCTCCCACGAGTTCCACGTGCTGGCCGAGTCCGGTGAAGACGATATCGTCTTCAGCAACGGTTCCGACTACGCGGCGAACATCGAGAAAGCCGAAGCCGTGCCACGGGAAACGTCCCGCCCGGCGCCAAGCGAAGAGCTGCGCCTGGTGGACACCCCAGAGACCAAGACCATCGCGGCGCTGGTGGAAAAATTCAATCTGCCGATTGAAAAGACCATCAAGACCCTGATCGTGCGCGCCGAAGAAGAAGGCAAGCTGATCGCCCTGGTCATCCGTGGCGACCACGAACTCAACGAAATCAAGGCTGCCCAGCAACCTGGCGTGGCCAGCCCGCTGGTCATGGCCACAGACGCAGAACTGCGCGACGCAATTGGCGCCGGTGCCGGTTCGCTCGGCCCGCTGAACCTGCCGCTGCCGATCATCATCGACCGTTCGGTCGAGCTGATGAGCGACTTCGGCATTGGCGCGAACATCGACGACAAGCACTACTTCGGCGTGAACTGGGAGCGTGACCTACCAGTTCCAACCGTGGCCGACCTGCGTAACGTTGTCGCCGGCGACCCAAGCCCGGATGGCAAGGGCACCCTGGAAATCAAACGCGGCATCGAAGTCGGGCACATCTTCCAGCTGGGCAACAAGTACAGCAAGGCGATGAAGTGCGAAGTGCTGGGCGAGAACGGCAAGCCGATCACCCTCGACATGGGCTGCTACGGCATTGGTGTTTCCCGTGTGGTGGCAGCGGCCATCGAACAGAACAACGACGAGAAAGGCATCATCTGGAGTGACGCCCTGGCGCCGTTTCAGGTCGCTCTGGTGCCGCTGCGCTACGAAACCGAGCAAGTACGCGAAGCCACCGACAAACTGTATGCCGAACTGACGGCCGCCGGTTTTGAAGTGTTGCTGGATGACCGCGACAAGAAAACCAGCCCCGGCATCAAGTTTGCTGACATGGAACTGATTGGCATCCCGCACCGAATCGTGGTCAGTGACCGCGGCCTGGCCGATGGCAACCTGGAATACAAGAGCCGGACCGAAGCCGAAGCCCAACCGTTGCCGGTGGCTGACGTGCTGTCTTTCCTTCAGGCGCGTATTCGTCGCTGAAAACCAGATCAAGAGAAGTCATGTTCAAGCGAAACACCAGAGCCCTGGGGGGCGCCGCCTTGTGCGGCGCCCTGCTGGTCAGCGGCTGCGCCAACCAGATGTCGCAACGCAGTGAGCACGAGGAGCGGGTCGAGCGCAAATTGCTCGACCACAGCCTGCAGATCGATGTAGGTGAACCCAAAGTGCTGGAACTGCCGCAACGCCGGGTTCGCATTCACGAGCAAAAGACCTTTGAGGTCACCGAATTCGAAGTCACCCGCCGTTACGATCGCTACACCCCCTACCAGCCCTGGCGCAAACTCTACGAGATGCCCTTGGGCGCGGTCGCCCTGGTGGCCGGCGCGGGGGCCAACGTGGCGAACATCTTCGCCCTCGGCAACCTGCCGACCAGCATGACGCGCGACTGGCTGAGCTACGGCGTGGACGGCATCAACCCGTTCATGAACGTGCAATCCCACGGCCGTGCGCAACAGAACCTGGCCGGTATCGATGAAGTCCAGCGTGACAAGCGCACGGAGTATTCGAGCCTGCCCTGGAGCGAGCGTCCGGTACAGGTCACCGCCGGCAAGCAGACCCACGAGCTGACCACCGACCGCGACGGCGTACTGCGCCTGAACCTGTTGGACAGCCCGTTTGCCGAGCAGGACCTGAACCGCGTCACCACCTTGAAGATCAGCGTGGAAGATGGCCAGGACGACGTGCACTCGGACTCCACCCTGGCGATCAGCAATACCCTGCGCGGCAAGTTGCTGGAAGCCCATGGCCTGATCTACGACGACCTCGAAGACGACGAAGTCAACCAGTGGGTGCACCGGGTCAAGCGCCTGTCGGAGTTGGGCCTTGAGGAAGAAGCCAGTGAGCTGGAACAAAGCCTGATCGAACTGACCCGCAACGATCCCGAGTTGCAGCAGGAGTTTGTGCAGGCGCTGACCAAGGATGCGGGACGGTTGGTGGCGGACCCTGGGGCACGCTAGGACCTCAAGACAGGTAAAGAGCTAAATGTGCGCGCGGGCTTGCTCGCGAAAGCGGCGTATCAGTGATGAATGTATCCACTGACACGGCGCCTTCGCGAGCAAGTCCGCTCCCGCATTTGGCTTCCGGCTTCTACCAGGGGAACTGCAGCTGTTCGTTCCCGCTGCTCAGATCCAGCAACCGCACCCCGATCCCCAATAACCGCACCGGTTTGCCGCCGCGATTGAACGCCTGGGTCAACAGCTGTTGATAACTCTCCAGATCACGCCCCGCCCCTGCCTGCTCCAAGGTGGTTTGAGTAAAGTCGTGAAACTTCACTTTGACGAACGGCTTGCCCGCGCGATAGCTGCTGTCGATGCGCGCCATGCGTCCGGCCAGGGTTTCCATCAGCTCGGGCAGTTTCGCCAAGCAACTTGAGAGATCCGGCAAGTCCACGTCGTAGGTATTTTCCACACTGATGGATTGCCGACGGCTGTCGTTCTGCACCACGCGGTCATCAATCCCACGAGCCAGACTCCACAGACGCTCGCCAAAACTGCCGAATTCACGCACCAGCGCCAGCTTGTTCCACTCACGCAATTGCAGACAGTCTGCAATCCCCAGGCGCGCCAGCTTATCGGCGGTCACCTTGCCAACGCCGTGCAACTTGTTCACCGGCAACTGGGAGACGAAGTCTTCGATCTGATCCGGGGTGATCACAAACAGGCCGTTGGGTTTTTTCCAGTCGCTGGCGATCTTGGCCAGAAATTTGTTCGGCGCAACGCCGGCGGACACGGTGATGTGCAGCTGGTTGGAGACTCGGCGGCGAATGTCTTGAGCGATGCGCGTGGCACTGCCGCCAAAGTGCGGGCTGTCAGAGACGTCCAGGTAGGCTTCGTCCAGCGACAGTGGCTCGATCAGGTCGGTGTAATCGCGAAAGATCGTCTGGATTTCCTTCGACGCGTCCTTGTAGGCATCCATGCGCGGCTTGACGATGGTCAGGTCCGGGCACAGTTTCAAGGCGTGGCGGGAAGACATGGCCGAACGCACCCCATAAGCCCGCGCCTCATAATTACAGGTGGCGATCACCCCCCTTCTGTCCGCCGAGCCGCCAACCGCGAGGGGCTTTTGTGCCAGGCTCGGATCGTCGCGCATCTCGATGGCGGCGTAGAAGCAATCACAGTCGACGTGGATGATTTTGCGCTGCGTCATATAAACAGAGGGTGTAATCCAACGGGTGGCCAGTATCGCACTCACCCCTGTATATAGCACCAGTAGTTTGAATCTTCCGCTTCAGCGGTAGGAAATTTCACTGATGAATTTATTTTCTCAATCGAAATTCGCCTGCCGATAGAGCTGAAACCCTCGGCCACACTGGCCCCACGCCCTTCCAAGGGTTGCCTTGGAGAGCTAACCGATTGAACCACAAGCGCTTTTCTTCTATTCACGGGTTGACACACTCGCGTTCCTCTGTAGAATGCCGACACACAGACGCGGGATGGAGCAGTCTGGTAGCTCGTCGGGCTCATAACCCGAAGGTCGTCGGTTCAAATCCGGCTCCCGCAACCAAACATCAAAAAAGGCTACTCGAAAGAGTGGCCTTTTTTGTGCGCGCCTGTTTTGCATGTGTACGCAAATTGTAAGACAGAAAAATCGTTGTCCTGCGCGCACTTACCGCACGTGGTCGGCGTGCAACGGGCTAATTCACACTAATTTGACCCATCGGCCCATTAACGGTTGACACCTCGGCGTTGGGCTGTAGAATGCCGCCCACAGACGCGGGATGGAGCAGTCTGGTAGCTCGTCGGGCTCATAACCCGAAGGTCGTCGGTTCAAATCCGGCTCCCGCAACCAAACATCAAAAAAGGCTACTCGAAAGAGTGGCCTTTTTTGTATCTGGCGAAAAAGTTCTTCTGAAACAATGGCATGGCATCTTTCATGAAACCGTACACGGTTTGTAGAGTCCATCTCATTGCAAGCTATGCTGAATGCTCAAGCATTACCCTCTACGACCAATGGCCGCAGTCGCCGCACCCGGCGATACGCGTTAATATTTGTAATTATTTTGTCCATAGGGATTGGTAACTTGGCTGGATACCTCCATCCTGTCGCGCACAATCCACGAGGTGATTGATGCGCGCCAACTCGTCTGAACCACAAGACACCGTCACAGCGACACAACCGATCACACCCACCCGCTTGCGTTGGCTGGATCTGTTGAGCAAATACCGTCAGCCGATCGGGCTGGCCGTTACTCTGTTGCTGTTCGCAATCGCCCTGATCGCCTGCCGACACTTACTGCTGGAACTGGACCTGTATGCGCTCCACGACTCGATTCTGGAAGTGCCCAGACCCGCCCTGCTGGGTGCGTTCGCGGCGGCCGTCGCCGGTTTCATCATTCTGCTGGGTTATGAATTCTCCGGCGCACGCTATGCCGGCGTAAAACTGCCGGCCAAGACCCTGGCGCTGGGCGGCTTCACCGCCTTTGCCATCGGCAACGCCATTGGCTTGTCGATGCTCTCCGGCGGGTCCGTGCGCTACCGTTTATACGCACGCCACGGTATCGGGGCTTCGGAAGTGGCGCACATGACCGTGTTCGCCAGCCTGGCCCTTGGTACGGCGCTGCCGCCACTGGCAGCACTGGCCACACTGAGTAACCTGCCGGCGGCATCGACCTACCTGCACCTGTCGCAAGGCGTGCTCGGCGGTATTGCCGGTGCAGTGCTGCTGCTGTCCGCCGCGCTGTGCATCGGCATTTACCGCCGTCGCCTGCCGGAGCAACCTTATCCGGACAACCTGCTGGTCAAGGCGGGGCGTCGTACCCTGCGCCTGCCGGGCCGGCGCCTGACGTTCCTGCAACTGATCATCACCGCGCTGGACGTTGCCGCTGCCGCCACCGTCCTTTATATGCTGCTGCCGGAAGCGCCGCCGTTCGGCCCCTTCCTGCTGGTGTACCTGCTGGCCCTGGCCGCCGGTGTACTCAGCCACGTGCCAGGCGGTGTTGGCGTGTTCGAGGCGATTCTGCTCGCGGCATTCGCCGATAAGCTTGGCGCCGCGCCATTGGCTGCTGCCCTGCTGCTCTACCGCATGATTTATGTGGTGCTGCCGCTGCTGATCGCCTGCGTGTTCCTGCTGGTCAACGAAGCCCAGCGCCTGTTCCAGACCCAGCAAAGCCTGCGGGTCGCCTCCGGCCTGGCCGCGCCGGTGTTGGCCGTACTGGTTTTTTTGTCAGGCGTGGTCCTGCTGTTTTCCGGCGCAACGCCGGAAATCGACTCACGCCTGGAAAACATCGGCTTCCTGATTCCCCACCGCCTGATTGACGCCTCGCACTTCGGTGCCAGCTTGATCGGCGTGCTGTGCCTGTTGCTCGCCCAGGGCTTGCGTCGGCGTTTGTCGGCCGCCTGGATGCTGACCATGGTGTTGCTGCTCACCGGCGCCCTGCTCTCACTGCTTAAAGGCTTCGATTGGGAAGAAGCCAGCCTGATGATCATGACCGCCGTGCTGCTGGCGATCTTCCGGCGCTCGTTCTACCGCGCCAGCCGCCTGACCGAACTGCCGTTCTCGCCGCTGTATTTGGTGGCCAGCGTCTGTGTGTTGGGCGCCTCGATCTGGTTGCTGCTGTTTGCCTATCAAGACGTGCCGTACAGCCACCAGCTGTGGTGGCAGTTCACCCTGGACGCCAACGCCCCACGCGGCCTGCGCTCGCTGCTGGGTGCAGCGGTGCTGTTGGTGATCGTCTCGCTGACCTGGCTGCTGCGCACCGCGCGCCCGGTGATTCATCTGCCAACCCCGGACGAACTGGAACGCGCCACCAAGATCCTGATGGCCTCCTCACAGCCCGACGGTGGCCTGGCGCTGACCGGCGACAAGGCGCTGCTGTTCCACCCCAACGATGAAGCCTTCCTGATGTATGCCCGCCGCGGGCGCAGCCTGGTGGCCTTGTATGACCCGATCGGCCCGACCCAGCCGCGCGCCGAGATGATCTGGCAGTTCCGTGACCTGTGCGACATCCATCACGCGCGCCCGGTGTTTTATCAGGTCCGCGCCGAGAACCTGCCGTACTACATGGACATCGGCCTGACCGCGATCAAGCTGGGCGAAGAAGCCCGGGTCGACCTGAAACGCTTTGACTTGGAAGCCAAGGGCAAAGAGATGAAGGACCTGCGCTACACCTGGAACCGTGGCACCCGGGACGGCCTGTCCCTGGAGATCTTCGAACCGGGCCAGGCGCCGATGGAAGAACTCAAGGTCATCTCCGATGCCTGGCTGACCGGCAAGAACGTACGTGAAAAGGGCTTCTCCCTGGGCCGTTTCAGCGACGACTACCTCAAGCACTTTCGTATCGCGATCATTCGCTTCGAAGGGCGCCCGGTGGCCTTCGCCAACCTGCTCGAGACTTACAACCATGACCTGGCCAGTCTCGACCTGATGCGTGCGCACCCGGATGCGCCGAAGCTGACCATGGAATTCATGATGGTTGGCCTGATTCAACATTATAAGAACCACGACTACGCCCGCTTCAGCCTCGGCATGGTGCCGTTGTCGGGCCTGCAACCACGCCGTGGCGCACCGCTGACCCAACGCCTGGGCTCGATGGTGTTCCGACGTGGCGAGCAACTGTATAACTTCCAAGGTTTGCGCCGCTTTAAAGACAAGTTCCAGCCTGACTGGGAACCCCGTTATATGGCCGTGCCCGCAGGACTTGATCCGCTGGTGGCACTGGCCGATACCGCCGCCCTGATTGCGGGCGGCTTGACTGGATTGGTGAAACGCTGATGATTCGACGCTCCTGGCGGTATGTATTGGCCTTTGTAGTGCTGCTCGCGCTGATCGCGGCGGGTGGCTTCTGGTACTGGAACCGCCCTGCCCCGCAACCGACCCTGGAACAATTGCCCCAGGCCGACGGTTCGGTGATGACCCGTGTGACGCCTAACGGCTCGGCAAAAGCCCGTGTGGCCGTGGCCGTAATGGCCGATGAGACCCTGACCGATAGCCAACTGATTGCTCTGAGCCAGGGCGGCTCTGCGCAAATCGTTCAAGTGATCCTGCCAAAGGACGACTGCAAGCTGCAGGAACAAGCGCTGCAAAGCGCCCTGGCACAGCTCAAAGGCCCGGCAACGCTGGTCAGCGGCATCGGCCCTGGCGCAGCACTCGCCTGGCGCTGGCTGGCCACACAGAACGACGACAAGGCCAACGCCATCTCCGTCGGCTTCGCCCTGGTGCAGGAAGGTTGCAAGGACCCACTGCCGAAGACCTCTGCCCATGGCAATTGGCTGGTGGCGTGGAACGATAACCCTGACGACGAAAGTGCCAGTTTCGTACGCGATACCCCGCGCGCGACTACCAGCATCAGCGACTACGACATCCACTACCCGCAAGTGCTGAACAACGAACTGCGCAAGCAGCTGGTGGGTTCGGACAACGGCGGCCTGGCGATTCCGGTAGTTGAAGTACCGGCCGGCCAAGCCAAGGACACCGTCACCCTGTTCCTCTCCGGTGATGGCGGCTGGCGTGACCTGGACCGTGACGTCGCCGGTGAAATGGCCAAGATCGGTTACCCGGTCGTGGGCATCGACACCCTGCGCTACTACTGGCAGCACAAAACGCCTGAACAAAGCGCCAAGGACCTCACCGAATTGATGCAGCACTACCGGCAGAAATGGGGCACCAAACGCTTCGTGCTGACCGGTTATTCATTCGGCGCCGACGTACTGCCGGCGATCTACAACCGCATGCCTGAAAACGAACAGCAGCGCGTCGACGCAATCATCCTGCTGGCATTTGCACGCACCGGCAGCTTTGAGATCGAAGTGGAAGGTTGGTTGGGCAACGCCGGTAAAGAAGCCGCCACCGGCCCGGAAATGGCCAAGTTGCCGGCTGACAAAGTGGTGTGCATCTACGGCGCCGAAGAAGTCGACGAGAGTGGCTGCACCGACAAGACCGCTGTTGGCGAAGCCGTGAAGCTGCCAGGCGGGCATCACTTTGACGAGAACTACCCAGCGCTGGCACAGCGCCTGGTGGATATCATCGTCAAGCATCAGGCCAAGGACAAAGCCGAGTAATTTCGGGTATTGCATGGCTTGAAATGTGGGAGGGGGCTTGCCCCCGATGGCGGTGGGTCAGCTACAGATACGCTGACTGAAGTACCGCTATCGGGAGCAAGCCCCCTCCCACATGTGTTTTTGCAGTTGTTTGAATTCAGCGCGGTTCGATGTGCGCAATCATCAACTGCACAGTCTCATTCCCACGAAACTCGTTCACGTCCAGCTTGTAGGCCAACTCGACCCAACGCACCGTCGGATTAGGCCAGACCTCACGGTCCACACCAAACGCAATGCCATCGAGCTTCACCGACCCGCATTCGCTCTTGAGCACCACTTTGAGGTGCCGCTCACCGACCACGCGCTGCTCGACCAACTGAAACACACCGTGGAACAACGGCTCGGGAAAGTGCTGCCCCCACGGCCCGGCATGCCGTAATGCGCGCGCCAGTTCCAGGTGAAACTCTTCCACCGCCAGCGTGCCATCCGACAGCAACCGGCCCGTCAGGTCTTCTTCTCGCAGTTGCCGACGGACTTCAGCGTCGAAGGCCTCGGCAAACAGCGGGAAATTCGCCTCTGGCAAGGTCAGACCGGCCGCCATTGCGTGGCCGCCGTATTTGGTGATCAGGCTGGGATGCTGGCTTGCGACGACCGCCAACGCGTCACGGATGTGAAAACCCTGCACAGAGCGCCCTGAGCCCTTGAGCAGGCCGTCACCGGCATCGGCGAAAGCGATGGTCGGGCGGAAATACCGCTCTTTCATTCGCGACGCCAGAATGCCGATCACGCCCTGGTGCCATTCCGGGTCGAACAGGCACAAACCATAGGGCATCGATTCCACCGGCAAGTCCTTGAGCTGGGCGAGCGCTTCGCGCTGCATGCCCTGCTCGATGGATTTGCGGTCCTGGTTCATACCGTCCAGCTGCGCTGCCATTTCCCGCGCGGCGGCGAAGTCGGTGGTGAGCAGGCATTCGATGCCCAGGCTCATATCGTCCAGGCGCCCGGCGGCATTCAAGCGCGGCCCGAGGATAAAACCGAGGTCGGTGGAGGTGATGCGCGCGTGGTCGCGCTTGGCGACTTCAAGAATCGCCTTGATGCCCGGCCGCGCGCGACCGGCGCGAATACGCTCCAGGCCCTGGTGTACCAGGATGCGGTTGTTGGCGTCCAGAGGCACCACGTCGGCGACACTGCCCAAGGCCACCAGGTCGAGCAACTCGCCGATGTTCGGCTGTGGCTTGTTGGCGTACCACCCCAGGCTGCGCAGTCGCGCGCGCAAGGCCATCAGCACATAAAAGATCACGCCCACGCCAGCCAGCGCCTTGCTGGGAAATTCGCAACCGGGCTGGTTCGGATTAACGATGGCATCTGCCGCCGGCAACTCATCACCCGGCAAGTGGTGGTCGGTGACCAACACCTTCAACCCTGCCGCCTTGGCCGCCGCCACGCCTTCGACACTGGAAATGCCGTTGTCCACGGTGATCAGCAACTGCGGCTCGCGCTGCAGCGCCACCGCAACGATTTCCGGCGTCAGGCCATAGCCGTATTCGAAGCGGTTGGGCACCAGGTAGTCGACATGGGCCGCACCGAGCAAACGCAGGCCCAGAGTGCCCACCGTGCTGGCAGTGGCGCCATCGGCGTCGAAGTCACCCACGATGAGGATGCGCTGGCGCTGCTCCAAGGCCGTCACCAGCAGGTCCACCGCCGCGTCGATGCCCTTGAGCTGCTGGTAGGGAATCAACCGCGCCAGGCTCTTGTCCAGCTCAGCTTCGGACTGCACCCCGCGTGCGGCGTAAAGACGGGTCAACAGCGGTGGCAATTCACCGAGAAACGGCAGGACAGCGGGCAACGGGCGAGGATCGATACGCATGGGGTAACGGAAACTTCTCTTCTAGTACAACGGTTAAACAACAATGCTGAATGCAACATGGATCAACTGTAGGAGCCGGCTCCCGTGGGAGCGGGCTTGCTCGCGAATGCATCACCTCGGTATCGCTGAAAGACCGAAGTGTCTGCATCGCAGGCAAGCCAGCGCCCACACAACCCGGCTCCCAGAATTTCAGCCGCGTTCGCCGACCAGCCATTGCAATTGCACTTCATGTTGGCCACGGTCGTCGGTCACAAAAATCGTGCCTTCACTGATCATCACGTCCCACTTGATCACGCGCGGCATGTCCTTGGCCAGGGTCTCGAGGACTTCCTGCGGCACGGCAGCGATGTGCACGTTCTTCAGGTTGTTGGCTACCGGCACCACTTTGCCTTCCCACACGCGCAAGCTGCCATAGGCGAGCAAACTGGTGCGCTCGGTACGTCGCGAACACCAGGTCAGGCGGTCGGCGTCAGGCTGGCCGACTTCGATCCAGTGCAGCACCCGATCATCCAGGCTTTTTTCCCACAAGGCTGGTTCGTCGACATCTGAAAGGCCACGACCGAACGCCAGTTGCTCGTTGTACCAGAGGGCGTAGGCCAGCAGGCGCACGGTCATGCGCTCTTCGGTTTCCGATGGATGGCGGGCGATGGTCTGTTTGACGCTCTCATACACCGAGCGATCGAGGTCGGTGAGGTTGAGTTCGAATTTGTAGGTCGTGGACGGCTGGGCCATGAACGGGCTTCTAGAGACAGGGAAAGGCGGCCAGTCTAACCGATGGTGAGGTCAATCAACGAATACTGCGCTGCATCATCCTTATCCCTGGGCCGCTCGCCTATGTTAAAAGGCATCACACCACCGTCCCGCGCTTGCTAAGGATCCTCATGTCGTTTAATGCCAAACCGCTTGCCGGCCTGAAAGTCATCGAACTGGGCACCCTGATCGCCGGACCGTTTGCGTCACGTATCTGTGCCGAATTCGGGGCCGAGGTGATCAAGGTCGAGTCTCCTGATGGCGGCGACCCGCTGCGTAAATGGCGCAAGCTGTATGAGGGCACGTCGCTGTGGTGGTTTGTGCAGGCGCGTAACAAGAAGTCGCTGACGCTCAATCTCAAGCACCCGGATGGCCTGGCGATTCTCAAACAGTTGCTGGCAGACGCCGACATCCTGATCGAAAACTTTCGCCCCGGTGTACTGGAAAAACTCGGCTTGAGCTGGGAAACCCTGCATGCCTTGAACCCGAAGCTGGTGATGGTGCGTCTTTCAGGTTTTGGCCAGACCGGCCCAATGAAGGACCAGCCAGGGTTCGGCGCGGTGGGCGAATCCATGGGCGGTTTGCGCTATATCACCGGTTTCGAAGATCGCCCGCCGGTACGCACCGGAATTTCCATCGGCGATTCGATAGCCGCCTTGTGGGCGGTGATTGGTGCGCTGATGGCGTTGCGTCATCGCGAAGTCAACGGCGGGCTTGGCCAGGTGGTGGACGTGGCGCTGTATGAGGCTATCTTCGCGATGATGGAGAGCATGATTCCGGAGTTTGATGTGTTCGGGTTTATCCGTGAACGCACCGGCAACATCATGCCCGGCATCACGCCGTCTTCGATCCATACCAGCGCCGATGGCAAGCATGTGCAGATTGGAGCCAATGGCGACGCGATCTTCAAGCGCTTCATGTCGGCCATTGGGCGTGAGGACCTGGCCAACGATCCGACATTGGCGAGCAATGATGGACGCGACAGCCGCCGTGACGAGCTGTATGGCGTGATCGACCGCTGGGTCAATTCGCTGCCACTGGACCAGGTGGTCGAGCAACTCAACCAGGCCCAAGTGCCCGCCAGCCGCATCTACAGCGCCGAAGACATGCTCGGCGACCCACAATTTCTCGCGCGGGAAATGTTCCTCAAGGCTCAGTTGCCGGGCGGCAAGGACTTCAAGATGCCGGGGATCGTGCCCAAGCTGTCGGACACGCCCGGCAGTTGTGAATGGGTCGGGCCGCAGCTGGGCGAGCACAACGGCGAGGTACTTAACCAATTGGGCTACGACACGGCGGCCATCACCCGCTTGCGCGAGGGCGGCGCGATCTGATGGCTGGCCCGTGTAGACGCTGGACCATTCCCTTGTGCTTCATCGGCGCGATGTTCGGCGTATGGCCGCTCGCCGTGCGTGCCGAGGACACGATGATCTGGTTGCTGCGCGACCTGCCGCCGCTGACCATCTTCGAGGGCCCACAGAAAGGCCAAGGGGCATTGGATCAATTGCTGCCCGTGCTCAGCGAGCGTCTGCCGCAATACCGGCACACCGTGATGCACGTCAATCGCGCCCGCGGCATCCAGATGCTGCGCGCCGCCTCCCTGACCTGCGACCCGTCGCTGCTGTGGACGCCGGAACGGGCGAAGTACATCGTGTTTTCTGCCCAGGCATTTGCGGTGGCGAGCAACGGCGTAGCCATAAGGCGAAACCAGCAAGCGACAATGACGCCCTTTATCGTCGACGAACACTTTGACCTGCAAGCCTTCCTCGACGCCCACAAAGCACGCATCGGCGCCACCGCCGAACGCAGTTACGGCCCCGTCATCGACGAACAGCTAAAAGGCGTCGATCCCCACATTCTGGCGCTACATTACGGCAATGACGCCCTTGGCAGCCTGCTGCAAATGCAACGCCTTGGGCGGCTGGAAGCGGTGCTGGGCTACTGGCCGGAAATCCGCTATCACGCCACGCAACAAGGCATCGCCGCACGAGACCTGGTGTTTTATCCCATCAAGGGCTCAGCGCCTTATCAGCGTACGCACATCGGTTGCTCGGATACGCCTCAAGGCCGCCTGGCCATGGCACGTATCGACCAGGTATTACGCGACATCCCGCAGGAGCAGTTACAGCAGTCCTACACATCGTGGCTGGACCCGGTCACGCGAGAACAATACTTGCGCGACAACCCTGGTTTTTTCCAGGATTCACCGAACCCTGAGTGATCACAGGACAAATCGCAGGCAAAAAGAAACCCCGAAGAGTGGGGAGACACTTCGGGGTTAAACGTGGCCTACAAAGACCAGTACAACAAGCCACAAACACCGGAGCACAATGTTTGCTCTTGCTGTTACAAAATCTGACCGGCCATGCTGTAGGAAGTTTCCCTAGTTAAACAATTCTTCATGCAAGGGCGCCATTGCGGGTCTGGGCAGCGCTGCGCAAGGCCGCGATGACGGACGGCTCCAGACGCCCTTCGGCGATTTTCAGATCGCGCAGCAAGCAATCCACCACATCCACCAGCACGCGTTTATCAGTCAATTGCGCGCGGTCGACTTCACGCTCGACAACGATGGCGCCGGCCGGGTTCTTCACGGTCACCAGGCATTCGTCCTGCACACCAGCGGTGGTCAATGTCACCTGATAAGGGCTCAGTGCTTCTTCGAGCAATAGGCTGATACTTTCCATCTCGATCACCACTCAATAGTTCGGGAACAATCGTTTCAACGGGAGCTGCATCTATCCTAAGTGACTGGTTATGACGTAGGAAAGTTCGCTTTATCGTCTTTATGGGGCCGTCAGGGAGTGACGTGAACCAGCATGCACTTGAAACATGACAGGCAAAAAACGCGCGCACACTCCTGCTTACGCATCGATGCCGAACAACGCACATGCAGTGCGCAAGCTCACAAGATCATCCGAGAGAATGCCTGGTACCCAATGGGTGTCGTCATGGCCATGTTTACGGTATTGGGCACCGTCGTAGCCCCTGCGCAGCAGCTGCTCGCGTAAGCGCTCGTAGCAAGCAGGCCTGCCTTAAACAAAAAACGCCGCTGACCCGAGGAAGGGAAAGCGGCGTTTTTGCCTACGCGGTTCGCCTTACAACGGCTTGCCACGGTTCCCGTGCTGGCTGACAAACGCCTGCACAGTCTTCAAGTCATTGGCCAGCACCGTGCAACGCTCTTCGCGCTCGAACAGGTCAGCCAAGTGCTCCGGCAATTCCAGCGCCTTGCCTACGCCCGCCTTCTCCACCGCTTCCGGGAATTTGACCGGGTGAGCCGTACCCAGAATGACCATCGGAATATCCAGGCTGCGGCGGCATTCGCGCGCTGCCTTCACACCGATAGCGGTGTGCGGGTCCAGCAGTTCGCCGGTCTGGGCATAGACTTCAGCGATGGTTTCGCAGGTCTGTGCATCGTCCACCGCCAGGGAGTCGAACAGCTTGCGCGTTTCGGTCCAGCGCTCTTGGTCGACGCTGAAACCGCCACCGCTCTTGAAGCTGCTCATCAGCTCGGCCAGGGCGGCGCCATTGCGACCGTGCATGTCGAAGAGCAGGCGTTCGAAGTTCGACGACACCATGATGTCCATCGACGGCGACAGCGTCGCGTGCAGGGTTTCCTTGACGTACTGGTTGCCGCTCATGAAGCGGTGCAGGATGTCGTTGCGGTTGGTGGCGACGATCAACTGGTTGATCGGCAGGCCCATGTTGCGCGCCAGGTAACCGGCGAAAATGTCGCCGAAGTTGCCGGTCGGCACCGAGAACGATACCGAACGCGCCGGGCCGCCCAGCTGCAGGGCTGCGTGGAAGTAGTAAACGATCTGGGCCATGATCCGCGCCCAGTTGATCGAGTTCACGGCGACCAGGCGCGTGCCCTTGAGGAAGCTCTGGTCGGCGAAGCTGGCCTTGACCATTTCCTGGCAGTCATCGAAGTTGCCTTCGATGGCGATGTTGTGGATGTTCTCACCAAAAATGGTGGTCATCTGGCGACGCTGCACTTCCGACACGCGCTTGTGCGGGTGCAGGATGAAGATGTCGACGTTTTCACAGTGCTTGCAGCCTTCGATGGCCGCCGAACCGGTATCACCGGAGGTCGCGCCAATGATTACCACGCGCTCGCCGCGTTTTTCCAACACGTAATCGAGCAAGCGACCGAGCAGCTGCAGGGCGAAGTCCTTGAACGCCAGGGTCGGGCCGTGGAACAGCTCAAGTACCCATTCGTTGCCATTGAGCTGACGCAATGGCGCGATGGCGCTGTGGGAAAACACGCCGTAGGTTTCTTCCAGGATCTTCTTGAAGTCTGCATCCGGAATGCTGCCGGTCACGAACGGGCGCATCACGCGGAAGGCCAGCTCGTGGTACGGCAGGCCGGCCCACGAAGCGATTTCTTCCTGGGTAAAGCGTGGCAGGTTTTCCGGCACATACAGGCCGCCGTCCGTGGCAAGGCCTGCCAGCAAAACGTCTTCGAAATTCAGGGCCGGTGCCTGGCCGCGGGTGCTGATGTAACGCATAGGGGCAAACCTTCGGTTTGGGCTTCAAGCTTCAAGTGACAAGCTGCAAGTAACAGCGGATCTGCTTTTACTTGCAGCTTGCAGCTTGGCGCTTGCAGCTGAATTAATTTAGATGTTCGACGCGAATACGAACGACCGGCCCAACCACGCCCTGAAGAGCTTCGAGAGCCCGGATGGCATCGTTCATGTGCTGCTCGAGCACGCGGTGGGTCAGCAGGATCATCGGCACCTGGCCGTTTTGCTCCTCGACTTCCTTCTGCATGATCGACTCGATGTTGATGCCGCGCTCCGACAGGATGCTCGCCACCTGGGCCAACACGCCCGGATGATCCTGGGCCTGGATACGCAGGTAGTAGGCGCTTTCGCAGGCTTCGATCGGCAGGATCGGGTGGGCCGACAACGAGTCCGGCTGGAACGCCAGGTGCGGCACGCGGTTCTCCGGGTCGCTGGTCATGGCGCGAACCACGTCAACCAGGTCGGCAATCACCGACGAAGCGGTCGGTTCCATGCCAGCGCCGGCGCCGTAGAACAGGGTCGAACCTGCCGCGTCACCGTTAACCATTACCGCGTTCATCACGCCGTTGACGTTGGCGATCAGCCGATCGGCCGGGATCAGCGTCGGGTGTACACGCAGTTCGATACCGGCCGGGGTGCTGCGCGCTACGCCCAAGTGCTTGATGCGGTAGCCCAAGGCTTCGGCGTAATTCACGTCGGCGGTGGTCAGCTTGGTGATGCCTTCGGTGTAGGCCTTGTCGAACTGCAGCGGGACGCCAAAGGCGATGGACGCCAGGATGGTCAGCTTGTGCGCGGCGTCGATGCCTTCAACGTCGAAAGTCGGGTCGGCTTCGGCGTAACCCAGGGCCTGGGCTTCGGCCAGCACGTCTTCGAAGGTACGGCCCTTCTCGCGCATTTCGGTGAGGATGAAGTTACCGGTGCCGTTGATGATCCCGGCCACCCAGTTGATGCGGTTGGCGGACAGGCCTTCACGGATCGCCTTGATCACCGGAATGCCACCGGCCACGGCCGCTTCGAACGCCACGATCACGCCCTTCTCGCGCGCCTTGGCGAAGATCTCGTTGCCATGCACGGCAATCAGCGCCTTGTTGGCGGTGACCACGTGTTTACCGTTCTCAATGGCCAGCAGCACCAGATCACGGGCCACGGTGTAGCCACCAACCAGCTCGATGACGATATCGATTTCAGGGTTGGTCGCCACGGCGAAGACATCGTTGGTAATCGCAATACCGGTCGTTTGGAACTGAGGCTTTGGCGTACGCGTGGCAATTTGTGCCACTTCAATCCCACGCCCTGCACGGCGGGAAATTTCTTCAGCATTACGCTGAAGTACGTTGAAGGTGCCGCCACCGACGGTCCCTAACCCACAGATGCCTACTTTGACCGGTTTCACTGAAGAACTCCCCATGAAACGGCCGACTCAAGGTCGGCCGTGGAAAACAGCCGCACAACTGCGGCTCTCAATTAATGCCCCGCCGACTGTTCGGCGGAGCATGATCGCCAAAGGCTCGACGATTACTGCTTACTCGCACCCAATGCCAGTTTGGCAACTTGTGGCGCCGGCTGGTAGCCCGGAATGACTTGGCCGTCAGCCAAAACGATGGCCGGTGTACCGTTCACGCCAATCGACTGACCCAAGGCAAACTGCTTGGAAACCGGGTTGGCGCATTTGGCCGCCTTGATTTCCTTGCCATCGACCATTTTGTCCATCGCGGCTTTCTTGTCGGTCGAGCACCATACCGCCTGCAACTGCTCGTCACCCGGCGAGCCCAGGCCCTGGCGCGGGAACGCTACGTAGCGCACTTCCACACCGAGCTTGTTCAGCGCAGGCACTTCGGCGTGCAGCTTGTGGCAGTACGGGCAGGTGGTGTCGGTGAACACGGTGATGTGGGTCTTGGTCTCGCCGATGGCCGGGTACACCACGGTTTCAGCCACCGGGATGCCGTTGATCAGCTTGGACACGCCCAGGCGCTCGGCCTTCTCGGTCAGGTTGACCGGCTTGCCATCTTTCAACTGGAACAGGTAGCCCTGAACGATGTACTGGCCATCGGCACTGGCGTACAGCACGCGGCTGCCTTTGAGCTTGACTTCATACAGGCCGGCCATCGGGCTGGCGCTGATGCTTTCGATCGGCGTGTCGAGCTGCAGGTTGGCCAGGCTCTTGCGAATCGTTTGCTCGGCGGCGTCGTCGGCGACAACAAAAGTGGAAACCAACGCAATCGCTGCGGCGGCAATAATCTGGGTCAAGCGCATGGGAACTCCTGAAGGCAGATGCAGGGACGGGTGTGGAACACCGATCTGAAAATACGGGGTCATACACACAAGGCAAACAAAAGTCTGACCGTCCCCTTTGCTAACCGGCAAAGCCTACCACAGTTGGGCCGGAGGGCAGACTGCGGCGGGCAAATTGGGCCGTTTCGGGTGGAATTTCATCCGCGCGGGTGGTGCTTGGCGTGCATATCCTGCAAGCGTGCCCGCGCGACATGCGTATAGATCTGGGTTGTGGATAAGTCACTGTGCCCCAGCAGCATTTGCACCACACGCAGGTCCGCACCGTGGTTGAGCAAGTGGGTGGCGAACGCATGGCGCAACGTGTGCGGCGACAGCGCCTTGCCGATCCCGGCCACCTTGGCCTGGTGCTTGATACGGTGCCAGAAGGTCTGGCGGGTCATCTGCTCGCCGCGCAGGCTGGGAAATAGCACATCGCTGGGCCGCCCACCGAGCAACTCGATGCGGGCATCACGCATGTAGCGCTCGACCCACACGATTGCTTCCTCGCCCATCGGCACCAAGCGCTCCTTGCTGCCCTTGCCCATCACCCGCAGCACGCCCTGCCGCAGGTTGACTTGCTCAAGGGTCAGGCTGATCAGTTCGGTCACGCGCAGGCCGCAGGCGTAGAGCACTTCGAGCATGGCGCGGTCGCGCTGGCCGATGGCTTCGCTGAGGTCAGGCGCGGCGAGCAAGGCATCCACGTCGGCTTCCGACAGGGATTTGGGCAATGGCCGGCCCAGTTGTGGCATGTCGATTTGCAGCGTCGGGTCGGTGGCGATGAGCTTTTCCCGCAGCAGGTAGCGATAAAAGCCACGCACGCCGGAGAGAAATCGCGCAGTGGAACGCGGCTTGTAGTTCTGCTCAAGACGCCAGGCCAGGTGATCGAGGATCAGCTCGCGACCGGCATTGATCAGTTCGAGGTTTTTTTCCTGCAGCCAACCATTGAACAAGGCGAGGTCACTGCGATAGGCCTGGCGGGTGTTGTCCGACAGGCCTTTTTCCAGCCACAAGGCGTCGAGAAAGCGGTCGATCAGAGGGTGGTCAATGGCGGGCATAGGGGCTCAGGCTGATGACTGGAGTGTCTGGTAGATCCTATCGCAGGCAAGCCAGCTCCCACATGGGTTTTGTGTTTTGCCTGATAGCATCATCAACACCGATCGAATGTGGAAGCTGGCTTGCCTGCGATGGCCGCGACTCGGTTCAGGATCAGTCAACAAACCCTGGCAGCACCGGCACCGGACGCTTGTCGGCATCGATCGCGACAAAGCTGAACACACCTTGGATCGCCTTTTCGCGACCATCGGCGCTCATGCTCTCGACGAACACTTCGACTTCGACCTTGAGGCTGGTGTTGCCCACCTTGATGACACGGCCGATCAGTTCAACGATAGAACCGGCCGGAATCGCGTGATTGAAATCAATGCGATCAGTGGAGACCGTCACCAGCGGCAAGCGGCAAAAACGCGTGGCCGTAATGAACGACACTTCGTCCATCCAGGCCAAGGCGGTGCCGCCGAACAGGGTGTTGTGGTGGTTGGTAGTCGGCGGGAACACAGCCTTGGTCACGTGGGTCACGGACAGGTCGGTGCGGCGCTGGATTTCTTCGAGGCGGGTGGTCATGGGCAAGTACCGGCAAGGGACAAATTTCAGGCACAAAAAAGCAGCCCGTAGGCTGCTTTTTTCTGCATCGGGAAGCTGGACTTAAGCCAGTTTTTCCTTGATGCGAGCTGCTTTACCGGACAGGTCACGCAGGTAGTACAGCTTGGCTTTACGTACGTCACCGCGACGCTTAACGGCCATGCTGTCGATTTGCGGGCTGTAGGTCTGGAAAGTACGCTCTACGCCAACACCGTTGGAGATTTTACGAACAGTGAAAGCACTGTTCACACCACGGTTACGCTTGGCGATTACCACGCCTTCGAACGCTTGCAGACGCGAACGGTCGCCTTCCTTCACTTTCACCTGAACGACAATAGTGTCGCCCGGGGCAAAGGTAGGGATCTCTTTGGTCATCTGCTCTGCTTCGAGTGCAAGGATGATTTTGTTAGTCATGCTGTGCTCCTAAGGTAAGTCAATGGACCTACCATCGATACGTTGTTAACTATCGTCCCGCGCGAGGATGTATTCCTCGAGCAGCTTCTTCTCTTCTCCAGAAAGCGAGCGGCTTTCCAGAAGATCGGCGCGTCGTTCATAGGTCCGACCAAGGGACTGCTGTAAACGCCAACGCCGGATGTGTGCGTGATTGCCACTTAGCAATACGTCGGGAACACGCTGATCCGCATACACCTCCGGTCGGGTGTAGTGCGGGCAATCCAGCAAACCATCCGTGAAGGAATCTTCCTCCGCGGAGTCCGCATGCCCTAAAGCTCCAGGCAGCAGTCGTGTAACCGCATCTATCAGGACCATCGCCGGCAGCTCGCCGCCAGACAGGACATAGTCCCCAATCGACCACTCTTCATCGACATGAGCTTCAATAAACCGCTCGTCAATGCCTTCATAGCGACCGGCAATCAGAATCAATGCTTCCTCATTCGCCAGTTCGCGTACCGCAGCCTGTTTCAGCTGACGGCCTTGAGGGGACAGGTAAATTACCTTCGCCTTCTCCCCGGCAGCTGCCTTGGCCTCAACCAACGCGTCTTCCAGGGGCTTGATCTTCATCACCATGCCCGGACCACCGCCAAATGGGCGATCATCCACAGTGTGATGTCGATCTGTCGTGTAGTCTCGCGGGTTCCAACAGGTAAGCTGCAACAGCCCCTGTTTCACCGCCCGACTGGTGATGCCGTACTCGCTGATGGCGGAGAACATCTCGGGAAACAAACTGATCACTTCAATGCGCAAATTAGCCACGCTTAGAAGTCCGCGTCCCATTCCACCTTCATCTCGCCCGCTGCCAGGTCGACGGCCAACACGCATTGCTCGGTATACGGCAACAGGCGTTCGCGATCATCCAGGCTGCCAGCGCAAGGCTTGACCACCATTACATCATTGGCGCCGGTTTCCAGAAGATGGTCGATTTTCCCGAGCAATTGCCCGAGTTGATCAATAACCTTCAGACCTTCCAGCTGGTACCAGTAGTACTCGCCGTCGGTCAATTCAGGGAACAGGTTGCGCGGCACGCAGATCTCATAACCGGCCAGAAGACGAGCTTCTTCACGATCATCAAGACCCTTGAGCTTTGCGACCAGGAACTTATCGCTCCCGCGTCCACTGACCAGCTCGACCTGTTTCACACTACCTTCGCGCTTGAGCGTCCAGGTTTTGTACTGCAACAGGTTTTCAGTCGGATCCGTAAAGGAATACACCTTCACTTCGCCGCGAACGCCATGAACAGAGTAAATCTTGCCGATAACGATCAAATCATCAGCAACAGCTGGCGTCGCGTTCATATTGCTCAGGCTGCGGCCTTAGCCGAGTCCTTCAACAGTTTTGCAACGCGCTCGGATGGCTGTGCACCCACGCTCAGCCAGTAGGCTACGCGCTCTTGGTTCACGGACAGACGAACTTCTTGACCACGAGC
Organism: Pseudomonas sp. R9.37; assembly: GCF_963878885.1. NCBI lineage: Bacteria > Pseudomonadati > Pseudomonadota > Gammaproteobacteria > Pseudomonadales > Pseudomonadaceae > Pseudomonas > Pseudomonas sp. R9.37. The sequence goes on along the minus strand of NZ_CAWNZA010000047.1, from coordinate 206,131 downwards.
AACAGGGTTGAAGAAACCAACCTGTTCCTTGTGCGAACCGTCGCGCGGGTTGCGGCTGTCGGTTACGGTCAAGTGGTAAAACGGGCGCTTTTTGGAGCCGCCAAGGGCAAGACGGATTGTTAGCATGTGAACATCGTTCCTGTAGTCGGTGCTGCAAATCTAAATGCACAGCGGGCATAGGTGCCCGAAAGGCCGCATATTCTAAGGAATATCCGGACTTTTGCAAATGTCTTTTTCTGGCGCCTATCAGCGTGCCACTCAGATCTGCTATAGAGCCGTCGGTTAAAACGGCGAGTCAGCTCCCGCTAACCGCGGGTTTGCTGGAGATCCCACATCCCTGTGGGTCGGAGCAGAAGTGAACTTCCGCTCGAATTCTTTACATTTTTGGCATGCCGCCGCCGGGCAACATACCGCCCATGCCGCGCATCATCTTGGCCATTCCGCCTTTTGCGGAGAACTTCTTCATCATCTTCTGCATCTGCTTGTGCTGCTTGATCAAGCGACCGATGTCCTGCACCTGGGTGCCGGAGCCCATGGCGATCCGACGCTTGCGCGAACCGCTGATCAGCTCAGGGTCGCGGCGCTCGGCCGGGGTCATGGAGTTGATGATGGCTTCCATCTGCTTGAACTGCTTCTCTGCCGCGCCCTGGGCATTGCCCATTTGCGCCAGGTTCACACCGCCGATGTTCGGCAGTTTGTCCATCAGGCCGCCGAGGCCGCCCATGTTCTTCATTTGTTGCAGCTGGTCACGGAAGTCTTCGAGGTCGAAGCCCTTGCCCTTCTTCAGCTTCTTGGCCAGCTTATCGGCCTTGTCCTTGTCGAGCGTGGCTTCGGCCTGCTCGATCAGGCTGAGCACGTCGCCCATGCCGAGGATACGCGAAGCGATACGCTCAGGGTGGAACGGCTCGAGCGCGTCGCTCTTCTCGCCCATACCGATGAACTTGATCGGCTTGCCGGTGATTGCACGTACCGACAGCGCAGCACCGCCACGGGCATCACCGTCGACCTTGGTCAGGATCACGCCGGTCAACGGCAGCGCATCACCAAAGGCCTTGGCGGTGTTGGCCGCATCCTGGCCGGTCATGGCGTCGACCACGAACAGCGTCTCGACCGGATTGATCGCGGCATGCAGCGCCTTGATCTCGCCCATCATCTCTTCATCGATGTGCAGGCGACCGGCGGTATCGACGATGACCACGTCGATGAATTTGAGCTTGGCTTCTTTAATAGCCGCGTTGGCAATGTCGACCGGCTTCTGGCTCAGGTCGGACGGGAAGAAGGTCACGCCCACTTCGCCTGCGAGCATTTCCAGCTGCTTGATGGCCGCCGGACGGTACACGTCGGCCGACACCACCATTACCGACTTCTTCTTGCGCTCTTTAAGGAAGCGCGCCAGCTTGCCGGCGGTGGTGGTCTTACCAGCACCTTGCAGACCGGCCATCAGCACGACGGCCGGTGGCACGGCGCTGAGGTTCAAGTCTTCGTTGGCCGCGCCCATCAGGCTTTCGAGTTCGGCCTGCACGATCTTCACAAAGGCCTGGCCCGGGGTCAGGCTGCGGGACACTTCGGTGCCGACCGCGCGCTCCTTGACCGAGTTGACGAAGTCCTTCACCACCGGCAAGGCCACGTCGGCTTCCAGCAACGCCATGCGTACTTCACGCAGGGTGTCTTTAATATTGTCCTCGGTCAGCTTGGCCTTGCCGGTTACGTGGCGCAGCGTCTGCGAGAGACGGTCAGTCAAGTTTTCAAACATGCGCGATCCTTTCAGGCCCTATTCATCGAAATGCTTTGTAGACCGAGGTAATGGCGGCCCAGGCTGTGGTAAATCGCTGTTAAAAACAGCGCTCGGCGAGCCTGCGGCGTGGGCAGGTCGCGGATTATAGCGAAGACTGCGCCTGTGCACACCCGCTGTCTGGCCCAGGAGTCTTTCGTGCAGCGTTGGTGTGTGCCAAACTCAGCGCCTTTCGGGCTTGTCTATCAGGATTTATGGTCCCCTTGTCACCCAGTTTGCTACCCAGCCTCGCCGCCGCCATTTTGTACGCCGCTGCGACTCTCTATCAGGGCACTCGTCTGGCCCAAGGCACAAAAGCGGATAAACGTCTGCTGGTAGGCCTGGGCGTCGTCGCCCTGCTCGCCCACGCCGCGAGCCTGTTCACTCACTTGATGACGCCGGTCGGCCTGGGCCTGGACTTTTTCAGTGCCGCCAGTCTGATCGCCGCTGCCGTCATCGCCCTGACGCTGCTGGCCTGTTACCGCATCCCTGTGGAAAACCTGCTGGTGCTGCTATTCCCGCTGGGAATGCTGACGGTGCTGCTGGCGCAATTCACCCCGACCGGCACCGTGCAAGTGATCGACGAGGAGCCGGGCATTCTCGCCCACATCCTGCTGTCGATCCTGGCTTACGGCATGTTCACGATTGCGGTGTTCCAGGCGTTGCTCCTGCTGCTGCAGGACCACCAGCTTAAAAACAAGCACCCGTCCGGGCTGATCAAGAACTTCCCGCCGCTGCAGACCATGGAAAGCCTGCTGTTCGGCTTCCTGTGGGCCGGCTGGACGCTGTTGTCGCTGTCGCTGATTTCCGGCTGGCTGTTCGTCGAAAACCTGTTCGCCCAACACCTGGTGCACAAAACCCTGCTGGCGTGCCTGGCCTGGGTGGTGTTCAGCGTGCTGCTGTGGGGGCGTAACCGCCTCGGCTGGCGTGGGCACAAGGCGATCCGCTGGACCCTGGCCGGTTTCTGCCTGCTGATGCTGGCCTATTTCGGCAGCAAGCTGGTTCGCGAATACATCCTGCATATCTGACGGGCAGCGATCATGGACAACTTGCCCCTTGGGCCGATGCTCGCGGTAATCGCCTTGCTGGTGTTATGGGCGGCGCTGTTTACCGCCATCGAAGCCGCACAACAACACGTGCTGGCGCTGCGCCCCGGTACACGCCAGGGTGACAAGGCTGCCGCCCGCCTGAATTTCCCGCGTAACAGCCTGATTCTGTGCAACAGCCTGTGTCGTGCGGCCGTGGTGATTCTCTGCACGCTTCTGGCAATCTACGCCTGGGCGCAGAACGGCCCGTGGCTCGGCTGGCTGATCTCTTGCGCGATCCTGCTGGTGCTCGCCGACTACCTGCCGCGCGCCCTGGCGGTTCGCCACCCGCAAGCCGTACTGGGCTTTGGCAATACGCTGCTGGGTGTGCCGCTGAAAATCCTCTACCCCCTGGCCTGGCTGCTCAATGGCATCAGCCTGTTATTGCTGCGCCCGTTCGCTCGCAAATCCGGCGTGGTGAAAAAGAGCGACGAACCATTGCCCGATCACGACGATGAACCCGAGCCCGAGGCCGACGACAATCGTACGCCCGGCATGCCCGGCATTCACGCGTTGGACAACATCACGGTCAACGACATCCTGGTGCCGCGCAGCGAAGTGGACGGTATCAACCTGGATGACTCGATCGAGGAAATCATCGAGCAACTGCGCACCTCGCAGCGCACCCGTTTGCCGGTGTTCCACAGTGACATCAACCAGGTCGAAGCGGTGCTCAATACCCGGCAGATCCAACACCTGCTGCCCGACGCCAGCCTGACCAAAGAAGCCTTGCTCGCCGCCTGCCACGAGCCCTATTTCGTCCCCGAAAGCACGCCCCTGCAACTGCAACTGTTGAACTTCCACAAGCAGCAGCGGCGCCTCGGCATGGTGGTGGACGAATACGGCGAAGTGCTGGGCATCGTCACCCTGGAAGATATCCTCGAAGAAATCGTCGGCGAATTCGAAAGTGATCAGGCAACGGACAACCCGCATATCGAAGCGCAGCCCGATGGCCGCTACATCATCGACGGCGCCGCTTCGATCCGCGAGCTGAATAAAAGCCTGGGCTGGCACCTGCCCAGCGACGGCCCCAAGACCCTAAACGGCCTTGTGACCGAAGCGCTGGAGACCATTCCGGATTGCGCGGTGTGCCTGAAGATCGGCCGCTATCGCCTGGAAATCCTCGAGACCGAGGACAACCGCGTCAGCAAGGTACTGATCTGGCACACCAGCCGCGTGCCTGTCGCCGCCTAGCTTTTCGGCACTGCGCACCCCAATGTGGGAGCGGGCTTGCTCGCGAAAGCGGTGGATCAGTCAGCCCATCTTTAACTGACCCACCGCTTTCGCGAGCAAGCCCGCTCCCACAGTTGATTTGCAGCGTTTGATAGATCGTGACTGAGCCTCTTGTTGGATCCGCAAACCCCTTCCTATAATCGGTGCGGCTTACCAGAGCCCCGCCCGACCGCGTGCTACCCGCACTCAGCGCGTCCAGGCACTGCGTTACCGTGTCTGACCGGTGTTTGCTCCCATCCCGAGCCGCCCCGCTTACACCCCTGATCCATGGGTGTTTGACCAATAATAATCCGCGTCCAAACGCGCAATGACCGTCAGGGATACCTCAATGAGCACCACCTATAACGAGGCTGCAACCGCCGCCCCGCTCAACTCGACCGCACGGGTCGCCACCGCGAGCATCGTCGGCACCGCCATCGAGTTCTACGATTTCTACATCTACGCCACGGCCGCTGCGCTGGTGATCGGCCCGGTGTTCTTCCCACAGACCTCCGGCACCGCGCAGATGCTGGCGTCGTTCCTGACCTTTGGCATCGCCTTCATCGCTCGCCCGCTGGGTTCGGCGCTGTTCGGCCACTTCGGTGACCGTATCGGGCGCAAATCAACCTTAGTCGCCTCGTTGCTGCTGATGGGCGTGTGCACCACGCTGATCGGTTTGCTGCCGGGTTACGACAGCATTGGCGCGTGGGCCCCGATCCTGTTGTGTGTGCTGCGTTTCGGCCAGGGCCTGGGGCTTGGCGGCGAATGGGGCGGCGCAGCATTGCTGGCCACCGAGAACGCCCCCAAGGGCAAGCGCGCCTGGTTTGGCATGTTCCCGCAATTGGGCCCTTCGATTGGCTTTCTGGCGGCCAACGGTTTGTTCCTGATCCTGGCCATGAGCCTGAACGACGAGCAGTTCCGCAGTTGGGGCTGGCGCATCCCGTTCATTCTCAGCGCAGCGCTGGTGATGGTTGGCCTGTATGCACGCCTCAAACTGCATGAAACCCCGGTGTTCGCCAACGCCGTCGCCAAAGAAGCGCCGGTGAAAGTGCCGTTGGTGGAGTTGTTCAGCCAGCATTGGCTGCCGGTCCTGCTGGGCGCGGCATCGATGGTGGTGTGCTATGCGTTGTTCTACATCACCACCGCGTTCTCGCTGAGTTACGGCGTTTCAACACTGGGCTACAGCCGCGAGACGTTCCTGGGCCTGCTGTGCTTTGCGGTGTTGTTCATGGGCCTGGCTACGCCGCTGGCGGCCTTGGCCAGCGACCGTTACGGGCGCAAGCCGGTGCTGATCGTCGGCGCCATTCTTGCGATTCTGTCGGGTTTCACCATGGAGCCGCTGCTCACACACGGCTCGACTTGGGCCGTCGCTCTGTTCCTGGCACTGGAATTGTTTCTGATGGGCGTGACCTTCGCCCCAATGGGCGCGATGCTGCCGGAACTGTTCCCGACCCGCGTGCGTTACACCGGCGCGTCGGCGGCGTATAACCTGGGCGGGATTGTCGGGGCGTCGGCCGCACCATTTTTCGCGACCAAGCTGGTGGCGATGGGCGGGCTGAGTTATGTCGGCGGGTATGTGTCAGCGGCGGCGTTGCTCAGCTTGATTGCTGTGCTGTGCCTGAAAGAGACGCGGGATAATGATTTGAACAAGGTCGTCTGATAGACCGCTTTCGCGAGCAAGCCCGCTCCCACATTTGAAGGCATTCACAATTCAAAATATGTGAACCCAATCAAATGTGGGCGCTGGCTTGCCTGCGATGGGCGCGACGCGGTTTTACAGCTCTACTACAACAGCCTTCGAAGCACGAGTCGCCTTGGCCCGCGCCGCCTCAATCGACTCATCCCGCGCCAACGCCACACCCATCCGGCGCTGACCATTGACTTCTGGCTTGCCAAACAGACGCAACGCCGTGTCCGGCTCGCTCAAGGCCGCGCCGAGGTTGGCGAACGCGGTCTGGGTCGACTGCCCTTCCACCAGAATCACCGCCGAGGCCGAAGGCCCGAACTGGCGGATCAACGGAATCGGCAGGCCCAGGATCGCGCGCGCGTGCAGCGCGAACTGCGACAGGTCCTGAGAAATCAAGGTCACCAAGCCGGTGTCATGCGGGCGCGGCGACACTTCGCTGAACCACACTTGATCGCCCTTGATGAACAATTCCACGCCAAACAGACCACGGCCACCCAGCGCCTCGGTCACGGCTTTGGCGACGCGCTCGGATTCTGCCAGGGCAATCGGGCTCATCGCTTGCGGCTGCCAGGATTCCTGGTAGTCGCCTTTCTCCTGACGGTGGCCGACCGGCGCGCAGAAGGTGGTGCCGCCAATGTGGCGCACAGTCAGCAGGGTGATTTCGTAATCGAAGTCGATAAAGCCTTCGATGATCACGCGGCCTTTACCGGCACGCCCGCCTTCCTGAGCGTAATCCCAGGCTTTGCGCACGTCATCGGCGCTGCGCAGCAGGCTCTGGCCCTTGCCCGAAGAACTCATCACCGGCTTGACCACACACGGGAAGCCCAGGTCCTGGACGGCCTTGCTGTAGTCCTCGAACGTGTCGGCAAAGTGGTACGGCGACGTCGGCAGGTCCAGCTCTTCGGCGGCCAGGCGACGGATGCCTTCGCGGTTCATGGTCAGCGAGGTGGCACGCGCGGTCGGAATCACGGTGAAGCCTTCGGCTTCAAGCTCTACCAGCGTGGCGGTGGCGATGGCTTCGATTTCCGGCACGATAAAGTGCGGCTTCTCGGCTTCGATCACGGCACGCAGGGCGGCGCCGTCGAGCATGTTGATCACGTGGCTACGGTGCGCAACCTGCATGGCAGGCGCGTTGGCGTAACGATCCACGGCAATCACTTCAACGCCCAGGCGTTGCAGTTCGATTACCACTTCCTTGCCCAGCTCACCGCAGCCACACAGCAAAACGCGGGTCGCGGTTGGCGACAATGGAGTTCCGATTCGGGTCATCTCAGGTCCTCAGGGGAGCGGATCATGGGGAGAAAGGCCGGCATTTTACATGAACTGCAAGAATTGGCCTCAGTTGGCGACGGCGCGTTTGCGCAGGCGCCAGGCCATGATCAGCCACACCACCGTGACCCCGGCGAATTTCGACACCAACGCCGTGCCCGCCACCGCTGGCGTCAGCGCGCCGATCAGGCCGAAGAAGATAAAGGTATCGAGGGGAATACTCAGCGCCGAACTTATCCACAGGCGATCGTGCAGTGGACGCTTGGTGATGCTGAACACCAGCCAGTCAATGCATTCGGACACCGCAAATGCCGTGGCGCTGGCCAGGGCGATGGACGGGTCGGAAGTGATATACGACAGCACCAGCGCCGCCAGCATGGCGAGTATCGCGCCATGGCCGAAGCGGGTTTGCACCATGTCACGCAGGATAAACACCAGGCCACCCCAGGCGGACCAGATGACGTCCAGGTGCGGAGCGGTGGAAAAGGCGAAGTTGATCAGCACGACGCTGCTGATGTAGGCGATCAGGAAGAGCATGGAGAGGGACATGTGGGTAATGCCGCACAGGGTACACAATTACAGGGATGTCGTCTGGCAGGGCCTCATCGCAGGCAAGCCAGCTCCCACATTTTTGAAAGTATTCACATAGTAATTGTGGGAGCTGGCTTGCCTGCGATAGCGATGGCTCAGGCGCCGGATTTCCCCGGCATCATCCACACCAACCCACTCGCCTTCGCCCGCTCGTGGCACAACCCCAACACCACCCGGCGTTCGGCATTGTCCATGCGGCTCCAGCGCGTAATCTCATCCACGTTGCGCTGGCAGCCTGTGCAAATATCATCGTCATCCAGCGCGCAAATGCTCACGCAGGGTGAGGCAACAGGGCGTTCAATCGGGCTCATTCTTCCTGCTCAACCAAGTCCCGCGCATAGCGCTGCGCGTTATGCACATAGTGCGCGGCGCTGGCTTCGAGCATGCGCTTCTGCGCTTCTGTCAACTCGCGCACCACTTTGCCCGGCGAGCCCATTACCAGCGAGCCATCGGGAATTTCCTTGCCTTCGCCGATCAGCGAATTGGCGCCAATGATGCAGTGCTTGCCGATTTTGGCGCCGTTGAGGATCACCGCGTTGATGCCAATCAGGCTGTAATCGCCGACGGTGCAGCCATGCAGCATGGCGTTATGGCCGATGGTCACGCCGGTGCCCAGGGTCAGCGGGTAGCCCATGTCGGTGTGCATCACGCTGCCGTCCTGCACGTTGCTGTTCTTGCCGATCAGGATCAGTTCGTTGTCGCCACGCAACACCGCGTTGAACCACACATTGGCGCCCTCCTCCAGCTTGACCTTGCCGACCAGCGTGGCATTGGGCGCCACCCAGCTTTGCGGATGAGTCTCGACGCGGGCGTCGCCCAGGCGGTATTTCATGGTGTGTCCTCACGGCGGTGCCATTCAAGCGATGGCTCAGGTATTGATGAAACTCTTGGGTGGCTGGTGCAGGCTGATCTGCGCGTCGTCATAGAGCAGGTTGATCAGCTCGACAATCATGATTGCCGTCAGCCCCCAGATTTTGTATTCGCCAAACCGATAGCTGGGCACATACCAACTGCGGCCCTGGTAATCGATACGGTGGGTATGTTCGCGCGGGTCCTGGCGGAAGAACTCCAGAGGCACGCTGAATACGGCGGCGATCTCGGCATCATTGGCCAGGTATTCAACGTAATCGGGGATAACCCCGACATACGGCGTTACGCGGATACCGTGCAGGGAAATCAGTGGGCTCAACGGGCCGATGACTTCCACCAGGCCGGGCGGCAGGCCGATTTCTTCTTCGGCTTCGCGCAGCGCGGTAAAGATCAGGTCCGGGTCTTCGGGGTCACGCCGCCCGCCCGGAAACGCCACTTCGCCGCCGTGGGTCGACAGGCCGCTGGCGCGCAGGGTCAGGATCAGCTCAGGTTCGTCACTGCGGGTAATCGGCACCAACACGGCAGCCTCGGGGAAACGCCCGTCAGTTTCCAGTGTGTGAGGGGTGTGATTGCTTACCCGGCGAAGTAGCTCGTCCAGCATGAGTCATCTCGGTCTGTTGGCTACCTTGCATCATGCACCAAAGCGGGCGGGTGCCCAACCCCAAAACCCGGCACATGTCGCGAAACGACAACTTGCAGGGCCCTGCCCGCCAAGCCAAGATAGGCCCACTCTCCAGGAACCCCAGCATGAACTTCTGCAGCCAGTGCGGTAAACCGGTTACCCAGCGCATTCCCGAAGGCGACACACGCCTGCGCTATGTGTGTGATCACTGCTCGACCATTCACTACCAGAACCCCAATATCGTCGCCGGCACCGTGCCAGTGTGGGGCGATCAAGTGCTGCTGTGCCGCCGCGCCATCGAGCCGCGCCTGGGTTACTGGACCTTGCCCGCAGGCTTTATGGAAAACGGCGAGACCGTGGAACAGGCCGCCATGCGCGAAACCCTGGAAGAAGCCTGCGCCCGCGTGCGCAACATGAGCATCTACACCCTGATCGACGTGCCGCACATCAGCCAGGTGCATATTTTCTATCGCGCCGAACTGGTCGACCTGGACTTTGCCGCAGGCCCCGAAAGCCTTGAGGTGAAACTGTTCGATGAAGCCGATATCCCTTGGTCAGAGCTGGCTTTCCGCACGGTCGGGCGTACCTTAGAATGCTTCTTCGCTGACCGCCGGCAACAACGGTTCCCGGTACGCAGCGAGTCGGTGCCGCCGATGACGCGGCCGGCCAAATAACACCTTCAGGCAGCACCGTCTAACAAGGGAAACCGTTTCAATGCGTTGGTTGCTCGCTTTCATCTGCCTGTCGTTCGCTACCCTGTCCTCGGCCTCCACGGTGGAAATCCTCGGCGGCAAGCCTGTCGAGAAAATCCTGGTGCTCAAGTCCGCGCACCAGTTGCAACTGATCAACGACGGCAAACCACTCAAAACCTACCGTATCTCGCTGGGCAAAAACCCCAAGGGCACCAAGCAGTTCGAGGGTGACCGCCGCACGCCGGAAGGTTTTTACTGGATCGACTGGCGCAAGACCAGCGACCGCTACAACCTGGCCCTGCACATCTCCTACCCGAACATCAGCGACTCTGCCCGCGCGCGCCGCGAAGGCGTGAGACCGGGCAGCATGATCATGATCCACGGCACGCCCGACACCGAAGAATACCCGGAGCAATGGTTCCACACCCTCGACTGGACCGATGGCTGTATCGGCATGCGCAATGTCGACATGCGCGAAGTCTGGAACCTGGTCAAAGACGGCACCATGATCGAGATTCGGCCGTAATTTCGTACCGTTCGTAAAATAATCTGAAAATAATTCCTGCCCCTGGCAGCGCCTGCCGGTGAATACCAGTTCACCGCGCCGGGCTGCACAGTTCTGCGCGCGATAAAGACCTCTCTAATACCACTTGATACCACGCACCCTTAAAGCGCCCTGAAACCGGGTTCTGCACCGTTTTGACTGCATTGACATGGTATTTAAGTGGTATTAATTTCCGGCCATTACCGGGCGACAACACTCCAATAACCGCATCGGAAACTTCACAGATGAATCCCATCCAGACGCTGCGCCCCGACGAGAAACAATCCACGCCGCTGTACCTGCAACTGGCCCGTAACCTTGAAGCGGCGATCCATGCCGGCCAGTGGAAATCCGAGCAGGCCTTGCCGTCGGAACGCGCCCTCAGCGAGCAACTGAGCATCTCGCGGGTGACCGCGCGCAAGGCCTTGGAAGTGTTGTTTGCCCAAGGCCTGATCCGTCGCAGCCAGGGCTCCGGCACCTTTATCACGCCGCGTCTGGAACAACCGCTGTCACGCCTGTCGGGCTTCAGCGAAATGCTGCGCCTGAAAGGTTTTGTACCCACTTCGCAGTGGCTGGAACGCGACATCACCCCGCCGACCCACGAAGAACTGATCCGCCTGGGCCTGTCGCCGACCGACAAAGTCGCGCGCCTCAAACGCCTGCGTAAGGCCGACGACACGGTGATGGCAATTGAAATGACCGCCATGCCCGCCTCGGTGCTGCCGCATCCGCAGGCCATCGGCAATTCGCTGTACGAGTACCTGGAAAGCATCGGCAAGCCCATCGTGCGCGCCTTGCAGCATATCCAGGCGATCAACGCCTCGGATGAGTTCGCCAAGCTGGTGGGCATTGCCCCCGGCACCGCCATGCTGCTGATGACGCGGGTCGGCTACACCGCCGACAACACGCCGATTGAAATCACCGACACCTACTGCCGCAACGACTACTACGACTTCGTCGCAGAGCTGCGCCGCCATGACTATTCCGCTGAACTGCGCATTTAGAGAACTGCCCATGTCCGAAGACAACATCCTCACGCCCAGCGGCTGGATTCGCGGCCGCCTGGTGCACGAACACGGCAAAGTGGTCGCCGTCCAAGGCACCCCGTGCGACCCGGCTGACAACGACCTGCCCTACTTGCTGCCGGGTTTCATCGACCTGCATGTGCACGGCGGTGGCGGCAAAGACATCATGGAAGGCGCAGACGCCTTCGCGACCATCACCCGCACCCACGTGCGTTTTGGCACGACGTCGCTGCTGGCCACCACCATGACGGCGCCGGTGAACGAGATCTCCCGCGTGCTCGGCGAGCTTGGCAGCTTCTGCGAGCAGCGCCCGACCGGCAGCGCCCGCGTACTCGGGGTGCACCTGGAAGGCCCCTATATCAATCCGGGCAAACTCGGCGCGCAACCCAACTTCGCCCACACCGCGCTGATGGCCGAAGTGGAAGCCTACCTGCGCCTGGCGCCGATCAGGGTGATCACCATCGCCCCGGAAATCGCCGGGCATGACGGCCTGATCCGCGCCCTCAGCCAACGCGGCGTGCGCATGCAGATCGGCCACACATTGGGCAGTTATGAAGAAGGCGTCGCCGCCCTCGCCGCCGGCGCTACCAGCTTCACGCATTTGTACAACGCCATGAGCCCGCTGCACCACCGCGAGCCGGGCATCGTCGGCGCCGCCCTGGCCCACGCCAAGTACGCCGAGTTGATCCCCGACCTGCTGCACGTACACCCCGGCGCCATGCGCGTGGCCCTGCGCTCGATCCCGTGCCTGTACTGCGTCACCGATTCCACCGCCGCCGCCGGCATGCCCGACGGCGAATACAAGCTGGGCAGCCACACCGTGACCAAATGCCTGGGCGGCGTGCGCCTGGCCGACGGCACCCTGGCCGGCAGCACGCTGACCATGGACCAGGCGCTGCGCAACCTGGTGAAAATCGGCCTGCCCATCAGCGAAGCCTCACAACGCCTGTCGCAATTTCCTGCGGATTACCTGGGCCTGGAAGAACGCGGCCGCCTGCAACCCGGCAGCTTCGCCGACTGCGTACGCCTGGACCGCTCCCTGCACCTCACCGACGTAATGGTCGAAGGAGAAACCATTGACTTCAAAAATGCTTGAAGAGGCCCTGGCCTCCTGTGATGCCGTGGCCGCGCAACTGCAACGCCTGGACCCGCTGCTGGAGGAAATCGCCGGTCGCCTGCGCCGCCAGCCGCCGCAAGTGGCGATGACCATTGCCCGTGGCAGCTCGGACCACGCCGCGAGCTACTTCGCCTACCTGGCCATGCAGCATGTGGGCATTCCGGTGGCGTCGCTGCCGATGTCAGTGGTGACCCTGTTGCAGGCGCCATTGAAAGTCAGCGGTCAGGTGGCATTCGGTTTCTCGCAGTCGGGGCAAAGCCCGGACCTGGTCAACAGCCTGCGCCTGCTGCGCAAACGCGGTGCCCTGAGCATTTCGCTGGTCAACGCTGAAGAATCGCCACTGGAAGCCGCCTGCGAATTCCACCTGCCGCTGTGCGCCGGGCCGGAACACAGCGTGGCCGCGACCAAAAGCTTCATCGCCACCCTCAGCGCCAGCGCACAGTTGATTGGCCACTGGAACCAGGAAGCCGCCTTGCTGCAAGCCTGCCGCGCGCTGCCCGATGAACTGCGTGCAGCGGCCAAACAGGATTGGAGCAGCGCCATCGAGGCCCTGCGTGGCTGCCAGCAATTGATGGTGATCGGCCGTGGCGCCGGTTTTGCCATCGCCCAGGAAGCCGCGCTCAAGCTCAAGGAAACCTCGGCGATCCAGGCCGAAGCCTTCAGCAGCGCCGAAGTCCGCCACGGGCCGATGGCCTTGATCGACGAAAACTACCCACTGCTGGTATTCGCCCCACGTGGCGCCGAGCAAGCCGGGCTGCTGAGCCTGGCCGCCGACATGCGTCAGCGCGGCGCGCGCGTGCTGCTGGCTGCGCCAGACGATATCGCCGAGCGCGACCTGACCCTGAGCCGCGCCGAACACCCAAGCCTGGACCCGATCCTGGCGATTCAAAGCTTCTACGTAATGGCCGCCGGCCTGGCGCAAGCCCGGGGCATGGACCCCGACCAGCCGCGTCACCTGAGCAAAGTTACCCGCACTCACTGAGTCGATTGTCGTGTTTTCCTGATGAGTACCGTGCCCATGTCCAACAACAATAATGAATTGACCCTCAGCGCCCCACTCAGTGGCCCGGTGCTCGCCCTGGGCGAGGTGCCCGACGAAGTGTTCGCCAGTGGTGCCATGGGTGACGGTATCGCCATCGACCCGCTGAACGATTGCCTGCACGCACCCTGTGACGGGGTGATCATCCATGTCGCGCGCACCGGGCATGCCCTGACGATTCGTGCCGAAAACGGCGCCGAGGTGCTGATGCACGTGGGCATCGACACGGTGGAACTCAATGGCGAAGGGTTTGCGCTGCTGGTCAAGGAAGGCGCACGGGTGAACAAGGGCCAGGCGCTGGTGCAGTTTGATCTGGACCGCATTGCGCGCCAGTGCAAAAGCCTGGTCAGCCTGATTATCCTGACCAATGGCGAGCGTTTTGAGCTGCGGCCGGTGGCAGGAAAAATCACCCAGGTCGGTGAGCCGTTGCTACACATCGTCACGCGCTCAGCGACCACCCAGCAGGCGGTTGTGGATAACTCGGTCACCGAAGTCCGCGCCTGCGTGCGCATTACACACCGGGGCGGTTTGCATGCGCGCCCTGCCGCATTGATCCGCAAAACCGCACAGGGTTTCAGCAGCCACGCGCACTTGCACTTCGCGGGCAAGTCAGCGCCGTGCGACAGCCTGATTGGCTTGATGGGGCTGGGGATCGGTGAAGGCGACGAAGTGCGCGTCACTTGCCGCGGCAAGGATTGCGAGGCGGCGTTGCAGGCGTTGGTGGCGGCGCTGTCGGTGGCGGTCAGCGAAGAACACCACGCGCCCGTGGCGGTCGCCCCACGCAAGGCGAACACCGAAGCCGGTGTGCTGCAAGGCGTGTGCGCGGCACCCGGCCTGGTCTGCGGGCCGCTGTTGCGTCTCACCGGTATAGAACTGCCGGCCGACACCGGCAATCACTCGGCCGATGAACAACTGCAACGTTTGGACACGGCCCTTGAGCAAGTGCGTGGCGAGATCCGCACGACCCTGGACCACGCCCGCCAACGCAAAAACGTCGAAGAAGAAGAGATCTTCGCCGCCCACCTCGCCCTGCTGGAAGACCCGGCCCTGCTGGACGCGGCCACCGCGGCCATCGAACAGGGCAGCGCCGCCACCCACGCCTGGCGCGATGCAATCCAGGCGCAATGCGCGGTGTTGCTGGCGTTGGGCAAACCGCTGTTCGCCGAGCGCGCCAACGACCTGCGCGACTTGCAGCAACGCGTGCTGCGTTCACTACTGGGCGAAACCTGGCATTTCGAATTGCCTGCCGGGGCGATTGTCAGCGCCCACGAGCTGACGCCGTCCGACCTGCTGCAACTGAGTGCGCAACACGCGGCCGGCATCTGCATGGCCGAAGGCGGTGCTACGTCCCACGTGGCCATTTTGGCTCGCGGCAAAGGCTTGCCCTGCGTGGTGGCGCTGGGCGCAGCAGTGCTTGATGTGCCCCAAGGCCAACGCGTGGTACTCGACGCGGTCAATGGGCGCCTGGAACTGACGCCCAGCGAGGCGCGTCACGCTGAAGTGCACCAGATTCGCGACGCGCAAAAACTGCGCCGCCAGCAGCAACAGACACAAGCACAAGAACCGGCGCACACCCGCGATGGCGTGTGTATTGAAGTGGCCGCCAACGTCGCCTCCAGCGCCGAGGCCCAAGTGGCGTTTGAAAACGGCGCCGATGGCGTCGGCCTGCTGCGCACCGAATTCCTCTTCGTCGATCGCCGCACCGCGCCGGATGAACAAGAGCAGCGCCAAGCCTACCAAGCCGTGCTGGATGCCATGGGCGACAAGTCGGTGATCATCCGCACCATCGACGTGGGCGGCGACAAGCAGCTCGACTACCTGCCGCTGCCCGTGGAGGCCAACCCGGTGTTGGGCCTGCGCGGTATCCGCATGGCCCAGGTGCGGCCCGAACTGCTCGACCAGCAACTGCGCGCGCTGCTGCAAGTCAGCCCCTTGGCACGGTGCCGCATTCTGCTGCCGATGGTCAGCGAAGTGGATGAACTGCTGCAGATCCGCCAGCGCCTGGACGAGTTGTGTGCCGAGTTGGGGCTGACTCAGCGCCCGGAGCTGGGCGTGATGATCGAAGTACCCGCCGCCGCGTTGATGGCCGAGCAGTTGGCCCAGCACGCCGACTTCCTCTCCATCGGCACCAATGACCTGTCCCAGTACACCCTGGCCATGGACCGCGACCACGCCGGCCTTGCCGCGCGGGTCGATGCCTTGCACCCGGCGCTGCTGCGCCTGATCGCGCAAACCTGCGCGGGCGCCGCCAAGCATGGGCGTTGGGTCGGCGTTTGCGGTGCCCTCGCGTCCGATCCGCTGGCCACGCCAGTGCTGGTCGGCCTGGGCGTCAGCGAGCTGTCGGTGAGCCCGCCACAGATCGGAGAAATCAAGGACCGCGTCCGTCACCTGGACGCGGCTCACTGCCGGCAACTGAGCCTTGGCCTGCTCGACCTGAGCAGCGCCAAGGCGGTTCGCCAAGCCTGCCAACACCACTGGCCGCTGAGCTGACAACAACAAGAAAAAGGGAGACACGCCATGTACCAACATTTTATCGAAGGCTTACAACGCCTGGGCCGCGCGCTGATGCTGCCGATCGCGATCCTGCCGATCGCCGGCCTCTTGCTGCGCCTGGGCGACACCGACCTGCTCAACATCGCCGTGATGCACGACGCCGGGCAGGCGATCTTCGCCAACCTCGCACTGATCTTCGCCATCGGAATCGCTGTGGGGTTTGCCCGCGACAATAACGGCACGGCGGGCCTGGCCGGTGCGATTGGTTACCTGGTGATGGTTTCCACGCTCAAGGTGATGGACACCACCATCAACATGGGCATGCTCGCCGGTATCGCCAGCGGCTTGATGGCGGGCGGGCTGTACAACCGCTTCAAGGACATCAAGTTGCCCGAATACCTGGCCTTCTTTGGCGGGCGACGTTTTGTGCCGATTGTCACCGGCTTTTCGGCAGTGGCCCTGGGCGTGATCTTTGGCCTGATCTGGCCACCGATCCAGCACGGCATCAACAGTTTCGGCGTACTCCTGATGGAAAGCGGCAGCTTTGGCGCCTTCGTGTTCGGCGTGTTCAACCGCCTGCTGATCGTCACCGGCCTGCACCATATCCTCAACAACATGGCGTGGTTCGTGTTCGGCACCTTTACCGACCCGACCACCGGCGCCGTCGTCACGGGCGACCTGACCCGCTACTTTGCCGGCGACCCCAAAGGTGGCCAGTTCATGACCGGCATGTTCCCGGTGATGCTGTTCGGCCTGCCCGCCGCGTGCCTGGCGATGTACCGCAACGCCCTGCCGGAACGCCGCAAGGTGATGGGCGGGATTTTCCTGTCGATGGCGCTGACCTCGTTCTTGACCGGCGTGACGGAGCCGATTGAGTTCGCGTTCATGTTCCTCGCGCCGTTTTTGTACCTGATTCACGCGGTACTCACCGGCCTGTCGATGGCCGTGACCAACATGCTGAATATCCACCTCGGCTTTACCTTCTCCGGTGGGTTTATCGACATGGTGCTGGGCTGGGGCAAGTCCACCAACGGCTGGCTGGTGTTCCCGGTCGGCCTGGCGTACGCGGTGATCTACTACAGCGTGTTCAACTACTGCATTCGCCGCTTCAACCTGAAGACGCCGGGACGTGAAGATATCCAGGTGGTGCAGGCCGAAGCGATGAGTGATAACCAACGGGCCGGCGCCTACATCCGTGCGCTGGGCGGTGCAGCGAATTTGCTGAGTGTCGGCGCCTGCACCACCCGCCTGCGGTTGGACATGGTGGATCGCAACAAAGCAGTGGACGCCGATTTGAAAGCACTTGGCGCCATGGCCGTGGTTCGCCCAGGCAATGGCGGGAGCTTGCAGGTGGTGGTCGGGCCGATGGCCGACAGCATCGCTGACGAGATTCGCTTGGCCATGCCATCGTTTGTTGCCAATGCGCCCGTGGCGGCTGCACCTGTGGATAAGCCGGTTGCGGTGAATGTGCAGGAGGCCGAGAAATGGCTGAAGGCCTTGGGTGGCCGCGAAAATGTACGCCAGCTGGACGCCGTGGCGATGACCCGGTTGCGGGTGGAATTGGGGGATGATTCGGTGTTGTCCGAGACTGATCTGACGGCGCTCGGTTGCCAGGGCGTGAGCCAGTTGGATAGCGGTGTTTGGCACTTGTTGATTGGTGACAAGGCCTCAGGGTTGAGTGAGGCGCTGGAGCGGTTGGTCAGTGGCCGTGAGGTCGGCGCCAGGGTTTAGCGCTGTAGCAGCTGTTCTGGCCTCATCGCGGGCAAGCCCGGCTCCCACATTTGACTGTATTCACAGCTCAAAATGTGGGAGCGGGCTTGCCCGCGATTGAGCCCGACAAGCGCCCGATTACTTCGGTTCAGGCACCTCAGCTAAATCCAACACCCGATCCACCATCAACTGGATACCCTCCAGCATCCGATGAATTCCCAGCACCGCATCACGCTGCGGGCCGTCGATGTCAAACGCCAGATTGCCCGCCAGTGCTTGCACGGATGCCAGGTCTTGGGAGGCATTGGCCAGGAGGGTTTCGCTGTTCAGGTTGGGGAGTACGGTGAAGATTTGATCGGTGGGCTGAGAATCAGATGGAGGATTTGGACTGTCTTTGATCATGGTGTATTTCCTAGTGAGAGTTTAGGAACTACCAACATCACTTGCAGTTGATGGGTGGCAGCTGTGCGCGGGCCTGCAAGACCGAGTCCCACCAGCACCTCGGTAGACCCGAAGGTCTCCCGCACACAGCCGCCATAAATGACGACCATGAAAAAACGCCGCAATTATAAAGGCGCTTATGAGTAACTGGTGAGGTTTCGGCGGGCTTGCAGTCCCGGTCGCCACATTGGCAGCGACCCGAGAAGATTAGTGAGGCCAGTTCCGAGGGACAACCTGAAAGGCATGTGGGAAAGGTCTGAGGTGCCTGTCCCGACGCCTTCGCGAGCAAGCCCGCTCCCACAGTTTGATCGGTGCCCGACGTGGCAATGCGGTCAAATGTGGGAGCGGGCTTGCTCGCGAAGAGGCCATCACAGCCAACAAAAAACCCGCTGACCAAACTGGCCCAGCGGGTTTCTTGTTTTCACAGCCAGCGCATCAAAAATCCGCCAACTGCCACACCTCATACGCCGGTGTCTCATACGGGTGACTCAGTTTGAGCGCAGCCACTACAGCCACAATCAATTCATCCGCCACCACCAGCTCAACCTTCCATTCTTCAACCACTTCAACCTGGCCCACTTGCCCGATAAACGGCTGACTGCCGTCCAATGCGCGGAATTGGCCCTGGCCCAGCACTTGCCAGGCGCAGCTGTCGTAGTTGCCGATGCGCCCGCCGCCAGCAGCGAAGACGGCGGTTTTCACCGTTTCCACATGGCTTGCGGGCACAAAGAAAGCGAGCTTGTACACCGCCTTAGTTCACCCACACGCGGGCGTTGCGGAACATGCGCATCCAGGCGCCGTCCTCGTTCCACTCTTCCGGGCGCCACGAGTTCTGCACGGCGCGGAATACACGCTCCGGGTGCGGCATCATGATGGTCACGCGACCGTCGCGGCTGGTCAGGCCGGTGATCCCGCGCGGCGAGCCGTTCGGGTTGGCCGGGTAGCTTTCGGTGACCTTGCCGTGGTTGTCGACAAACCGCATCGCCACGCAGCCGGACAGGTCGGCTTCGAGCAACGCTTCTTCGCTTTCGAACTCGGCATGGCCTTCGCCGTGGGCGATGGCGATTGGCATGCGCGAACCGGCCATGCCTTGCAGGAAGATCGAGTTGGATTCCTGCACCTGCACCATGGCCACACGGGCTTCGAACTGCTCGGAACGGTTACGCACAAAGTGCGGCCAGAACTCGCTGCCCGGGATCAGTTCGCTGAGGTTGGACATCATCTGGCAACCGTTGCACACACCCAGGGTGAAGCTGTCGTTACGCTCGAAGAAGCCTTGGAACGCATCACGCGCACGGCTGTTGAACAGGGCCGACTTGGCCCAGCCTTCACCGGCACCCAGCACGTCGCCGTAGGAGAAACCGCCACAGGCGACGAGGCCTTTGAACGCGTTGAGGTCAACGCGACCGGCGAGGATGTCGCTCATGTGCACGTCGATCGCATTGAAGCCGGCGCGGTCGAACGCAGCCGCCATTTCCACCTGGCCGTTGACGCCCTGCTCACGCAGTACCGCAACTTGTGGGCGAATGCCTTTTTTGATGTAAGGCGCGGCGATGTCCTGGTTGACGTCGAAGCTGAGCTTGGTGCTCAGGCCCGGGTTGTCTTCTTCCAGGATCACGTCGAATTCCTGCTCGGCGCAGTCGGCGTTGTCACGCAGGCGTTGGATCTGGTAGCTGGTCTCGGCCCACTGGCGTTGCAGCAGACGGCGCTGGCCGGCAAACACAGTGTCGCCATTGAAGGAGATGTTGACCTCACCGTTGTTGATCGGCTGACCGATCACTGCCACGCAGTCGTCCAGGCCGGCGGCGCTGAATTGTGCAAGCACGTCTGGCGTGGCGTCCTGGCGAACCTGGATCACGGCGCCCAACTCTTCGTTGAACAGGATGCCGTTGATTTCGGACGCATCCTCGGCAACGCTGTCGAGCACGATGTTCAGGCCGCAGTGACCGGCAAACGCCATTTCTACAACGCTGGTCAGCAAGCCGCCGTCGGAACGGTCGTGGTAAGCCAGCAGGTGGCCGTCGGCGTTCAAGCCCTGGATCACGGCGAAGAAGGCTTTCAGGTCTTCGGCGTCATCCACGTCCGGCGCGTGCTTGCCGAGCTTGCCGTGGGTTTGCGCGAGGATCGAGGCGCCCATGCGGTTCTGGCCACGGCCCAGGTCGATCAGGATCAGATCGGTGGTGCCCTTGTCCATGCGCAGTTGCGGGGTCAGGGTCTGGCGGATGTCGGTCACCGGTGCAAAACCGGTAACGATCAACGACAGCGGCGAGGTCACGCTCTTGTCGGTGCCGTCTTCGTTCCAACGGGTGGCCATGGACATCGAGTCCTTGCCCACCGGAATGGTGATGCCCAGCTCAGGGCACAGCTCCATGCCGACAGCCTTGACGGTGTCGTACAGGCGCGCGTCTTCACCTGGGTGACCGGCAGCGGACATCCAGTTGGCCGACAGTTTGATGTCGGACAGCTTGCCGATGCGGGAGGCGGCGATGTTGGTGAGGGTTTCACCAATGGCCATGCGGCCCGACGCCGGGCCGTCCAGCAGGGCCAACGGCGTGCGCTCGCCCATGGCCATGGCTTCACCGGTGTAGACGTCGAAGCTGGTGGCGGTGACGGCAACGTCGGCCACCGGCACTTGCCATGGGCCAACCATTTGGTCACGGGCCACGAGGCCGGTGATGGTGCGGTCGCCGATGGTGATCAGGAAGCTTTTGCTCGCCACGGCCGGGTGGTGCAGCACGCGTTCGATGCTGTCGGCCAGTTCGAGAGTGCTTGGGTCGAAGTCGTCGCCCAGCTCGGCTTCACGCACCGCCGAACGGTGCATGCGCGGGGCTTTGCCCAGCAGCACTTCCAGCGGCATGTCGACCGGGCTGTTGCCGAAGTGGCTGTCGGTGACCGTCAGTTGCGGCTCGGCAGTGGCTTCGCCGACCACGGCAAACGGGCAACGCTCACGTTCGCAGATGGCCTGGAAGCGCGCGAAGTCTTCAGGGCCGACGGCCAGTACGTAGCGTTCCTGGGATTCGTTACTCCAGATTTCGTGCGGGGCCATGCCCGGCTCGTCGTTTGGAATGTTGCGCAGTTCGAACCGACCGCCACGCTCGCCATCGTTGACCAGTTCCGGGAAGGCGTTGGACAAACCGCCGGCGCCGACGTCGTGGATGAAGCTGATCGGGTTCTTGTCACCCAGCTGCCAGCAACGGTCGATGACTTCCTGGCAGCGGCGTTCCATCTCTGGGTTTTCGCGCTGTACGGAAGCAAAATCCAGGTCGGCCGAGCTGGTGCCGGTGGCCATGGAGGAAGCAGCGCCGCCGCCCAGGCCGATCAACATGGCCGGGCCGCCGAGTACGATCAGCTTGGAGCCGACCAGAATCTCGCCTTTCTTGACGTGTTCTTCACGGATGTTGCCCATGCCGCCGGCCAACATGATTGGCTTGTGGTAGCCGCGCACTTCATCGCCACGCGGGGTGGTGATGGACTGTTCAAAGGTACGGAAGTAACCGGTCAGGGCCGGACGCCCGAATTCGTTGTTGAACGCGGCGCCGCCCAGCGGGCCTTCGATCATGATGTCCAGCGCGGTCACGATGCGCTCAGGCTTGCCGTACGGCACTTCCCACGGCTGTTCGAAACCTGGGATCTGCAGGTTGGACACGGTGAAACCGGTCAGGCCCGCCTTTGGCTTGGCGCCACGGCCGGTGGCGCCTTCGTCGCGGATTTCGCCGCCCGAACCCGTAGCTGCGCCCGGGAACGGGGCAATTGCGGTCGGGTGGTTGTGGGTCTCAACCTTCATCAGGATGTGCACCGGCTCCTGCACCGCGCCGTACTGGCGGGTCTCAGGGTCCGGGAAGAAACGGCCGGCCACCGAGCCGACGATCACCGAGGCGTTGTCCTTATAAGCCGACAGAACGCCTTCGCTGTGCATCACGTAGGTGTTCTTGATCATGCCGAACAGGCTTTTTTCCTGGCTTTGGCCGTCGATGTCCCAACTGGCGTTGAAGATCTTGTGACGGCAATGCTCGGAGTTGGCCTGCGCAAACATCATCAGCTCGATGTCGTGCGGGTTGCGCTTCAAGCCGTTGAAGGCGTTGACCAGGTAGTCGATCTCGTCTTCGGCCAGGGCCAGGCCCAGTTCGGTGTTGGCCTTCTCGAGGGCGGCGCGGCCACCGCCGAGCACGTCAATCGCAGTCAGCGGCTTGGGTTCGGCGTGGCTGAACAGGCCGGCAGCCTGTTCCAGCTGGCTGACGATGATCTGGGTCATGCGGTCGTGCAGGCTGCTGGCGATCAGCTCGGCTTCGGCATCGCTGAACTGGCCGGCAACATAGAAAGCGATACCGCGCTCCAGACGCTGGATTTTTTCCAGGCCACAGTTGCGGGCGATATCACTGGCCTTGCTCGACCAGGGCGAGATGGTGCCGAACCGCGGCAGAACCAGGAACAAGCGGCCGTCAGGCTCTTGAACGGGAACGCTTGGGCCGTACTTCAGAAGGCGCGCCAGCACTTGCTGTTCGTCGGCGGTCAACACGCCGGTGACGTCGGCGAAGTGAGCAAATTCAGCATACAAGCCTGTAACCGCTGGAACCTTCTGGCTCAGTTGCTCAAGGAGTTTGCTGTGGCGAAAGGCAGAAAGGGCAGGAGCGCCGCGCAGGATCAACATCTTCGGGACAGCCTCGGGAAGGGGGTGTGCTTTGAGGCCGTGCATTCTAGCGTAAACCATCGCCAACGGCACCCGAAACGGCACGGCTGGCCGCTGCCGAACGTCAGTTGGCACGGTTTGCACAGTATCGGGGCATTTTCCGGGGCTGGGCGCGCAGTTATTTTAACCGTCACAAACCCTCGCCAACCCGCGTTTCTGCGGGCTGCAGCCTGGTTCTGCGGGCGCTAGCAGACAAGTCCGCTGCTGTCGAGATATGGCGCTGAGGGTCGTTTGCGTATACTGCGCAGATGTTCTCCCCTACTGCTTTGCGCCCGCGATGCGCCAAATGGCTGATCGCAACCGGACTCTTCCTGATGCTCAGCGCCTGTGTTGATAAACCCAGCACGCTCGAGCGAATCAAGGAGGATGGCGTATTGCGGGTGATCACCCGAAACAGCCCGGCCACGTATTTCCAGGACCGCAACGGTGAAACCGGTTTCGAATACGAACTGGTCAAGCGGTTTGCCGACGACCTGGGCGTGAAGCTGGAAATCGAGACCGCCGACAACCTCGATGACCTGTTCGGCCAGTTGGGCAAACCCAACGGCCCGGTTCTGGCCGCCGCCGGTCTGGTCAGCAGCGAACAGCGCGAGCAACAGGTGCGCTTCTCGCACCCTTACCTGGAAGTGACGCCGCAGATCATCTACCGCAACGGCCAGTCGCGCCCCACCACCGCAGCCGACCTGGTGGGCAAGAAGATCATGGTGCTCAAGGGCAGCACCCACGCCGAGCAATTGGCCGAGCTGAAAAAGCAAAATCCCGCGATTGAATACGAAGAGTCCGACGCCGTTGAAGTCGTCGACCTGCTGCGCATGGTCGACGAGGGGCAAATCGACCTGACCCTGGTCGACTCCAACGAAGTCGCGATGAACCAGGTGTACTTCCCCAACGTGCGCGTGGCCTTCGACCTCGGCAATGCCAGCCACCAAAGCTGGGCCGTGGCGGCAGGCGATGACAACAGCCTGCTCAACGAGATCAACAGCTACCTGGACAAGGTGGAAAAGAACGGCACCCTGCAGCGTCTTAAAGACCGCTATTACGGGCACGTCGATGTTCTCGGTTACGTCGGCGCCTACACCTTTGCCCAGCACTTGCAGCAACGCCTGCCCAAATACGAGAAGCACTTTCGAACTTACGCCAAGGAAGAGAAAGTCGACTGGCGCCTATTGGCGGCCATCGGCTATCAGGAATCACTGTGGCAACCGGCCGTCACCTCCAAGACCGGCGTGCGCGGCCTGATGATGCTGACCCAGAACACCGCCCAGGCCATGGGCGTGTCCAACCGCCTGGATGCCAAGCAAAGCATCATGGGCGGCGCCAAATACCTGGCGAAAATCAAGGATGAGCTGGACGACAGCATCGCCGAGCCGGATCGCACCTGGTTCGCCCTCGCCGCCTACAACGTCGGCACCGGCCATCTCGAAGACGCGCGCACATTGGCGAAGAAGGACGGCCTGAACCCCAACAAGTGGCTGGACGTGAAGAAGATGCTGCCGCGCCTGGCGCAGAAGCAGTGGTACAGCAAAACCCGCTATGGCTATGCGCGCGGCGGTGAGCCGGTGCATTTTGTGGCGAACATCCGGCGTTACTACGACATCCTCACCTGGGTGACCCAGCCGCAGCTGGAAGGCAACCAGGTGGTCGACGGCAATTTGCATGTGCCGGGCGTGGACAAGACCAAGCCGCCGGAAGATAACCCGCAGCTGTAAGCCACTCGCCCAAACACCCCAAAACCCGTGGGGGAGCGGGCTTGCTCGCGACAGCGGTGTGTCAGTCGACACGTTCAGTGACTGGCACTCCCTCTTCGCGAGCAAGCCCGCTCCCACATTTTTGAGCTGCGCCTGGCTTCAGAGCCCCATAAGCAAATGCACGACGCCGCCGCCCAACACCATCACCCCCGGCACACCCGCCGCCTTTAACGCCGGCTCATCCAACCGCGCCGCATCCTGCAGTTGTACACGCACCCGCGTCAGCGCCACGCGTTGCTGCGACTTGAGGTTATCCGCGCCACCCAATGCACTCAGCACGCTGGCGGACAACAGACTCGGCGTCGGCGCCGCGACCGTCTCGGCAATCAAATCCGGAGTCAGGGCTTTCCAGAACGCCCGCTGCAATTTCTCGAACATGCTCAGTGCTCCACGACAGGTGAGGTTTGAACGGTAGCCGCGTGGTACTGGCGCAGGGCCTCGCGTACGTGCGCGGCTTCTTCCAGGCCCAGCACCTGGCGGGCAATGATCTGGCAGTCAGCCAGGTCCAGCTCGCGCACGGTGGCCTTGATGGTCGGGATCAGCGGCACGCTGACCGACAACTCATCCACGCCAAGCCCGATCAACATGGGTACCGCCAACGCTTCGGACGCCAACGCGCCACACACGCCCACCCACTTGCCATGGGCATGCGCGGCCTTGACGGTGGTGGCGATCAGGCGCAACACCGCAGGGTGAAAGCTGTCAGCCTGGCTGGCCAGCCGTGGGTGATCACGGTCCATGGCCAAGGTGTATTGGGTGAGGTCATTGGTGCCGATGGAGAAAAAGTCCACATGCGGGGCAAAGACATCGGCCATCAGCGCCGCAGACGGCACCTCGATCATGATGCCCAGCTTCGGCAACGCTTCGAGCCCCAGCGCCAGCGCTTCCTCTTCAAGAATCCTGCGCGCCAGGTGCAGCTCCGAGAGCAGGCTGACCATCGGTAACATGATGTGCAGCCGCGCCAAACCGGCGCTGGCAAGGATCGCGCGAAACTGTTCGCGCAGGAGCTCCGGGCGTTCCAGGCACAGGCGGATACCGCGCAAGCCCAAAAACGGGTTGGTCTCGCTTTCCATCGGTACATAGGCCAACGGCTTGTCGCCCCCCACGTCCAGGGTGCGCACGACCAAATTGCGCTCAGTGCCCAGGGCGCGGGCGATGGCGCTGTAGGTGCCCGCTTGCTCCTCGGGGCTGGGTGCGCGGTTGCGGTCCAGGTAGAGAAATTCCGAACGCAGCAGGCCGACGCCTTCACCGCCCAAGGCCAGGGATTGCTCCACTTCCTGCAATGAAGCGACGTTGGCCGTGACCTCAACGTGATGACCGTCGCGGGTCGTGGCCGGCAAGGCCGCCTGCGCCACCTCACGCTGGCGGCGCTGCACTTGCTGATCACGGGCCGCCTGCAGTGTTTCGATTTCAGCCAGGTCTGGCTCCAGGTGCAGCTCGCCTTTGTCGGCGTCGAGCAGGACTTGTTTGCCATTAGCCAGTGCCAACACCTGCCCTGGCACACCGCAAATCGCCGGCAGGCCGAGCGCACGGGCGAGGATCGCCACATGACTGGTCGCGCCGCCGCCGACAGTGACAAACCCCAGCACCTTGCGCGTATCCAGGCTGGCGGTTTGTGACGGCGTCAGTTGCTCGGCGATCAGGATGGCCTGCTCGGGCAAGTCCCATGCGCGGTCCTGGATACCGAGAATCAGCTTTAACACGCGCTGGCCGACATCGGCCAAATCCGCCGCGCGCTCGGCG
This sequence comes from Pseudomonas sp. R9.37, assembly GCF_963878885.1. Taxonomy (NCBI): domain Bacteria; kingdom Pseudomonadati; phylum Pseudomonadota; class Gammaproteobacteria; order Pseudomonadales; family Pseudomonadaceae; genus Pseudomonas; species Pseudomonas sp. R9.37. The sequence goes on along the minus strand of NZ_CAWNZA010000047.1, from coordinate 179,785 downwards.
AGCAACGCATTGCCCAGGCCCTGGAACAGCTTGGCGGTGGCAACGGTGGCGCTGTTCCAGGCAAAGGCGGCGCTTTTGCCTTCGGCCAGCAGGCCATGGGCTTGCTCCAGTAGGGTCGGGTCTTCGAGCAACTCCTGATGGGCCCTGAAAATCTCGGCCTGAGCGCTGCCGGCCGCCTTGGTTTGCAGGGTTTGCAACGCCTCGGTTGCCGCCAGCAGGCCACGCGTCAACGCGTCGCGCTCGGCGGTTTCGTCAGTGCCGTTTTCAATGATGTTCAGCTCCGGTTCTGCTACCTGAACAACCTGGCCAAATGCCGAACCCGGTGACGCACACACGCCACGCAGCAACGCGGCCGACGACACGGGCGCGACTGCCTCAATCACCTGCGCCGGTGCCGCAACCGTTTCGCCGCAGCCCTCGGCCAACAGCGCGACCAATGCCTTGATCGCCGCGTCAGCATCGTTACCCGCCGCACTGACCTGCAAGGTATCGCCCTGTGCGGTTTGCAGCGCCATGATCGCCACCAGGGATTTTGCGTTGGCGCTTTGGGTTTGCTTGTGCAAGTAAATGCTCGCCTCAAAACCCTTGGCCGCCTGGGCAAGCACCGCCGCAGGGCGGGCGTGCAGGCCGTTGGCGTTGGGCAAGCTCAGCGGCTTGGAGAACAGGGCCTCACCCTCCTCCTGCGCGACTGCTGCAGTTGCCTCGCCGGGGGATACTCGCAGCAGCGGCTGGCCCACATCCACGCAATTGCCGTCGGGCGCCAACAGCGTAAACGGCTCGCCGCTGACCACCAGCATCAAGGTCAACAAACTGCGCGCAGTGAGCGCTACGTAATCGGCATCAAATTCAATCAGCGGTTGCCCAGCTTCCACTCGCTGACCTTCCTGCACCAGCCGCTTGAAGCCCTGGCCTGCCAGGTTCACCGTGTCCAGGCCGATATGCATCAGCACCTGAACGCCGTTGTCGTCGGTAACGCTGACCGCATGGCCACTGTCCTGAAGACTGCTGATCACCCCGGCCAGCGGCGCGCAAAGGGTCTGCGAGGTGGGATCGATGCACAGGCCGTCGCCGATCATGCGACTGGCGAACACCGGGTCGGGCACCTGATCCAGCGCCAGCAGCACACCCGATAGCGGCGCCAGCAGTTCCAGGGGTTGCGTTGTGGTCATGACTTCACCTGCTGTTTTGTTCTGTAAAAATCATAGGGCGAACGAAGATCCAATGTGGGAGCTGGCTTGCCTGCGATGCTGGCGACTCGGTTTCTCAGCAGAACCGAGGTGTTGCTATCGCAGGCAAGCCAGCTCCCACATAAAACTCATTCACTTAAATCCGCGTTATTTCCACCAATATTCGACCTGCACACCCACATTCGAGCCATGCCGCGCTGTGCCGTAGGCGCCGGTGTCGGACAACGCCGAGCCTGCCGCCAATTCATTCGCCGCGCGCTTGGCCGCTTCGTTCCAGGTTGCATAGGTGTAGTACAAACGCACTTCCGGCCGCGCCCAGAAATCCGGACCATTGGGCGACCAAGTCGGGGCGAAGGTGAATTTGCTCAGCTTGCGCGTGCCACCGGTGGCGTCGACCTGATCATGCCCAAGTTCGGTGACCAGTTTGAACTGCTCGCTGATGGCATACGCCGGGCGCACGCCGATGGACATCCAGGTTTGGTCCTGGCTGCCAGGGCGAATATCTTTTTGATACACCGCCTCGACCTGCCCGCCGAAACGCGGGGTCACCTGCCAGTCGAAAAACTCCACGGCGCGGTAGCTTTTACTGCTGTTATCCAACGCCGTGTTGCCGGTGTAGCCCAAGCCCGTGCCGGGGCCTTCGCCGTACTGCAAGGCGAATTTGTTCTTGCCGCCCAGGAAAGGTTTTTGCACATGCTGCGCCGTGATCGCCCAACCGCTGTTGGCGTCGCGCCCGCCGGCTTTTTCGATGTAGCTCAAGCCAAACTCCAGCTCACCGCCGGGGTTGGTCTTGAACCCCGCGACGTTGAAGTCGTGACGGGTGGCGTATTCCTTCTGGTACAGGTTGTCCTTGCGGGAAATGGCGTAGCTGTATTTGAGGTCGCCGATCAGCACGTCCTCGACGCCGCCGCCCGTGGCGCTCTGGTTCCAGTAGTAGAAGTCGGAGATATGGATGTCGTTACGTTTGTAGTAACGCCGGCCCGCCCACACCGAGCCGCCATTGAGGCTGGGCAAATTGGACCACTGCGCATACATCTGCGGCATGCGCGCCGAGCCGTTGTCTTCGCCCTGGAACTTCAGGGCACGGTCGTACTTGTTGTACAGCGATGCCATGGCATCAACGCTGAGCACCGAGCCGTCGTCGAGTGTCAGAAGGTCCTGGCGCAGCTCAAGCTCGGCGTACTGCTCGCATTCGTTACCCAGACGGTATTTGGATTGCGCCCCTGGCAACTGGAAGCACTGCTGCTTGCCACTGCCCGTTGAAGTGCCCGCGCCGCTGCGCAAGTAACCGGCAAATTCCAGGGCCTGCGCGGCAAAAGGTGCGGTGAGGCATGACGCAATGAGGCCCAGCTTTATTGTTGTTTTCATGAAGCACTCCTTTTATTTTTATTTTTTTCTTACTTTTTGTCTTTCGCGCGGCGTGCAGGGGCCTGCTCGCTGGCAATGGCGCGTTCAGGGCGCTATCGCCGGCAAGTGGGCTCCTACGGGTGACTCGCGGTGGTTCAGTCGGTCAGGTGCAGCACGAAAGATTCATAAGGGCGCAACACCACCGTGGCCGTACGCAACGGGCAATCGGGGTAGTTGCTGATCAGCAGGCGCTGCGCGCTCGACGCGTTGATCACGCCTTGCGGCAGCCGGATTTCGCAGGGTTTGCCATAGAAGTTGTTCACCACCAGCAAGCGCTCGCCATGGCCTTCGCGCAGGTAGGCCCAGACCTGAAGGTGGTCTTGCAGCAGTGGGCGATAAACCCCCGCCTGAATCAGCGGCTCATGCCGACGCAACGCAATCAGCGCACGGTAGTGATGCAGCACCGAATCCGGGTCATCCCGTTGGCTTTCGACGTTGATCTGCGCCGCGTTGGCTGGAATACCGATCCAGGGTTCACCGCTGCTGAAACCGGCGTTGACTTCAGTGCTCCACTGCATCGGCGTGCGGCCGTTGTCGCGCGACTTCTGCATGATCGCCGCCATGCTCGAGGCCTCGGACTCACCGGCATCGCGCTTGAGCCGGAAGATGTTCAGGGTCTCGACATCGCGGTACTGCTCGATCGTGTTGAAGCCAGGATTGGTCATGCCCAACTCTTCGCCCTGGTACACATACGGCGTGCCCTGAAGGAAGTGCAGCGCCGTGGCGAGCATCTTGGCCGAGACCACGCGGTGCTCGCCGTCGTCACCAAAACGCGAGACCACCCGCGGTTGGTCGTGGTTACACCAGAACAGCGCATTCCAGCCACCACCGGCCTGCATGCCCAGTTGCCAGTCAGAGAAAATCTGCTTGAGCTGCAGGAAATCAAAGTCGGCCTTCACCCACTTTTGCAGGTTCGGGTAGTCGACCTTCAAGTGATGAAAGTTGAAGGTCATCGACAGCTCTTTCGACTCAGGATTGGAGTAGCGAATGCAGTGTTCCAGGCTGGTGGACGACATCTCGCCGACATTGATCAGGTCATGCCCTTCGAAGACTTCGCGGTGCATTTCCTGCAGGTAGTGGTGCACGTTCGGGCCGTCGGTGTAGAAGCGCCGGCCATCAGTGTTGTCTTCGGGGAAATCGGCGGGCTTGGAGATCAGGTTGATCACGTCCAGGCGGAAACCGCCCACGCCCTTGTCGCGCCAGAAGCGCATCAACTTGAACACTTCGGCGCGCACCTGGGGGTTGTCCCAATTCAGGTCGGCCTGGGTGTGGTCGAACAGGTGCAGGAAGTACTGGCCGGTTTGCGCTTCGTATTCCCAGGCGGAGCCGCCGAACTTGGACTCCCAGTTGTTTGGCTGGTCGCGCCAGATATAGAAGTCGCGGTACGGGTTATCGAGGCTGCTGCGCGCCTGCTGGAACCACTCGTGCTCGATGGAGGTGTGGTTGACCACAATGTCGAGCATCAGCGTGATGCCGCGCTTGGCCGCTTCGCTGATCAGCAGGTCGCAGTCGGCCATGGTCCCGTAGCTCGGGTCGATGGCGTAGTAGTCGCTGATGTCATAGCCGTTGTCGCGCTGCGGCGAGCGCAGGAATGGGGTGATCCACAGGCAATCCACGCCCAGCCATTTCAGGTAATCGAGCTTGTCCACGATGCCCAGCAGGTCACCGGTGGCGTTACCCGCGTGGCTGTGGAAGCTTTTTGGGTAGATCTGGTAGATCACCGAGTGCTGCCAGTTTTGCATGGTGGGTTCCTTCAATTTGAAATGCGATCAACTGTGGGAGCTGGCTTGCCTGCGATAGCGGTAGGTCAGGCGACCCTGTATCCAGGCTGAACAATCTTCATGCTCAACACACAGGTCAAAACAAACGGCACGACAATCGCGATCGACATCCCAATCAAAAAAACCGGGATGAACTGCGGAATAATCGAGATAAAGCCAGGCAAGCCGCCCACCCCAATGGCAGAGGCCTGGACCTGGTTCATCGCCAGGAAAACACTGGCCATGGCCGAGCCGAGCAACGCTGAATAGAACGGAAACTTGAAGCGCAGGTTGATGCCGAACATCGCCGGTTCAGTGATGCCGAAGTAAGCGGAGATTGCGGAGGTGGACGCCATGCTTTTGTCTCGTGCATTGCGCGTCATGTAGAACACCCCAAGCGCCGCACTGCCCTGGGCCAGGTTAGACATGACGATCATTGGCCAGATAAAGGTGCCCCCCTGAATGGCGATCAATTGCAGGTCCACGGCAAGGAACATGTGGTGCATGCCGGTGATCACCAGCGGTGCAAACAGCAGACCGAATATCGCCCCGCCCAACATTGGCGCCAGGTCGAACAGCGTGACCAGGCCTTGGGTGATCAGGATGCCCAGGTGACGGGTCACAGGGCCGATAATCGCCAGCGCCAGCACGCCCGTGACGACAATGGTGGTGATTGGAATCACCAGCAATTGAATGGCATTGGGTACACGCGCCTTCAGCCATTTCTCGATGACGCTCATGACATAGGCGGCCATCAGGATCGGCAGTATTTGCCCCTGATAGCCCACCTTCTCGATTTTGAACCAGCCGAAAATATCGAAGTACGGCATGCTCTGGCCATCAAGCCCGCTGACCGCCTTACCGTAGTTCCAGGCATTGAGCAGGTCCGGGTGCACCAGCATCAGGCCGAGCACGATGCCGAGGATTTCACTGCCGCCAAACCGCTTGGCCGCCGACCAGCCCACCAGCGCGGGCAGGAACACAAACGAAGTGTTGGCCATCAGGTTGATCAGGCTCCACACCCCGTCCAGGTTCGGGTAGGCCTCCAGCAAGGTCTTGTCCGCGATGAACATGCCCTTTGCGCCCATCAGGTTGTTCACACCCATGAGCAAGCCGGCAATGATCAGCGCCGGCAGGATCGGCATGAACACATCGGAGAACACCCGCACCAGGCGCTGCACAGGGTTGATCTTGTCAGCGCTTTTCTTTTTCACGTCGGCGATGGTGGAGGCGGCAAGACCGGTCTGCTCGCGCAGGGCGGCGTAAACCCGCTCCACTTCACCGGGGCCGATCACCACCTGGAACAGGCCGCCGGTGAAGAACGACCCCTTGACCAGATCGACCTGGTTCAACGCACCGCTGTTGACCAGGCTCGGGTCCTTGAGCGCCAGGCGCAGGCGGGTCACGCAGTGGGCAGCCTGCTCAAGGTTGTCGCTGCCCCCAAGGTTCTCGAGAATCTCGCGGGCAATATTCGAATAGTCGTGGCTCATGCTTGGTTTCCACTTTGATTTTTTTATTTGGGGGCAGTCATTGGCAGCACGCCGAGGGCAAAAGTACTCGTCTGTACGAGTTAAAGCAACAACTCGTCTGTACGAGTTACAAATAGTTTAATTTTCTGAATGTGGAGTCAGACTTTTCCTCTATTCCACAGGTGCCCAATGGACAAAGCCCACCTCTGCCACTAAGGTTCCTGCCTTGAACGCGCAGTTCACCCTCATCAAGTCGGGCATAGAGCCATCCCCATGAGCAAATACAACCAGATCTATACGGATCTGCTTGCCAACATCACCACCGAACGCCTGCAACGCGGCACGCGCCTTCCCTCCGAAACCGAACTGATGGACGCCTACCAGGCCAGCCGTGGCACCGTGCGTCGTGCAATCGAGCAGCTTCAGGAGCGCGGTTTCGCGCAAAAAATTCACGGCAAGGGCACGTTCGTGCTGTCGCCCAACCCGATCGAGTTTCAACTGGGCGGCATCGTCAGCTTCCACGAAACCCACGCTGACCTGGGCGATGACGTGCGTACCGAAGTCGTCGAGTTCAGCCAAGTCCCGTTGGAAGGTTCACTGCTGCAACACATCGAGGCCGAACCCGGCACTCTGATCACGCGGATCAAACGGGTACGGCGCATCGGCGGCAAACGGGTGATCCTCGACATCAACCACTTCGTTGCCGAACTGATCCCCGGTCTGGACCGTGACATCGCCGAACAGTCCATCTACGCGTTCATCGAGCAGACTCTGCAGCTGCAGATCAGCTACGCGCAACGCACCATCGAAGCCCTGCCGCGCAGCAAGGACGATCAGACCCACCTGGACCTCGAAGGTCAGAGCCATGTGATCGTGGTGAGCAACCAGACGTTTTTGCAGGATGGGCGGCAGTTCGAGTACACCGAGTCGCGGCATACGCTGGACAAGTTTTACTTTTCTGACATTGCGCGGCGCTGAGGCCTCACGCAAAACCGGTGTGGGAGCGCGGTGGCCCGCGATGGCAGGGCACCTGCCGCGCATGTTCGCTCTGACACACCTTCCTGGCGGGCCATCCGGCTCAGCAGGTGCTGGGGTTGTGGATGAGTTCGTGTGGACGTCTACGCCGGGCACACTTCTCTGACCCGTTTGGCTCAACATCCGCAGGCCATGTGGAAGGCGTCACATTTCCTGATTTTTGTATCAAACCGCTTACCCGCCATGAAACTTATGGCGCATGCCTCTATCTGAGCTATCCAAAGCCACGTGGGAAATTTCTTTTTCTAAGTGTAGATACATCGACCTTATTCTATTTCCGTTCAGTGCCACCGCCGTTCCAGGCTGTGCACTTGTTGCGCCTCTGATTCTGATCACAAGGATGTGAAATGCTCGCGGACTCACGCTGCCCACTGCACAAGCCAGGCCCCTCCCGATATGTCGTGGGGCTGGCCCGCTTGTCGTCGATGAATGCAAGACACCTCGCGCTGACGGCGCTGGCAGTGTGGACACTCTTTACGACCGCCACCGCTCAGGCTGCCGGGCCTGAAGAGGAATTACTGCGTCAGCAGGAGCGTGAACGCGCGCTGCGTGATCAATTGGAATCGCGGCCCGATGTGCGTCTTCAGGCACCTGCGCTCGACGAAGGCGGCTCCCGTCTTCCGGCTAAAGAAGCGCCCTGCTTCGCCATCAAAGACATCCGCCTGATTGGCGATGCATCCGAAAAGTTTCAATGGGCGCTGAAGGCCGCCAACCCCGAGGACGACCCCGCCGTGGGGCGCTGTCTGGGTGGCGCGGGCATCAACATGACGATGAAGCGCATGCAGAATGCGATCATCCAGGCGGGATTTGTCACCACCCGCGTGCTTGCCGAAGCGCAGGACCTCAACAGCGGAATTCTGGTGCTGACAATCGTGCCGGGGCGCATCCGCGAAATCCGTTTTGCCGAAGGCACCAGCCGTCGCGCTACCCTGTGGAATGCGATGCCTGCCAACCCCGGCGACCTGCTTAACCTGCGCGATATCGAACAGGCGCTGGAAAACTTCAAGCGCGTGCCCACTGCCGACGCCGACATTCAGATCACACCTACCCTGGCGGCTGATGCCAAGCCCGGCGAAAGCGATGTGGTGATCAAATGGAGCCAGGAGTTTCCGGCACGCGTGAGCCTGTCCTTCGACAACTCGGGCAGCAAATCCACAGGCAAATATCAGGGCAATGTTTCGCTGTCGCTGGACAACCTGCTGTCGCTCAACGACTTGTTCTACGCCAGCTTCAACCACGACCTGGGCGGCGGCGAGTCCGGCCGACACGGCTCCAATGGCAATACGCTCCACTACTCGCTGCCGATGGATTACTGGCAACTGGCGTTCACCACCAGCGAGTATAACTACGAGCAGTCGGTCGCCGGCGCCACCCAGACGTACCAGTATCGAGGCGAAAGCCGTACCAACGATCTGCGCCTGTCTCGCCTGATTTACCGCGATGCCGTGCGCAAGACCACGGCGTGGGGTGGCCTGTGGACACGGTCTTCTGAAAACTTCATCGACGACACCGAGATCGGCAACCAGGATCGGCGCATGGCGGGCTGGCAGCTCGGCCTGGATCACCGGGAATTTATCGGCACCTCTATTCTGGACCTTGGCGTCGCCTACCGTCGCGGCACCGGCGCACATGACTCGCTGCCGGCCCCCGAAGAAGCCTCTGGTGCAGGCACATCCCGCTCGCAGATCATCACCGCCGACGCCCAGCTGCAAGTGCCATTCGCCATAAGCGACCAGCGCCTGCGCTATATCGGCAGTTGGCGGTCGCAATGGAACCGCACACCGTTGGTGCCGCAAGACCGCTTCTCGATTGGCGGACGCTACAGCGTGCGCGGGTTTGACGGCGAAAACATTCTTTCTGCCGATCGCGGCTGGACACTGCGCAACGAAGTCGGCCTGGCGCTGGGGCAAACCGGCCAGGAGCTTTACACCGGTGTCGACTACGGCGAAGTCAGCGGTCAGGCCAGTAAGTTCCTGATTGGTAAACGACTGGCGGGGGCTGTGGTGGGTGTGCGTGGTGGTTACAAGGGCCTGTCTTATGACTGGTCGGTAGGCACGCCGCTCAAGAAGCCCGATGGCTTCAAGACCGCCAACGTGACCAGCGACTTTACCGTCATCTGGTCGTTCTGAGGGGCAATGCCATGCGTTTTGAAACCCTGGACATCACGGCACCCGGCCTGATCGACGAGCCTTGGAACGAGGCGGCAGTGCTGGGCTCGGTCACTTGGTTGTGGATGCATTCCAGCGCTCACCGTGATGCGCCACTGCACAGCTTACCGACACTTCTGCTGCCGGCGCTCAAGCATCGCCAATTCGTGCTGGGCAGCGAGTACGGCAAGCCGGTGTGCTACCTCTCTTGGCTTAACGTCGATGAAGCAGCGGAACAGCGCTATTTGCAGCAATCACCGTTGACATTGAGCGACGCGGACTGGAATTGCGGCGAGCGTCTCTGGCTCAACGACTGGGTCGCGCCGTTTGGCCATACAGCCACCTTTACCCGAATCCTCCAGCGCCACCTGTTCGCCAACCGATGCGGTCGCGCGCTGTATCACCGGGGCGACGAGCGAGGCCTGCAAATCAAAACATTCCAGGGCATCGGTGTGATCCCTGAACAGGCCAGAGCCTGGTTTGCAGCTCACCCGGTTGCCACAGCACCGTAACTTCAACTTTTGTATCGCGGGCCGGCTCCGCAAATGGAATTGCTATGAACAAGCACCTGTACCGAATTGTTTTCAACAAGGCACGCGGGCTGTTGATGGTGGTGGCGGAGAACGTCACCAGCCAGGTCAAGGCGCCGGGCACCCGCGTCAGCCTTACCACCGCCGACGCGGGCTGTACGGCAACGCTCGGGCCGATGCGTTTTGCATTGATGATCGCGCTCGGGCTGGTGTCCTGGAGCGCTGTACCGGCGTGGGCGGCGGGCACGATTGTGGCCGATCCTGCCGCCGCAGCCGGCCAGCGTCCGACGGTGATTCAAAGCGCCAACGGCACGCCGCAGGTGAATATTCAAGCGCCCAGCGCAGCCGGGGTTTCGCGTAACACCTACAATCAGTTCGATGTCGACCCGCGCGGCGTCATCCTCAACAACAGCGGCGCCAACACCCAAACGCAACTGGGTGGCTGGATCGAAGGCAACGCAGCGATGGCCAAAGGCAGCGCGCGGGTCATCCTCAATGAGGTCAACGCCAGCAACCCCAGCCAGTTACGCGGCTATGTCGAAGTCGCCGGGCAACGCGCCCAGGTGGTCATCGCCAACCCGGCCGGCATTACCTGCGACGGTTGCGGCTTCATCAACGCCAACCGTGCGACCCTGAGCACCGGTCAGGTGCAGCTGGAGAACGGCAGCATCAGCGGCTACACCGTGAACGGCGGCACTCTGAACATTCAGGGCAAGGGCCTTGATAGCCGCGACGCCGATTACACCGACCTGATTGCCCGTACCGTGCAGGTCAATGCGGGTATCTGGGCCAATGACCTTAAGGTCACTGCCGGACGCAATCAGGTCAACGCCGATAACACCCAGGCCAAGCCTCAGGCCGGCGCCGACGGCGACAAGCCAGCCGTCGGCATCGACGTGGCGCAATTGGGCGGAATGTACGCCGGGAAGATCGTGCTGGTGGGGACCGAATCGGGTGTCGGCATGCGCAATGCCGGGCAAATTGGCGCCATGGCGGGTGAAGTGGTCGTCAGCGCAGACGGCAAACTGCACAACATGGGCACAATCAGCGGCACCACGGCCACCCGTATCACTGCCACAAGCGTTGACAATAGCGGCTCGCTTTACGCCAAGGGCGATTTGAACCTCACCAGCTCCGGGGATATCGACAACAGCGGCACGATTGCCAGCCAGAATCAAACAACCCTCAGCGCCAAATCGATTCGTAGCACCCAGGGCTCAAGCCTGGCGGCGGGCGCAGGCGTGGACGGCAGACTGGGCAGCAGCGGCAACCTTGCGGTGCGCGCCACCCACATCAAAGCGCAGGGTCAAAACCTGGCGGCAGGCGATGTCAGCATCCAGGCCGATGATCTGGACCTCAGCGGCAGCCAGACTCAAGGCCGCAATGTCACCCTGACCGCCAACAACGGCGATAGCAATCTCAGTGGCAGCCGCGTGGATGCCAGCCAGACCCTCGCGGCCAACGCGACAAAAACCCTGCGCACAGACAGCGCCAGCGTCAACGCCGACAACCTGCAACTGAACGCCGGTGATCTGTCCAACGTCGGCGGCGAGCTGGTGCAGACCGGCGTCGCCGACACATCGATAAACGCCACCACGAGCCTCGACAACCGTAGCGGACGAATTGCCTCAAACGCGACCAATACCCGGATCAGCGCCGGTCGCATCGACAACGGCAGCGGCAGCATCGAACACGCAGGCAAGGGTTCGCTGGGCATTCAGGCCAACCAACTCGGCAGTACCAAAGGCAGCATTGCCAGTAATGGCAGCGTGTCGATCAAGGCTGACGACGTGGTGCTGAATGAAGGTCTGGCCCAGGGCCAACAGCTCACGCTCCAGGCCCGCACCCTGTCCAATCAATACGGCCGCATTCTGCAAACGGGGCTGGAGCCTTTACAGATCAATGTCAGCGAACAATTCAACAATCAGAACGGCCAAGTCAGCAGCCCTGGCGCTGTGGCGATCAACGTTGGCACGCTGAATAATCAGAACGGCAAAGTGGTTGCAACCGACGGCGGCCTGCTGACGGTGACCGCCAGTGATTTGATCGACAACAGCGGCGGAACGCTGGCTGCCAGCGGCGGCACTGAACTGAGCGGCGCGCGCCTGGAAAATGCTCAGGGCACCCTCAGCGCCGGCAGCACGCTGCAAGCCCGCTTCGGTCAACTGAACAATATCGGCGGCACGCTCGCCTCGACCCAGCGCATGGCGATCATCGCCGGGCAATTCAACAACACCCATGGCGTGCTGGGTTCGGTGCAGTCCGGGCTGTCGGTGAACGTGACCGATGGCGCACTGAACAACGACGCAGGGCGTCTCGAAGCCCAGGGCGACATCGCCGTGGCGGCGCAAGGTGTGAACAACCACAGCGGTGTGATCAGTGGCCTGGCACTGGACCTCAACAGCAACGGCAATCTGTTTGACAACAGCGATGGCACGCTCGACGCACGCGCCACGCTCGACTTGCGCAGCGGCGAATTGCGTAACGCGGCGGGCTTGATTCAGTCTGCAGGCAAACTGTTTATCGACACCGGAAATCAGGCCCTCAATAACCTCGACTCCGGCACCACCAAAGGCATCAGCGGTCAGGATGCCGTGGAAATCCGCAGCGCCAGCGTCAATAACAGCACCGGCTTTTTGAGCACCAAGGGCAATCTGTTGCTCACCGCCAGCGACGTGGTCAACACCAACGGCGGCCAAATCATTGGCGAGAAAACCGTACACGTCGACGGCGCACGCCTGGATAACCGTGGCGGCCAGTTGCAAAGCCTCGGCGACGTCGAACTGGCGCTGGGTCAGGCCCTCAACAATCAGGGTGGGTTGGTCCGCAGCGCAGGCGCGTTGAAGCTGAGCACCGATGTGCTCGACAACAGCGCCACCCAGGGCACCAACCTGGGCCTTGAAGGCCGCAGCATGAACCTGGCGGTTAACACCCTCAACAACCAGACTGGTGCCGTGCGCACCGATGAAGGCCTGCTGCTGGGCGTGAGCCAGACGCTGAATAACCAGAGCGGGCTGATCTCTTCGACCGGCGACCTGACGATCAGCGACCGCGATACCGCACAGCGTCGCCAGTCGGTGAACAACCTCGACGGTACGCTGATTGCGGGCAAGCTGCTGTCGCTCAACGCCGCGTATTACAGCGGCACGGGCCGGGCGCTGAGCCTGGGCGACATCAACTTCAGGGTGCAGAGCGGCCTTGATCTGAGCGGGCAGATTCAAGCCAACGACGGCGTTGATCTGAGCACCGCCGGTGCACTCAACAACACCGGGCGTTTGCTGGCGGGCAAGTCCCTGCTGGTCAACGCGCAGACGCTCGACAACAGCGCCAACGCCGAAATCAGCGCGGGCCAGGTTCGCCTGAACGTCGCTGACACCCTGACCAACCGCGGGCTGATCGACGGTCAGCAAGTCCGCGTGCAGGCAGCGACGCTCAATAACCTCGGCACCGCGCGCCTGTATGGCGACCAACTGGCGATAGCCACCTCGACGTTGAACAACCTCGATGAAAATGGCACCGCAGCAACGATAGCAGCCCGTGAGTCACTGAATATCGGCACCGCAACCCTGAATAACCGCGAGCAATCGCTGGTCTTCAGTGCCGGCGACCTCGCCATTGGCGGAACCTTGAGCACGCTCGACACCGCTGAGGGTCGCGCTCAATTGCTGACCAATGCCAGCGCGACCCTCGAAGCGCTTGGCGATCTGTCTTTGAACGTACAAAGCGTGCGCAACACCAACGAACATTTCAGCACGCGCGATGTTGAGGTCAGTCGAACACCCGAGCAGGAGTTTCAACTCACCGGCTCGACCAACCGCTACCAGGCCAACGAGATCTCCCTGCGTCACGATGAGGTGAATTACCTGGTCACCCCCGAGGGCCAGCGCGACAACTGGAACCGCTACGACTACGCCCGCGTCGTCAACGAAACCCAGATCGCCACCTCGGCCCCGGCGCAGATCCTGTCTGGCGGGACAATGCAGATCAGCGCCGGCGACGTGCTCAACGACAAGAGCCGCATCATCGCCGGCGGACTATTGCAGGCAGACGTCACCAGCCTGACCAACACCGAAGTGTCGGGCCAGCGCACCACCGTCGACAGCGGCAGCGTCACCAACTTCTACCGCATCCAGCGCAAGGGCCGCGACCGGCAAGGCGCGAACACCGCAGCCTATACCCCTGCCCCGCTGATTCAGGATATCTCCCTGCAACCTACCGTCTTCGCGCAGAACACAGCGGTCAGCGGCACGGGCACCCAGATCAGCGCACGCGGTACTCAGGCCGTCGGCCAGCAGATCGCTTCCACCGGTACGGTCAGCGCTCCGGCCGCCCGTACCTTTCAAGTAGCTCCGATCGTTCAGGTTGCAGCGCAGACCACCCAGAACGCACAAGGCGTGGCCGAGCAGATTCGCACCGGCGGTCCGTCCCTTGAATTGCCGAACAACAGCCTGTTCACCACCAACCCGCAGACCACCAGCAATTACTTGATCGAAACCGACCCGCGTTTCGCCAGTTATCGCACCTGGCTGTCTTCGGATTACATGCTGGAGCGCCTGCAAGTCGACCCTGCGCTCACCCAGCAGCGTCTCGGCGATGGCTTCTATGAGCAAAAACTGATTCGCGAACAGGTTGCACAACTCACCGGTCGGCGCTTCCTCGATGGCTATGCCAATGACGAAGCGCAGTACCGAGCGCTGATCGACAATGCCGTCACCCTTGCCAATCAATGGCAACTGGTGCCAGGCATCGAGCTGTCCCCTGAGCAGATGGCGCAACTGACCAGCGATATCGTCTGGCTGGTACAGAAAAAAGTCACCCTCGCCAGCGGCGAAACCCGCAACGTGCTGGTGCCGCAGGTCTATGTGCGCGTGCAGGAAAGCGACCTTAACGGCTCTGGCTCGCTGATTGCCGGGCAACGCCTGAACCTGAACATTGCCGGTGATCTGGTCAACAGCGGCAGCCTGGCCGGGCGCAGCGTGATGGCGATTACCGCGCAGAACATCGAAAACCTCGGCGGCCGCATCCAGGCTGACAAGGTCTCGCTGACGGCACGGGAAAACCTCGACAACCTCGGCGGCCTGATCGGCGCGACAGACAGCCTCGCCATCAACGCCGGGCAAAACGTCAACGTCGTGTCCAGCAGTCGCGACAGCAGCAGTGCCCAAGGCACCCGCACCAACCTGTCACGGGTGGCCGGGCTGTTCGTCAGCGGCGCTGGCGGCACCATGGACGTCAACGCGGGTAAAGACCTCAACCTGACCGGCGCTCAGGTGGTCAACGCAGGTACAGGCGGCAGTACCTCGCTGCAAGCAGGCAACAACATCAACCTGACCACCGTTGGCGAAGCCCATCAGCAATCGGTTAACTGGAACGGCAGCAACTGGCGCAAAGACGCCAGCCAGACCGAAGTCGGCTCAACCATTCAAGGCCAAGGCGATGTGCGCCTCAGCGCCGGGCAGGACCTCAATGCCCGAGGCACGAGCGTCACCAGTCAGCAAGGTGCAATCATCGCCGACGCCGGGCGCGACGTGAACCTGACCGCTGCGCAAAACACCCAGTTCGCCGATGAAGCGCACAAATTCAAAGGCAGCAACGGCCTGTTCTCCAGCAAGACCACTACCACACGCGACACCGTCAACCAGACCCAGGCGCAGGGCTCGACGCTGAGTGCCGAGAAAACCTATGTGCAGGCCGGTCGCGACATAAACGTCAGCGGCAGCAACGTGGTGTCCACCAACCAGACCGTGCTGGCGGCTGACAACAACATCAATATCGAAGCCGCGACGGAAAGCAGCAGCGAACGTCACGACAAGTCGGTGAAGACAAGCGGCCTGTTCAGCGGCGGCGGTATCGCGGTCACCCTCGGCACCCAGCAGCAAACGGTCAAGGACCTCACCACTAGCCAGACCGCAGCGGCGAGTACCGTGGGGTCAACCAAGGGCGATGTGCTGATGGAAGCGGGCAAAGGCTACCGCCAGGTGGGCAGCCAGGTGAGCGCGCCCGAAGGCAGCGTCGATATCACCGGGCAAACCATCGATGTCGTTGAAGCCCGCAACACCAGCAAACGCGAACGTGAAACCCTGTTCAAACAGACCGGGTTCACTCTGACGGTGACTAACCCTGTCATCAGTGCAATCCAGACCACCCAGCAGATGAAGCAGGCATCGGAGAAAACCGATGACGGGCGCATGAAGGCGCTGGCAGCGGCCACGGTCCTGCTGGGCGGTAACAACGCCGCCACGGCGGTGGCAATGGACCCTGGCGCGGCAGGCGGTATCAACATCAGCCTGTCGCTGGGCACCAAGAAGAACGAAAGCAAAACCACCCAGACCAGCGACAGCGCCGCCGGTTCGACCATCACCGCAGGTCAAGATGTGCGCCTGCGCGCGACCGGCGCAGGTGCAGACAGCAACATCACGGTCCAAGGCAGCCAGATCAAGGCCGGGCGTGACGCCAGCCTGATGGCCGACGGCGACATCAACCTGCTCGCCGCCAACAACACCAGCCAGCAAAACACCGACAGCAAAGGCAGCAGCGCCAGCATCGGTATCGGCCTCTCGCTGGGCGGTAGCAGAAACGGCTTTACCCTGGACCTGGGTGCCACCGGAAACCGGGGCCAGGCCGACGGCGACGAGCTGACCTATACCAATACCAAAGTGGAGGCTGGCAACCAGTTGCTGCTGTCATCCGGCGGCGACACGCAGCTTAAGGGGGCGGTGGCCAGTGGCAAAAAAGTCATCGCCGACGTCGGCGGCGATCTTAATATCGAAAGCCTGCAAGACACCAACACGTACAAAGTCGATGAAAAGAGCCTGGGCATCGGCATCAGTCTTTGTATTCCACCGTTCTGCTACGGCATGAGCTCGATAAGCGGTGCCAGCGCAAACTTTGGCGCAACCAACATCGACTCCAACTATGCCAGCGTCACCGAGCAGTCAGGCATCAAGGCCGGTGATGACGGTTTCGACATCAACGTGCGGGGCAACACCGATTTGGTCGGCGGCGTGATCGCCAGCAGCGACAAGGCCGTGCAGGACGGCAAAAACAGCCTGGTCACATCCAGCCTCACCAGCCGCGACATCAAAAACAAGGCGGATTACGACGCCAATACCGTCAGCCTGGGCGGCGGCTACAACGAAGTCGGCAAGGACCAGAAGGGCAACGCGCAGACTGGCGGCAAGGTTAACCCGGGCACCGACCTGGCCAAAAACGAGAACAACATCGGCGCCAATATGCCGATCGCCATCAGCGCCAGCGACAAGGCCAGCAGCGTGACACGCAGCGGCATCAGTGGCGGTGCCGTCGTCATTACCGACGACGCCGAGCAGCAGAAACGCACCGGCCAGACCGCTGAACAAACCATCGCCAGCCTCAACCGTGATGTGTCCAGTGATCGCGATGGCAGCAACTCGCTCAAACCGATCTTCGACGAAGATGAAATCCGCGCCGGTTTTGAGATCGTCAGCGCGTTCTCCAACGAAGCCAGTACCTTCCTTGCGAACAAAGCCAGGGAAGCGGACCTCAAACGCAAACAGGCAAAAGAGCTGCAGTCAAAAGCAGACAATCGTGACACGCCAATGAGTGACGCTGCGCGCCTGCAACTGCAGCTCCAGGCGCGGGAGTACTCGGCACAGGCCAACGCGATCTCCGAAAACTGGGGCGCAGGCGGCACCTATCGCCAGATCACCACCGCCCTGATCGGTGCTGCAGGCGGCAATATCAGCGCGGGCAACGCTGCCTTCGTGCAAGGCCTGGTGGTCAATTATGTGCAGCAACGGGGCGCCGGCTACATAGGCGACCTGGTGGCCAAAGGCGAACTCACCGAAGGCTCGCCACTGCACGCGGCCCTGCACGGCATCGTCGCTTGTGCCGGTGCCGCCGCCAGCAGCCAAAGTTGCGGCAGCGGCGCGGCAGGCGCGGCGGCATCAAGCCTGCTCACCGGCCTGTTCTCACAAAGCAGCCCCGACGAAAGCGAAGAACAACGCGAAGCCAAGCGCAACCTGATCGTCAGCCTGGTGACCGGCCTGGCAGCGACCAGCGCCTCCATCGACCCGACCACCGCCAATACCGCGGCGGGTGCGGCGGTGGATAACAACTGGCTGGCGACACAGCAGATCGTGCAGTTCAAGAAGGAATACGACGAAGCAAAAGGCCTGATTGCCGCTGGCAAAGTCGTTGCCAAATGGTCGTACATCAGCGGCAGGCAGGATGTTCTGACCCAGTTCGGCATCGGCAAGGGGTTGGCCCAGTCAGGCTGGAATGACGTCACGGGCCTCGCCGAATTTGTTGCGCACCCCATCGAAGGGCTTACCGGCCTTGGCCAACTGATTAATAACCCGGAGGCCAGAAAGCAGTTTGGCGACAGCGTCGTCAACGAACTCAACGTCAAGATAGAAACGATCAAGACCGCGCTGGAAGTCGGCGGCGACGAAAACGCCGAAGCATTGGGCAAGGCCATCGGCGAAATCGCCTGGCAGGTCGGCAGCATTGCAACGGGCGTCGGCGGGGCTGCGAAAGGTGGTGTGGCGCTGGCCAAGGCAGGGATCAAGGTTGGAGCGCAGCAGCTTGAAAAGATGGCTGAGGTGGCGAGCCTCGCCAAATTCGACAAGCTTGTAGCACGCGGCGGGCAGTTCAACCCTAACGGCACGCCGCTGATGGACTTCCGCGCCATGACCAACGCGCAGAAGAGCATCGTCGGGGACATCATGGGTGGAGAGCAAATCAAGACGTTGGTGCCCGGTGCTGAAAAAATTGGCCGGGCTCCCGATATTGGCCAGACAGGCATTGACGATTTGTACAAGGTAGATAAGCCTGGTGTCGACTACCTGATTGTTGAGTACAAATTTGGCTCGTCCAAGCTGAAGCCCACCCGAGATGGGCTGCAGATGAGTGATGATTGGTTACAAGGTAGCTCTACTAACTACAATCGGATTCTGGAGTCTGTCAACGGTAATGAGAAAGCTGCTGATAGCATCAACAAAGCACTACAGGCAGGCCGTGTCGAAAAATGGCTAGTCCATACAGACCCGTTTGGAAATGTCACTGTCGGCGTCCTGGAAAAAAATGGAAAATTTGTAGCTGATCCAGTTGCCACATCAAAACTATTAGGAAGGGCCGCTAAATGATTCGCGCACCATTAGGGGAAATAAGCTACTGGTCTGAGTGGATTGAGTACAACGACGATTACATAAAAAAAGAATCTGTAGCCGCTGATAACAACTCGGGTGATCAGAATTACGCGCCCCAATTCCAATTTACACTTGCTCAGAAACACTGGCACCAAATTCTGCGCAAATACTCAGCCGGATGCCCAATTACTAACTTGGCGCATTACTTCCCCGGTCTGTTAGATGCTTGGGAAGAAGCTGAGCGGCTCGGAGCAGCAGTGTGGACTGCAGAGCAGCAATTCACCCGGCACCACTGGCGCGTCAACTACGACCACTACATCATTTGCTTCTGGCTGGTCGGCTTGGCACTCGCACTCGACATTCCAGACGAGCAATGGCATCGCTTGCTGGCCTTGATCGGCAATGATGGCGAAGACGTACTTCTTGATCGGATCATTGCCAGCCGCAGTCCAGACCGCAAGATAGGAGCCGTGCTTCTATATCCCAAGCCGTATGGTCGTTTGTTGAAGGCCGTGGACGCACCCGCAGACTCTCAGCCGCCGCTGCTCAAAGCCTTTGTCGAGCACTGGTATCTGGAAGTGCGCACTGGCGCGAAATCCGGATCAGACCCGCAAGCGGTCAGCTATCGGCATCCTTATTGGTATACCTATGGCGACCAGAACTTTGAAGGCGGGGCTTATTTTGGTCGTTGGTGTGTAGAAGCCGTCGCTGCCGTGAAGGCGTTTGGAATGGATGACTCGCCATGTCTAGGTCAAGAGCATTATCCGGGAGACCTTTTGAGACCTGATGGCCCTAGCACTCACCCGGCAAGAGAGACAACAGAGCCACATCCACCGTTGGCTTCAGCAAAGAAAGCCGGCTTTTGGGCCCGAATTTTCACCCGATCCAGTGATAGATAAGCGCCGGTGTGATCAAGCAAGACACGGCTATCGCAAGGCAAGCACCCGCCGAGAAGTGCCAACGTCGATGCCGGCGATGGGAGGAATAAGGTGCTTTGCACCTGGTTTGATTCACCGACAGCTGAATGCCTTCAAAGCTTTCAGGTGCGTTTTCAATAGCGGACACCCTGGCGCGTGACAGGTCCAGGCAGCTTTCCATCTTCTTTGACACTTGCTGGGTCTTGCCGCCGAGGGCGCTGAGCAACTGATCGACCTCCCCAGTGGGGTGCTGCCATCCATGGACTGGTTGACAGCTTCGGACCGGGTGTTGAGCACAGAGATCACGCCCACAAGCTCACGGGAATGGCCGCGACGAGCACAAAAGCCAGGACCACCCACATAATGCGACTCTTTAATGAGCAAGAATAAGCCCTTATCGCGGGCATGAAAAAACCGGCAAAAGCCGGTTTTTTTCATGCCTCGCTATGGGCTCATTCCCACTCAATCGTCGCCGGCGGCTTGCTCGACACGTCATACGTCACGCGCGAAATACCTTCGATCTCATTGATGATACGGCCGCTGACAGTCTCCAGCAGTTCGTACGGCAGGTGTGCCCAACGGGCGGTCATGAAGTCGATGGTTTCCACCGCACGCAGGGCAACAACCCAGGCGTAACGACGGCCATCGCCTACCACACCCACCGACTTAACTGGCTGGAACACCACGAATGCCTGGCTGACTTTGTGGTACCAGTCGGCTTTGCGCAGTTCTTCGATGAAGATGTGGTCGGCGCGACGCAGCAGGTCGGCGTATTCCTTCTTCACTTCACCGAGGATCCGCACGCCCAGGCCCGGGCCTGGGAATGGGTGGCGGTAGACCATGTCGTACGGCAGGCCGAGTTCCAGGCCCAGACGGCGGACTTCGTCTTTGAACAGCTCGCGCAGCGGTTCTACCAGCTTGAGGTTCATTTCCTCAGGCAGGCCACCCACGTTGTGGTGGGACTTGATCACGTGGGCCTTGCCGCTCTTGGCGCCGGCCGACTCGATCACGTCAGGGTAGATGGTGCCCTGGGCGAGGTACTTGATGTTGTCCAGTTTGTTGGACTGGGCATCGAATACGTCGATGAAGGTGCGGCCGATGATCTTGCGCTTCTTCTCTGGATCGGACTCGCCGGCCAGGTTGTTCAGGAACTGGTCTTCCGCGTTGGCGCGGATCACCTTGACGCCCATGTTCTCGGCGAACATGGCCATCACTTGCTCGCCTTCGTGCAGGCGCAGCAGGCCGTTGTCGACGAACACGCAGGTCAGCTGGTCGCCGATGGCTTTGTGCAGCAGCGCGGCAACCACGGAGGAGTCAACGCCGCCGGACAGGCCGAGCAATACGTTGTCGGTACCGACCTGGGCACGCACGTTGGCGATGGCGTCTTCAGCGATTTTCGACGGAGTCCACAGGGCTTCACACTCGCAGATGTCGAGGATGAAGCGCGACAGGATACGGCCGCCTTGCTTGGTGTGGGTCACTTCCGGGTGGAACTGCACGCCGTAATAGCCGCGCTCGTCGTTGAACATGCCGGCAATCGGGCAGCTCGGGGTGCTGGCCAGGATGTGGAAGTCTTCCGGCATCTTGGTGACCTTGTCACCGTGGCTCATCCACACGTCGAGGCCGAACAGGCCGTCGGCGTCGATGTGGTCTTCGATGCCGTCCAGCAGGCGACTCTTGCCGACCACATCAACACGGGCGTAACCGAATTCACGCAGCTCGGAACCTTCAACCTTGCCGCCCAGTTGCTCGGCCATGGTCTGCATGCCGTAGCAGATACCGAAGACGGGCACGCCCAGGTCGAATACGGCTTGCGGGCAGCGCGGGCTGTTGGCTTCGTGCACGGACTCGGGGCCACCGGCGAGGATGACGCCTTTAGGGGCGAATTCGCGAATCGCTTCGTCATCCATGTCGAACGGGTGCAGTTCGCAGTACACGCCGATTTCGCGCACGCGGCGGGCGATCAGCTGGGTGTACTGGGAACCGAAGTCGAGGATCAGGATGCGGTGGGCGTGAATGTCGAGGGCCATGAGGATCAGTCTCGTCTATGTAATTCAGAAACAACTCGGGGCTGAATAAAACAGCCCCGGTTACTTAACATTTTGCTGGAAGCCTCAACCTACGCGGTAGTTTGGCGCTTCCTTGGTGATCTGCACGTCGTGGACATGGGATTCAGCCATGCCGGCGCCGGTGATCCGTACAAACTCAGGCTTGGTACGCATTTCTTCGATGTCGGCGCTGCCGGTGTAGCCCATCGAGGAACGCAGGCCGCCCATCAGTTGATGGATGATCGCGCTCAAGGTGCCTTTGTACGGCACACGGCCTTCGATGCCTTCCGGTACGAGCTTCTCGGCGCCTGCCGAGGAGTCCTGGAAGTAACGGTCGGAAGAGCCTTGCGCCTGGGACATGGCGCCCAGCGAACCCATGCCGCGGTAAGCCTTGTACGAACGACCCTGGAACAGTTCGATCTCGCCCGGCGCTTCTTCAGTACCGGCGAACATCGAGCCCATCATCACGCAGGAAGCACCGGCTACGATGGCCTTGGACAGGTCACCGGAGAAACGGATGCCGCCGTCGGCGATCAACGGAACGCCGGTGCCTTCAAGGGCAGCGGCGACGTTGGCGATGGCGCTGATTTGTGGCACGCCCACACCGGCGACGATACGCGTGGTGCAGATCGAGCCCGGGCCGATACCGACCTTGACGGCGTCGGCGCCTGCTTCGGCCAGGGCCTTGGCGGCAGCGCCGGTGGCAATGTTGCCGCCGATCACTTGCACGTCAGGGAAATTCTGTTTGACCCAGCGCACGCGGTCGATCACGCCTTTGGAGTGACCGTGGGCAGTGTCGACCACCACCACGTCAACGCCGGCAGCGACCAGGGCCGAAACGCGATCGCCGGTGTCTTTACCGGTGCCGACCGCAGCGCCAACGCGCAGACGACCTTGGTCATCCTTGCTGGCCAGCGGGTAAGCCTTGGCTTTTTCGATGTCGTTGACGGTCATCATGCCTTTGAGGGCGAATTTGTCGTCGACGATCAGCACGCGCTCGATGCGGTGCTTGTGCAGCAGCTCGCGCACATCGTTCTTGTCGGCGCCTTCCTTGACAGTCACGAGGCGCTCTTTAGGCGTCATCACTTCGCGGACGGTGACTTCAAGACGGTTCTCGAAACGCACGTCACGGGAGGTGACGATGCCGACCAGGTCGCCATCGTGCAGTACCGGGACGCCGGAGATGTTGTGCAGGCGGGTCAGGTCGAACAGGTCACGCACGGTAGCGTCGGCTTCGATGGTGATTGGATCTTTCACCACACCGGCTTCGTAACGCTTGACCTTGCGCACTTCGGCAGCTTGCTGCTCGATGGTCATGTTCTTGTGGATGATGCCGATGCCGCCTTCCTGAGCCATGGCGATTGCCAAACGGGCTTCGGTGACGGTGTCCATGGCAGCGGAAACCAGGGGAATATTCAGCTCGATGCCACGGGTTAGGCGGGTCTTGAGACTGACTTCGTTAGGAAGCACCTCGGAATAACCGGGCACTAGGAGAATGTCGTCGAATGTCAGAGCTTCTTGGCTGATACGCAGCATCGCGGGGGCTCCCGAGCGGGAAAATGGAAGCGCGCCATTATATACATGCACCCTGTCAGGCTCAATGTAAAACTCTGACAAACTTGGTAATACTGATAGAAGGGTTAAAGCTCGACTTTGACCCAACTCATCTTTTGGTCCAGCCAATCGGCAAATTCATCGATAAAGCTCTGCTTGAAGCCCGCCTCTGCCCAGTTGTTGAAAATGAAACCCAGGTTGGAAAACCCGCATTCCTGCAGGAACAGAAACCCGTTGATGTCGTCTTCATGCCCACACAAAGGGCAGGTGAAGTTGTCGGTGTGGCCGGGCATCCAGTCTTCCAGGCTTTCGAACAGCGCCTCGCCGACTTCCTTGAGGCACTCCGGGCAGCCGGCTTCTTCGAGAAAGCCCTTGGCCGGCGTATAGATGCAGCGTTTGTAGATAATCTCGAGGCCATTGATCGGCTCGTTGAACGGCAGCGCTTCGGGGTGCAACACCACGGCACGGGCGCCGTCGGCCAGGGCGTAGGCCATGCGATTGCCGGTGCGCCCGCAGGTGGTCAGCTCTTCCTTGATGATGTTCTTGCGCACCAGCCAGCGCACGATCGCCCGCGCGCGGGGTTCGTGGACGAGCAAGGTGGAAATTTTCGGGACAAGGATGCTTTGGGAGTTCATGAGAGTCCTGCGGTGTGGCTACTGGCCCCATCGCGGGCAAGCCCGCTCCCACATTGGAATGCGATCAACTGTGGGAGCCGGGCTTGCCCGCGATGAGGCCCTAGAGCCCGGCAGCTTAATCCCTGACACCCACAGGTCAAGTACTCAAGTAACGGGCGATCAACGCAATGCCGCTCGCCAACACCAGCCACGTCACCCACCGCACAAACGCCTCACGCGACATCCGCATCGTCAGCCTGCGCCCCACCCACAGCCCCAGGGCCATCGCCGGCAACAGGCACAGTGCCAACATCAACAGCGGCCAATCAGCATACACCCCGGCAATCAGGAACAGGCTCAGGCGCACCACGGTGCTGCAACTGATCAACGCACTTTGCGTGGCGCGCGCCGCGTCCTTGGGCAAACGACTGTTCAGGTAGATCGCATATAAAAAGCCGCCACTGCCAAATAAGGCACCAAACAACCCACCGACCGTGCCCATGGGAATCGACCAGCCCGCCGCCAGCTGCGTCGGCCGTGCCTTTACCGCCAGGCTGTAAATCGCATAGGCGCTGATAAACAGCCCCATCAACAGCAGCAACAGGTCCGAATGCAGATTGAGCAAAAACACCACCCCAAGCGTGCAACCGACGGCCATACACGGCAGCAATCGCAACAGCTCCGGCTTGTTCACCTCCCGCCGCGATTGCAGCAGGTTGCCAAAGGCCGCGACAAAGTCGAGCAACACCAGCAGCGGGATGATTTTCGACAACGGCATAAACACAATCAGGATCGGCCCCGCGACCAGCGCCGTACCAAAGCCTGCGATACCAAACACGATGTAGGCCACGACAATGCCGAGGCCGATCACCAGCCAATCAACGCCGCTAAACGACCACTGACTCATCAGCTCAACCGGGCTCATGGGCACTTCCTTGAAAGAGATGACGTGCACTTTAGCCATCGGCGAGTGTTGCGACTAATATCTTCAAAGCCCTCCACTCATCTCGAAAAGGCATGACGCGTGATTTCCACTCGCCAACTGCGCTACTTCGTCGAAATCGTCGACAGCGGCAGCTTCAGCGCCGCCGCCGAACGCCTGTTTGTGGCGCAATCGGCCCTGAGCCGACAGATCAAAGAGCTGGAAACCCAGCTGCAAACGCCACTGTTCGAACGCACCGCGCGCCAACCCCGGCTGACGGCGGCCGGCGAAGCCTTTTACCCACGGGCGCGCAACCTGCTGAGCGAGTTGCTCAAGGCCGGCGAAATGGCCACCCAGGTGGGCCATGGCCAGCTGGGCACGTTGCGCCTGAGCCATTCGAGCACCGTGCCGATGAGCGGGCACGTGTTGAAAGCCATCAGCACCTGGCTGGAGCGCTGCCCTGGCGTGTCGATGGACATCGTCAAACTGTCCTCCGAGGTGCAACTTGAGGAAATCGCCGAGGGTCGGCTTGAAGTCGGGCTGTTGCGCTTGCCGGTGTTGCGCCAACGCGAAGGTGTCCGGGTGGTGCCCTTGTACAACGAACAGTTGGTGCTGGCTGTGCCGCCTGATCACACGCTGGCGCGCAGCAATGCACCTGTCGACCTGGAACAGCTCAAGGACGAAGTGTTTATCTCGATCCCCCATCCCCAACGCGGCGGCCTGAGTTATCTGTCAGCCGAACTCTGCATGCGCGCAGGATTTTTCCCCAAGGCTGCACGGGTGATGTCACGCAAGACCACGCAGCTGCAACTGATCCAGGCCGGTTTCGGAATTGCCTTGTTACCAAAATCCATGCAGGACATCGCACCCGCCAACCTGCACTTTTTGCCCCTGGCTGATCCGGACTGCCTCAGTACCGTGGCCCTGGCCTGCGCGCAGACGCCGAGCGCGCTGGTCGAGCAATTCTGCCAAACCTTGCGCGAATGCCTATAAACTGCCGCCCATGATTAAAGATCCTTTTGCCCGTCTGGGCCTGGACCGCGAAGTCCTGACTGTCAGCCAGCTCAACGGCCGCGCGCGGGTGTTGCTGGAAGACGTGTTCACCAATATCTGGGTCGAAGGCGAGATCTCCAACCTCGCCCGCCCGGCGTCCGGCCATGTGTACTTCACCCTCAAGGACAGCGGCGCCCAGGTGCGTTGCGCGTTGTTTCGCAACAACGCCGCACGGGTGCGCCAAGCCTTGAAGGATGGTTTGGCGGTCAAAGTGCGCGGCAAGGTCTCGCTGTTCGAAGGCCGTGGCGACTATCAATTGATCCTCGACACCGTAGAGCCCGCCGGTGATGGCGCGCTGCGCCTGGCCTTTGATGCGTTGAAGGAAAAGCTCAGCGCCGAAGGCTTGTTCAGTGCCGAACGCAAGGTGCCGCTGCCGGCGCATCCTCGGCGCATTGGCATCATCAGTTCGCCCACAGGTGCGGTGATCCGCGACATCATCAGCGTGTTCGGCCGCCGCGCGCCGAACGTTGAATTAACGCTGATCCCGACGGCCGTGCAAGGCCGCGAGGCCGTGTCGCAGATTGTGCGCGCCCTCAAGCTGGCCGACGCACGCGGCTTCGACGCATTGATCCTCGCTCGCGGCGGCGGCTCCCTGGAAGATCTGTGGTGCTTCAACGAAGAAGCCGTGGCGCGTGCGGTGGACGCGTGCGTGACGCCGATTGTCAGCGCCGTCGGCCATGAAACCGATGTGTCGATCTGCGACTTCGTGGCCGACGTGCGCGCGCCCACGCCCTCCGCTGCCGCCGAATTGCTCGCCCCCGATGCCAGCCATTTGGTGCGCCAG
The DNA here is from genome assembly GCF_963878885.1 of Pseudomonas sp. R9.37. Classification (NCBI taxonomy): domain Bacteria; kingdom Pseudomonadati; phylum Pseudomonadota; class Gammaproteobacteria; order Pseudomonadales; family Pseudomonadaceae; genus Pseudomonas; species Pseudomonas sp. R9.37. The sequence goes on along the minus strand of NZ_CAWNZA010000047.1, from coordinate 153,230 downwards.
GTCGAAAACCTGCACCGCCGCCTGGTGATGCTGATGCGCAATCGCCTGAGTCACGAGCGCCTGCGCCTGGAAGGCATGGCCCGCCGCCTGCGTCACCCCGGCGAACGTCTGCGTCAACAGGCCCAGCGCCTGGATGACCTGGACATGCGCATGCGCCGCGCCTTCGAACGCAGCCTCAATACCCGCCGCGAACGCCTGATCCGCCTGGAAACCCGCCTCGCCGGTCAGCACCCCGGCCGTCAACTGGCCCTGCTGCGCCAGCGCCTGGACAGCCTCGCCGAACGCCTGCCGCGCGCCATGCGCGAAGGCCTCAAGGCGCGTCGCTTGCAACTGCAAAGCCAGGTGCAGACGCTGCAAGTGGTCAGCCCACTGGCGACCCTGGGCCGTGGCTACAGCATTTTGCTGGACGAACGTGGCCAGGCGATCCGCAACGCCGCGCAAACCCACACCGGCCAGCGCCTGACCGCGCGCCTCGGTGAAGGCCAATTGCAGGTGCGGGTGGAAGATAACCACCTGACGCCCGTCACCCTTTCGTTATTGGATTGATTGATGCCCCGTCTATTTAGCCTGCTGATGCTGTTGTGCCTCACCTTCAATGCCCATGCCGACAGCTACATCACTCGGCTGCTGAACAAGCCGGTGCCGGGCGGCGTCGCAGTGGTCGATCTGGGTGCGTCGGCAACCGCGCCCAAAGCCACCTATCAGAACAGGCCGGTGTTGGTGGTCAAGGAACAGAACACCTGGCTGGCGATTGTCGGGATTCCCCTGACGGTTAAACCCGGCACCCAACGCCTCACCAGCGGTGGGCAAACCCTGCCGTTTGTGGTGGGCTTCAAGAAATACCCCGAGCAGCACATCACCCTGAAAAACAAAAGCCAGGTCAATCCTGACCCGGCACAGCTCAAGCGTATCGAGGGCGAACTGGCGGTTCAGCTCAAGGCTTACCGCAGTTTCAGTCCAAACACGCCCAGCAACTTACTGCTGGATAAACCCGTGAATGGGCCGCTGTCGAGCAAGTTTGGCGTACGCCGGTTCTTTAACGGCGAGGAGCGCAACCCGCATTCGGGCCTCGACTTCGCCGTCGGCGCCGGCACGCCGATCAAGACCCCGGCGGCCGGTAAAGTCATCCTTACCGGCAATTACTTCTTCAACGGCAACACCGTCTTTGTCGACCATGGCCAGGGCTTTATCAGCATGTTCTGCCATATGTCCAAGATCGACGTGAAGGTGGGCGACCAACTGGCGCGCGGCGCGGTGGTGGGCAAGGTCGGCTCGACGGGCCGCGCGACCGGGCCGCACATGCATTGGAACATCAGCCTCAACGATGCACGAGTCGACCCGGCGATCTTTATTGGCGCGTTCCAGCCCTGATATAAATATTGAACATACCGGCCTCATCGCGGGCAAGCCCGGCTCCCACAGGTGATCGCGATTCCCTGTGGGAGCCGGGCTTGCCCGCGATGGCGCCAGGTCTGCCAACACAATTGCGCCCCTAATAAAGGCCACGCAATTAAAATCAACTCTCAGCTACAAACCCGCCATAAAATCTCGCACGCCCGCCAGATAGCAGAACTTATCTCAATTTTTCTCGACAGCTTGCCATCTTTCACCCCGGCGGTTAGGGTTGAGCTTATGAAAACCTCTCACACCCTCATTCAGCTTCGCCAGCACCGCAGCCTGTGCCTCGTCAGCGCACGACTGCCAGGCTGAATCGATCTGCCTCGTCTTCTTGCTTTATCCCTAAAAACAGTTCTACGGCAGGCCGCCTTTTCTCGGCCCCTACAACAAAGGATTTCCCGATGAGCATGCTCAAAGACCCGTCTTCGAAGTACCGTGCGTTCCCGACCATCGATATCCCGGACCGCACTTGGCCGTCGAAAACCATCACCGAAGCGCCGATCTGGTGCAGTTCCGACTTGCGTGATGGCAACCAGTCGCTGATCGAGCCGATGGACGCCGCAAAAAAACTGCGTTTCTGGAAGACCCTGGTTGCGGTGGGCGTGAAGGAAATCGAAGCCTCGTTCCCGGCTGCTTCGCAAACCGACTTTGACTTCGTGCGCACCCTGATCGAAGACAACCATATCCCCGAGGACACCACCATCCAGGTGCTGACCCAGGGCCGTGAAGACTTGATCGCACGCACCTTCGAATCCCTGCGCGGCGCCAAAAAGGCCATCGTGCACTTGTACAACGCCACTTCGCCGTCCTTCCGCCGCATCGTGTTCAACCAGGACAAGGACGGCATCAAGGCCATTGCGGTCAACGCCGCCAAGCTGTTCGTCAAATACGCCGCCCAGCAGCCGGAAACCCAATGGACCTTCGAATATTCCCCGGAAACCTTCAGCGCCACTGAGCTGGAGTTCGCCAAAGAAGTGTGTGACGCGGTGATCGAGGTGTGGAACCCGACGCCTGAGCACAAGATGATCCTCAACCTGCCCGCCACCGTCGAGTGCGCAACGCCGAACATCTATGCCGACCAGATCGAGTGGTTCGGTCGTCATATCAACCGCCGCGACAGCGTGATCATCAGCCTGCATACGCACAACGACCGTGGCACCGGCGTAGCCGCCACCGAGCTGGGCCTGATGGCCGGCGCCGACCGTGTCGAAGGCTGCCTGTTCGGCAACGGCGAGCGCACCGGTAACGTCGACCTCGTGACCGTGGCCCTGAACATGTACACCCAGGGTCTCGACCCACAACTGGACTTCTCCGACATCGACGGCGTACGCAAAGTGGTCGAGGAATGCAACCAGATCCAGGTGCACCCACGCCACCCGTACGTCGGCGACCTGGTGCACACCGCGTTCTCCGGCTCCCACCAGGACGCGATCCGCAAGGGCTTCACCCAGCAGAAAGCCGACGCGCTGTGGGAAGTGCCGTACTTGCCGATCGACCCGGCCGACATTGGCCGCAGCTACGAAGCGGTGATTCGTGTGAACAGCCAGTCGGGCAAAGGCGGCATCGCCTACCTGCTGGAGCAGGAATACGACATCAGCTTGCCGCGCCGCATGCAGATCGAGTTCAGCCAGGTGGTCCAGGCTGAAACCGACCGCGTGGGTCTTGAGATGACCGCGTCACAGATCTACGCCTTGCTGCAACGTGAATACCTGCAAGCCAACACGCCGTACGCGCTGGTCAGCCATCGTCTGCAGGAAGAAAACGGCAACAGCTTTGTCGAAGTGGAAGTCTCGGGCAAAGGCCAGGGCGAAACCAACCTGCACTGGAAAGGCAAAGGCAACGGCGCCCTCGAAGCGCTGGTGGCTGGCTTGCCGATTGGCGTAGAGATCATGGACTACAACGAACATGCCATCGGGGCAGGCACCAACGCCAAGGCAGCGGCCTACATTGAGCTGCGTGTGAATGGCGAGCGTCCGGTGCATGGCGTGGGCATTGATGAAAACATCACCACGGCCAGCTTCAAGGCGCTGTTCAGTGCCCTGAACCGCTCGTTGAGCCAGCAGGAAGCGAAAGCGGCGTAAGCGGGTTCGTGGGAATGCAAAAGGCCCCTGGGTGAGCACTCAGGGGCCTTTTTGTTGGGCGCAGGATTTGTGGGGTCAGTAAGTGCCTCTTCGCGGGCAAGCCCGCTCCCACAGGCGCAATGCATTCCAAATGTGGGCGCGGGCTTGCTCGCGAAAGCGGTCTTTCAGACAAACTCAAACCTGTCTGCGTCAAGGTTCGCCGGAAATTTTTCGCGATACGCCGCCAGCTCTGCCGCCTCCAGGCACACCTGAAACACGCCATCCGCCTCCCCTGCACTCAGCAAGGTCTCGCCCTGGAAATCCAGCACTTGACTGTCTCCGGTGTAGGCAAAGCCCTTCCCATCCGTGCCCACCCGGTTCACCGCCGCCACGTAGCACAGGTTTTCGATCGCGCGCGCTGGCAGCAAACGGTTCCAGTGCAGTCGCCGCGCACCCGGCCAGTTGGCGGTGTACAGCAGCAAGTCAGTGTCCTGAGCATCACGGCTCCACACCGGAAAGCGCAGGTCATAGCAAATCAACGGCCGAATACGCCAACCCTTCAATTCGAACTGCACCTGGCGCTCGCCCGGCGTGTAGTGATCGTGCTCGCCCGCCATACGGAACAAGTGGCGCTTGTCGTAGTGCAACACCTCGCCGTCCGGCCGCGCCCACAGCAGGCGGTTGCGATGACTGCCGTCGGCGGCCTGGATAATTACACTGCCGGTGATCACGGCGTTGTATTTCGCCGCCTGAGCCTGGAGCCAGTGATGGGTCGGGCCGTTTTCCCGTTCAGCAAGGGTCTGCGACGCCATTGAAAACCCGGTGGTAAACATCTCCGGCAGCACAATCAGGTCGGCCCCTTTGGCCTGTTCCAGCAACAGCTCGAAATGCTCCAGGTTGGCCTGACGGTCATGCCACACCAGGCTGGTCTGCACCAGGGCGATGTTCAGGTTGGGTAATGCACTCAGATCACGCATAGTTTTTCGGCTGCTTGTTGCAGCGTCTCCTCGCGTTTGGCAAAGCACAGGCGCACCAGGCGCTGGCCTTGGGGTGGGTTCTGGTAGAACACCGAGACCGGGATCGTCGCCACGCCGTGCTCGCGGGTCATCCACAGCGACATAGCGACATCATCCAGGTCCGGGCGAATCTGTGAGTAATCCACCAATTGGAAGTAAGTACCGGTCACCCGGGCAAAGCTGAAGCGCGACGGCGCCAGCAAGTTGCAGAACAGGTCGCGCTTGGCCTGGTAGAAAGCCGGCAATTGTTCGACATGTTCCGGGTGATCGGCCATGAAGTCCGCCAAAGCGTACTGCAAAGGGGTCACGCCGCAGAAGTTGACATATTGATGCACCTTGCGCAGTTCAGCGGTCAGCGCCGGTGGCGCGACCACGTAGCCGGTTTTCCAGCCGGTGACGTGGTAAGTCTTGCCGAAAGAGCTGACCACGAACGCACGCTGATACAGCTCTTCATGGGCCAACACGCTGACATGGGGCACGCCGTCGAACACCAAGTGTTCGTAGACTTCATCGCTGACCAGATAGATATCACGGTCGCGGACCAATTCGGCCAACTGGTCCAGCTCGGCGCGGCTGATCAGCGCGCCGGTCGGGTTGTGCGGGGTGTTGAGGATGATCATGCGCGTGCGTGGCGACAGCGCGGCCTTGATCTTTTCAAAGTCCAGGGAGAAGCCCTGCAGGCTCAGTTGCACATGCACGCAGCGACCGCCGGCCAGCTCGACCGAGGGCTCGTAGCTGTCGTAGCAGGGGTCGAACACGATGACTTCATCGCCGTTGCGGATCACCGCCTGAATCGCACAGAAAATCGCGGCAGTGGCGCCGGGAGTAATGGTCACTTCGCTGTCGGGATTAACCGTTGCGCCGTAGCTGCGGGCGATCTTGGCCGCCACTTGCTGGCGCAGGGCTGGCAAACCGGTCATCGGTGAATACTGGTTATGCCCGCTGGCAACGTGCTGGCCCACCGCATCGAGCAACGCCTTGGGTCCATTGAAATCGGGAAAGCCCTGGGACAGGTTGAGCGCGCCGGTCTCGGCAGCGAGTTGCGACATGGTGGTGAAAATGGTCGTACCGACATTCGGCAGCTTGCTGGTGATCATGGGAGCCCCCTTCGGGTGAGCTGCAAGTTTTAAGCTGCAAGCTGCAAGCAGGTCAAGCCAGCAATCCATCAGGCACAAAAAAGGGCTCAAAAAGAGCCCTCTCTTGCAGCGTGTAGCTTACAACTTGAAGCGGCGCTTATTTCTTGTCGCGGCGCTTTTTGTCGGCCTTCTTGTGGTGAGTCATCAAACGACGCTTCTTGTTCACCTGACGGTCAGTCAATGTGTTCTTGTTGCCTTCGTATGGGTTCTCGCCACCTTTGAACTCGATACGGATCGGCGTACCGACCAGTTTCAAGACACGGCGGTAGGTGTTTTCTAGGTAACGCACATAGGACTTTGGCACCTTCTCGATCTGGTTACCGTGGATCACGATAATCGGCGGGTTGGCACCACCCAAGTGGGCGTAACGCAGTTTGATCCGGCGGTTGTTGACCATCGGTGGCGCGTGCTCGCCAACCGCGTCTTCCAGGATCTGGGTCAGACGGTTGGTCGGCCAGCGGGTGACCGCGGACTTGAACGAGTTCTGTACGGACGCGTAGAGGTTACCCACGCCAGTGCCGTGCAGTGCCGAGATAAAGTGGATATCGGCGAACTCAACAAAGAACAGGCGACGCTGCAGCTCGATCTTGACGAAATCGCGCTCGCTCGGCGTCATGCCGTCCCACTTGTTGATCGCAATCACCAGGGCGCGACCGGCTTCCAGGGCAAAGCCCAGCAAGTTGAGGTCGTGGTCCACCACGCCTTCGCGGGCGTCCATCACGAAGATCACCACGTTGGCGTCTTTGATCGCTTGCAGGGTTTTGACCACCGAGAACTTTTCAACTTCCTCGTGGATCTTGCCGCGCTTGCGCACACCGGCGGTGTCGATCAGCGTGTACTTCTCGTCGTTACGCTCGAACGGGATGTAAATACTGTCGCGCGTGGTACCGGGCTGGTCATAAACGATTACGCGGTCTTCACCGAGCATGCGGTTAACCAGGGTCGACTTGCCAACGTTCGGGCGGCCGATGATGGCGATCTTGATACCGTCTTTTTCGCTCGGGCCAGGAATGCGCTTGGCTTCCTCACCTTCGGCGACGATCTCCTCGATGCCTTCTTCTTCCTCGGCGTCATCCTTAGGGAAGTCGCGCAGGGCGATTTCCAGCATCTGAGTGATACCGCGACCGTGAGCACCGGCGACCGGGATCGCGTCGCCCAGGCCCATCGGGCTGAACTCGGCACGGGCCGCCTCAGGATCGATGTTATCGATCTTGTTGGCGACCAGATAGGAACGCTTGTTGCGCTTGCGCAGGTGCTCGCCAATCATCTGGTCGGCAGCGGTGTAGCCCGCGCGGGCGTCCACCAGGAACAACACGACATCGGCTTCTTCGATAGCGAGCAGCGACTGCTCGGCCATCTTTTCGTCCATGCCATGCTCGTCACCGGAGATACCACCGGTGTCGACAATAATGTAGGAGCGCCCTTGCCACTTTGCCTCACCGTATTGGCGATCACGGGTCAGACCGGACAAGTCGCCGACGATGGCGTCGCGAGTCCTGGTCAGGCGGTTGAACAAGGTGGACTTGCCGACGTTAGGTCGGCCCACCAGGGCGATTACGGGAACCATGCGGCTCTCCACTTCGTTATTTCAGAAAATACAAAAGCCGCTGCAAGGCAGCGGCTGGTGCTCGGGGCAGCATATTTAAATGCCGCATGCCCCGCCGAAGCGGGGCCGCCTGGGTTTTACCCCAAGCATAGTTCTTACTTGATGGTCAGGGCTTCCAGCTTGCCGCTGTTGCCATACACGTAAAGCATGTTACCCACGACCAGCGGACGGGCACGCAGGCCGTCGCTGTCGATACGCTCGCGGCCGACAAAACGACCGTCCACTTGGCTCAGCAGATGCAGGTAACCTTCGAAGTCGCCTACCGCTACGTAGCTGGAGAACACTTCCGGTGCCGACAGTTGACGGCGGGCCAGAGAGTCGTTGCTCCACAATGCAGTGGTGGAACGCTCATCGACACTTTCAACGGTGCCGGACGCCAGGCTTACGTAGACGCTGCCAAACCCTTGGGCGACACCGGCATAACTGGAAGCATCACGCTGCCAGTTGATGCGGCCGCTTTGCAGGTCCAGCGCCGCAACGCGGCCCTGGTAGGTGGCCACGTAAAGGGTTTCGCCCGACAGCAGCAAGCCGCCGTCGATGTCCACAACGCGATCGAGTTCGGAACGACCTTGAGGGATTGCCACACGGGTTTCCCAGGCCGGCACGCCGTTCTGGGTATCCAGGGCGACCACTTTACCGGTCGACAGGCCTGCAACGGCCAGGTTGTTGGTCACAATCGGACCACTGGTACCGCGCAGCGTCAGCACCGCAGGGGTGCTGTCGTACAACCAACGCTGGTTGCCGGTGGCGGCGTCCAGGCCGATCACACGGTCATCCTGGGTCTGCACCACTACGACATCGCCGTTGGTGGCAGGCGCTGCGAGCACTTCACTGGTCACACGAGCGCGCCATTTCTCTTCGCCCGTCGCCGAGTCCAGAGCAACCACGTCGCCTTTGAGCGTACCGACCAGCACCATGCCGTAGCCGACACCCACGCCACCGGAAACCGGCAGCTCGAGGTCTTTCTTCCACTTCACGTCGCCATTCATGCGATCCATGGCAATGATCACGCCAGTGGAGTCAGTGGCCACAATGTTTTCGCCGTCGATTGCCGGCTGCAGCAGGTTGTACAGGTCGCCCTGGCCATCACCGACGGAGCGGCTCCACTGCTTTTGCAGGACCACTTCTTCCTTGAAGCTGGTCAGCTCGGCCGGAGGCAGTTCTTTTTTACTGTTGCTGCTGCAACCCGCGGCCAGAACGGCCAGAGCCAGCAATGCTGCATGTTTCCAACGGATCACGTCACGCATCCCCTTTGGCCAAGTCGTCCAGCTTGATTTGTAAGCCACCGACTGCCGCTTCATCAGACAGCGCCGCCTTGGCTTTTTGGTACGCAGCATGGGCTTCGTCGGTACGACCCAATTGGACCAACAGGTCGCCCTTGAGCTCTTCACGAGTGGCCACAAATGCTTTGTCAGCATCGCCGTCGAGCAGTTTAAGTGCTTCGTCAGCCTTGTTCTGTGCCGCCAATACCTGTGCCAGGCGCTGACGTGCGATTTCACCCAGGGTCGGGTTGGTCGGCTTGTCGGCGATGGCCTTCAGTTCGGTCGCGGCGTCATCCAGCTTGCCGGTGTCCACCGCAACTTTCGCGACGAACAGGCTGCCGTACTGGGCGTAGGTGCTACCGCCGAATTCGCTTTTGAGCTTGCCGGCCAGGTCTGCAACCTGGGCAGGATCAGGCTTGCCGTCCGGCGTGAGCGTGGTTTCCAGCAATTGCTGATAGAGGACCGAGGCGCCTTGGGACTGGTTGGCCTGATACTTGTGCCAGGCTTGCCAGCCGAACACCACCACTAAAGCCAGCAGACCGCCGGTAACCAGGGGCTTGCCGTTACGCTGCCACCAGTCCTTGAACTCGGCCATCTGCTCATCATCAGTACTCGACACCCCAATACTCCTTAATCGCTAAATTCGGCTGTTCGACAGCTTCAACCCTGCACGACGCAGGTGGCCAAGTGCGCGGCAAGCGCATCAAAGGCAATGTTCTGTTGCTCGCCCTGGCCACGCAGGGGTTTGAAACCTATCACTTGCTGGGCCAGCTCGTCATCGCCGAGGATCAGTGCATACAGCGCACCGCTCTTGTCGGCCTTCTTGAACTGGCTCTTGAAGCTGCCGGCGCCGGCATTGACCTGCAGGCGCAGGTTCGGCAGTTGGTCGCGTACTTTCTCGCTCAGGGCCAGGGCTGCCAGTTCGGCGGCCTCGCCAAAGGCGCACAGGTACACATCCACCTGACGGGAAATTTCTTCCGGAACCTGCTCCAGGGTTTCGAGCAGCAGGATCAGCCGCTCGATGCCCATGGCAAAGCCCACGCCCGTGGTCGGCTTGCCGCCCATTTGCTCAACCAGGCCGTCGTAGCGACCACCGGCACACACGGTGCCCTGGGCGCCGAGTTTGTCGGTGACCCACTCGAATACGGTCTTGCTGTAGTAATCGAGGCCACGCACCAGTTTCGGGTTGATCACGTAGGGAATACCGGCCGCATCCAGACGAGCCTTGAGGCCCTCGAAGTGCGTGCGCGATTCGTCGTCCAGGTAGTCGGCCATTTTCGGCGCATCGACCAGTACGGCCTGGGTGTCGGCGTTCTTGGTATCCAGTACACGCAACGGGTTGGTTTTCAGACGGCGCTGGCTGTCTTCATCCAACTTGTCCAGGTGCGCGGACAGGTACTCGACCAGGGCTTCGCGATAGCGGCCCCGGGATTCGCTGGTGCCCAGGCTGTTGAGTTCGAGTTTGACCGCGTCGCGGATACCCAGTTGGCCCCATAGGCGCCAGGTCAGCACGATCAGCTCGGCGTCGATGTCCGGACCATCCAGGTTGAAGACTTCGCAACCGATCTGGTGGAACTGACGGTAGCGACCTTTCTGCGGGCGCTCGTGGCGGAACATCGGGCCGATGTACCACAACTTCTGGGTCTGGCCGCCACCCGTGATGCCATGCTCGAGCACGGCGCGCACGCACGCAGCGGTGCCTTCCGGACGCAGGGTCAGGGAGTCGCCGTTGCGGTCTTCAAAGGTGTACATCTCTTTTTCGACGATGTCGGTCACTTCACCGATAGAGCGCTTGAACAGCTCGGTGAATTCGACGATCGGCATGCGGATCTGCTTGTAACCGTAGTTATCCAGCAGGCGCGCGACCGTGCTTTCGAAGTAGCGCCACAACGGCGTCTGCTCCGGCAGGATGTCGTTCATGCCACGAATGGCTTGCAGAGACTTGCTCACATCTAATCCTTAAATTCGTTCTTAGCCGCGCGCGATCAGCGCTGCGTCAGCCGCGACCTTCTCGGCCGCTTTCTCGCGGATCAGTCTTTCGAGCTCATCCACCAGATTGTCATTCGTCAACTTCTGCGACGGCTTGCCGTCGATGTAAATCAGGTTGGGCGTACCGCCAGTCAGGCCGATGTGCGCCTCTTTGGCTTCACCCGGGCCGTTAACCACACAGCCAATCACCGCAACATCCAGTGGCACCAGCAAGTCTTCGAGGCGCCCTTCCAGTTCGTTCATGGTTTTCACCACGTCGAAGTTCTGCCGCGAGCAGCTCGGGCAGGCAATGAAGTTGATGCCACGGGAACGCAAATGCAGGGATTTGAGAATGTCGTAACCGACCTTCACTTCCTCTACCGGGTCCGCCGCCAGGGAGATGCGGATAGTATCGCCAATCCCTTCGGCGAGCAGCATACCGAGACCTACCGCAGATTTCACTGTGCCTGAGCGCAAACCGCCCGCTTCAGTGATACCCAGGTGCAGCGGCTGCACGATTTCCTTGGCCAGCAGGCGGTAGGCTTCTACCGCCATGAACACGTCGGAAGCCTTTACGCTGACCTTGAAGTCCTGGAAATTCAGGCGTTCAAGGTGCTCAACGTGGCGCAGCGCCGATTCAACCAGCGCGGCCGGGGTCGGTTCGCCGTATTTCTTCTGCAGGTCTTTTTCCAGGGAACCGGCGTTGACACCGATGCGGATCGGAATGCCACGATCACGGGCAGCATCCACCACCGCGCGCACACGGTCTTCGCGACCAATGTTGCCCGGGTTGATGCGCAGGCAATCGACGCCCAACTCGGCGACACGCAAGGCAATTTTGTAATCGAAGTGAATGTCGGCAACCAGCGGCACCTTGACCAGCTGCTTGATGCGGCCGAAGGCTTCGGCAGCGTCCATGTCTGGCACGGAAATCCGCACGATGTCTACGCCGGCCGCTTCCAGACGGTTGATCTGGGCGACGGTGGCGGCGACATCATTGGTGTCGCTGTTGGTCATGCTCTGCACCGCGATGGGGGCGTCGCCACCCACCGGCACCGAGCCGACCCAGATCTTGCGCGATACGCGACGTTTGATTGGAGATTCGCCGTGCATGACTATTGTCCCAACTTGAGGCGAGCGGTCTCGCCACTGGTGAACGGCGCTACGTCCACAGGCTGGCCGTTGTAGGCCACTTGCGCGCCACGGGCGAAGCCCAGACGCAGCGTCAAAGGAGGCTTGCCGCCTTGGTCAAGCGTATCTCCCTTACGCTTCAAACCACTGAACAGCACTTTGCCGTTGCCATCGGTGACTTGCGTCCAGCAGTCAGCGACGAAGGTAATCTGGATATGGCCGTCACCGGCGATCAACGCAGGCGCAGTTGGCGGCGCAACGGTCGGCGCTGCCGGTGCAGCTGGCGCTGGAGCCTGAGCGGCAGCGGCTGGGGTATGGGCCTGGGCAGTTGCCGCGGCCGGAGCCGCCGGTGCGGCTGGAGTCGGCACGGCAGCAGTCGCCGCTGCAGTACCCGCTTCCGGCGCGGGCTGCTCGGCGGCGGCCGGCGCTTCTGGCGCGGCTTGCCCTTCGGCAACGGCCTGGTCTTCCGGCTCGTCCAGCGGGTGAATCTGGGTGGTGCCGTCGGCGCTTTCGACTTCGACGTGCTCCATGGCGTTGCTGGTCAGGTCCTTGCTGCGCTGGGAGGCCTGGTCTTGCCACCAGACGAAACCGCCGCCGATCACGGCAATCAGCAGCAACAGGCTGACAATGCGCAAAATCGTGTGGGAAACCCGCACCGGTTCTTCGATGCGACCCAGGCCATGCACATTGCTGCCCTGAGAGTCGGTGCCGGTAAATTGGTCGAATTCCTGGACCAGCACGGTCTGGTCAATGCCCAGCAGCTTGGCATAGGCGCGGATATAGCCGCGGGCGAAGGTATGCCCAGGCAGCTTGTCGAACGCGCCGGCTTCCAGGTTGCCCAGGGAAGTCGTGGTCAAATTGAGCTTGAGGGCCACTTCTGCCAGCGACCAACCATTGCTTTCGCGGGCCTGACGCAAGGTCTCGCCTGGGTTTACGCGATTAGCTGCTACAACTTCCGGGTGCGCCGCTTTCATCATTGCTCCGACAGGTATTGCTGATATTCCGGCGTACCGGGATAGAGTCGTTCGAGTTGCTGGCCAAAACGTGCGGCTGTATCGCGTTCATCATGAACCGTCGCCAGCCGCACACCGAGCAATAGACTACGTGCATTTTGCCCGCTGAGCAGGCTAAAACGCTCGTAATAGTCACGTGCCGGCACATAATGCCTGTCTTCGTAAGACAACTCAGCCATTTCGAGCAACGCGCGTGGCTGACGACTGTTCAAATGCAGGGCTTTTTCCAGCTGCTGGCGCGCGCTGTCACGCTGGCCGAGGCGCATCGAGGTGACCCCAAGGTTCTCGAATACCCGCGACCGCTCCGGGTAAAGGGCGTCGGCGGAGGCTCGCTGGAAATAACGGGAAGCCTGGTCATAACGTTTCTGCTCGAACAGGAAGCTGCCGTAATTGTTCAGCAGCCGAGGGTCGGCAGGACGCGAGGCCAAAGCCTTGTGGAAATATTGATCGGCCAACTCAGGCTCAGCCTGGGCCTGGAACACCAAAGCCAATGCGGCATTCGCGTCGGCATCATCGCTGTCCAGTTCGAGGGCCTTTTTCAACGGCACCTTGGCCTGCTCGCTCATGCCTTGCCGCAAATAACCCAAGCCCAGTTGCACATAGGCAACTCGCGCCTCGTCACGGCCTTTACCCGTCTGCAGCGGGCTGTCATGGCCCGATGAAACACAACCGGCCGCGAGGCCGGTAACTAGCAAAAGCAGCGCAAGGCGCAAGGGCATAGAGATCCTCTCTCAGATTCGATTCACAGCAATTTGCGGCAAATCTTCGGCGGCGTTAAGTTCGCGCACGGCGATATAACGTTCGCTACGGCGGGTGCGGTCCATCACCTGCCCTACCAATTGGCCACAGGCGGCGTCGATGTCTTCACCACGCGTGGTGCGTACGGTGACGTTGTAGCCGGCCTGGTGCAGTTGATCCTGGAAACGGCGGATAGCATTGTTGCTCGGCCGCTCGTAGCCAGAATGTGGAAACGGGTTAAACGGAATCAGGTTGATCTTGCACGGGGTGTTCTTGAGCAACTCGATCATCTCGACGGCGTGCTCAACCTTGTCGTTGATGTCCTTGAGCATGGTGTACTCAATGGTCAACACACGCTTCTCGCCCAAAGTCGCCATGTAACGCTGGCAAGATTCGAGCAGCATCTTAAGCGGATACTTCTTGTTGATCGGCACCAATTGATTACGCAATGCGTCATTGGGCGCGTGCAGCGACAACGCCAGGGAGACGTCGATGTGCTTGGCCAGCTCATCGATCATCGGCACTACGCCTGAGGTCGACAGGGTCACACGGCGCTTGGAAATGCCGTAGCCCAGGTCGTCCATCATCAGGTGCATGGCCGCAATCACGTTGTCGAAGTTCAGCAGCGGCTCACCCATGCCCATCATCACCACGTTGGTGATGGCACGGTCGACGGTTGCCGGGACGCTGCCAAAGGATTTGTTGGCAATCCACACCTGGCCGATGACTTCGGCGGCGGTGAGGTTGCTATTGAAGCCTTGCTTGCCGGTGGAGCAGAAACTGCAGTCCAGGGCACAGCCTGCCTGGGACGAAACGCACAAAGTGCCGCGCTTGCCCTGGGGAATGTAGACGGTCTCGACGCAGCTGCCGGACGCCACGCGCACCACCCACTTACGGGTGCCGTCGCTGGAGATGTCCTCGCTGACCACTTCGGGACCACGGACCTCAGCAATAGCCTTGAGCTTATCGCGCAAGGCCTTGCTGACGTTCGTCATGGCGTCGAAATCGTCGACACCAAAGTGGTGAATCCACTTCATTACCTGACCGGCACGGAAACGCTTCTCCCCGATTGAGTCGAAGAATTTCTCCATTTCCGGCTGAGTCAGACCCAGCAGGTTGGTTTTAACAGTCGATGTAGTCATGGATTCACCCTCACTCTTTAAGCCGATGCTTAGCGAGCGGTTACTTCAGTAGCAGCGAAAAAGTACGAGATTTCGCGAGCAGCAGCGGCTTCGGAGTCCGAACCGTGAACAGCGTTGGCGTCGATGGACTCAGCGAAGTCAGCACGGATGGTGCCGGCAGCTGCTTCTTTAGGGTTGGTAGCGCCCATCAGCTCACGGTTCAGAGCGATAGCGTTTTCGCCTTCCAGAACCTGAACAACAACAGGACCGGAGATCATGAAGGCAACCAGGTCGCCGAAGAAACCACGAGCGCTGTGCTCAGCGTAGAAGCCTTCAGCTTCAGCTTTGGACAGTTGCTTGAGTTTCGAAGCTACAACCTTCAGGCCGGCTTTTTCGAAACGAGTGGTGATCTCGCCGATGACGTTTTTTGCAACAGCGTCAGGCTTGATGATGGAGAAAGTACGTTGAACAGCCATGGTGTAACTCCAGAAACGGTAATTTACGAAAAATTAAACCCGCGAATTATACGCGGGTTATTGGGTATTGCCTAACTGCGTAATAAGGCGGCTCAGTCTGCTTCTTCGATCCACAGGCCTTGAATCGCCTCCAGAACCTTTTCGCCACCCCGGTCGGGGATGTCGTCAAAGTCCGGCAGCTCCATCACCAGATTGCGCAGCTTGACGAAGTTGACCGTCAGAGGATTGACCTCAGGGTGGGCTTCAGCAAGTTGTATAGCGATTTCTTGTACATCAACCCATTTCAGGCTCATGACATTTCCTTGAATCAATGCGGTGCTTCAGCCGCATGGTTGAGGGAATATTTCGGAATTTCGACGGTGATGTCTTCGGTCCCAACCTTTGCCTGACAGCTTAGGCGAGAAGTCGCTTCAAGGCCCCACGCGCGGTCCAGAAAGTCTTCTTCCAGCTCATCCGCTTCTTCAAGCGAGTTGAAACCCTCGCGAATCACGCAGTGGCAGGTGGTGCAGGCGCAAACACCGCCGCAGGCACTCTCGATCTCGATGTGGTTGTCATGGGCAACTTCGAGGATGGACTTGCCGGTCTCAGCCTCCACGACCATACCGTCCGGGCAATGCTCGGCGTGTGGCAGAAAAATGACCTGCGGCATTAATTATTCCTCGATTTCATTCAGGTTGCGCCCGGCCAGTGCGGCTTTCACCGTCTGATCCATGCGGCGGGCGGCAAAGGCAT
Source organism: Pseudomonas sp. R9.37 (assembly GCF_963878885.1). NCBI lineage: Bacteria > Pseudomonadati > Pseudomonadota > Gammaproteobacteria > Pseudomonadales > Pseudomonadaceae > Pseudomonas > Pseudomonas sp. R9.37. The sequence continues at coordinate 137,573 of NZ_CAWNZA010000047.1, read as the reverse complement.
CAGTCACTTGCGACAGGCGCTTGGTCTGCTGCTCGATGGCGTAACCATCGTTGCCTTTCATCAGTTCGGCCAGTTCCTGCATCTGCAGGTCGATGACCATGCGCTCTTCGGCGTCCAACAGGCGCTCGCCGTCGGTGTCGAGAGCGCCTTGTACGGCCTCAAGCAAGCGTTGCGCATCAACTTGCTGTTCACGCAGTACGCGGGCGACTTTATCGTCACCGGCGTACTGGAACGAATCCTTGAGCATTTTGGCGATTTCGCCGTCGGTCAGGCCGTAGGACGGCTTGACCTGGATGCTGGCTTCTACGCCCGAACCCAGTTCACGCGCAGCCACGCTGAGCAGACCATCGGCGTCAACCTGGAAGGTCACGCGAATTTTCGCTGCACCGGCCACCATCGCCGGAATGCCGCGCAATTCAAAACGTGCCAGGGAACGGCAGTCGCTGATCAGCTCGCGCTCACCTTGCAGCACATGAATCATCATGGCCGTCTGGCCATCTTTATACGTGGTGAAGTCCTGGGCGCGGGCAACGGGGATAGTGGTGTTGCGTGGAATCACCTTCTCCATCAGGCCGCCCATGGTTTCCAGCCCCAGGGACAACGGGATCACGTCGAGCAGCAGCAATTCGCCACCGTCGCGCTTGTTGCCGGCCAGGGTATCGGCCTGGATCGCGGCGCCGATGGCAACCACTTGATCCGGATCGATTTCGGTCAGCGGCTGGCGACCAAATGCCTCAGCAACGGCTTCGCGCACACGCGGCACACGGGTCGAACCGCCGACCATGACCACGGCAGCCACGTCTTCCAGCTCAACACCGGAATCACGTACCGCACGGCGACAGGCTTTAAGGCTGCGAGCGACCATTGGCTCGATCAGCGCGTCGAAGGCTTCGCGCGTCAGCTGGGCCGACCAGGAACCGTAGGAAACATCGACAGAACGGGCGTCAGTCAGCGCTTCTTTGGCCGCACAGGCGGTTTGCAGCAAATGACGCTGCTCGCCCGGGTCAAGGTCGGCGGACAAACCGGCGCTGGTGATGATCCAGCCGGCAATGGCGTGATCGAAGTCATCGCCGCCCAGGGCGGTATCGCCACCGGTGGCCAGCACTTCGAACACACCGCCGGTCAGGCGCAGGATCGAAATATCAAAGGTGCCGCCACCCAGGTCGTAAATTGCAACCAGGCCTTCGGCGTGCTGATCCAGGCCATAGGCCACAGCGGCGGCCGTCGGCTCATTGAGCAGGCGAAGCACGTTCAGACCGGCGAGTTTCGCCGCGTCCTTGGTGGCTTGGCGCTGAGCGTCGTCAAAATACGCAGGCACAGTGATCACCGCGCCGACCAGTTCGCCGCCCAAGGTGGTTTCCGCGCGCTGGCGCAGCACCTTGAGGATATCGGCCGACACTTCCACCGGGCTTTTGGGGCCCTGGACGGTGTCGATGAATGGCATATGCGATTCGCCACCGACAAAGCGATACGGCAGCTGGTCGCCCAATTGCTTGACGTCGGACAGACCACGACCCATCAAGCGCTTGACCGACAGCACGGTGTTCAAAGGATCGGAGGACGCCGCCAGCTTGGCCGACTCACCGACTTCAATATGGTCAGCGTGATAGCGCACGGCCGACGGCAGGATAACCTGGCCATCGGCGTCGGGCAGCGGTTCGGACAGGCCGCTGCGCAAGGCGGCGACCAGGGAATTGGTGGTGCCCAGGTCAATCCCGACCGCCAGGCGACGCTGGTGCGGTTGAGGGCTTTGGCCGGGTTCGGCGATCTGCAGTAGGGCCATGGTAATCAGGTCTTATCTGTCTATCAGGCGTGCACGGGCAGCACTGGGTTAATCGTCGAGGCGCTCTTCTAGCTGGCGCACTTCGTAGGTGAGCTTGTCGAGGAACTGCATGCGCCGCATCAGGCGTTCGGCCTGTTCACGTTGCGCTGCATCATCCCAACAGGCTGCGAAGCTTTCGTTGAGCTCATCCTGGGCCACTTTCAGACGGCGCTTGAAGACTGCGACACCGGCCACATCGGCTTCGTCCTGCAAATCTTCGAGTTCTTCGCGCCACTGCATCTGCTGCATCAGGAAGTCCGGGTCGTGCACCGTGACTTCAATCGGCAACTCGCCACCATTCATCGCGAGCAGGTAACGCGCGCGTTTCGGAGGGCTTTTAAGCGTCTGATAGGCTTCATTGAGGCTGGCCGACTTCTCCAGCGCCAGGCGTTGCTCACGCTCGGAAGCGTCAGCGAAGCGGTCAGGATGCACGCCACGCGCCAATTCTCGGTAGCGCGTGGCAAGCTGCTCGAGGTCCAGCCGAAAGCTCGGCTGCAGCTCGAATAAAGCGAAATGACAAGGAGTACCCACAGATAGCCTCAGATGTTGAAGCTTTCGCCGCAGCCACATTCACCGCGCACGTTTGGGTTGTTGAACTTGAAGCCTTCGTTCAACCCTTCCTTGACGAAATCGAGCTCGGTGCCGTCCAGGTAGGTAAGGCTTTTAGGGTCGATGATCACTTTCTCGCCGTGACTTTCGAACACCTGATCCTCTTCGACCACCTCGTCGACAAACTCCAGCACGTAGGCAAGGCCGGAACAGCCCGTGGTGCGAACACCCAGACGAATCCCCTCACCTTTGCCGCGCCCATTCAGGGAGCGGCGAATGTGCTGCGCAGCCGCTTCTGTCATGCTGATAGCCATCGTTGACTCCTTACTCGTCGCCAAATGCTTAGATCAAGCCTTTCTTCTGCTTGTAGTCGCGAACGGCCGCCTTGATGGCGTCTTCTGCGAGTACGGAGCAGTGAATTTTCACTGGCGGCAAGGCCAGTTCTTCGGCCAGCTGGGTGTTGCTGATGGTGACAGCCTCATCCAGGGTCTTGCCTTTCATCCACTCGGTCGCGAGGGAGCTTGAGGCAATGGCGGAACCGCAGCCGTAAGTCTTGAACTTGGCGTCTTCGATAACGCCAGCGTCGTTGACCTTGATCTGCAGGCGCATAACGTCGCCGCACGCCGGAGCGCCGACCATGCCAGTGCCGACATCAGGGTCTTCCGCGTTCATCTTGCCGACGTTGCGCGGGTTTTCGTAGTGGTCGATGACCTTTTCGCTGTAAGCCATGGTACTGAATCCTCACTCATCAGGGCCGCTCTGGAACCCTGTAAAAACGCCTGCGTTTTCCGCCACGTTCCTACAGAGCTTGGGTGGCGGCTTCTATATTTAGTGTGCCGCCCACTCGATCTTGGAAATGTCGACACCGTCTTTGTACATGTCCCACAGCGGCGACAGAACGCGCAGCTTGTTGACGGCTTCGCAGACTTTCTGCGCGGCGTAGTCGACTTGCTCTTCGGTGGTGAAACGGCCGAACGTAAAGCGGATCGAGCTGTGTGCCAATTCGTCGTTGCGGCCCAGGGCGCGCAGCACGTACGAAGGCTCAAGCGAGGCCGAGGTACAGGCCGAACCGGACGAAACCGCCAGGTCCTTGAGCGCCATGATCAGCGACTCGCCTTCGACGTAGTTGAAGCTCAAATTCAGGTTGTGCGGTACACGGGCGGTCATGCTGCCGTTGATGTACAGCTCTTCAAGGTTCTCGACCTGCTTGTAGAAGCGATCGCTCAACGCCTTGATGCGCACATTTTCGGCAGCCATGTCTTCTTTGGCTACACGGAAGGCTTCACCCATGCCGACGATCTGGTGGGTCGCCAGGGTGCCGGAACGCATGCCGCGCTCGTGACCGCCGCCGTGCATGGTGGCTTCGATGCGCACGCGAGGCTTGCGGCTCACGTACAGCGCGCCGATGCCTTTAGGACCGTAGGTCTTGTGGGCGGAGAACGACATCAGGTCGACTTTCAGTTTCGACAGGTCGATGTCGACCTTGCCGGTGGACTGAGCCGCGTCGACATGCAGCAGGATGCCCTTGGAACGGGTCAGCTCGCCGATGGCTTCAATGTCGTTGATGGTGCCGATTTCGTTGTTCACGTGGATCACGGAAACCAGGATGGTGTCTTCACGCAGCGCGGCTTCGATCATGGCCGGCGTGACGATGCCGTCGGTGGTTGGCTCGAGGTAGGTGACCTCAAAACCTTCACGCTCCAGTTGGCGCATGGTGTCGAGGACAGCCTTGTGCTCAATCTTGGTGGTGATCAGGTGTTTGCCTTTGGTCGCGTAGAAATGCGCCGCGCCCTTGATTGCCAGGTTGTCGGACTCGGTAGCACCGGAGGTCCAGACGATTTCGCGTGGGTCGGCGCCCACCAGGTCAGCAACCTGGCGACGAGCATTCTCGACCGCTTCCTCGGCTTTCCAGCCGAACACGTGGGAACGGGAGGCCGGGTTGCCGAAGTTTCCGTCAACCAGCAGGCATTCGCTCATCTTTTGCGCGACACGCGGATCAACCGGGGTGGTCGCTGAGTAATCAAGGTAAATCGGCAATTTCATGGACTTTCTCCTAAATCAGGCTGGCTGGCGTGCCGTTAGCTCTGCGGCTGTCACTCGACGGCGGACGCTTCGATCTTGTCCAGACGCGGCGCCTTGGTGTTGCAACGGCGCTGGTCCTGACGCTGGGCTACTTCTTGCACCTCACGGCGAGTCACAAGATCAGCCAAGCTGATACCACTCAAAAACTCATGGATCTGCAGGCTCAAGTCACACCACAAGTGGTGCGTCAGGCAGGTGTCGCCGGCGTGGCAATCACCCAAACCCTGGCATTTGGTGGCATCGACGGATTCGTTGACCGCGTCAATCACCTGGGCTACTTGAATGCCCTGCATGTCGCGGGACAGTTGGTAGCCACCACCCGGCCCACGTACGCTGGAAACCAAATTGCTACGGCGCAATTTGGCAAACAGCTGTTCGAGGTAGGACAGGGAAATGCCTTGGCGCTCGGAGATATCGGCCAGGGACACCGGCCCAGTTTGCGCGTGCAAGGCCAAGTCAAGCATGGCGGTTACCGCGTATCGGCCTTTTGTAGTCAGTCTCATGGACAAGTACCAAGGTGTTTCAGAATGGGAGCAAGTATGCGATTCCCGAGTATTTAAGTCAACTATAAGACCTAGTACTTTAGTCAGGATTACCCGTAAAAAGGGCGCGCGAATCATAGCAGGATGGGGTGGGATCGAACAGCGGGAACAGGGCCCAAGCCTTATCCCAAGACCAGTGGAGATCAAATGTGGGAGCTGGCTTGCCCTCGAAAGCGGTGGATCAGCAATGAGAGGGTGGCTGGCAGACCGCTATCGCAGGCAAGCCAGCTCCCACAGGGGCCGCGCTCACCCAGCCTTGGTTGTGGCGTGTTCGCTCTTGATCTCAGCGAAGTCTTCTTCGCGCAGCGAAGGCAGATCTTTCGCACAATAGCTGCTGCCCAGCTCCTTCAACGCGCCGCACATGCCGTCCAGCTTGCCGTCGACTGCCTGCAAGTGGTCAAGCAATTGCCCAATGGCACGCGCCACGGGGTCAGGCATGTCTTCGCTGACGCCGTAAGCATCGAAGCCGATCTTCTCAGCCATGGCCTTGCGCTTGGCTTCCTGCTCATCGCCGACTTCCGGCTTGACGATGATCCGCCCAGGAATGCCCACAACGGTGGCGCCAGGCGGCACGGCCTTGGTCACCACAGCATTGGAACCTACCTTGGCACCGGCACCCACCGTAAAGGGGCCGAGCACCTTTGCGCCCGCCCCTACCACCACGCCATCACCCAAAGTCGGGTGGCGCTTGCCTTTATTCCAGGTGGTGCCGCCCAGCGTCACGCCTTGATACAGGGTCACGTCATCACCGATTTCGGCGGTCTCGCCAATCACAATGCCCATGCCATGGTCGATAAAGAAGCGACGCCCCACCTTGGCACCCGGGTGAATCTCGATGCCGGTCAACCAGCGGCCGAAGTTCGACACCACGCGCGCCAGCCATTTCCAGCCCATGCCCCACAACGCGCCGGACAGGCGGTGAATCCAGATCGCGTGCATGCCCGGGTAGCAGGTCAGCACTTCAAAGGCGTTGCGCGCCGCCGGGTCACGGTGAAAAACACTCTGGATATCTTCTCGCAAACGCTCGAACATTTTTAATCCTTCCGCTTAAGCAGCTCGCCACGGGCCGCTTTCTGGGTTTCCGTGAGGATGCCACGCAATATATTCATCTCTGCTCGACTGACCGAGCTGCGCCCGTACAAGCGACGCAGGCGCGCCATCAAGTGCCGTGGTTTCTCCGGATCGAGGAATTCGATGGCCACCAGGGTTTGCTCCAGGTGCTCATAGAATCGCTCCAGCTCGTCCATCGTGGCCAGTTCGCCACTCTTGGTCGATGCGACTTCATCCTTTTCTACCTTGCTCGGCTGACCTTCAGCGGCCAGCCAGGCCATGCGCACTTCATAACTCAATACCTGCACCGCCGCCCCGAGGTTCAGCGAACTGAATTCAGGGTCTGATGGAATGTGCACGTGGTAATGACATCGCTGCAGCTCTTCATTGGTGAGGCCGGAGTCTTCACGGCCGAATACCAAGGCGATTTCTGCGCCGCCGGCAGCTTCTTCCACTACTTTGGTGCCGCACTCGCGCGGATCCAGCAGCGGCCAGGGGATGCGACGGTCGCGGGCGCTGGTGCCGAGCACCAGGTTGCAGCCGACCAAGGCGTCTTCCAGCGTGGCGACGACCTGGGCTTTTTCCAGGATGTCATTGGCGCCGGATGCACGGGCATCGGCCTCGTGGTGCGGGAACACGCGCGGCTCGACCAGCACCAGGCGCGTCAGCCCCATGTTTTTCATGGCTCGCGCCACCCCGCCGATGTTGCCGGGATGACTGGTATTGACCAAAACGACACGAATGTTTTGCAGCAAGGGAGGCGCTCTCGGACACGGGAAAGGGGAGCAAATCTTACAGAACAGCCTAAGGTTATGCCATGAAAGCTAACGTCGTCCTTCACCTGAAGAAAGTTTCTGCTAGAATGCCCGGCTTTCTTTAACAACCTTAGGTGACACATCCATGCAGCCCATGCTGAATATCGCGCTGCGCGCCGCCCGCAGCGCCAGTGAATTGATCTTCCGCTCCATCGAGCGCCTGGATACCATCAAGGTCGACGAAAAAGACGCCAAGGATTATGTGTCCGAGGTGGATCGCGCCGCCGAACAGAAAATCATCGACGCTCTGCGCAAGGCCTACCCTACCCACGGCATCCTCGGCGAAGAAACCGGTTTGCACAAAGGCAGCGGCGAAGGCGAAGACTACCTGTGGATCATCGACCCACTGGATGGCACCACCAACTTCCTGCGCGGCATTCCACACTTTGCCGTGAGCATTGCCTGCAAATACCGCGGCCGCCTGGAACACGCAGTGGTTCTGGACCCGGTTCGCCAGGAAGAATTTACCGCCAGCCGCGGCCGTGGGGCCCAGTTGAATGGTCGCCGTCTGCGTGTCAGCGGTCGCACCAGCCTGGACGGCGCCCTGCTGGGCACGGGCTTCCCGTTCCGTGACGACCAGATGGACAACCTGGAAAACTACCTGGGCATGTTCCGCGCCTTGGTTGGCCAGACCGCCGGTATCCGTCGCGCTGGCGCAGCCAGCCTGGACCTGGCCTATGTAGCTGCCGGTCGTTTTGATGCGTTCTGGGAGTCGGGCCTGTCCGAGTGGGACATGGCCGCAGGCGCCCTGCTGATTCAAGAAGCTGGCGGTTTGGTGAGCGACTTCACTGGCGGCCACGACTTCCTTGAGAAAGGCCACGTCGTTGCCGGTAACACCAAGTGCTTCAAGGCAGTACTGACGGCGATCCAGCCGCACCTGCCGGCTTCGCTGAAGCGCTAAGCGAGCGGGCACAAAAAAGCACCCCGAGGGGTGCTTTTTTTATGCCTGTCATTTGGGCGATACGGCAATTCCAGCGTCAACCCATACCCAATGTGGGAGCGGGCGTGCTCGCGAAAGCGGTAGCCAGTCAATAAATCTGTTGACTGACACTCCGCGTTCGCGAGCAAGCCCGCTCCCACATTTTGAACCGCGCTCGGCCTGGAATTACTGCTGGTTTTGACCCAGGACCAAACGACCTTCTTTATCCACTGGAATCTGGCCACCTGGATCACGGTCCATGCGCACCGAACCTTCTTTGCCATCCAGGGTGTACCGCACGTCATAGCCGACAACCTTGTCGCTGATGTCGTTGACGGTGTTACAACGGGTTTGTGTGGTGGTGTAGGTATCGCGGTTCTGCATGCCTTCCTGAACCTTGTTACCGGCGTAACCGCCACCCACCGCACCGGCTACAGTCGCCAGCTTCTTGCCATTACCGCCACCGACCTGGTTGCCCAACAGGCCACCGGCCAGCGCACCAACCACGGTGCCGACGATTTGATGTTGATCCTGCACCGGCTTCTGCCGGGTTACGGCGACGTCCTTGCAGACCTCGCGCGGGGTTTTAATCTGGGTTTTCACCGGCTGCACCGCCAGCACTTGCGCATACTCAGGGCCGCTTTTTACCAGGCTGTAGGTGGCAACAGCACCCCCGGCAGTCACACCGACAGCACCCAATACCGCACCAACCAGCAACGACTTGTTCACGTGAACCTCCTGACCATCACAAACGGACCGAAACGTCCGCGCTATACCCAGCCTTGGAGCAAAAAAAAAGGCGCGAGTTCAATACTCGCGCCTTCTTTGTAACAGCGTGTCAACAAGCGCCCGTCAAGGGCGGTCGTCGACCTCCTTGCCGGTAGCGGCAGGAGGGATCAAGTCTTCACTGTTGAGGTTCAGCCAGATCAGCACCACGTTGGCGATGTAGATCGACGAGTAGGTACCCGCCAGAACGCCGATAAACAGCGCCAGGGAGAAGCCCCACAGGTTGTCGCCACCGAAGATCATCAACGCAGCAATCGCCAGCAAGGTGGAGATCGATGTCGCCATGGTCCGCAGCAGGGTCTGGGTCGTCGAGACGTTGATGTTCTCGATCAGCGACGCCTTGCGCAGTACGCGGAAGTTTTCACGCACCCGGTCGAATACCACGATGGTGTCGTTGAGCGAGTAACCAATGATCGCCAGCACCGCCGCCAACACCGTCAGATCGAAGGTGATCTGGAAGTACGCGAGGATACCCACGGTCACGATCACGTCGTGGATCAGCGACACAATCGCGCCGACGCCGAACTTCCACTGAAAGCGGAACGCCAGGTAGATCATGATGCCGACCAGCGCCATCAGCATGCCGAGGCCGCCCTGGTCGCGCAGCTCTTCACCCACCTGCGGGCCTACGAACTCAACGCGCTTGACCGACGCCGGGTTGTCACCACCGACCTTCTGCAAGGCTTCGGCTACCTGGTGACCCAGTTGCGGGTCTTCACCTGGCATACGCACCAGCAGGTCGGTGGTCGCACCAAAGCTCTGCACGATGGCTTCGTGATAGCCGGCCTTGACCAGCTCGTTGCGCACCAGGGTAACGTCGGCCGGCTTCTCGTAGGTCAGCTCGATGAGCGTACCGCCGGTGAAGTCCAGACCGTAGTTCAGGCCCTTATGGAACCAGCTGAACAGCGCCAGAACGGTAAGGAGCACAGTGACGCCGAACGCAATGTTGCGAACGCCCATGAAGTTGATTGTACGTAACATGGCAGCCCCTTAAATCCACAACTTCTTGAAGTCACGCCCGCCAAAGATCAGGTTGACCATTGCGCGGGTCACCATGATGGCCGTGAACATCGAGGTAAAGATACCGAGGGACATGGTGACCGCAAAACCTTTGACCGGGCCGGTGCCCATGGCAAAGAGAATCCCGCCGACCAGCAAAGTGGTCAAGTTGGAGTCGAGAATCGCGGTAAATGCCCGGCCGAAGCCTTCGTTGATTGCACGTTGTACGGTCATGCCCGCCGCGATCTCTTCACGAATCCGCGAGAAGATCAGAACGTTGGCGTCTACCGCCATACCCATGGTGAGTACGATACCGGCGATGCCTGGCAGGGTCAGTGTAGCGCCCAGCAGCGACATCAGCGCCAGCAGCATGACCATGTTGCCCGCCAGGGCCACGGTGGCGATGATGCCGAAGAAGCGGTAGATGGCGATGATGAACAGCGACACGAACAGCATGCCCCACAAGGCTGCGTCGATACCCTTGGTGATGTTGTCAGCACCCAGGCTCGGGCCAATGGTGCGCTCTTCAGCGAAGTACATCGGCGCCGCCAGACCACCGGCACGCAGCAGCAGTGCCAGCTCGGACGATTCGCCCTGGCCGTTCAGGCCCGTGATGCGGAATTGAGCACCCAGCGGCGACTGGATGGTCGCCAGGCTGATGATCTTCTTCTCTTCCTTGAAGGTCTGCACCGGCACGTCTTTCTCGACGCCGTTGACCACTTGCTTGGTGTAGGTGGTGATCGGGCGCTGCTCGATGAAGATCACCGCCATGCTGCGACCAACGTTGCTGCGCGTGGCACGGCTCATCAATTCGCCGCCGTGACCATCCAGACGAATGTTCACTTCAGGCGTGCCGTGCTCGCCAAAACCTGCCTTGGCATCGGTGACCTGGTCGCCGGTGATGATCAAGCCACGCTCGATCAACGCTGGAGGACGGTTACCTTCACGGAACTCGAACTCTTCGGCAGTCGCGCGAGAAGCACCCGGCTCAGCAGCCAGACGGAACTCCAGGTTGGCGGTCTTACCCAGGATACGCTTGGCTTCAGCAGTGTCCTGCACGCCCGGCAGCTCAACCACAATGCGGTTGGCGCCTTGACGCTGAACAATCGGCTCAGCCACACCCAGCTCGTTGACGCGGTTACGTACCGTGGTCAAGTTCTGCTTGATGGAGTATTCGCGGATTTCCGCCAGCTTGGCTGGGGTCATCGCCAGACGCAGTACAGGTTGACCATTGAGGTCGGCCGGCACGATGTCAAAATCGTTGAAGTTCTTGCGGATCAGCGCACGGGCCTGTTCGCGGGACGCTTCGTCAGAGAAGCCCAGCTGGATGGCACCGTTGAGCTGCGGCAGGCTGCGATAACGCAACTTCTCTTTGCGCAGCAGGCTCTTCACATCGCCTTCGTAGACTTTCAGGCGTGCGTCGAGGGCTTTGTCCATGTCGACTTCCAACAGGAAGTGCACACCACCGGACAAGTCCAGACCCAGCTTCATCGGGTGCGCGCCAATGCTGCGCAGCCATTTTGGCGTGGTCTGTGCCAGGTTCAGCGCGACAACGTAGTCGTCACCCATGACCTTGCGCACAACGTCTTTGGCCGGTAATTGGTCTTCTGCCTTGGTCAGACGCAACAAGCCGCCCTTCGCATCAGCCGCCAATGTTGCCGCTTTAACCTGAATGCCCGCGTCGGTGAGCGCTTTGCTCGCGCGTTCCAGGTCAGCCTGATTGACTTGCAGCGAAGTGCTGGCGCCCGTGATCTGGATCGCAGGGTCATCAGGATAAAGATTGGGAGCGGAATAAATAAAACCGATCGCCAGCACCGCCAGGATCAGTACGTATTTCCACAGAGGGTATTTGTTCAGCATCACGCCGCCCGCTTATAACGCGGGGCGCCTTGCGCGCCCCGTCGATTGGTAAAGGTTGTTACTCAGATCGCTTTGAGCGTGCCTTTTGGCAACGTGGCGGCGATGGCGCCCTTCTGGAACTTCATTTCTACGGTGTCGGAGACTTCCAGAACCACGAAAGCATCGGAAACCTTGGTGATCTTGCCGGCGATGCCGCCAGTGGTCACAACTTCGTCGCCTTTTTGCAGGCTGCCCAGCAGGTTTTTCTGCTCTTTGGCGCGCTTGGCCTGTGGACGCCAGATCATCAGGTAGAAAATAACCAGGAAGCCGACCAGGAAAATCCACTCAAAACCACCGCCCATAGGGCCGGCAGCGGCAGGCGCAGCGGCGTCAGCCATGGCGTTAGAGATAAAAAAGCTCATTTAGCACTCCAGTTGCAAATAGTGAATCTTAGGGTCGGAAAACTCAGTCCAAGGGCGGCACAGGGAGCCCGCGCTTGGCATAGAAGGCATCGACGAAGGCGGCCAATGTACCCTGTTGAATAGCCTCGCGCAAACCAGCCATCAGGACTTGGTAGTGACGCAAATTGTGGATGGTATTCAACATGCTACCCAGCATTTCCCCGCACTTGTCCAGATGGTGCAGATAAGCGCGCGAGAAGTTCTGGCAGGTGTAGCAGTCACAGGTGGGATCCAGCGGCGAATCATCATGGCGATGGAACGCGTTACGGATCTTCAGCACGCCTGTATCGATGAACAGATGCCCATTGCGGGCATTACGGGTTGGCATCACGCAATCGAACATGTCCACACCGCGGCGCACACCCTCTACGAGATCCTCCGGTTTGCCAACGCCCATAAGGTAACGAGGTTTGTCAGCCGGCATCAGGCCCGGCAGGTAGTCCAGCACCTTGATCATCTCGTGCTTGGGCTCGCCCACCGACAAACCGCCGATGGCCAGGCCGTCAAAGCCAATCTTGTCCAGGCCTTCCAGCGAGCGCTTGCGCAGGCTTTCGTGCATGCCGCCCTGAACGATACCGAACAGCGCCGCGGTGTTGTCGCCGTGGGCATTCTTCGAACGCTGAGCCCAGCGCAACGACAGCTCCATGGAGATACGCGCCACGTCTTCGTCCGCCGGGTACGGCGTGCATTCGTCAAAGATCATCACGATGTCGGAGCCCAGGTCGCGCTGCACCTGCATCGACTCTTCCGGGCCCATGAACACCTTGGAACCGTCGACCGGCGAGGCGAAGGTCACGCCCTCCTCCTTGATCTTGCGCATGGCGCCCAGGCTGAACACCTGGAAACCACCGGAGTCGGTGAGGATCGGGCCCTGCCACTTCATGAAGTCATGCAGGTCGCCATGCTTCTTGATCACTTCCGTGCCCGGGCGCAGCCACAGGTGGAAGGTGTTGCCGAGGATGATTTCGGCGCCGGTGGCGACGATGTCACGCGGCAGCATGCCTTTGACGGTGCCGTAGGTGCCCACGGGCATGAAGGCCGGGGTTTCGACGGTGCCGCGCGGAAACGTGAGGCGACCACGACGAGCCTTGCCATCCGTGGCCAACAATTCAAACGACATACGACTCATAGTTGTTCCTCAGGGCCCGCTTCTTTAGGAGCAGTCGGCGCAGGGTTTCGGGTGATAAACATCGCATCACCGTAGCTGAAAAAACGGTACTCGTTGGCGATGGCAGCTTGATAAGCGGCCATGGTTTCCGGGTAACCGGCAAATGCCGACACCAGCATCAACAGCGTGGATTCCGGCAAATGGAAGTTGGTGACCAGGCAATCGACCACATGAAACGGCCGGCCCGGGAAGATAAAGATATCGGTGTCGCCGCTGAACGGCTTGAGCACGCCATCACGCGCCGCACTCTCCAGCGACCGCACGCTGGTGGTGCCCACCGCCACAACACGACCGCCGCGCGCCTTGCACGCCGCTACCGCATCCACGACTTCCTGGCTGACTTCCAGCCACTCGCTGTGCATATGGTGGTCTTCGATGTTATCCACACGCACCGGCTGAAACGTGCCGGCCCCCACGTGCAGGGTCACGTAGGCACTTTCGACGCCCTTGGCAGCAATCGCATCCAGCAGCGGCTGGTCAAAGTGCAGCCCGGCCGTCGGCGCGGCAACCGCACCCAAGCGCTGCGAGTACACCGTCTGATAGCGCTCGCGGTCCGCGTCCTCGTCGGGGCGGTCTATATAAGGAGGCAACGGCATATGGCCGACGCGTTCCAACAGCGGCAACACCTCTTCGGCAAACTTGAGTTCGAACAGCGCGTCATGGCGCGCGACCATCTCGGCCTCGCCACCGCCATCGATGAGGATGCTCGAACCCGGTTTCGGCGACTTGCTGGAGCGCACATGGGCCAGCACACGATGGCTGTCCAGTACCCGCTCGACCAGAACTTCCAGCTTGCCGCCGGACGCTTTCTGGCCAAACAGCCGTGCCGGAATCACCCGGGTATTGTTGAACACCATCAAATCGCCTGGGCGCAAATGCTCAAGCAAATCAGTGAATTGACGGTGTGCGAGGGCACCGCTCACCCCGTCCAGGGTCAGCAGTCGACTGGCGCGACGCTCGGCCAAAGGGTGGCGAGCGATCAGCGAATCAGGGAGCTCAAAAGTAAAGTCAGCAACGCGCATGATGGGGTTCGTCTAGCAGGGCCGGGAAGTCTAGCGGAAATAGTGAAAATAGACCATGAAACGTGATTGACCAACGGTAATCTCATCTCTATACTTCGCCGCCATTGAGCCCTGATGGCGGAATTGGTAGACGCGGCGGATTCAAAATCCGTTTTCGAAAGGAGTGGGAGTTCGAGTCTCCCTCGGGGCACCATCTTAAAGAAAGACCTTGAAATTCAAGGTCTTTTTTTTCGCTTGTGAAAAAGTGAGCAGGCACAGACGAACGCAGATCTTAAGGAGCAGGGACCATGGAATTGACGCTGGAAGCTGTTGCCCTTTTTGCTCTCAAGCTGGTGTATGAGACCGAAGGCGCGAGCCCGATTCTGCGCGATGACTTGGTCATGGATGGGTATGAGCGGGAAGTGTTTGGGTTGTTGGTACGTCAGGGGGATTTGGCCACGATTCAGCTCAAGCTTGATGAATGCCTGACGTTAGCACTCGACTCCCTGGGCGGCCCAAACACGGTGATGGGGCGTGAGCTGCAACGGCTCGCGGTGGACGTGCGCCAAGCACCGACACTCGAAGCACTCGACGCCCCGCTCAACGCACTCAAGGCCTACCTCAAAGCCATCCTGTGACGCGCTACTTACCGCCGCCCTTCAACCGCCATTCGCACCGCCAACCCCATCAACACCGAGCCCATCACCCAGCGCTGCGCCACCTGCCAAACCGGGCGGGTGACGAAGAACACCGCGATGGAGCCCGCCATAACGGCAATCACCGAGTTGACGCTCACGCTGATGGCAATCTGCGTAAAGCCCAAAATCAGCGATTGCGTCAGCACGCTGCCATGCCCGTTAGGGTCGATAAACTGCGGCAGCAACGACAAATACATCACCGCCACTTTAGGGTTCAGCAGGTTGGTCACAAAGCCCATCATGAACAGCTTGCGCGGGCTGTCCTGGGGCAAATCCCGAACCTGAAACGACGAACGACCACCCGGCTTGACCGCCTGCCAGGCCAGGTACACCAGGTACAACGCCCCGCCGAGCCGCAGCGCGTCGTAGGCAAACGGCACCGCCATCACCAACGCGGTAATCCCCAATGCCGCGCAAAACATATAAACAAGGAAGCCCAACGCAACGCCGCCCAGTGAGATCAACCCGGCCGCGCGCCCCTGGCAAATCGAGCGGGAAATGAGGTAAATCATGTTCGGCCCAGGCGTGAGCACCATGCCGAGTGAGATCAGGCCGTAGGCCAGCCAGCTGGACAGTTCGGGCATGGTGTCGCTCCTTAAGAGTTGTGCTGGGCACCATGGTAGGGCGTTGAAAAGCAGGCCGTTAGATACAGATCCGCGAGCAAAACGTCATACACATAGACAAAAAAAGAGACCTTGGCGCCCCAAGGTCTCTTTTACTGCTAACACTGACTCAACGGATGCACACCCTCCAATGTGGAAGCTGGCTTGCTGCGAAGACGCCAGCAGCCACACCCTCAACTCACCCGCCTACACACCAACAGCGTCACCCTCCTCCATCACCCCATTCGGCAACATCCCATTGGCCAAATCATCCACCACCGCCTTCGCCATCTCCCCCAAATAATCCGCTGCCCAGGCGTAGCGATCCGCGCTGTTGTTCTTGGCGGCATCCAACGCGAGCATTTTGGAACAGTGCAGCAGCTCGGAGGCGTGCTCGAGGGCATCGCGGATGGGTACGCCGGAGTTGACGCGGAATACGCGGTGGAGGTTGGGCTGTTGGCCCCCTTTTTAATTATCGTCGCTAACAGGATGACTTTTCCCACGCAAACCACCGAACAAACCCGACATCAACCTCTGATCCCCCCTCGTACGCTCACTCCCTCGCACAAGGAAGTGAGCCCGTCATGTCAGAACGCGCGTACCCCATCACCGAAGAAGAACAACTCAAACGGCGAATCCTGATTCCGCAGCCGAAACGGGAGCCCTATTCGCCGCCGATAGACTTATTCAACTCGGCACCTGCCCCGGCGCCTACGCCCGTAAAGCTTCCGGGCTGCGTGTTCACCAAACCCTGCCAACTGCCCGACGGCATCATTCGCTACAACGACCCCACCGGTTACGTACCGCTGGAGCTGATCAAGGATTACGGCCACTTCAGCCTGTTGGGTGGGCGCGAGGTGGACAGCCGAGGCGCGGTTGCTTTGCGCAAGATCAGCGGCAGCGCCCTGCCCGTTGGGTTAGGGCAGTTGGCGTTGCGCTCGGCGGTGGTGGAATCCGCAGCCACCGCAGCCACCGCTGCTGGCACTGTAGCCGGTGGATTATTGGCCGGTTTGGTGGCGCTGGCTTGGCCGTCGGAGCTGGGTGATAGCGCGCTCTACAGCGAGGAGCAATTGCGTTCGCTGCCACGGGCGCGGTCGCAGATGCGTTTGCATGTGGAGCAGCGTGAGGACGGCACGCTCAAGGGGTATGGGTTTTACACGGGCAACCATGCCGATTGGCAGATGATTGATGTGGTGCAATTCCAAAGCCGTGGCGACCAGTTTGTGGCGGATTTGGGTGAGGGCGTGGAGCTGATCTGGACGCCTGCGGTTGATCGAGGGATACGCTGGGTATTCCGGCATTGGAAGCTGCGCCGCAAGCGCCGGTGATTTGGATTTACCCGCCGACGGAGAAGGCCGCGCAGATTCTGGTGAACCCGATTTATCCGCCGCAGTATCGGGATTTTATTCTGGTATTCCCGGTGGAATCGGGGGTTCGGCCGCTGTATGTGGTGGTTAATGAGCCGCGGAAGGGGTTGAAAAACCCGGATCATGATTACTTTCCTGCCCCAAGAACCGAGGACATCACTGGCTTCCCAGGTTTGATAGCACAAAAGAAAAAGACTCGAAAACGGAACGGCGGCGGCCTTCGTGAGCGCTGGAAGGATGCCAAAGGGCGAAAGCTCTTCGAGTGGGACTCAGAAAAAGGTGAGCTGGAGGTCTATCGATACAGCGATATCAGCCACCTAGGCTCATTTGATCCCTACACCGGAGAGCAACGAGGTCCGGCAAAAGACGAACGACGCATAGAAAAATAAACGGAGATTTGATTATGGTGATGAAGGTACGGCTGGAATGGTTCGACAAACTAACCGAAAACTTGGAGGCGGATGAATACTCAGCCAACGTTGAGGAGGACAGCATTCTCAAATCACTCGACTTACACAATGAGCCTCAAATTTTTTCCGGGGGATTCAACGTTCTCCCAAATTGGATAACAATTATTCAGCCACACTTCCGGCATTTGATAGAGCCAAGCCTTTTCGACTACCAAATTTCCTTCCACTACCAAGGTGCTTGGCCGCCACCTCCAAAGCAGCCTAGGAAGGAATACTGATGCAATGAAAAAAAACCTCCTCTACCGCTCAGTCAACACGCGCACCCACGGCGTGCGCCACGGTAGCTGTTTCGCTTATCGCTATGAACGGCATACCAAAAAAGCAAAGCGCTCACTGTCCACCCGCGGTTCAATGCACAGCCATCAACGACATGGTTTTGACTACACACCGCTATTCCGATTTCTCCTGTCCAAAGTTGGTCAGCCATGGGACAAGGTATTCAGCGAAGCCAACGCTCGACTGGATCGCTCGGAGCCCGTGTTCTGGATAGTTGCGCTGCATGAAAGCGACAAAGACGAGTATGTGCTGTTAGGCGACTCCAGCTATTACAGCGGTTTGTGGGTCGACGAGTCGGGCTTACTGCAAAAGGTTAACCCCCAATTGACGCCCGAACAGATGAAGCCAAGTTGTGACTGCTGCACCCACACGTTCAACGGTGTGGTATTCCCGAAGGCACTTGCGCGCAAGCCGTGAAGCTCAGCCGCGCGCGCAGACCGCCCTGCTCCAGATTTTGCAGCGTAAGCCTGCATCCAATCTTCCCCACAATCATCTCCACAATCGCCAACCCCAACCCCGCGCCGTTAGCGTTATCCCGGCTATAAAAACGCTCAAACAACCGCTCCATTTCCGCTTCATCAATCCCCGGACCTTGGTCTTCCACGCTCAAGCAGTCAGCGCCGATCACCACTTTCACTTCACTGCCCGCAGGCGAAAAGTTAAGCGCATTGGTCACCAGGTTCTGCAGCGCAATCGCCAACGCCACCGGCTCGGTTTGCACCCAGCATTCTTCTTCACCTTCCAGCACCAGCTCCACACCCTTTTCCATCGCCAGTGGCGTCAGCTCAGCCAGTTCTTCGCGCACCAGTTCCGTCAGTTGCACAGGCTTACACACGGGGTTGTTCAGTTGCGGCTCGATGCGCGCCATGGTCAGCAACTGGCTGCCAATTCGCGTAGCGCGATCCACTCCGTTCACCAAAAAATCCAATGCTTCGCGCCGTTGCTCTTCGGTCGCAGCGCTTTGAGCGTTCTGCGCGTGAATGCGCAAAATCGCCAGCGGCGTGCGCAGTTCATGCGCTGCATCCGCGATAAAGCGGCGTTCACGCTCGAGCAGGTCATCCATCTGCACCAACAACCGATTAAGCGCGGTTTGCATCGGTTCCAGATCAGTCGGCAGCGGCTTGAGGTGCAGCGGTTGCAAGGTGTCGGTGTTGCGCCCGCGAATCGACAGCACCATGGCGCGCAGGGGTTTGAGGCCCCAGCCGATGGTCAGCCAGATCAACACGGTCAGCAGCGGCACGCCGATCAAGGTGGGCCAGAGCGTGTGGCGCACGATGCGTTCGATCAGGTCCTGGCGAATGTCGTCGCGCTCGCCCACCCAGATCAGCAAGCCCTGCTGCGGGTCGGCGAGGAGGAAGGCGCACCAGTCGTTGCCGTTCTCCATTATGTCGTGGGAGCCGAGGGTAGTCGGCGGCGCAGCCAGCACAGGCGCCTCGGCGGAACGCACGAGGAGTTGACCGTCGGTGCGCCATACCTGGAAGGTCAAGCGGGTTTCATACGGATGCGCGACGCCGTCTTCACCGACGCGGCTCATGGCCTGGTCGAACGCCTGATACAACCTGTCCCAATCCGCTTCGCCTGGGTCGCGCTGGCGCAGTACGCCTTGCAGCAGGCGCGCACTTTGGGCGAGTTGAGCGTCGTAGACTTCCTCGATTTCATGGTGGCTGTCGCGCAGCACCAGCCAACTGATCAGCGCGTCGCCGAGCAAAATAAACACCAGCACCGGAATGAGGATGCGTGCGCGAACGGAAGTCATGGGTTGAGCGCCAGCACGTAGCCGACGCCGCGCACGGTGCGGATCAGCTCGGTGGATAACTTTTTGCGCAGGTTATGGATCAGCACTTCCAGGGTGTTGCTCTCCACCCGGTCCTGCCAGCCATACAGCGCGCGAGACAGGCGCTCGCGGGTCACGACTTTGCCGGGGCGCACCATCAGTTGGTGCAGCAGCTGGTATTCCATCGGGGTGACGATGATGCCTTGATCCTGATAACGCACTTGCTGGGTGGCCGGGTCGAGGCTGACGCCAGCGTGCTCCAGCATTGGCTGGGCACGGCCCTGGCTGCGTCGCAATAGGGCGCGCACGCGGGCTTTGAGTTCTTCGACGTCGAAGGGTTTGATCAGGTAGTCGTCGGCGCCAGCGTCCAGGCCGGCGATACGTTCGGCGGTGCCGTCGCGGGCGGTGAGGATCAGCACCGGCAAGTCGTATTGCCCGGCGCGCAGTTGCTGCAACAGGTCGAGCCCATCGAGGCGCGGCAGGCCGAGGTCGAGCAGGAGCAAATCGAAACTTTCGGTGCGCAGTGCGTGCAGGGCGCTGAGGCCATCCTGCAGCCAATCCAGGGTGTAGCCTTCAGCGCCCAATGCCACGCGAATGCCCTGGCCGAGGGCACGATCATCTTCGACTAGGAGTAGGCGCATTGCGGAATCTCTGTAGGAAACGGCGGAATGATGCCGGTTCTGCAGCGGCCCCTTCGGGGAAAGATGTTACGGCGCGTTGCCAACTAAGGTTGCGCTAAGGTTGGTTTTGCACTGTGAAATCTCCCACATCTGCTGAGAGCTTTTCCATGCGCAAAATTCTCCTGCTGTCCCTGGTTATCGCCAGCCCCATGGCCCTCGCCGGCCCTCAGTGCACCACCGCCGAACGCTCGCAGTGGCAAGACGAAAAAGCCTTCCAGGACACGCTCAAGGCTCAAGGGTATGAGATCAGCAAGTTCAAGGTCACCGACGGCAACTGCTACGAGATCTACGGCTTCGACAAGGACAAGCGCAAGGTCGAGATCTACCACGACCCGGTCACCGGCAAGGCCGTGAAGACTGAGATCAAGGGCTGATGGCAGGCGAATCCCTGCGCCTGTGGGACCCGTTGGTGAGGCTGTTTCATCTGTCTATCGCCGGGGTTTTCGTCGCCAACTACTTCTTTAACGAAGCGGGCGACGACTGGCATGTGTGGCTGGGCTACTACGCCATGGCCTGGTTGCTGGTGCGACTGGTGTGGGGGTTCGTAGGACCGCGCAGTGCACGTTGGTCGGATTTCTGGCCATCGGCTGCTCGACTCAGTGCCCATGTGCGTAGGGTGTTGGACGGACGAGGGCTGCACCGCCTCGGTCATTCGCCCATCGGCGCGCTGGTGATGCTGTTGATGATGTCGGCGCTGCTGACCCTCGGTATCAGCGGTTTCCTGATGCAGGAAGTCGACGCGTTATGGGGCGCCGACTGGCCGCTGCAGGTCCACGAAACCGCCGCCAATGTGCTGCTGGGTCTGGTCTGTGTGCATGTGCTGGCCGCCGTGTATGAAAGTCTCCAGGTGAAGGACAACCTGCCGTTATCCATGCTCACCGGTCGCAGGAAACGCCTGCCGGATGAGCGTGCGCAGTAATCCTTTTCCCCAACAGGTTCTCTATGCGCTCCGCCTTACTGATCTGCAGCCTGCTCGCGGTGTTTTTCGCCGCCTGGCAAAGCCATCCGCCGCACGTGCTGGCGCCGTTTGCCCAGGCGAGCCCGAGCACATCCAAGGTCTCGACGGCGCCGCAATACACCAGCCGCTTTGTGTCCTCGCAACTCACCGACTTTGTGCACGCTTCCTCCGTCACCGCCCTGCCTGGCGGCGACTTGATGGCCGTGTGGTTTGCCGGCAGCCGCGAAGGCGCCGCCGATGTGCAGGTGCGCACCGCACGGTTTGATGCGCGCAGCGGCGAATGGGGCGCCGAGCAGGTGCTGGCCACGCGCGAAAGTACCCGCGACGGCACGCAGCGCTACATTCGCAAACTGGGTAACCCAGTGATTGCGCTGGGGCCGGATAAACGCCTGTGGATGTTTTATGTGTCGGTGTCGGTCGGCGGCTGGGCCACCAGTGCGATCAACGTGATGGTCTCCACTGACCTCGGCGCAAACTGGTCGACACCGCGGCAATTGGTGACCTCACCGTTCTTTAATATCAGCACGCTGGTGCGCGCCGCGCCGGTGTTTCACGCCGACGGTTCGATTGGCTTGCCGGTGTATCACGAGTTCATGGGCAAGTTTGCCGAGTACCTGTATTTGAGCCCCGACGGCGCGGTGATCGACAAATTTCGCATCAGCCGCGGCAAGCACTCCCTGCAGCCGACCATCGTGGCGCAGGACGGCCAGCGCGCCGTGGCGATGTTGCGCTACGCCGGCGAAACCCATCACCGCGTGCTCGCCAGCCGCACCATCGATGCCGGGCAAACCTGGAGCGAGCCGTACCCGTTGGAGCCGGCCAACCCCAACTCATCCCTGGCGGCAGTGGCAACCGAGGATGACGGTTTGCTGGTGGCCCTCAACGACCTGCAAGACGGTCGCTTCAAGCTCAGCCTTTACGGGACCAACGCCCAGTTCAGCCAATGGCGCACGGTGGTGGAACTGGACCAGTCGCCCGACCCGCTCGGCCAGCCGTTCTCCCACGCGGCTTACAAAGAAATCATCGGCGAGGGCTTTCGCGCCTCCAGCGGCGCCAAGCGCTTGGCGCTGGAACAACGTTTTCTGAGCAACCTGGATTACCGCGTGTGCAAACCGCGCGGCTGTGATTTCGAGTACGAGTATCCGTATCTCAGCCGTAGCCCGGACGGCATGTACCACGTGGTGTACTCGTGGAATAACACCTTTATCAAACATGTCAGCTTCAACGAAGCCTGGCTGGCGGAGCATTTGTGATGGTTTCTGTGTGGCAGGCCCATTTGTGTTTTGTGCTGCTGGGGTTTGTGCTCCTGAGCAGGGTTCGCTTTACCGCACCCTGGCGGCCATGGCTGCTGCCGATGCTGGTGGTGCTGAGTTTTATCCCGGTGAATAAACTGCCATTGGCGGCGTACGTGCGCAGCTTTACCGATGACCTGGCGATCAGCACCTTGGTGTTGCTGGCGTGGGTAACGCTGTGCCGATTGGGCGTGGTGCAACCGGTTAATCGCCCACATCAAGTGCAGCTGCTGGTGCTGTTTGGCGCGCTGAGCCTGCTGCTGTATCCCGCCACGATGGGCCTGACGTATTACGACCCTTACCGTTGGGGCTTCAACCCGCGGCCGATGATTGTGCTGGTGGGCGCGGCGGCGTTGCTGCTGCTCTGGCTGCGCAACACGCTGGCGGTGTGGATGCTGGCAGTGGGCACCCTGGCCTTCGCACTGCGGCTCAAGGCGTCGGAGAACTATTGGGATTACCTGATCGATCCGCTCCTGGCGGGCTATTGCGTAATCGCCGGGTTAATGCAACTCAACCTGTGGGAGCGGGCTGGCTCGCGAATGCGGCGTGTCAGGCAACAACTTTGGCACTGATAAACCGCTTTCGCGGGCAAGCCCGCTCCCACCTTTGATCAGCGTCGTTTTGGAGATTGGGGAAGGGTCACCGATGGCGGTCCGCTCCTGGCGGGCTACTGCGTAGTCACTGAGTTAACACGATCCAAACTGTGGGAGCTGGCTTGCTCGCGAATGCGGCGTGTCAGGCAACAACTTTGGCACTGATAAACCGCTTTCGCGGGCAAGCCCGCTCCCACCTTTGATCAGCGTCGTTTTGGAGATTGGGGAAGGGTCACCGATGGCGGTCCGCTCCTG